>NZ_CP090064.1:0-664166 GCF_023100685.1 Proteus vulgaris | reverse complement strand
TCGATATCAAAAGTAACTTCGATTTGTGGCATACCGCGTGGCGCAGCCTGAATACCATCTAAGTTAAATTGACCCAGTGATTTGTTATCACTAGCACGTTTACGTTCACCTTGTAATACGTGAATAGTTACAGCAGATTGGTTATCTTCTGCGGTAGAGAACACTTGGCTATGTTTAGTTGGAATTGTGGTATTTTTTCCGATCAGGGAAGTCATTACACCACCCATTGTTTCGATACCTAAAGACAGTGGTGTTACGTCAAGTAACAGAACGTCTTTAACATCACCCGCTAATACACCGCCTTGAACAGCTGCACCCATTGCAACAGCTTCATCTGGGTTAACGTCTTTACGTGGTTCTTTACCAAAGAAATCAGCAACAGTTTTCTGAACCATTGGCATACGAGTTTGACCACCAACCAGAATAACGTCGTTAACTTCACTTACTTTCAGGCCAGCATCTTCTAATGCAACACGTACTGGTTCCATTGAACGCTTAACTAAATCTTCAACTAAAGATTCTAATTTTGCACGAGTTACTTTGATATTTAAGTGTTTAGGACCTGTTGCATCGGCAGTAACGTATGGCAAGTTAACATCTGTTTGTTGTGCTGAAGATAATTCAATTTTCGCTTTTTCAGCAGCTTCTTTCAGACGTTGCATTGCTAATGGATCGTTACGTAGATCAATGCCTTGTTCTTTTTTAAACTCATCAACTAAGTAGTTAATTAAACGGCTATCGAAGTCTTCACCACCTAAGTGAGTATCACCATTGGTTGACAGAACTTCATAGGTTTTTTCGCCATCTACTTCATCGATTTCGATGATAGAGATATCGAATGTACCACCACCTAAGTCATAAACTGCGATAGTACGGTTACCGACTTCACGATCTAAACCGTAAGCCAGAGCAGCCGCTGTTGGTTCGTTAATAATACGTTTAACTTCAAGACCTGCGATACGGCCCGCATCTTTAGTTGCTTGACGTTGCGCATCATTAAAGTAAGCAGGAACGGTAATCACAGCCTCAGTAACTGCTTCACCTAAATAGTCTTCTGCTGTTTTCTTCATTTTTTTCAGGACTTCAGCAGATACTTGTGGTGGAGCCATTTTATCGTTACGAGCTTCAATCCAAGCATCACCATTATCAGCCTTAACAATTTTGTAAGGCATGATAGCAACGTCACGTTGAACTTCTTCATCTTCAAAACGACGGCCAATTAAACGTTTGATGGCAAATAAAGTATTTTGTGGGTTAGTCACAGCCTGACGTTTTGCTGGCTGACCAACTAAGATTTCACCATCTTGTGCATATGCAACGATTGAAGGAGTAGTACGATCGCCCTCACTGTTTTCAATAACCCGGGCAGTTTTGCCATCCATTACAGCAACACAAGAGTTAGTTGTACCCAGGTCAATACCAATAATTTTACCCATTTAAACGCCTCCAAAGAGAATTCTTTATCAATTTGACTACCAATCTATATGAGGATGAATATTCATTTTTCAAGTCAAAAATTAATAGACTTAACAACATCATCTCAAAGCGGATATAAAATCAACGCAACTCAATAGTGGTAATTGCAGTTGAAAAGAAGATGGGGTCATAAATACATTCATCAAGGGGAATCATAAAAAAAAATGCAAAAAATGCGAAAAAATTGATCCAGCCAAGTCCAGATAAATTAAAAATCATTATTTATCAACATATTACACCAAGCACCAATAACATCACGGTGAATTAACATACAAACTTTAAGACTTAACTTAAAATGCGAGTATAACAAGTTGAAAATAAAGGTTTTTTAATAAATCACAAAGAAAAAAAGAGATTAAATAGAATGAGGTTATTTTTGTACTACTTGAATACAGTATGAATTCCAAGCATTCATACAAACAAACAGTTTAAATAACCTCTTAAATTATTTATGCAGAGGTAGAACGACGGGCTGATTTTGGTCTAAATGCTTTCACAATATCTTCATTTGTTTCAACGTAAGGGCCATCTAACAACTGGATACAATAAGGTACACTCGCAAAAATACCACTAACAATCACTTTGCCTTCGCTATCTTTTAACCCTTCTAACGTTTCTGCAATCGCTTTGGGCTGTCCGGGTAAGTTTAAAATTAATGCTTGGTTACGAATAACACCAACTTGTCGGGATAAAATTGCAGTGGGTACAAATTTCAGGCTAATTTGGCGCATTTGTTCACCAAAACCAGGCATTTCTCTATCTGCAATGGCCAATGTTGCATCTGGAGTAACATCACGGCGTGCAGGCCCAGTTCCTCCCGTTGTTAGCACTAAATGGCAACCTGATTCATCAACAAGTTCACAAAGTGTTTGCTCAATCATCAATTGTTCATCTGGGATCAAACGAGATTCGATATGAAAAGGCGTTGTTAACGCAGTTTTTAGCCAAGCCTCTAAAGCGGGTAAGCCTTTATCTTCATAAACCCCACTTGATGCGCGATCAGAAACAGAAACTAACCCTATGCGTAATTCATTCATATCAACCTCAATTAATCAATGACCATCTAACTTGCGCGCAGATATTACCATGAGAACACAAGAGAATTAAAAATAATCTCAATATATTAATGATGTTTAATATTTGATTATTGAGAACGGATAATAAAAATTGATAACTCTCTATTTTTATTTATCGTTAACTAAAATAGAAAAAGGGAGCGTAAGCTCCCCCTCTTTAATCCTAAATAATATTAATTAATATTATTCATCAATATATTTAGCTATATAAGACGCTGCTAAACTTTTAGCTTCTGCTAATTGTGCTGCATTTAATGCACGAGCAGTACGTTTTAGCATTGCTTCATCACCATCACCATTTTCAACAGCAACAGTAAACCATGCATAGGCTTCTTTCAGATCACGTTTAACGCCTTTACCGTAGTAATAGTTTAACGCAAGATTGTTTTGTGCAAGACCATTACCTTGAATCGCTGATTTTCTGTACCATTCAACGGCTTTACGTGCATCTTTAGCCACACCATCACCTTCATCGTACATCACACCTAAGTTATTTTGTGCGTCACGATTACCTTGGTTTGCAGCCTTCGTATACCAGAAAACAGCTTTAGCACCGTTACGCTCTACACCTTCACCGTCATCATAAGAGACAGCAAGATTATATTGTGCATCAGAGTGGCCTTGTTCTGCTGCTTTTGTATACCAGACAACTGCTTTTTCATGATCTTGTGCTACACCAATACCTTCATCATAAGAGATACCGAGATTGTATTGCGCATCACTATCACCTTGCTCACCAGCTTTAGTATACCAATACACGGCTTTCTCATGATCTTGCTTTACACCATCACCATCGTCATAAGAAACAGCAAGGTTGTATTGTGCTAAAGAAACGCCTTGAACCGCAGCTTTGTTATACCAATAAACTGCTTTTTCTGCATCGCGATCAATATCATCGCTCATGTCATACATAAGTGCTAAGTTTAACTGCGCTTCAGCATGACCTTGCTCTGCAGCTTTGGTATACCATTCCAGCGCTTTTTGCGCATCTTGTTCGACACCTTCGCCATTCTCATATTTTACGCCCAATTGATATTGAGACGCTGAATTTCCACCTTCAGCACTTTTTTCAATTGCAGGTAAAGAGAAAGCGGTTTTGCTCTCTGCCATTGCAGCGCCACCGAAAAATAACGATGCAAGTACCGTTGCCAAGACAATCTTTTTCATAATTCACCAATAATAAATAGAGTATTCTAATAATATATTTTTATAATTATTACTGGATAAATAATATATTCCAATCAATTTAATCTTAAAATTTTCTTAAATGTTATTTTGAGAAGAAAAAAATGAAAATACCCACCTGTAAAAGATGGGTATTTAAGATTTTTATAAGAATTTAACGACGAATTATAATAAATCCGCAATCATTTTCTCTAATTTTTCCTGATCGACAGCAAATTTACGAATACCGTCAGATAATTTATCTACTGCCATTGGGTCTGCATTATGCTCCCAATAGAATTGTGCTTCAGTGATAGCTTCTGGACGTGCTTTCACTTCACCTTTATAAGATAACTTATGTTCAACTTCACCTTCAGCTTCTGATAATTCTTTTAACAGAGCTGGTGCGATAGTTAAGCGGTCACAACCGGCTAATTCTAAAATCTCACCCATATTACGGAAGCTTGCGCCCATAACAACAGTGTTATAACCATGTTGTTTGTAATAATTGTAGATTTCAGTCACAGAAATAACACCTGGATCTTCAGCAGGTGCAAATTCTTTTTTATCTGTATTAGCTTTATACCAATCCATGATACGACCAACAAATGGAGAAATCAGGTAAACACCCGCTTCAGCACATGCACGAGCTTGAGCAAAAGAGAACAGTAAAGTCAGGTTACAGTTGATACCTTCTTTTTCTAATTGCTCTGCGGCACGAATACCCTGCCAAGTAGATGCTAATTTGATAAGAATACGGTCGTTACTAATACCTGCATCGTTATAAAGCTTCATTAAGTGGCGTGCTTTTTCGATACATGCTTGAGTATCATAAGACAGGCGAGCATCCACTTCTGTTGAAATACGGCCAGGGATCAGTTTTAAAATTTCTAAACCAATATTTACTGCCAGCTTGTCACAAGCATCAACGATTTGTTGTTCACGAGAATCGCTTTGTGAGCGTGCCCATTCAATCGCTTCATCAATTAATTTACGATATTCAGGAATTTGAGCTGCATTTAAAATTAAAGATGGGTTGGTAGTTGCGTCTTGAGGCTGATACAGTTTCATTGCTGCAATGTCGCCAGTGTCAGCAACAACTGTTGTCAGTTTACGCAAAGAAGTCAATTTGTTGGTCATTTTGTTTATCTCATCTACTAGGTAAATCTGTTTGCAGTCACCTGCGGATATCTATTGATAATAACATGGACTGCTCACACTACAAGACGCTTAGATTCATACAAAGCAATTATTTGAATGCCAAACGTTTTCGCGAAACAAAAGCGGAAAAAAACAGAAGAAGATCGCAGGCTGAATCGTTTTAATTGTCGATTTTTACCCCAAATAAGAGAAACCATTGTTTTTTCCTATTACTATAATTTAGCCTATTATCGAAAGAATTTGTTATATTTGATGAACATTAAAATAGCCAATTGAGGGAATTATGCTAATTACTATTTCACCAGCTAAAACACTGGACTTCGAATCGCCTTTAGCAACAACGCATTTCACCCAACCTGAATTGCTAAAATATTCCCAACAACTTATCGAAGAGTGTCGAAAGTTATCTTCAAGTGATATTGCAAGCTTAATGAAGATAAGCGATAAACTCGCAGGATTAAATACTGCTCGTTTTGGTGAGTGGCAACCTAATTTCACACCAGAAAATGCGCGCCAAGCTATTTTGGCATTTAAAGGTGATGTTTATACAGGCATGCAAGCTGAACTCTTTTCTGAAGATGATTTTCAATTTGCTCAACAACATTTACGCATGCTTTCAGGTTTATATGGTGTATTACGCCCTCTGGATTTAATGCAACCTTATCGTCTTGAAATGGGAATAAAGCTAAAAAATAACAAGGGCAGTGATTTATACCAATTTTGGGGAAACACCATTACAGAAGCATTAAATAAAGCGATTGAAGCACAAGGTGATAACGTTTTAGTTAATTTAGCCTCTGATGAATATTTTAAATCCGTTAACCCGAAAAAACTCAATGCTGAAATTATTAAACCTGTTTTTCTAGATGAGAAGAATGGGAAATACAAAGTCATTAGCTTTTACGCTAAAAAGGCGCGCGGATTAATGAGCCGTTTTATTATTCAAGAAAAACTCACTGACAAAACACAACTTAAAGAATTTGATTTAGAGGGTTATCAATTTAACTCTGCTGAATCTGAAGGTAATACCTTAGTATTTAAACGTACCGAATCACTAGTCAAATAAAAATATTGATCACGCATTATCTTACAAATAAAAACAGCACTAACATAAGTGCTGTTTTTTTATATTGAAGATCACAAATGTTTTGTCACTAATGGTAAAGGTGACCATATAGGTGATGGAATAAATTCACTACCTTGCATTATTGCCAATTGTTGCTCGTTAAATTGAGCCATTTCTTGAATAATTAAAGCAAGAGATGGTATAGAAAGCGTGCTTTGCTTTTCAATAACAGTAACTGAAGAATTAATCTCATCTTCTTTTACCCTTAAGGTTAAAGTAAATTGGTTATCTTGTGTTTTATACTGCCTTTCATCACCAATTTGAGAATAAATTAACCTATCATGCTCAGATAACCCAGAAATAAAAATATGGCTGTTTTTACCTTCATCATAAACAATAACTTCACCACAGCGTTTTTTTACAATATAAACATTACTGCCAGTTCCCCCACTTAAATAATCAAGGCCTGATCCCGAGATCAAAAGGTCATTTCCACTCCCTGCATTTAGGCTATCATTACCCTCTCCAGCAATTAAAATATGATGCCCATGATTAACCACAATACTATCGTCTCCTGCACCAGCATCTATCACAGAGCTATTTTTATTGTGATTAACAACAATATCATCCCCATCCATAAGGTAGAGAACTGACAATAGATCGGTTGCTTGGTTTTGTTGCTCTTGCAAGGAGGTAGAGATCGATATTAATTCAGAGTGAAAAGGATAAAGGGAATATGCAAGCAATGCCTCTTTATTTAAGCTCAGTGAGCCAGGGATCATAAGTACATCATCTTCTGAGCTGAGAGCTAAATTTAAATCATCGGTAGGTATAAGCAATTGTTGCTTATTCTCTTGTGTGGGAAGAGTAAAGACGACATTGTCTTTATCAATTAGGCGAATTTTCATACCAGAGTCAACAATAGATTGAAGATGTGATAATTCAAATACAAGTTTCAGGTGAGCATTCGGATGATAGCGGTGAGATAAAACACCATTATGAAACTTTAAATCAAACCCACTGATATCAGATAAAATAAAATTACTAATACAATCAGGAGTTAATTTATTTGAATTGTTAGAAAGAGAGACAGTGATTGTTTCATGTTTATCTTGCGCTAAAAATGTTTTGATTTGATAGCTATCATGACCTGAACTGAGTTTAATTAACGAATTAGGAGTAATACCAAGATAATAATTATCACAATCATTGCCATCAATAGTAAATCGTATGTTCTCATCGACAGAAAATCCACTGTAATGTAATTGGGGTAATAAGTTAATTATTATCATTTCATTAGGATATGAAATACTTAAAGAGTGATTATTATTATCTATATGAAAATGCTGAACATTCTTATTGTTACTACTGTATTGTTGTAAATAACTAAACTGATAAAATATATTATCTTTACTACTTGTACATTCTTTAGCTGTTAGCATAAATCCGTCATTCATAACTAAAGTATATCGATGAGATAATACTTGTCCTTCTTTATCTTTATAAACATTTTTTAATTTTATTGAATGATAGATTAAATCATTATTTTTATTTCCATCATTCACTTTCATATCAAATAAAATATCTTTTCCATAACGACGGATCGCAGAAATCTCATCAAAACGATAATTCAATTTTACAATACTGGCATTATCTTGAGAATCTTCATTAATAATTGTTTCAAACTGAATATTATAACTTTGTTCTAACGATGCTCTTAAAATAATATAACTATCATTCCCTTCACCACCTTCAGCATATCCTTCCTGTAATACTAAAGTATCATTTCCCCCTAATCCATATAATAAATCTGCCCCGCCACCACCATCTAAGTAATTATCCTCTTGATTGCCATAAATAATATCATTGCCTGTTTCACTCCCTATAACATTTTCAATACTGTCTAAATAAGCAATGACACTTTGATTTTGTAATACGATATTAGGCATAGAATCAATCAATTGCCTCGAGTAAAAGCCATCCTTATCTTGATAAAGAAAAAGTTTCGAGTGGAAATTTTGGCTATTTGTTTCTTCTTCTGACCCTTTGAACTTAACGTAATTATCTAATAAATTAACTTCATAACCCGTATATTTATTTTTTGTCTTAATAATACGGAGTGTGTCACATCCTCCACGCCCATAAAAACGACTAGCATAAAGAGGTGATTTCGAAGTAAATAAATTAAATGTATCATCTTTATTTCCTCCACTTATCCTTTTAGTTCCATTATAAATATCAAAGGTGTTTTTAGTATTTGAAGGAGCGACAATAATATCATCACCGTTATGAGTATTAAAATAAAAAACCTCATTTTCATTCCAACCCAAATTATAATATCTTTCATATTTATTAGCTTTTATTAAATCATTAGTTACTTTTTTTTCACCAAATAGATGAATGCTATTTTCTCGTGTTGTTTTTATTCTTCTGAAAAAATCATCATCAACAACCTCAGAGAATATAGGTGAATTATCATCTGAAATAATATCTATAGAGTAACGTTTCAATTCATTAATATAAAAATCCATATCAAAAATAAGTATTTCATTTGTGGCTATAGCTTCTTTAGGTAGATAATACTTATATTCTGTTTTTTCCGAACGTAAATGATAAGAGAGTGCTGCTATTTTTTCTGCTTCTTTTTGACTCATATTTAACGATATTCGCTGAGCAACATACTCACCAAAAGGATTTAAAATTGAATCTAATTTCTTACCCATTAGGTTTGGCACTATCTTATAATAATAACATTCTTGATATATTTGTTTCTCATTAGTATAGAAATAACGAGCAAAATTAAATTGCTTTCTTATTTCTTCAAGATAATTAGCTGCATTTTTATCTATCAATGATTCTAATTGCATTTTGGTTTCCAAATAGATAATTTCATTTTTTTTATCTGGTATAAGATCCCCCATCAAAAATGCATAAAAGCCATTATTCAGCTCTTCTAGTGGTGTAAAATGTACTTTTGTTTTTGCTTCCTCAATAAGCCTTGCTGCTGTATAAATTGAAGTTGCTAAAGCAATAACGGCACCTGCAACAATACCTATAGGGCCAGCAATAGTTGAACCTGCAAGCATCGCAATAGAAACCCCCAAAGTTACCAATCCAGACACTACAGCCAAAGATCCATTAACAATATAATCAATACGTTGCTTTTCACTATTTTCATCTGAAATTCGACTAAAATTATCGTAAGCATTATAAATATCGAAGCCAATAGAAAGTATATTCAGCCCAACACCTATTTTTGTGCTTATTTTATTAATATATTCCAATGGATTATGCCGATATTTTAGCAATCCTTTAGCTAATGAAATTTCAATTACTTCAGACAAACCATTGTAGACCATTTCAGACCACATTATAGCAAGGTTATTAATGATCTCTTGACGTTCTTTTGATGTCAACAATGGATTACTAAGTTGTTCAGCCAGCATAAACGTAGAATTAACTGACTGCCACATACTATAAGTAATATTAGCATAACCAATCTTACTTATTATTTTCATATGTCGTGGAATTATTGATGACTGTTTCCTTAATACATCCCAATCATTATTACTATATTCTTTATTTTCTAAATCAATAATTTTAGCTAATCTTTCATAAGCAACAATATAATCAATTCTATTAGTATCATTAGAAAGTAGATATTTAATTTTATCTTCTTTACTATTTAGTAAATAAGAAAATAGAGAAATTATCTGTTTGTCTTTTTCATTGCCAGAAATAGATAAAAAATAATCATTAAAATGATGAGGGTCGAAGGTGAGTTTTGACTCCCATTTATCTATTTTACTAAGATCAATTAAATCGATACTTTTTCCATTAATTATCGCTCCTACATTGACCAATAATTGCTTATCAAAAAAATGTTCATTTATTTTTAATTTTTCTTTATTAATTAATGGTTGGTTATTCATCTCCAATATATTTAATTGATTAAAGTTACTTGCTTTTTCTAAAGCCTTAGAGGGCGATGATGAATTTAGTATCTCTTTATGATGGATCATTGTGATAATATTTTGAAGTGAACTTATTATCCTTTTATAGTTTCCAAAATTAGAGATGTTATCTAATAACACTCTGTATAAATTACCTTTTTTATTTCTATCAAAAAATGAATCAAGTAAATTTCTTGAAAACAAACTTAATTTATTTATCAATGTTGGATTATCATAAATTGCATGAATCACCTCAATTGTTTTATTTGTTTTTTCAATTAATGTCAGCGATCCTTCTGATAAGGAAATCAATGATTGCCATTGTTGATATGTTATTCCCCCCATTAAATATTGATTAAATTTTTTATTAATCAGCGGATCATGTATCATTTGTGTTAACTTATTTTTTATTTTTATTTTACTTGAAACGTTAAAAAAAGCAGATAACTCATACTGATATTTTTCACATGCAGTATTTATGGAAATATCATTATTAATAAGCTTATCACTGAGCTCCTTTAATTTTTCCCTATGCTGTTTGATATTAACATTATCAATTTTATTGATGATAGAACCGAGTTGATAAAGATTAAGCCCATAATGATTAAGTTTAATGTAATTAAAGATATCTAATACTGTGATTTTATCTGAATAGTCATAAATAACAGTTTTAATATCTTTTTCATAGCCTAGTTTAAATTCTTTATTATCACGATAATTAGGATGTATTTTAGAAACAAATTGGTATAACCCTTCAGTTAATTTTTGATTTTCTTTTTTTATTTTTTCATTAAGTGAGATGGGTTCTATATTATTAGATTCTATCTCAGGAATGATGACATGAGATAGTAGAACATTTGCAAGTAAAGGTTTATCTATATGTTGTCGTTTGACTAAAGGTTTAACAATTACGTTATCCTTTGATAGAGATAACCTATTATCAATTATTTGATAAATAGGCATATTTAGTCGTTGAGCAATTCCTTCAATAAAAAAATCACCATATTGGTGACTTAACAATTTATCCTTTTTTGCAAAAACAATTGTTTTTTCATTAAAAAATTGATTTTCTAAAATAATATTATATAGTTTTTCGACTTCATCCTTTTGTCTAATTAATTCTTGATTAAAAAGACTTCTTTCACTATTTCCTGTTACTATTATTCTTATTCTATTTTTTAGACAATAATCCAAAAGATGACTTACTTCTGGCTTATCTTTTAGGTATGAGGTTAGCTCTTCATTTTTAATACCATTATAGAAATAATTTATAATATCTTCTTGATAATACATTTCTATATTATCAAGAATAATATTATCTATGATTTTATCAGTAAAGATAATATTTTCAGAAAATAAAAAATTTAAATTTTCTTTACTATCATCAAATAATAAATAACTACAATCTATTTTATTTTTATTTTGATTAAGTGATTTTTCTAAAAGAACACGAGGATCATCTTCATTAATAAAGAAATTATTTTGATAGTATCCATAATTTTTTTCACGGTAATTATTAAGAAAATAGTTTTCCAATTGAACCATTTCATGAATAATCATTTTATTGGTGAATTGCTGATTTATAAAAAAATCAAAATACAAATCTTGATAAGAGCTTAATTTATTACCTTTTTTTAAATCTATTTCATTTTCAATAAAGCCAATTAATTTACTTACATAATTATGATTTTTATATTCTAATAGTTTCTTATAGCTATCTTTTAAATGTAATCTATTTTTTTCTTCTAATAAAAGAGTATTTTTTAATTCTGGAATATCAATTCCTTTAATTACTTCATCTATATATTGATAATTCTCTTTAAATTCAATAGTATAATCATATCCATAAACTCCCATACTTCTATTTTCATCTAGTGACAAATAAGGACTTTCAATAATATTATTGTAAATGAAATTACTAACACCTTTATTAACTTCATTAATTTCATTAACCATTAATTGATAAAATTTTGCAGCAACTAAACTATTTTTTTTAGATAAGGCGATTAACTTATCTTTCCCATAAATTAACTTATCATAAAATAACTTACTTTCTATTTTTTCCTTTACTTTATTTAATATATTAAAAAGAGATATACCTTTATTATTATAATTAAAATATTCTATTTTGTTAATAAGAGATAAACTTGCTGACAACTTATCAAAATATATATTTCCTTCTAAGATATCAATTAAAGAAACTATTTCATTTAATAAAGTAGATTTGCTTCCTTTTAATAAATAACTATTAATCTTAATCAGATCACGATAGTATACATCACTAAATTCAATATAATTTTTGTTTATTATTATTTTTTGAAAATTATCAAACTCAGTTTCTTGAATATTTATATCACCATTATCATTTTTATTTAAAGTAATTTTACTGGCTTTTTCATTCTTTACGATCTGAGAAAAATGATTTTTTATTAAATAAATCCCTTCATCAAAATTAGAATTCTTTACAACAACTTCTATTATTTTATTGTTTCTTTTTAGCTCAACTATAAGATCACGATGTTCATTATAATGAAGAACACGCCCTGTAATATTTTCGTCAAAGGGTAATGCAAAACCTATTTTCTTTATATTCTCAGCAAGACCTTTATTTATCTCTACATCATTATAATCCCATACATTTCGGTAATTTGATTCTTTATTATTTATATACTCATCAAAAATAATATATTTTTCATTATCAATATCATGTGAGCCATAAAAATCCATTTTACTCGCTAAAATTTTATTTATAGATCCAACACTAGAATATTCTAATAATTCACTATTAGAATCAAACAAGGAAAATTTATAATAATTTTCAGAGTATTTTTTATATGAAATAGCAATAGCATGATCTTTAAATCCAATAATAGCATAATAATTATCATTATTTTTTATGATGTACTCTAAGTATTCATTAATTTTGTTTTTATCATATGCTATTTTTCTTATATGTGATCTTTTTAATCCTCGTTGTTCTAAAATTTTACTATATTCACTTGATTTTATTGAATCAAATACAAAATATTGTGCTTTTTCACTTAACCTTTCCATTTGGAAATGCTGAGAAAATATGATACTTTTTATTTCTTTAATTAGATTTAATATTTCATATTCCCGTATACTACTAAATAAAATTGAATCAAATTTATCGGCTATAATTTCTTGTTCATTTTGATAAGATCGTACATTCTCCTTTAACCAGAATAAATATTTATTCCCTCCTTCTAAACCACCATTTATAACTTCGACTAAATAGTTCAAACTCAGCCCATAACATAATCCATTAAGATTTTGAATATGACTAAAATCATAATTAGTTTCTGTTGAGGTAATTAAATTAACTCGGCTCATTATTTTTTCTAATGGTTTTAATAGATCCGTATATTGTGAAAACTTTTTCATAACATTATGTTTTATTTTAGTAATAAACCAACCTGTACCGATTTTATAAAGTAAATGTTCTCCACTATCAGTTATTTGCTCATATTTAGATTTTGCAATTGTAAATGCTTCTTCTATATCAGAGACATATATATGCAGTATTTTCTCTGTTTTGTTCAAGTTATCTCTAACAATAAAAATATTTTTATACGAATAACTCTCATTCAGTTCAATACTAATATCTTTATTGATACTTATTTTTTCTTTAATTTTAATATTATTGATTATCATATCAAGAATGTTTTTATTATTGATACTCCAATTTTCCGTATTATTAAAATGATCAGAATATTCTTTTTTATTATAAAATCGATAATATAAAAAGCTATCATCATTCTTAATACTTATAAGAGAATTGTTTTTATTTATTAGACTATTTTTATCATAAAAAAACTCAGCACATCCATTAAAATCAATAATTTTAAAACTATTATTTTCATTATCTATTTGTATAAATAGCTTTTTACTTTCAAATTCCAAATAGTAATCACCAGAAACATTATGCTGCATTAATAATTCCAATCGTTCTTTTTTTATTTTATTAGATCCTCTTCCTGCTAATTTTGCACTATTAACAAATAGTTCCTCTATGCTTTTATTGATTTTTTTTCTAATTAAATCAAGCTGTTTTGTAAATTCATTTTTATGATAAAGTGAAAAACTATTCTCTATTTTTTCTAAAAACTCATTCGCAGCATACTCATTTTTAGAAATGAAAATAGATATATAACTTTCTGTTAATATTCTTTTTACAGATTGTACTTTAAAAAAAAGTTCTGAATTATTTTCTTTTATATGATTTTCAATTTTTGATACAATTTCATTTATATTATCTTTGAATAGCACTTTTTTGAATCCATTCATATTTAATTTCCTTACATTTAATTAGACTGCTTTCTGGAAATAAAATATATATATTAATTTTTATTTTTTTTAAATACTTACTTTCCTATTTTAGATAAAAAAATAGCTCAATAAAATATTGAGCTATTTAATTAAATATAAATCTAATTTTTTAAAATAATGATTACTTAGGTGCTCTTTCAAGTAAGAATGCACGTAATTGAGCAAAATCAGCTGGTAAGAAATGTGATAACAGTTCTTTATCAGCCCGCTCTGCAAGCTCTTTAGGAAGCGGTAATTCACCGCCTAAAATGCGCTCTACACTTTCTTTAAACTTCGCTGGGTGTGCAGTACCTAAGAATAAACCGTATTCACCCTCTTGAAGCTCATCACGTAATAAACGATAAGCAACAGCTGCATGTGGCTCTGAAATATAACCTTTTTTTGCAAGCTCACGTACTGTTTCTTCAGTTGTTTCATCACTAACAGCACCATGAGATAAATCGGAGAGATCCCACTCTTTACGACGGTACAATTCTTCAATACGTGGCCAGTTATTAGGCTGGCTAACATCCATTGCATTAGAAAGTGTTGCAATAGTACGGTGAGGTTCCCATTTACCATTATCTAAATAGCGAGGGACCGTATCATTCACGTTTGTTGCTGCAATAAAGCGTTTAACAGGTAATCCTAAAGATTTAGCTAATAGACCCGCAGTTAAATCACCAAAGTTACCACTTGGTACAGAGATCACGAGTTGTTCATGTTTTTCAGCAGGAATTTGGGCAACAGCTTCAAAGTAATAACAAATTTGAGCCAATAGTCGGCTGATATTGATAGAGTTTGCTGAGTTCAAATACATTGTTTTCTTTAAGAACTCATCATCAAAAGCTTGTTTTACTAATGATTGGCAAGCATCGAAGTCATCTTTAATTGCAACAGTGTGAATATTTTCACCTAATGTACAGAACAATTTTTCCTGTAATGGGCTAATTTTGCCTTCAGGATAAAGAATAACAACTTGTACATTTTCTAATTTGTAGAATGCATGAGCAACGGCAGCACCAGTATCACCAGATGTTGCAGTTAAAATGGTTACAGGTTGATTGCCTGCAACTTCTGACAGCATCTGCGCCATAAAGCGGCCACCAAAGTCTTTAAATGCTAATGTTGGGCCGTGGAAAAGCTCTAAACAACTAATGTCGTCTTCAACCTGAGTCACAGGTGCAGGAAATGCAAATGCAGTGTTAATTCGTTTTGCTAATACATCAGCAGGAATTTCATCACCAATAAATGCCGTTAAAATACGGCTACTGCGTGTTGCAAAATCAAGCGCTAATAATTCATCAATTTCAGCTTTAGAAAACGACGGTAAGTCCTGTGGAAAAAAGAGACCTTGGTGTTTACCTAAACCTTGCTTTACCGCTTGAGCAAAGCTAACTTGCTCTTGATTATCTTTCAAATTGTATAATTTCATGACTTACCCTATCTGTCTTGCGCCACGCGTATCTAAACGGCAGATATGCACAAAACCTTCACTGTTTTGTACATAGTATTGTTTTAACCATTCGGCCATGTCTTGTGCGATTTCTAATGAATCAGTAATGGTAAAAAGAGTAGGGCCTGAACCTGAAATGCCACAAGCCAATGCCCCTTTCTTTTGTGAAGCTTCTCTGGCTTTTTCAAATCCTGGAAGCAACTGAGTGCGGTAAGGTTCAGCTATCACATCTTTCATTAAATTTGCCGCTAATTCAGGTTGTTGAGTATGACAAGCATGAATAAAACCAGATAAATAGCGTCCGTGATTAATGATATCTGCCTTAGCATATTCTTTTGGTAATATGGCTCTGGCTTGTGCAGTAGAGACTTTAATTCCTGGATAAGCCATTACCCAGTACCAGTCTTCAAATGTAGGTACAGATTGGCAAATGATACCATTTTGTTCAAGAATAAGTTGTAGGCCGCCTAAATAGCAAGGTGCAACATTATCATAGTGAACACTTCCTGAAATGCGCCCTTCCAATTCACCCATCATTAATAACAATTGTCTTTCGTTGAAAGGCTTTTTAGCGAATTCATTAAGTGCAACTAATGCAGCAACAACCGAACAAGCACTTGATCCTAAACCAGAACCAATTGGCATATTTTTTTCTAAAACCATTGCCACAGGAAGTTCTTTGCCTAGTTTCTCACAGAATAACTGCCAACATTGATACACAATATTTTGTTTAGGATCAGCGGGTAATTTGCTAACAAAGTGCCCTTTACTTTCCAGTGTAAATGATGAAGCGGCATCAACGGTGACACAATCGCCAAGCAATTGCCCATCAATAGGTGAAACCGCAGCGCCAAGAACATCAAACCCGACACTCACGTTACCTATTGATGCCGGTGCATAAACTTTAACCACGCTTAAACCCCCAATTTCCATGATAAGGTACGTAATACATCTGCAAACACTCCAGCAGCAGTAACATCATTACCCGCACCATATCCACGCAACACTAATGGAATTGGCTGATAGTAGCGAGTGTAAAAGGCTAAAGCATTTTCACCATTTTTTACTTTAAACAGAGGATCATTAGCATCAACAGCCATCATTTTAACTTGGCATTGACCTTCATTAATAACACCGACATAGCGTAATACTTTACCGGCTTTTTGTGCTTCTTCGACCTTAGCGTCAAATTCAACATCAACTTGAGGTAAACGACTTAAGAAACTTGCAACATCACCTGTGCTGTCAAATGAAGTCGGTAACACAGGCTCTACATCGATATCACTTAGCTCTAATTTATAACCTGCTTCACGGGCTAAAATCAGCAGTTTACGCGCAACATCCATACCCGAAAGATCATCACGAGGATCAGGTTCTGTGAAACCTTTTTCTTTCGCTGAAAACGTTGCTTCTGACAAACTCTTACCTTCGTCTAACTGGCCAAAAATGTAAGAGAGTGAGCCTGAAAGAATACCATTAAATTGAACCAACTCATCACCTGCATTAAGTAAGTTCTGTAGGTTTTCAATAACTGGTAAACCTGCACCCACATTAGTGTCATATAAAAATTTACGACGTGAAGCTTCAGCGGCTTGTCGGATTTGATAGTAATAATCCATCGACAGCGTATTCGCTTTTTTGTTTGGTGTAACCACATTAAAACCATTTTGTAAGAAATTTGCGTATTGTTGCGCAATTTCCTCGTTTGATGTGCAATCAACAATCACAGGATTTAAGAAGTGGTACTCTTTTTCTAAGCGAATAAGCTGACTAAAACTAAACGGCGTTTTAGCTTCTTTTAAAGCTTGTTGCCAATTATCTAAATCAATACCTTGCATATTCGTTAACATGGCGCGTGAATTAGCAATGCCACATACACGAAGATCGATATGCTTATTTTTCAACCATGCCTGTTGACGATGAATTTGTTCAATTAATGCATTACCGACACCACCCGCACCAATCACAAAAACTTCAACGATTTGATTTGTGTTGAATAGCATTTGGTGACATAAACGTACCGCATTAGTTGCTGAGTCGTTGGCAATAACTGCAGAAATAGAGCGTTCAGACGAACCTTGAGCAATGGCAACAATATTAATATTGCCTCGTGTTAACGCAGAGAAGAATCGCGCTGAAATCCCTTTCAGTGTACGCATACCATCACCCACGACAGAGATTATCGCTACGTTTTCCATGATATCTAATGGATCAAGTACACCATCTTTTAATTCTAAATAGAATTCATCTGATAATGCTTTTTGCGCTCTAATCAGTTCTTTTTGTGGTACGCAAAAACTGATGCTGTATTCAGAAGAAGACTGTGTAATAAGAACAACAGAAATACCAGCTCTCGACATCACAGAGAATACGCGAGCCGCCATCCCTACCATACCTTTCATACCTGGGCCTGATACGTTGATCATTGCCATGTTATTAAGGTTAGTGATCCCTTTAACTGGAGTACTCTCATCTTTTTGACCATCGCCAATCAGTGTACCCGGTGCATCAGGATTACCTGTATTTTTAATCAAACAAGGAATTTGGAACTGAGCGATTGGAGCAATAGTGCGAGGATGAAGAACTTTAGCACCGAAGTAAGACAGTTCCATTGCCTCTTGATATGACATGCCCTTCAATAAACGAGCATCAGGTACTAAACGAGGATCACAAGTATAAACACCGTCAACATCAGTCCAAATTTCACAGCATTCAGCACGCAGACAGGCTGCTAATACTGCGGCTGAGTAGTCTGAACCATTGCGACCTAATACAACCAGTTCATCTTTTTCATTACCTGCAGTAAAACCAGCCATTAAAATCATATCGTCTTTCGCGATATTAAGTTCCAAGATACGGCGAGTAGATTCAGGAATATCAACGGTAGATTCTAGATAGTGACCTTGTGCAAGTAAATTTTTTACAGGATCAATAACTGTGACATTATAGCCACGAGCTTGTAAAACAGACTCCATAATGGCGATAGAGAGCTTTTCACCACGACAAATCATTGCTGCATTAATGCTATCAGGGCATTGACCTAATAAAGAAATACCATGAAGGATGTGCCTAATTTCAGCAAATTCACGCTCAACTTTATCTTTTAAACGCTCATAATCGAAACCAGGCTGTTTTTCTCTTAAACCTTGTAATAAATTGGCAAAAATTTGTTCGGCTTCACGTACTTGAGTGAGAGGATCTTCGCCTTCTGCCGTTTTTTCAATCATTGCAACCAAATAATTCGTTATTTTGGCTGGTGCTGATAATACAAGAGCGACTTGTCCTTGCTCTCTTTTTTTCTCAGCGATATCAGCAACATTCAGCACACGCTCTGCATTGGCAACTGAAGTTCCCCCAAATTTTAACACTCGCATACAACTCTCCTGATTTTTCACCCAAAAAAAAACCCGCATTTCTCAATGCGGGCTTTTTCGATTTTCGTTTTTTATATGCGACAGCCCGTCCCGCAATATAAAATTCCGGTGGTGGTGGTAATAATTGTCATTTTAGCTGGGCTGTAAATACGCATAACTATCCTGTCTGTCTCAAATTTAGTTTGACTATATACTGGTTAAAGCAAAGCGAGAGAGATGTCAAATTTTTTCTTTTTTTTACACAAAAAATAAACCGTCACTTAAGTGAAATTTTTTCAAGCATTACCTCTATTGTAGTATAGATATTCCTATCACAAAGGGATAAACAAAGAAAATAAAGCTACTATTTTGGGGTTATTTGGATATTTGTACTTTTATAAGGAATAAGGTATTTTAGGCTCCTTTAATTTGTGTAACAAAACTGGTAAAAAAAATAATCCCCACTATATTTAACATATATTTTTCTTTTACATTACATAAATCAAATTATATAGTTAACTATTGAAATCAGGGTTAAGCTGTTATCTTGATTTTGATATGTGTCAACAAAAGTTAGCTTTTTAGATGGTATTTAATACAACTGGTGTTATATTGCTGTTAATAGACTATGGGCGTTTTGCATTCTGATTTTAGCGTTCATTGTCGATTAAAATCGTAATTTTTTTGTAATAACGTGATGGTTATTTATCGAATTTCAATCTGGGTCTAGTTTTTACGTGCTAATAACAAAAATGAATAACCACACAAGTGCACACACAGAAGTTAAACACAGATTTCCTTTTTCTATTTTTGGTAATTTTAGGTAGCAAATATGCAAACCCCGCACATTCTGATTGTTGAAGACGAAGTAGTTACTCGTAATACCCTGAAAAGCATATTCGAAGCTGAAGGGTATATCGTACACGAAGCCACTGATGGCAACGAAATGCACAATGTTCTATCTGATCATGATATTAATCTGGTTATTATGGACATTAACCTTCCTGGTAAAAATGGGCTATTACTGGCTCGTGAATTACGCGAACAGGCAAGTGTTGCATTAATGTTCCTAACAGGTCGTGATAATGAAGTAGATAAAATCTTAGGCCTTGAAATTGGTGCCGATGATTACATTACTAAACCATTTAACCCTCGTGAGTTAACGATTCGTGCTCGTAACTTATTGTCACGCACCATGAATTTAGTTAATGGCACAGAAGAACGCCGTTTAGTCGAAAGCTATAAATTCAATGGTTGGGAGCTTGATATTAACAGTCGCTCACTAATCAGCCCTGCTGGTGAACAATACAAATTACCACGCAGTGAATTTCGTGCGATGCTACATTTCTGCGAGAATCCAGGAAAAATCCAAACTCGTGCAGAATTACTGAAGAAAATGACAGGCCGTGAATTAAAACCTCATGATCGTACTGTTGACGTTACTATTCGTCGTATTCGTAAGCATTTCGAATCTACACCAGATACACCTGAAATCATTGCTACAATCCATGGTGAAGGTTATCGTTTCTGTGGTGATTTAGACGAGTGATTTGATTTTATCTCAAACACTTAACTAATAAAAACCCCCGAATATATTCGGGGGTTTTCTTTTATGTAGCATCGTATTAATAAAATAACAAAAGATGAAAATTGATCTCAACAACTATTTTGAAAAAAAATACAGCTATTTTTTAAAAAATATTTTAAACCTTATTCATATTAATTTTATTAATCATTAAGTTATCCAATTAATAAAAATCACTCTTTCCACGGCATAATAGGCACGGCACTGATCGCATTTTTTGGTGAGCCATCAATCACCTTATCGGAATAAGTTAAGTAAATCAGTGCATGACGTTCTTTATCGTAAAAACGGACAACTTGAAGCTTTTTAAAGACTAAAGATGTTCTTTTTTGGAAAACCACATCACCTCGGTTTTTTCCTTTAATCACCTTTTCACTTAATTCAATAGGCCCCACTTGCTGACAAGAAATTGCCGCATCCGCCGTATCTTCAGCAAGACCTAGACTTCCTGAGATCCCACCTGTTTTTGCACGACTTAAATAACAAGTCACATTCTTAACTTCAGGATCATCAAATGCTTCAATCACAATTTTATGGTTAGCACCAAAAAACTTAAATACGGTATCGACGTAACCAATTTCTTCCGCTTTTGCCATAAAAGAAAAAGGGAGTAAGATAGACACTGCTAGCATCTTTTTGAAATTTAACATATTTACTTTGTTCCATTGAAAAGATGAGAGAATAATTAGGCCTAGAATAAAACAATCTTTTGCTAACTGATAGAAGAATTTGTGTACATCAGTCGCCGAAAAAGACTATATTTTACGACTGTCTAACAATATAACTTGTTATAGATGTTCAGGCTATTTACCATCTACCGCAATAAATAAACGAATATGACTAAGGGAGATGTATGGATCAAACCAACATCATACGTGATTTGCTCGCTTGGCTTGATAGTAACCTCGATAAGCCATTATCCCTCGATAATGTCGCAACCAAAGCAGGTTACTCCAAGTGGCATTTACAACGCATGTTTAAAGAAGTTACAGGACAAGCGATTGGTTCTTATATTCGTTCAAGGCGTCTATCTCGCGCGGCTGTTGCATTACGTTTAACGAGCCGCCCCATTTTAGACATTGCTTTGCAATATCGTTTTGATTCCCAACAGACGTTTACCCGTGCTTTTAAAAAGCAATTTGATAGAACTCCAGCACTTTATCGTCGTACTGATGAATGGTGCGCGGTGGGAATTTGTCCTCCTATTACCTTAGATCCTCAAAATTTACCAAAATGGGAATTTGTACAATTACCTGAGAAAAAACTTATTGGTATTGAGCAAACATGTAGCCATACACTTGAGCAATGGGCTGAAGCTTGTTCCGATATGCGCCAAACATTCTGGCGTTACTATATGAGCAAAATAAATGCGGTTCCTCACCAAGTTTATGGCCTTCATCATGCACAACATAGTGATGAACATGAAGATGAGCAACGTGTGCTTTATACCACTGCTGTTGAACCTGATTATGCGACATTTATTGAGGATGATGCAGCCCATGAAGTCTCATTAGCAGGAGGTGATTACATTCGCTTTGATTTCGAAGGTGAGGCAAAACGAGGGGCAATGCAGGAGTTTTTATTCCTGATTTATGGTGTTTGTTTACCTAAAATGGGACTAACTCGCCGTAAAGGTTATGACGTCGAAAAATACTATCTTAAAAATGTGCGTTACAGCAATGAGATGGTGACAGAGCCACAAGATCATATCGAACGCTTTGAATATTACATCCCCATTAAACGTGAAGATGTAACGGCATAAGAAAAAGCTCTCTTGATAGTCACGTCAAAGAGAGCTTTTATTTTTTAGCGTTGAACTTCATCTAATGCTGTATCAGTAAGATGACTCACATCTCCAGCCGTTTCAATCACCCAACCACTGGCAAGCCAAGGGCTGTTTTGATAATCAACACGAGAAATTGAACAATTACGCAGTCTTAAACGACGTTCTGCATATGCAGGTAATCCCAAAACGGTACTCAGCAAACATCCTAATGCAATACCATGGCTCACTAATAATGGGCGGCTATTTTCGGGCAACTCAAGGCATTGATTTAACGCAGCCTGCATTCGGCTCGCTAATTCTGCCATTGATTCTCCTTGGGGAATTCGTCCATCAGGTGTACCATCAATCAAACTCTTGCGCCAAGCCTCTTCTTGTGTCTTTAATGTTGCGATCTCTCGCTGTTCAAGAACGCCCATATTGAGTTCACGTAAACGTGAGTCAGTTATCACTTCACAACCACAAGCTTGTGCAATGATTTCTGCCGTTTGACGAGTACGGCCAAGATCGCTTGAGATAATATGGGTAATACCTGCTGATTTTACTTTTTCAGCAACTTGCTGTGCTTGACGCACACCATTTGCTGTTAGTGGGCTATCAGATTGCCCTTGAATACGTCTCGCCACGTTCCATTCAGTTTCACCGTGGCGAACAAGATAGACCTGTAACATACATTTTTTCCGTTATACTGCTCTAATTTTTCAAAGGATGATTAATTCATTATGTATCATGTCATTGCAGCCACTACGAATCCAGCAAAAATCAACGCGATAAAACTCGCTTTTGAGCAAGTGTTCGGTAAAGATACCTTTGATATTGAAGATATTAATGTCGATAGCCGTGTTCCACAACAACCTATCGGAAACACAGAAACGAGAACTGGCGCACGTCAGCGTGTCATGGCAGCTCGTCAAGTTCGCCCTGAAGCAGATTTTTGGGTAGGTGTTGAAGCCGGTATTGAAGATGATATGACTTTTGCTTGGATTGTTGTCGAACATGGAAAAATTCGTGGCGAATCACGCTCTGCAAGTCTTATGCTACCAGAGCAGATCTTAAAAGGGATCCGTGAAGGCAGAGAGCTTGGTGATGAAATGGCTTTCTTAACTAAGATTGACAACATTAAACAACGTGGTGGTGCAATTGGTTATTTTACCGATGGCCTACTTAGTCGTACTTCTGTTTACCAGCAAGCATTAGTTTTGGCATTAGTGCCAGTAACTCATGATATCTATAAAGAACTCAATCAAAAAGAAGATTAATAATTAATCTGATATGTGTTTTTTAGGTAAATAAAGAAAGCAAAAAGCCATTTAATTATTTGATTAAATGGCTTTTTATCTTTCTAGCTCACATTATTATAATGCAACTATTTTTTCGTCATTAGCTCTTTTTCAAGCCATAACTTCACTTCATGTGGTGCCGTTTTTAAGCTATTAGAGCCTCTAGTAATAGTGGCGATACCAACGCCTAGCTCTTCTTTTAGCTCACGCTGACTTAAGTCTCCCCGCATTAGCTCTTGCACAATGCGTACTCGTGTCGCCAAAGCACTTCGTTCATCAGGTGTCATTAAAAGCTGTAAAATAGGAAAGTGCACATCTTGCTCAAATGCATGTTGTAATAACTCAACAAATCTTAGCCAGTGCTCATTCTCTTCAGGTGATAATGCAGGATCTTGCATCGTGAAAGCCTCTTTTTGCCACACTCATTAACTAGTACAAACTATATCATACTTTGCTAATGTACAAAGAGGCTCCCACGACAAATCGCCTTTTTATCCCTTAATAACGACTATTCCATTCATTCTCAGTTAATACTGGTTGTTGTTCACCCGCAAAATAACTATAAAAAACAGCAAAAGAGAGTACATTTTTGACATAACCACGGGTTTCTGCAAAAGGAATACTTTCTACAAACGCAATCGCATCCAGTTGGCCATTTGCATCAGATAACCAACGATCAACACGCGCAGGCCCCGCATTATATGCAGCACTTGCCAAAATACGGTTTTGGTTAAATCGCTGATAGACAGAATCAAGATAAGCAGTACCAATCTCAATATTTTTTACCGGATTTGTTAACTGCGCACTACTGACATAACCCGTAATACCCGCTTGTTTTACCGTAAATTCGGCCGTTTTTGGCATTACTTGCATTAAACCTGTTGCACCCGCTGAAGAGCGTGCTTGTGGGTTCCACGCGCTTTCTTGACGAGCGATTGCCATTGCATAATTGCGGTCTATCGATTTATCTTTCGTGTATTGCTCAAACTCATTTTTCCAAGCAAGAGGAAAACGTTCTTCTAAGTGATCCCACATTTTTCCTGTAATAGTGGCTTGCACTGCTAAATCAGCCCATTTTTGTTCAAATGCATAGCGTGCTAATTCAGACTGCATTTGTGCAGGTTGTGAAGCAACATAGTTTGCCCACTCTGAGCGCGCTAAGTTATCCATTTGCCAATACATTAATTCACGAACACGTTGTACTTCTGGCTGATTAGGGATACTTGATGAAACACTCGGTGCCTTATCTATCACCATCACATATGGCTTACCTAATTTGCTCGCGGCAACCATTGGATAAAAACCACGACTTTGCGTCAGCGCTTCTAAAATAGCTTGTGCTTCGCTATTTTTACCTTGAGATTGCAATACCATTGCACGCCAATAACGCCACTCTTCCTTATTTTTACTTTCAGGAGAGAGCCTTTCTAACCACAATGCCAATTCAGCAGGTTGATTTTGGCTTAATGCTAGGCGTACACGACGTTCACGCAGTGTATCTGATGCGGTATCTTGAATAACGCTGTCACGCCATTTCACCTGCTCAGGTGTAGCATAAGGCATATATTGCCACGCCACAGTATCACGCATTAATTGGCGTTCACTGGCCGTCATTTTTTGGGCATGTGCGATATTATCCAGTTGTGCTCTTGCCGCATCTGCATCTTTTCTTGCCCAACGTGAAAATGCCGATTGAATGATAGAACGAGTGAAATCGGTTGGTGAAAGCGCGGTTGCATAGCGCCCAACTAAGTTTGGATAGTCTTGTAATTCAACTAAAGCATCACTAATCGTTTGATAGTTTTCTGGAAGGCGTCTTGCTAAATAAGCCGCAAGTCCTGTGTTTCCATTTTTAATTGCTAAGTTAATTCGTTCTAATACTAACTCTGGTGTTAATTGATTAGCTTTTTGCCATTCATCAAAAAGAGGATCACAACTTGATGGCATTGATGTGCCATTTAGCCATGCTTCTTTAGCCCCTATCCATGCGGTTTGAACATCGCCGGTTGCCCACTTGGCATAATAATAGTTACATCTAGCTGCTTTGGGATTCGGTGGATTAGGGCTAAAAGTCAATAAATTTTGCCATTCTTGACGCTTAGCCAATTCATTTACAAATAACGAAGGAAGTGCTTTTGCTGGTGGTAATGTTGGGTATTTCGTGACAAATTCAGTCACCGCAGCAGGCGCAATAACATCAAGATTATCGGTGATTTGGCGATATTCCAAATAAGGATAAAGTGGATAATTTTCTAATGTCGGGAGTAATTTTTCAACTTCATCTGTTTTTTTAAGATCCCATGCAGCTTTAATCTCTTGATAGCGAACACGTTGTTCACTTAATGAATCTGCTTGTGCCCATGTTGAAAAACACAAAGCCCCTATTGCGACTGCTAATGACCACTTTTGCTTAACCACGTAATGTCTCCCACCTCAAATAAAACCACCAAATACTGAATACATTAGCTAATATGATAATCATTAACAATGTAAGTTCCCCTCTTTAAGAGAAATTTTCATTACTTTCAGAAGAAGCACGAAAGGTAGATAAAAACCTCGCTTTTGACTAAGGTTTTCTTTTATAAATCGGGTATACTGGCGACTTTCATCATTTTCGGGTCTTTGGCAAATTACTGACATTGACTTTGCTATTGTTCATTTAGGTGCTCTAAAAACGCAGCTTAATTACAAAAAATTTGTTTTTATCGCGAAAAATGGCACCTCAGAGAAAATCTCTTTTATAATCAAAGGGTAATTATAGTGGCTCAATACGTTTATAGTATGTTGCGTGTCGGGAAAATTGTCCCACCCAAACGACATATCCTTAAAAACATTTCACTCAGCTTCTTCCCGGGCGCGAAAATTGGTGTGCTTGGTCTAAATGGTGCCGGTAAATCAACATTACTTCGCATTATGGCGGGCATCGATACTGATATTGAAGGTGAAGCACGTCCACAACCAGGTATTAAAATTGGTTATTTACCACAAGAACCAAAATTAAACCCTGAACATACCGTACGTGAAGCCGTTGAAGAAGCCGTTAGCGAACTAAAAAACGCATTAAACCGCCTTGATGAAGTTTACGCGGCTTATGCCGATCCTGATGCTGATTTTGATAAATTAGCTAAAGAACAGGGTCAATTAGAAGCAATTATTCAATCTCATGATGGTCATAACCTTGAAAACCAATTAGAGCGTGCAGCAGAAGCACTGCGCTTACCTGAGTGGGACGCTAAAATTGAGAAACTTTCAGGGGGTGAACGCCGCCGTGTCGCTATCTGTCGTCTGCTGTTAGAAAAACCAGATATGCTGTTATTAGATGAACCCACTAACCACTTAGACGCAGAATCTGTGGCTTGGTTAGAACGTTTCTTACACGATTATGAAGGAACTGTTGTTGCAATCACGCACGACCGTTACTTCCTTGATAACGTAGCGGGTTGGATCTTAGAACTTGACCGTGGTGAAGGTATTCCATGGGAAGGTAACTACTCTTCATGGTTAGAGCAAAAAGACGCGCGCCTTGAGCAAGAAGCCGCAACTGAAGTTGCTCGCCATAAATCAATTCAAAAAGAACTTGAGTGGATCCGCCAAAATCCTAAAGGCCGTCAAGCAAAAGGTAAGGCTCGTCTGGCTCGCTTTGAAGAACTGAATAGCGTTGATTATCAAAAACGTAATGAAACCAGCGAACTCTTTATTCCACCTGGACCACGTTTAGGGGATAAAGTGTTAGAAATTAATAATCTAACAAAATCTTATGGTGATCGCGTTCTGATTGATGATTTAAGCTTCTCTATTCCTAAAGGCGCTATTGTTGGTATTATCGGCCCTAACGGTGCGGGTAAATCAACGCTATTTCGTATGATCTCAGGTCAAGAACAACCAGACTCAGGTACTTTAGTACTAGGCGATACTGTTAAGTTAGCATCTGTTGATCAGTTCCGCGACAGCATGGATGACAGTAAAACTGTTTGGGAAGAAGTCTCAGGTGGCCAAGACATTATGCGTATTGGTAACTTTGAAATTCCAAGTCGTGCTTATGTTGGTCGCTTTAACTTTAAAGGCGTTGACCAAGGTAAACGTGTTGGCGAACTTTCTGGTGGTGAGCGTGGTCGTTTACACCTTGCTAAACTACTACAAGTTGGCGGTAACATGTTACTGCTCGATGAACCAACCAACGACCTCGACGTTGAAACTTTACGTGCATTAGAAAATGCCCTGTTAGAGTTCCCAGGTTGTGCCATGGTTATTTCCCATGACCGTTGGTTCCTTGACCGTATTGCCACACATATCATCGATTACCAAGATGAAGGTAAAGTGGAATTCTTCGAAGGTAACTTTACCGAATATGAAGAATACAAAAAACGTACATTAGGTAACGATGCTATTCAGCCTCGTCGCATGAAGTACAAACGTATGAGTAAATAATCGAGTTTATTTACGATACTTGATACTAAAAAAGCAGAGATTATTCTCTGCTTTTTTATATTTAATTAGCTTGAAATTTAATAAATATATTTAAAGTTTAAAATAGAAAAAATAAAGTCTCATTAATCTAAAATAATCCCGAAAACACAGATATACCTCACCATTACTTAACGGATTATATTATGATAAGAATTAATTATTTTGAATTTTATAATTATCAATCTGAAATATTATTAGGTCATGTTATTCTAAATGGTATAAACGAAATCATCACTCCACTATTTAGAGATAATATTGATAAAGAAAATTTCCATCCTATTTTTATCACAAAATCATTTATAGGTAGAAAAGAACACCGATGGGAAATAAAAAGTTCAAAAATTCAAACTCTATCTGAGAATAATATTCTTATAAATATTTGGCTATCTCCAAGAAATGTTCAGATGATATTTACTTATCTCAAACATTAAAAAATAAAAATTATAAAAATGCTAAATCAATATTATATCTTGGTAAAATTATTATTGTTGAATTTGGGCATATCTTCTCATGTGTCACTTTGAATGCGGGTATAAAAACAAATAAACGCTATCCTGATAATATTCAACAGGGTGAAATGCATAAGAGAAGACCTGCGATTGTAGTAAAAGCTGATGACAGAGGGGTTAAAGTCATTCCACTCACATCAAAAAAGCCTCATGACTTAGCCGTTAATGCCTCTATTTTTAAATTATCAGATGATTCAATAAAAAACATTGGTGATCTTGCTAAAAAAGAAACTTATGCTTTATGTGATATGATCCAAACTGTTTGTGTTACGCGAATACTTCCTCCTTTATTTAAATTAAAAGGATACAATCAATATTATAGAAATGAGGATTATCGAGCTTCACTTTGTCGTGGAGATAAAAAATTATTAGATAAAGGGCTACTATCATCAATATCAAAAAATAAATTATATATAGAAATTGAAGAATTAAGAAAAACAAATAAAAATTTAGAATCAGAGTTATATTCTTTAAAAAATGACTTATTGATATTAAAAGAAATGTATATGTATAGCCATGAAAGCAATGCATTATATATTGATGAGGTTGATGATGAGATTTTATCATACAAAAACTCTATTAGATAATTATATTGCTGTCATATTTTCACTATGATACTCTTATTTCGTTGGTGGGAATAAAAGAGGCGGCAATCTTCCCCGCGACGCTGAAAAATTGCGATGCCGACGAACACAAAGATTAAAACTAAAAAACCACCTTATGGTGGTTTTTTAGTTTCTGTTTCTTTAAATTATTTATTTTAATAGTTAGTTTAATATGTAATAAATAATTATAAATAATAACTTAACTCTCTTGCCTATAATCAAAACTTAAAGGCGCAGTAAACGAAATATTACCATTTTCTAAACGATAGCTTTCAGGTGCGGGAAATGGCGAAGCGCGTTTAATCGTATTTAACGCTTCTCTATCAAGAATGCGATTACCTGATGATGTTTCCACTTTCGCATCTAACAACTCACCTTTTGCATTTAGCACAATAGAAACTTGTGTCACGCCTGTCGCTTTAAAACGTATTGCTGTTCTTGGATAACGTTTATACATCTCAATATGACTATGTATCAAACTTTCCCATCCCATTTGCCCACTTACAGAAGAGGAAGATAAACTATTAAATTGAGCACTACTGCTTGTATTAGAGCCAGAAATAGGCGCGCTTGTTACCTCCGATGGAGCTTCTGAGACAGGAAGATCATCAGGTACTTTCACCGCAACGGGTTTTGGCTTCACTACCGGTTTTACTTTCGGCTTTTCAGGAATACGCTCATAAGTGCCTTGTTCTACTACTGGCATTTTAGGTAAATCCAATACTTCTTTCACAGGTTCAGGTTCTGTTTCTGCGGGTTCAGGAACAGACATCACTTTTTCAGGCCCAACAGGAACATCTTTTGTTTCTGCCTGAGCTAATTGATAGATACCTAAATCCATTGTCATTGCGGGTGGTAAAACACCATGGCGTTCATCTTTAGAGGTTATCCAGCCAATGGCGACAACGACTAGCGTTGCATGAAATAAAATACTGGCAGTTAATCCACCAATAGAAAATGATCCACGGCGTGAAAAAGTCGCCGACATACTACTCATAATTCTTGCCTCTGATTTTCTTTCTGATGAATTATAGGCATAATACAAACACAAATGATATTGCTTATTATTAATAATACAATAAAAAATTAGCTTGATAATTATCATAACTTGTTCTCATGAGAAGCAGTAAGAGCTTATTATTTCACTCTTTTTTAGACACCAGAGATTATGGCTAGCGATAAATCATTGGCACAAAAAATTAGTTGTGCCTACCAATCAACCCATGGACAACTTGTGCGTTTTTTCCACAAACGTACGGGTAATTACCATGATGCAGATGATTTGTCTCAAGATGTGTTTACACTATGGCTAAACAGAAAAGAACAAACACCTGTGCAAGAACAGCGTGCTTTTTTGTTCAAAATAGCGAACCACGTTTTGATTGACCATTGGAGAAAAAAACAAAAGCAAAAAGATATCTATCAGGATGATTGTGAATTAGATGACGCTGCTCAAAGTTATGCCACGGAACTTGATCCGGGATATGTCCTTGAACATCAGCAGCGTTTAGATCTACTTAGTGAAGCAATTGAAACATTACCACCTCGCCGTCGAGAAGCATTTGTTCTTTATCGTTTTGATGGATTATCACAAAGCGAAATTGCAGAGCAAATGGAAATCTCAATCAGCATGGTGGAAAAACATATTGCGGCTGCCCTATTACATTGCAAAAGATATGTCGATGCAGGACAGGAGAAATGCACGAATGATGAGTAAGCCGGAAAAAAACATACCGGAAACTAAACCTCACACAGATGAGGGAGCAGATCATCTTTTTTTAGAAAATGATGATGAATTACTCAATGACTCTATTGATGAGCAAGCAGCTCTTTGGTTCACCCGACAACATAGCCAAAGAATGACTCCCAAGCAACGCCAAGAATTTAAAGAATGGATTGAAAATGATATAAATCGGCAAGCATATCAAGATATTGCGGGTATTTGGCGTCAATGTGATGCATTATCACGACCAACAATAACCACTGTTGAAAAGAAAAAGCGTTCTCTTTGGCGCCCCGCTATCCACACTACCGCAACTTTTTGCCTACTCACTGTCTTATATCTCCCTTATAGTCATTTACCCGCATTACTGATGGATAATATGACGCTTGCAACCAGTGACTTACCGAAAGAGATGACCTTAGCCGATGGCTCTAAAGTCTATTTAGACAGGAACACGCAAGTCAGAGTCGCTTATGTACAAGAAGAAAGACAGCTATGGTTAGATAAAGGGCAAGCCTATTTCAAGGTCAAATCAAATCCTTATCGCCCTTTTTATGTTCATGCAGATACCCGATTAATTAAAGTTGTCGGCACTGAATTTGAAGTCAGCCGCTATAATGACAACCAAATTAACGTTGCTGTTCATGAAGGTATCGTTGAGGTTAAAGCAACACCTAAATCCTCTCCTACATATTTGTATGCTGGCTCTCAAGCCACCAGCAAATTAACAAGTGACAGTTTTGTTATTTCTTCGGTCAATATTGATTCCGTGGGAAGTTGGCGTTTTGGTCAACTGCATTTCTTTGAACGTCCATTGAATGAAGTAATAACCAAACTCAAACCTTATCTTGATATCAATATTCAAATTTCCTCACCCGAAATTGCTAAAATGAAAGTCTCAGGGATCGCTAACATTAATGATGCCAAAGACTTTATTACCGCAATTCCACTTATATTGCCGGTTAATGTTGTTTTTACCGATAAAAATAATGCGTTAATTATCAATAAGTAAAAAGAAATATGAAAAATATTCTTTTTTACAGGTGAGGATAATTCTCATTTCACCCTCTTCCCTAGTAACAACAATTATTAAGTTAGTGAATGGGATTGGTGAAATGAAAATGAATAACAAAAAAGGGACCCTTAAGAGGTCTCTGCTAGCGTTGCTAATAAGTACCACTATTGCTGCACCTTGTGCTTATGCATCTACCGTTTCTGTGGCTTTACCAGAACAGTCTTTGGCTGATTCATTGAGTGCCATTGCAAAACAAGGGCAAGTACAAATTTTATTTGATGCAAATTCAGTTAAAAACCTGCGTGCTCCAGCACTTTCAGGTCAATTTGAAACACAAACTGCATTACAAAAAGTCTTAATTGGTAGTGGTTTAGAAATTATTCCACAAGGAAGTGGATTTGTTATTCGTCCTCTCGCCACGACTAACGCGATTGTCATTCCTGAAGTCAAAGTCACGGGTGTCGGTAGCAGTTATCACCCAGCTACCGATGTCATTTCCGCGCCACAATATATCACCGCAGAAGAGATAAAACAGCGTAATACTGGTGATGGAAACGTAACTGACTTACTGAAAAGTAACCCTGCTGTTCAATTTTCCAATAATGACAGCACATCAATGAATCAGGGTGAAATTAAACCTTCACGTATTTCTATTCATGGCTCTAGCAGTTATCAAAACTCCTATAAACTTGATGGTGTCAGTTTTAATAATGACTTTGACCCAGCAAACTCAGGTAATGGAGAAACCAACACTCGTATTAGTAGTGATGAGCAAGGTATGTATCTTGATAGTCGCTTAATTGATAGCGTCGCGGTTTATGATAACAACATTCCTGTTGAGTTTGGTGGTTTTACTGGCGGGACTGTCGAAGTACAAAGCCGTCGCTGGTCAGGCGAAACTCATGCCAATGCCTATTACCGCACTACGCGCTCAAGCTGGAACAATATTTTTACTGATCCAAAGCTGAATTTTGATACAGCTAATAATGATTTTAGTAACCCTGCTCGTTTCCAGAAAAAATATGATAAACAAAACTTTGGTGGTTGGTTTGAAACGAGTCTAACTGACAATACGGGGCTAATTTTCTCTGCATCACGTCGTGAATCAACCATTCCGATGATGATTAGTGCAGAGGGTGGAATTATCCTTACGCCAGATGGCCAGTTAGAACAAGTTGAACAAACGCCACACTATCGTGACCAAACCCGTACTTCCGATAACTATTTCATTAAATATTCGTGGGATATTTCAGAAAAACAAACCTTTGATTTATCAACAAATATCGCACGATACAAAAGCTATTTATTCTCAGGTTCAGTCTATAACTCAGGCTATGATAATGAGCATAATGGTTTAAGTTTTACTGCACTCTATAAGCATCAACTTGATCTTGGTTCATTAGAATTAACTGCGGGTTATCAAAACCTTGAAGACAAGCGTTCTAATGATCAAGACTACTTCGTCACCATAAAAGACTATACCGATTGGCAAAACCCACAGCAGATAAGCAGTGGTGGTCAAGGCGATTTGAAAAGCAAACAAGAAACCTACAATGCCAAAAGTATCATGCGATTTAACCCAATTGAATGGGGCTCAGTTAGCCACCAGCCAACAACAGGGTTTGAAATTAGCCGTACTAAAGGCTCTTATGTTCGAGACAAAACCTATTACAACCACACCTATACTGGCTCTACATGGGGCGATGAGTGGATGGGTTCATTACAACAAACAACCCGTTTCTTAGCAGGTACACATGATGCTTCATATACCAACTACGCAATTTATGTTGATGATAACCTCCAATATAAGCGCTTAACACTGCGCCCAGGTATTCGTTTGGATCGTGATGATTTTGTTCAAAAAAATAATATCTCTCCACGTTTAAGCGGAACTTATGATATTTGGGGCACTGGTAATACCTTAATTATTGGTGGCGTAAACCGTTACTATGGCCGTTCAATGCTGACTTATGCGCTTTATGGGGCACAGAACGCAGGCTTACAGCACTGCTACTTCTCTTGTGATAACGATAATCCAAGCGATTGGGAAAACCGTACCGACTTTGAAGGTGTTGATTCACTGAAAACACCTTATAACGATGAGCTAACACTAGGCTTGCAACAAGAAATTGCATCAACCACTTGGCGTTTACAATACGTTCATCGTGAAGGTCGTGATGAAGTTCGTAGTGATACAAAATATCCAAATGACAAAGATAAAATAAGAATTCGCCATTTTAATAATAATGGACGCAGTACTCACGACACCTTAACACTTTCTGTGAAAAACAGTCAGCCTTGGGAATTAGCGCAAGCTGATCATGTTTTTAATGCCTCTATTAGCTGGCAAAAAAGTAAAACAAATACGCCTAAAGACTCTGGTTATGCCAACTTTGATCCAAGTACACAAGGGATGAACTACGACAAAGTATGGTATGACGGAAAAATCATCAATGCCAAAGACTTACCTTCTGGCAACTTTAACTCACCATTAAAAGTCACCGCTGAACTCACCAGTGTTTGGGATGATTTGGATTTGACTTGGTATAACCGTCTTCAATGGAATGGCGCTCGTTCACAAGCGGAGAAAGCCAATAATGGATCCCCAAGACCAAGTGAATATGGCCCATTATTCGAATACAAAAAACGTAATTACAGCAGTCGTTTTTCTTGGGATACCAAATTGGGTTGGAAACCTGAATTTGCTTATGGCGTAGGTATCTCTGTTGAAGTGAATAACGTCCTTAACACTAAAAATGTAACTGACTACTTCACTTATCAAGATAAAGATTACAAATCGTATGAACCAGGTCGTCAGTTCTGGTTACAAGTCAGCTACGACTATTAATAAATTGACGAAGTTAATGTGAGCAACCAAGTCGATACACAATAAAAACATGACCAATAAGCAATGAAAACAATAAAACAATTTTTCTATTTAGTTTCACCTTTTTGGGGGCGGCGTGCCGCCCTTTACTGCTGGTTTCTATTGATTGTCTCTTTGACCTTAACCCTGTCATCCGTTTGGTTTAACGTCAAAATGAATGAATGGAATGGTAGTTTCTATAACGCATTACAACAACTTGATGGACAAGCTCTCTACAAGCTACTTCAACAATTTGTCATTATTATTGCAGGATTAATTACAGTCGTAGTAATGGGCGATTTCTTACGCCAAAAAATGGTTATTCGCTGGCGTGAAGGCATGACTGAACAAGTGCTCGATCGCTGGTTATCAAAAAATAGTAAACACTACATGTTAAGACTGACTTCTCAAGAGCCTGATAACCCGGATCAGCGTATTGCAGAAGATATTCGTTTACTGATTGAATCAACAATGCGTTTAACCGTGACATTTTTGCACTCGTTACTCACGCTTATCTCTTTTGCTACCATTCTTTGGTCACTGTCTGGCGCTATCTCTTTCACATTAGGAGGGAGCGAGTGGACAATTCCAGGGTATATGTTCTGGGCTTGTATTATCTATACCATTATCGGGATCACCATTACGCAGTTTATTGGCTCACCCTTGCGTAAGATTAATATGGATAAGCAACGCAAAGAAGCTGATTACCGTACTGCACTTATCACTCGTAAACAACATGGTGATGCGATTGCAGGTCAGCGTGGTGAAATGAGTGATCGCAATGAATTAATGGGTCGTTTTTTAGGGGTTATTCGTAACTGGAACAATCTTATCCGCTACGAAAGAAACCTTGCATTCTTCACTGTCGGCTATCAACAAGCCACTGCAATGGCACCGATTATTTTTGCCTTACCTAAATTCCTTGCTGGCGAATTAATGCTAGGGGGATTAATGCAATTAAGACAAGCCTTCTCTAGTGTTGCTGGTGCATTAAGCTGGTTTATTTTCTCTTATAAAGAGATTGCTGCATGGCAAGCAACGGTGACTCGTCTTTATAACTTCGTGGTACTCTTAGAGCATGATCATGAGCCAGAAGTTGCAGATTTAAATGATAAACAGACTAAATTGAAGGCCAATCTTTCTCTGTTTATGCAAGATGACAGCCTGTTAATTCAAGATATTAACTTCTCTGTAAAAGCAGGTGAGTTAACCGTTATTGAAGGTTGCTCTGGCTTAGGCAAATCAACACTACTTAGAGCATTAAGTGGGCATTGGCCTTATTTCAAAGGGGAAATTCAACGTTCACCAAATGTGTGTTGGATCCCACAGCGTATGTATCTGCCTTTTGCACGTTTAGACAGTTTGCTCGCTTATCCTTGTCAGCCTAATCAATTCTCCGCTAAAGAGTATGAAGAAGCACTTCATTTAGTGGGATTAGGCAAAATAAAAAATCAACTTTTACTAGAAACTGATTGGACAACACGCCTATCAGGTGGTGAGCAACAACGCCTTATTTTTGCCCGTTTATTACTCAATAAACCTGAGCTTATTTTATTAGATGAAACCACCTCTGCACTTGATGAGCAAAATGCATTAAACATGTTGCAGCTACTAAAACAACATCTGCCAACCGCAGGTATTGCCTTGGTCAGCCACCAGCGCTTTACACATGTGATTGCAGATAATGTGATTTCACTCAAAGCCCCTACCGTGTCCTCCTCTCAACCTGCTGGAGTTACCGAATATGTATCGTAAATTACTGATTGTTTCAGTCAGTCTTTCACTTTTAGGGTGTGCGACAAGCACTCCTAATCAAAATGACAAAAGTACGCTATTACTGCGTCCTGATGTCCGCCATTTTACCCTAGATAATGGTTTAGACGTCTACTTACTGCAACGCCCACAAACAGGTGTTGAAATGCGTCTTTTGGTAAAAAGTGGTTCGGTTCAAGAAGATGAAAAACAGCTTGGTTTTTCACACTTTACTGAACATATGGCATTTAAAGGTACAACCCATTTTCCGGGAACAACGGGCTTTAAACAACTCGAAAGCCTTGGCATGAAATTAGGTAGTCATGTTAATGCCGCGACAAGTTTAAATGCGACGACTTATAAACTGTCATTGCCGAATGCAAACCCGATCCAGATTAAAACGGGATTAAAGATCTTATCTGACTGGGCATTTGAAATGACATTTGACCCTATCGAGTTTGATAAAGAGCGTCCTGTTATTGTTGAAGAGTGGCGTTTACGCCAAGGTATCGGTTTTCGTATTAACCGCCAATTAGAAGAATTACGTTATTACGGTAGCCGTTATCTTGATCGTGATCCTATTGGCGATTTAGAAATCGTTAAGCATGGTGACGTGAAAGATGCAAAACGCTATTACGATACTTGGTATCAACCAGAAAGAATGGCATTAGTACTGGTTGGTAACTTTAATCAAGGTGATGCCATTGCCGATATCAAACAACTGTTTAACGCTAAAAATAGCGAAAACAAAGGAATTGATGATCCTTCTTGGCACAATTTTATCGACCATAAAGATCTACTGGTTAAAACAATTTTCGATAAAGAACAAGGTTCACGTATTTTACAGTTCACCTTGCAACGTACTTTGCCAGCACCTTTAAACAGTCGACAAGGCCAATATGAAGATTTAATGGATTCATTATGGCTATCAATTTTAAATCAACGTTTCTCAACTATCGTTGATAATGGCTTAATGGCTTCTATTAGCGCTAATGCACAAGGCGCAATGCTAGACTCTCGTCGTTCACAACAATTGATGATTGCGCACCCTAAAGGCAATGATTATCAAGGTGCATTAGATATCTTATTTACAGAAGTTCAACGCCTAGCTTCTGTTCCAGTGACTCAAGAAGAGCTAGATAATGCCCGTAACGCAATGCTAAAACGCCTAAGCCAACAAGCTGCGGGTGAAGAGCGTTACGAGCACGATTATTTAGCCAACCAAATCACAACAGCCATTGAATTGGATATGCCAATTCAAACTAAAAAACAGGCACTAAATTTAAGCTATCAATTAATCAATAAAGTGACCCCTGAAACATTGTCAGCTTATTTTTCTCAATATCTAAAACAGTCATCACCACGCGTTGCTGTGATTGGTCCTGATAATGATGCTAATTTATTTAATGCAACTAAAGCAACGCAACGTTGGCAAGAAATTAGACAGTCAAATCCAGGCGCATTTACCCTAAAAACACAAGCCGTTGTATTAGATATTAAACCTGAACTCACTGGTTCAATTGTTTCAACGCAATCACTCCCTATTGAAAAAACGCAACAGTGGACTCTGAGCAATAACGTAAAAGTAATTGTGAAAAATGACAGTTATCTCAAAGATAATATCCAAGTTTCACTGCGTATTCCTGGTGGTTCATCACTTGAAACAAATCAAAGCTTAGGCATGGTTCAATGGGCGTTGAAATTACCCGAAGTAAGCGGATATGGTAATTATAATGCGCGTGAATTAGCGTTATTTACCAAACAACACCAAATTAGTTTGCGCCCTTATAGCGAACTGTTATTTCATGGTTTTCGTGGCGAAGCACCAATTGATGAACTAGAAACCTTACTAACCTTAATGCATCTAAAAATTACCTCTCCACAGTTTAACGGTGAGAAATTAGAGCAACAAAAACAAGCCATGACATTAGGTATTTCAAAAACACCTGTTGAACGTACTTTCTTGGATAATATCAATAAAGAAAGCTATCAAAATGGCGAACGCTTAGTGGTTTCTCCGCAAGGTGCTTGGAAACAGTTTACTGCTCAACAATTACAGCAAACAAACCAAATGATCTTAGGACAACCGGCTGATATGACATTAGTTATCAGTGGTCCTGTCAATGTTAATCAGGTAAAACCTTTGATTGAACGCTGGGTTGCAAGTCTCCCGACACGCTCTGAACAGCGTCTATTCTGGGCAGATCCTGCCATTAATCCAAAACTGACTTCATTTAGCAAAACATACCCTATCGCAAGCAGTGATAAGAGTATGATTAGCATTCAATATGCAGCGCCAGCTCAATGGTCACAACAACAAGTACTTGCGCTAAATTTACTGGATACAGTGATCAGCCAACGTTTAAGACTCAACCTACGTGAAAGAGCAGGCGGAATTTATTCACTTGGGTTCTCTGAAATGTTAACGAAAGTGCCTACAAGCTACTATACCGGTCGTTTAAACTTTACGGCATCACCTGAGCGTGCAGATGAATTAATCGCCCTTGCTCGTAAAGTCGTGAATGAAGTTAAGCAGTCAGGTATTACAGAGAAAGAGTTACAAGAGGCTAAAAATATCTGGCTAACTGAAAATTCACAGGTAAATGACAGTGCAAGTTATTGGACAGAGGCGCTTGCTCAAGTTGCAACTGATGACCAACAGTATCAGCGCTTACTCACTGATCCTGCCATTATAAAAACATTAAGTGTTAACGATATAAACCAAGTAGCTCGCCAATGGTTAGGTGAAAATGAAAAGGTCTTTAAGTTAACGCCAGCAACTCAAAAATAAACATGACTTAGGTTTAAACCGATAAGCCATAAAGTTGCTTAAAGTAAAACGCCCAGATCGAGTGTGCATATAGCGTGAGATCTGGGCGTTTGTTCATCAATTTTAATCAAGTTACAGCAATTAAATTCAAATTTATTGACTATTAAATTTATTAATCTTTTTTAACTGCAAAACGACCACTACCTAAAAACATCACAGCAATCGCAGCGAATAGATAGAAACCTGCACTTTCTGGTGCCCATCCCCCTGTTTTAGGGTTTAATGCAAATAAATCACCAGAGTGAACCATTAAGACAGCAACAAACATTGTACCTGCTAAAACAAGTGCTGACGCACGAGTAAATAGACCGATAATCAATAAGATAGGCGCGACAACTTCCCCAATCACCGTACCATAGGCAATAAAAGCAGGTAGATTAAAATTAGCTAACATTCCTTGAATACCAGCTAATCCACCTGGTTCCATCTTATGAAGCCCATGTAATAACATTAAAACCCCAAGAGAAACACGTAATACAAGTTTACCTAAATCAGAACAGTCAACAAGTTGATTAAATTTATTAATCATAACGTCTCCAAATTCAAAATAGTGATGTGTGTTTTTAATACATATTAATAGGTACACTACATTATATGATGAAATATTATGAATGAGTGTGATTTTTATTATCACTATTTGTTCTCATTAAGTAATCACTTAGATTATTATTGCTTTATAACGTGCTATTCACCTTTTCCATGATTAAGATCACAACTTGTTAACATAATGAACTCTTAATCACTCACTTCTCGTTATGCTATAGATATCTCATCTGACCAGTCTAAAAAGGGTATCTGATGGCACATTATTCTCATCTATTTTCTCCCCTTGATTTAGGGTTTACTGTACTAAAAAACCGAATATTAATGGGCTCTATGCATACTGGTCTTGAAGAAGATCCTAAAGATGCCCCAAAGCTTGCACAATTTTATGCACAAAGAGCCGCCGCAGGCGTTGCACTTATTGTCACAGGCGGGATATCACCTAATAAGCAAGGTGTATTATTGCCGCACGCCGCAACATTAATGTCTGACTCCCAGCTTGCACCGCATCAATTGGTTACTGATGCCGTTCATCAGCAAGGTGGTAAAATTGCTTTACAGATCTTGCATACAGGTCGTTATAGTTACCAGCCTAACTTAGTTGCTCCTTCTGCTATTCAATCGCCAATAACCCCTTTTATGCCAACAGAAATGAGTCATGAACAAATCGAACAAACTATCAATGACTACATTCACTGTGCTCAATTAGCCCAAAAAGCGGGCTATGATGGCGTTGAGATAATGGGATCTGAAGGCTATTTAATTAATCAGTTTTTAGTCAGACATACTAATCAGCGAGACGATCAATGGGGTGGAAATATTGAAAATCGTTGTCGTTTCGCTTTACGTATTCTTAAAGGCATAAAAAAAGCCGTTGGTGAGCAGTTTATTATTATTTATCGCCTTTCTATGCTGGATTTAATTAAAAATGGTTCAGATGCATCAGAGGTTGTTTATCTTGCCAAAGCAGTTGAAAAAGCGGGTGCCACAATGATCAATACAGGGATTGGCTGGCATGAAGCTCGAATTCCAACGATAGCGACGATGGTACCAAGAGGCCAATTTGCAAATGTAACACGCGAATTAATGGGCAAAGTAAATATTCCTCTTATTACATCAAACCGCATTAACACACCACAAACTGCAGAAGCTATTTTAGCAGAAGGCTGTGCCGACATGGTTTCAATGGCACGCCCTTTTCTTGCAGATCCTGAGTTCGTTCTAAAAGCACAACTAGGACGTGAAGATGAAATCAATACCTGTATTGCTTGCAATCAAGCGTGTCTTGATGAAATATTTTCAGGGCAAACAGCATCTTGCTTAGTCAATCCTTTGGCTTGTCGAGAAACCGAACTTCTGGTTATTCCAACCCAACAACCTAAAAAACTCGCAGTTGTTGGCGCGGGGCCTGCGGGATTATCTTTTGCTATAACAGCGGCTAAACGTGGTCACCATGTAACACTCTTTGAAAAAGAAGATGTTATTGGTGGGCAGTTGAATATTGCTAGCCAAATTCCCGGAAAAGAGGAATTTAAGGAAACCTTGCGTTACTTTAAACGGCAGTTAGAACTCACTGGTGTGATTGTTAAAAATAATACTGAAGCCACTCCTCATCATCTTAAACACTTTGATGAGATTGTTTTGGCCAGTGGTGTAACACCGCACCTTCCTGATATAGAAGGCCGAGATAATACGATTGTTAAAACTTATTTGGATGTTTTAAAGCACCATCAACCTGTAGGTAAAAACGTAGTGATTATTGGTAGCGGAGGTATTGGCTTTGATACCGGTCTTTATCTTACGCAAAAAGGGCAATGCAGTAGCCTAAGCCCCTGTGCTTTTAACAAAGAATGGGGCATTGATCCAACGCTTTCATATCGTGGCGGTATAAAACCTGAAAATCACTTAAAAGATGATAATAAACAAATTGTTATGACTCAACGTAAAGCCGGAAAGATAGGATTGAATTTAGGTAAAACAACTGGTTGGATACATCGACTAACATTAGAGAAAAAAGGCGTTAAATTCTTAACACATTGCCATTATCAAAAAATTACGCCAGAAGGTCTTGTTATTGAACAAGATGGAAAACAACAACTTCTTGTGGCTGATAACATTATATTATGTACAGGGCAACGCGCTTATCATCCTTTGCTTACTTCTTTAGAAAATAGCCATACAAAAGTCCATCTTATCGGCGGTGCTAAAGATGCCAGCGCATTAGATGCAAAACGTGCTATTAGACAAGGAACAGAATTAGCTCTCAATATTTAATTCTTTTTCGGTGCTTGAGCAAAAAGAAACCCCACATAAAAATGTGGGGTTCTATTTTTTATTATTGATTATTATTTTTACAACTCTTCCTGTCTTACTACTTACCCTTTTTACCCATTATTTTTTTCAGTTAATGGATTATCTGAAATACGATTATCTTCTGCGATACAGACTGTTGCGGTAAAGAGAACATCTGTTGATGAATTCAGTGCGGTTTCAGCTGAATCTTGTAACACACCAATCATCACACCCACGGCAACCACTTGCATAGCGATATCATTACTAATACCAAACATGCTACAAGCTAGTGGAATTAACAGTAGAGATCCCCCAGCAACACCAGATGCACCACATGCACAAACTGCAGCAACAAGGCTTAGTAATAGTGCGGTTGGCACATCAACAGGCATACCCAGTGTATTTACTGCCGCTAATGTCAAAATCGTGATAGTAATTGCTGCACCACCCATATTGATGGTTGCACCTAATGGAATTGAAACAGAATAAGTGTCTTCATCTAAATTCATACGACGACACATTGCCATATTCACAGGGATGTTTGCTGCTGAGCTACGTGTAAAGAAGGCTGTTACACCACTTTCACGCAAACATGCCCATACTAATGGATATGGGTTACTGCGGATTTTCCAAAATACAATCAGTGGATTCACGACTAAAGCAACAAACAGCATACAGCCAATCAGTACAATCAGAACCTGTAAATAACCCGCTAAAACTTCAAAGCCAGTTGTTGCGATAGTTGACGACACTAAACCAAAAATACCGATAGGGGCTAAACGAATAACAACACGTACCAAGTTTGTTACTGCGTCAGCTAAATCTTGCGTTAAGGCTTTAGTGGTATCTTTTGCGTGGCGTAATGCCAAGCCCAGCCCGATAGACCACGCTAGAATACCCATATAGTTACCATTGATAAGTGCATCAACAGGGTTTGCTACCACATTAATTAATACGCCTTTAAGCACTTCAGCAATATTTTCAGGTGGTGACAGTTGTGATTCATTAACAACCAGCGTTAAAACGGATGGGAACATAAAGCTTGCAACAACTGCGGTTAACGCAGCAAAGAACGTTGCTAACAGATATAAAATTAATACTGGGCGAATATTCGATTTTTGCCCTTGACGGTGATTAGCAATCGAAGCCATAACCAGTACCCATACTAAGATAGGTGCTACAGCTTTCAGTGCACTAATAAACAGGGTACCGAGTAAGCTCATCATCTTGGCAGCTTCTGGTGCTAACCAAGCAAGTAAGATCCCTGCAACTAAACCAACGAGTATTTGTTTGACGAGGCTTCCCTTAAAGAACAGGCTGAAGACTCTGGATTGTTGTTTATCCATAGTTATTCCATTACTTAAAATAATATTTAAAAAAGGCATTATTGAGTGTTTGCAATGCCAGTATAAGGAATTGAATCGCGCTGAAAAGCTGATTATGCAAAATATACAGCATTAACCGTTTTTGTTAACAATAAAATAACATAACTGTGATCATAATAGGATTTTGTTCTTTTTAGTATACCAACGTGAAATGAAAGAAATTATTATTATCAGTAGGTTATACTTAGTTATCTTACTTACTTTTTATTTTATTTCTCTTCTTTTTGTTTTTTTTAATCAACTGATAGTCTTTTTTATTAACATTATCACTAACAATTATCCGCTCTGCTCACCTTTATTTTGAATAAATAACAAACAGAAAAAAGACGAACAATATAAACAAGATAAGGTTTTATTTTCTCTCAATTAATATTAAAAATTTATCTTTTATCATCTAAATAAAATACGAAACGCCGCTTTTTATTATCCATTATCTTAAGGTTTTCTTTTAAAAAATCCCCTACTCTGAACTCAAAAAGAGATTAGATGTCTATTTTTCAAGATCACATATCTATGGGTAAGTTATGTCGTAATAGAGTTGAAAAATTTTCTGTCTAGTTTTTCCTGATTTTGTTAGAGTGTTGCTGTTTTAAACGATGAAAAATAGACCCTATGAAGTGGAAAACGGGTAAATGGATTACAACACTTATTGAATTTATATTTACCCCCAAATGACTCAGTTTTAGGAAGCCTTTTATATGGAAATCGTAAGAGAGCTCTTCTTGGCGCTATGGCATCAAGATTACGAAACCTTAGCTAATCCTTCATTAATATGGATTATCTACATTTTATTATTCACCATACTATTCCTAGAAAACGGAGTATTACCCGCGGCTTTCTTACCAGGAGATAGCTTATTAATTTTAGTGGGTGTGTTAATTGCTAAAGATACAATGGACTTTCCATTGACCTTACTTATTTTAACCGCAGGTGCGAGTCTAGGCTGTTGGCTAGGCTATCTTCAAGGACGATGGCTTGGTAATACCAAATTAGTGCGTAGTTGGCTGTCGCATCTACCAGAACACTATCACCAGCGCGCACATGGGCTTTTTCATCGCCATGGCTTAGCCGCATTACTTATTGGTCGCTTTTTAGCGTTCGTTAGAACATTGTTGCCAACCATTGCTGGCCTTGCTGGATTAAATAATACCCGCTTTCAAATTTTTAATTGGCTAAGCGGTCTTTTATGGGTTGGTATACTGACCACATTGGGTTATTTATTAGGTAATAGTCCACTTTTTCGTCAGTATGAACACCATTTAATGAATATTCTTATGCTATTACCTGTTTGCCTATTAGTAATCGGTTTAATTGGTAGCATCTGGGTGGTTATTAAAAAGAAAAGAAAAGCTTAATACGAATTAAATATTATCAAGATATTCCGACAGTAATTACACAGCAAAAAATAATAGAGGCCTGTTTCATCTTATTGAGCAGGTCTTTTTTTTAGGATACACGCTTCTAAGCTCCTTTAATCCCGCCATTCAATTAAGATTTATCTCTTTTTTTTACCAATAGGTCGTTATTTAATTTCATTAAGCGGTAAAATTAGTCTATTGTTATAAGTACTACATTCTATCTCTATTAAAGGAGTTAATTATGTCTCAACAACGTTCAAATGAAGATCTGCGTAGTGAATTGAAATCTCTTGCTGATACTCTAGAAGAAGTGCTGAACTCCTCTGCAGATAAATCCAAAGAAGAAATCCAAAGCCTGCGTGCAAAAGCAGAATCGGCAATAAAAGGTTCTCGTGCAAAACTCAGTGATGCAGGTCGAGAAATTGTCGATAACACCAAAGAAATGGCAGGAAAAGCAGATAACTATGTTCGTGAAAATCCATGGACAGGTGTTGGTATCGGTGCTGCTGTTGGTGTTGTTCTTGGCGTTCTACTTGCAAAACGCTAATTTATAATGAGTGATACTCAAAGACCACAGGGCCCCGCATCTGGGGTTCTGAATTCTCTCAGTAGAATTGGTGCTATCGTTATAGGCATGGTTGAAACTCGCCTACAACTAATTGCCATTGAACTGGAAGAAGAAAAAACCACCCTGATCCAGCTTATTTTAATGGCTGGTGTCACACTGTTACTCACCGCTTTTGGCCTAATGAGCCTGCTTATATTGTTATTTTGGGTTATCCCCCCAGAATACCGAATTTATGCTTTAGCGGTTACAACCGCGATTTTGCTTTTCTGCGCCCTTATTGGCGCCATCATGACATTAAAAAAAGCACGAAATTCCACCTTATTAGGCGATACTCGCCAACAGCTGGAACTAGATAAACGTCTTTTGGAGCAATATCATGATGAACAAACAAAATAAGCAGAGTGTTCTTTCAAGACGTAAAAAGCTGTTGTTGAATAAAATTCAGCAACAGCGCTCTGATTTGGGGCAAAGTACACAAACTTGGCTTGATGTGACAGAACCTTATGATAAAGCGTGGCGAATTTTAGTCTCTTTAAAACCTGCATTTTTAGTCGGTGCGAGTTTTATCTCTCTTTACAGTATTAAACACCCTAAAAAAATCATACGGTTAGGACAACGTGCTATCGGTGCATTTGGCTTAATTCGGGCAATACAGAAGTCCTTCAAAAAAACCTCAGATTAAACATCAATTTTTTTGTCCAAGAATGTTAATTCTTCTTAATATCCTCTTTTTCAATTTCCCATTATTGTATATCTCACACCGTAGCCGTGGTTATTAATTCTAAAAATAGAAAATTAACCAGCGAAAATACAAATATAAACAGATATACATTGCAGATAATAGAGTTTAATTAGGAATAAATATCATGAAAAAATTTGAAGACATTGCGTTATTAATTGCCCGTATTTTAATGCCGATTTTATTTATCAGCGCAGGCTACGGAAAAATTGGTGGTTACGAAGGTACACAGCAATATATGCAAGCAATGGGCGTTCCTGGTTTCTTATTACCACTAACTATTTTATTAGAATTAGGCGGTGGATTAGCCATCTTATTTGGTTTCTTAACTCGCACCACAGCAATCTTTACCGCGGTCTTTACTCTTTTAACCGCATTACTGTTCCACAGTAATTTTGCTGAAGGCATGAACCAATTAATGTTTATGAAAAACATGACAATTGCAGGCGGATATTTATTACTGGTTGTGACAGGCCCGGGTAAATGGAGCTTAGATCGTATTTTCAATAAAAACTGGTAATAACGAATTTAGAAATAAAAAAGATCCTCTTGGGGATCTTTTTTTGCTATGAATGACCCGTCCTAAATAAGGTTAACACTTTTCCAATCTGAAATTGGAGAATGTAATGAAACCAATCACTAAACGAACTCAACGCGATTATTCTCTCGCTTTTAAATTACAGCTTGTTGACCAAGTTGAAAAAGGCGAATTAACCTATAAACAAGCTCAAGATCACTATGGTATACAAGGATGCTCTACTGTTTTAGTTTGGCTTCGTAAGCATGGTAGGTTAGATTGGTCAAACGGTACCCCTGATACTTTTTATAGAGGTTCAGCTATGACCCAATCTTCTGAACAACAAACGCCGGAACAACGCATTAAGATCCTTGAAAAGGAACTTGAAGAAGCTCGGCTTAAATCCGATTTTTTCGAAGCTGTGGTTAAAGTCATGGATAGAGACTTTGGAGTTCGTTTGTCAAAAAAGCGCAAAGCCGAGTTATTAAAGAAAAAACGGTTAAAAACCTCACCGTAACAATTGCTTGCCGTTTTATGCAGATCAGCCGACAGGCTTATTACAAGAGACTGGATAGAACTGAGGAACGAAAGAAAGCCGATTCGGCCATTATTGACGTTGTTAAATCTGAACGAGTCTTACAACCTCGACTGGGTGGGCGTAAATTACATTTTATTTTAAAGCAAAAACAGATGGTTATTGGTCGTGATCGGCTATTTTCTTTATTGAAGGAACATCAGTTACTGGTGCCTAATAAACGGGCTTATCATCGAACAACCTTAAGCCATCATCGTTTTTATCGGCATCCAAATTTAATTATATTCAATGCTCTATGACTGATGGGTATGATTGTTATCAAAATGCCTTAGCAGAACGAATTAATGGAATATTAAAAATGGAGTATCTACTGATAAAACCGAGTAATCTGGAACAAGCAAGAAAATTAGTAGAAGAATCAATTCAACTCTATAATGAAAAACGGCCACACTTATCGTTAAACTATAAAACGCCCGATGAAGTACATCGAGCGTTTTATGCCTGAAAAGTTGTCAACCTATATCAGGACTAGTCAATAGAACCGACTCCACCTCCGCCAGATTGGGTGACTTTTGAAATCAAAACAGTGATGAAAGAGAAATTTGGTGCTAATTCAACGCCCACAGGAGGAAAAGCTAGTGATTTCCAAGAAGACTATATAGGTAATATAAATAAACATTCTGTATTAGCTAAGCAATCTTTTTATAAAGGAGGTAATGAATATAGTTTAGGAAAAAAAGAAAGGGAAATTTTATTAAATATACTTGAATCCTGTGAAGAGAAAAATTTATTTGGATTTAAATTAACAGTAGGTATAGATAATAAATTTAATGTTTCTAATAACAATAAATATAATCAATTTTATATAATAGAGAATCTTAAAAATGACTAGACTCAATAAAGTTTTAAAATACATTGAAAAAGAAGTAGTTAATAAAACAATTAGAGATGTCTCTGATATTGAAGAGTTAATTAATGAAGAGATTATTGAGAATGTTTTGAAACTGCAAAATGATAATAGTTCTCACAAGGATAAATATATAAGATATATGACAATTTTAAAAATTGAATCCAGTGCTATTTCTATTATATATATATATCAAATATATAAAAACACAAATAAAGTACCATATTCTTTTGAGCGATTTTTTTATCATAAAAATATATGTTTTATTTTTTATTATTTTAATTGTTTAAATAGAAAAAGAAATTTTTTAAATCTTGCAGAACAAGGTGAAATCTTATTAATGAATTTTGCTTGTAATTATTTTAAGTCTAGCCAACTTTGTTACGATAGAATAATAGAAAATATTCAGTCAGGTAAAATGGCAAACTCACTTCCTATGTATACGCGACCTCAAAAATTAGGCGTATTAGCGATTGAAATGTTAGCCAGTGAAAAAAAGGAAACTATTGATTGGGAAAGTGCGGGCATTCCGATTGATCCTTTTTATCAACGCTTTTGCCAAGAGGCTCTCTATTGTGAAAATGATGAAATTTTAATCCCATGGCTGATGGAATTATGCGATAAGCATATTCAGTGGTCAGCATTATTTGGTGATTATGTTAATGAAAAAAGCACAACAGGTTATGAAATTGATATGGAAATACTCATTGCTTGGCCTTTTGAATATCAAGCCGTGAAAAATTTTCGTGCTCGTCATGGCTTAAGTACCCCCATAATCGATCATCCATTATTAAAAACACCGATGGCTATCGATCATCGACCTGATATGGTGGGTTGGTTAGAGACTATGCCTGAAATTTATCATCAAATTACAGATGATTTAATTAAAATAAACCCAGAGCTAAAAGTCATTCATACATTATTTTAGTCTTGATTAAAATTAAACTAAGGCTTTTGTTATAAAATGATACTGACAGCAAAAAGCAAACAGATAATTAAGGATAATATTCTTCAGGAATTCTATATGGAAGCAATAGAATTCCTTGAAGATGAGCATAAATTAGTGTTGGATTATTATAATATTAAACAAAAAGCACTATTGGAAATTTTGAAAAACAATTATCACTATTTTGATAAACAACATCGTACAAGCCAATATTTATGCGTTTTTCAAACTATATTAATGATTTATTTTGGTCAGTTTTATAAAAAATCTTTTTTTCATAAAGAATTAGAAATAAACATGAACAATGTTATCACTTATAGAAATAAAGAAAGTCAATCTTGGTTACAAGAAAAAATCAGACTTAAAAAAGATTTAATAGCAAAAGAAAATACTGATTATTTTATTGAGGATGTTAAAAACAGTTACTTTTATATCAGTACCGGACAATCAACATTAGAGAAAGAGATTGATAAATTTATTTTTAAAGATCCTCTTTGTCGATTTAAAAAACTGCAAAACGAAAAAAAACTATTTATTAATAATGCTATTAAAAATATTCAACCTTTATCTATAAATAAAAGTGCTATTACTTATCTCTGTATAATAGCTCAATATATTGATGAGTTAGGTTGTTTTCAAGATATATTACGGCCAAAGTGGTATGGAAAATTAGATTTTCCAGAACTTATTCCTTGGCAGTTTGGAATAAACTCAGGGAATTAATTAATAATAAAGAGAAAGTAAAAAATGCGTAGCACAATCCAAGGACGAAAAATCATTTAAAAAAATGATACTACTAATACTAAAGGAACCGTATTAAGCGGTTCTTTATTAGCAAAGCAAACACATGAAATTGCCTGTTTAGGCGATGAAGTTTATTGCCCTGCTTGTCAGCAAAAAGGCAAAATAATAGAGGGGGATACTATGATGAAAATAAACACTATTCCCGTCGCATTAGAAGGGCATAAAGTGCAATGCGGCTGTTTAAAGGGTTGTGTATTAGTGGCAGTGGAGTGATCCGTTTTTAATTAGGCGGAGACTTCCGCCTAATATTAGCATCTCTATTTTTATCGATATCTAAAACAGAAACATTATTAAGTACAAAAACTACTTTTTATTGTTTGCAAAGAGTTTTGGGATCTCGCGTAGACACCACGATTTAGCTTCGCCCATGCTATCTCTGCGCCATGCCATAATAATATTATTTTCATGGTGATATTCAGGGCCAACAACACGTAATCGCCCTTCTTTAATATCATCTTCAATTAAATCAATCGGCATTGTCGCCACACCTAAACCTGCAATTAATGCTCGGCGTTTATCTTCAATAGAACTGACCGTCAAACGGCGCTGTTTATCTAACAGCAATACTGTCAATACAGGGCGTTCTCTTGCTGTATCTGCAATCGCGATACCCCGATATTTTAAGCGAGTTTCTTCTGCTAATGGCTCTGGTTCGTTATGAATTGGGTGATCTGGGCTGGCAACGTAAACGCTAGTGGTATTGTATAAAGGACGAAAGTTGATTTCAGACGAGGTACGAAAATGCATATCCGGTGAAATCACAATATCACATTTACCGCTTTCTAAGCTTTCCCAAGCGCCCGCTAAGACTTCTGTTACTAAAGAGAGTTGCGTATTGGATTTTTCAGCTAATTTATCGACCAACGGAAAGAGCCGAGATGCAGGAGTGAGCGCTTCACAAACAATCGTGATATGTGGCTCCCAACCTCTTGCTAAGGCTTCTGCATCTGACGTTAATTTGTCAGCAGCCTCAAGTAATATGCGCCCTCTATCAAGAAGCATTCTGCCAACATTGGTAAATTTAGTTCTATGACCAGAACGATCAAAAAGGACAACATCTAAATCTTCTTCTAATTTTTGCATGGTATAACTGAGTGCCGATGGAACTCGATTTAGTTCATCAGCCGCAGCTGCAAAACTCCCTCTACGATCAATGGCATCCATGACTCGTAAAGATTCCAACGTAATTGCTTTGTCTTTACTCATTATACTTATCTCTATCAAATAATTTGATTATAGGCACCAGATTAACTTGCTAACAATAGACAGTCCATACCTCTATGATAAATATATTGATAATCTACTCGAAAAATACCGCTATGATAAAATACAGAACAGCACAACAGTGTGGTAAAGCGGATTATGGTTGGCTACAAGCTCGCTACACATTTTCCTTTGGCCACTACTTTGACCCTCATTTTTTAGACTATGGCACGCTAAGAGTACTCAACCAAGAAGTGCTTGCCCCAAATTCTGAATTTAAAGCAAAGACCTATCCTCATGTGGATGTGGTTAACCTTATTCTTCAAGGGGAAGCTACATACCTTGATAATATGGGGCGTACAGTAACGGCAAAAGAAAATGAGTGCTTACTTATTTCACCGCATAATACTGATACGTATATAGAGAAAAACAGTAGTCCTGATACGCCATTAACTCGTATTCAATTGTGGTTAAATGCGTGTCCACAACAAGAAAGCGTCGCCTCACAAAAATTGGTATTAGATGAAAATTTAAAATACCAATTATTAGCCTCACCTACCGGTGATGATGGCTCGTTAATGTTAAGGCAAACCATCTGGCTTTATCATATTCATTTGCAAGCAGGTGATGAAATTACACTGCCAATAAAAGGACAAAAAGGCTTTTTGCAATCCATAAAAGGTGGCTCCTATTTGCAAACATCAACACAAGAAAATGGACAAATTCAGTGTGGTGATGGAGCTTTTATTCAAGATAGCCATAGTATTACATTGAAAAGCTCGACTGAGTTTCGAGGCTTATTTATTGATATTATCTCGTGATAATCAATTTAGATGGGCTTAAAAACAGAAAACCCTCGAAACACAATGTGAATCGAGGGTTTTTTATGAGGTGAGTTGACCGTTAAGCCGGGTTCTGTCGTGGACAACCATTCATCTAGGCCAGAACTTGCGCGCTGGCTCCAGCAACCTACCCGGGTTCAATGCGGGCCGCACCATAAGAACCCCTATTTGGTCTTGCTCCGGGTGGAGTTTACCATGCCACAAACTGTTACCAGTTGCGCGGTGCGCTCTTACCGCACCCTTTCACCCTTACCTGATCCTGTAAACAGGCCATCGGCGGTTTACTCTCTGCTGCACTTGTCGTAGGCTCGCGCCTCCCAGACGTTATCTGGCACCCTGCCCTGTGGAGCCCGGACTTTCCTCCCCTCTATCCGTCTCCCCCGAAGGGACAACGATAAAGCAGCGGTTGTCTAGTCAACTCAGGGTGCGGATTATAGGGATTTTGGTAGAAAATGTATAGCAAAAGAAGCTAAAAAATCACTTTACTCGTCTTGAGCTTCACCATTTTGCTCAATGACATGTTTATAGAGTGCATTTTTCTTCACACCATAAATCTCAGCTGTGACTGCGGCTGCTTTTTTCAGTGGTAACTCTTTTTGTAAAATCGCCAATGTCCGTAATACTTCAGGAGAAAAATCGTCATCAACAGGTTTGTCATAACCCTCCACAATTAATACCATTTCACCTTTACGGCGGTTTTCATCTTCAAGAACCCATTTAAGTAATTCACCAACAGGCATGCCTTGAATAGTTTCCCACGTTTTTGTGAGCTCTCTCGCTAATACTACGTAGCGATCTTCACCCCAAACTGTCACCATATCAGCTAAACTATCTAACAGCCGATGTGTTGATTCATAAAAAATCAATGTACGGGGCTCTTCTGATAATGCACGTAAACAGTCCTGACGACTTTTGGTTTTTGCAGGTAAAAAGCCTTCGTAACAGAAACGATCTGAAGGAAGCCCAGCCGCAGACAGTGCCGTAATAGCTGCACAAGCGCCGGGTAATGGCACGACATTTATGCCATTCTTACGACATTGATTGACTAAATGATAGCCAGGATCGTTAATTAATGGTGTACCTGCATCAGAGACTAATGCGATACTTAGCCCCTGTTGTAATTTGCTAATTAATTGATCTGCTTTTTGCTGTTCATTATGATCATGTAACGCATACAAACGTGCGTTAATGGCAAAGTGCTGTAATAGAAGCCCTGTATGACGGGTATCTTCTGCAGCAATTAAATCGACATGAGACAGCACATCAAGTGCCCGCTGGGTGATATCGCCCAGATTACCAATAGGTGTGGGTACTATGTACAGTGTGGATGTCGTTACCGCTGCTCGATTAGGTTGATTCATTATTTATTCCGAATGACCGATTTAAAATTGAGCATAATTATAAAACATCACTGGGTACAGTATGCTTTCCTCAATTTTTGTGCGTTTTAAAACAGGTTTATCCTATACTGCGATACTCTCTGCGCTGATTATGTCAGGTTGTACCCTGACGGGGCAACAAGAACAACCTCTCACTCCCGCTGCAAAAGCAGAAATGGAGATGAAACAATTTCAAAAAGTGATTGATGACGCTCAAGGGCTGGCATCTTTAGATGTTATTAGAGCCTATATTGGGCTAGAAACATTAATTACTGATCCTCAACTGCATCAGAAAAATATTGATGATACATGGCTCACGCTAACCAAACTCACACCAGAACAACGTCGTGGTGTTGTTATCAAAGCCGATGAAAATACACTGCAAGGTTGGTTAGATTTACTGAACACCTATGAATACAACAAAGATGATGCTGATAAGTTATCAACAGCGGTCAGAGAGTGGCAGACACGCTATCCTCGTAATCCAGCTGCATTAACACTTCCAGCATCATTATTACGTCTTTCACAGCCTTCTGTGAGTGCAAGTAGCCAAATCGCATTATTGTTACCTTTAACTGGGCAAGCGAAAGTTTTTGGTGAAGCTATTCGTCAAGGCTTCCTTGATGCGCAAAGCGGTTTACCTCAGCCTCAAGCAATGCCAGCGCCACAAGCGCCTAAAAATGACGATAGCCTTAATTCAATTTTAGAAGAATTAGGTATCAAAAATACTGAAACACCAACAACTGATACAGCAACAACAGATACGGCAAAAGAAACAACAGAAAATACGCCAGCGACTCAAGATCAAGAAAAAGAGAGCTCAACATTTTCTGGTGATACGACATTACGCTTAGATCCTGTTGCACAAAACTCTCGCCAAGTGATTGTTTATGATACCAATAGCCAATCTATCGACGTTTTACTGAAAAAAGTACAGCAAGATGGTGCTAACTTAATTGTCGGCCCTCTGCTAAAACCTGAAGTCATGAAGACGATTGAGCTTCAAAGTGGCTTACCTGTATTAGCATTAAATGAATTAGACAGCGTTCCTTCAGCAACAACCGTTTGTTTCTTCTCTCTTTCACCAGAAGATGAAACCCGTAATGCGGCACAACATTTACGTCAGCAACAAAAATCAAATCCATTAATTATTGTTCCTGATAATAAATTTGGTCAAAGAATGGCACAAACATTTGCTGATGAGTGGCAACGCACTGGTGGTGGCACCGTTTTACAACAAACTTTTAGTTCTGTTGAAAGCTTAAAAGCCTCTATCAACCGCGGTGTAGGTATTCGCATGACAGGTACGCCTGTTCTACCAACGGCTAATGCACCTTTACCATTAGAGACTCAATCTATTCCATCAGCAGGTGGTGCCATTGATTCGGTTTATATCATTGCGACTAGTGATGAATTAACTTTAATTAAGCCAATGATTGATATGGCAATCAGCACCAAGAAACGTCCACCAATTTATGTGAGTTCACGCAGTAACCAAGGTGGAACAGGTCCTGATTTCCGTATGGAAATGGATGGTATTCAGTTTAGTGATATTCCATTGATGACTGGTGCTAATTTGCCGTTAATGCAAAAAGCATCAAGCAAATTTGCGAACGATTACTCATTAATGCGTCTTTATGCTATGGGAATTGATGCATGGTCATTAGCAAACAATTACAATGATCTGACAAAAGGCACATTGCGTTTTAATGGTATTTCAGGCTCATTACGTGTTGAAAACAACTGTACTGTTTATAGACAACTTCCTTGGATGCAATTTAAACAAGGTAAGATTGAACCTGTTGCACAGTAAGGCACGCATTTAATTATCATTAGAATAAACCGCCATAATGGCGGTTTATTTTATGAGTAAGATAAAGAAGGAAATCATGGATGATTTTTTCTAAAAGCCCTTATTTTTTAGGGCTATACTATGAGCAAAAAGCGCTAAAATATTTACGCCAACAAGGATTAATATTGATTGAGCGTAATGTCCGATATCCCTGTGGAGAAATTGATCTTATTATGCAGGAAAAGAGGACATGGGTATTTGTTGAGGTTCGTTTTAGACGTAACATCTTATTTGGTGATGCAATAAGCTCTATTACCACCTCAAAACGGCGTCGCTTATGGCGTACAGCAAGATGTTGGTTAGCACAACGCCAAGAAAGCATCGAGACATCAGACTGTCGTTTTGATATTTGTGCATTTAATCAACGCCAGCTAATATGGTTAAAAAACATTCTCGATTATACGGAATTTATTCGTTAAATTAGATTATATAGGTCTTAACGTGCTTGATAGAATCAAAGTCTGCTTTACAGAGAGTATTCAAACTCAAATTGCAGCAGCAGAAGCATTACCAGATGCCATTTCCAGAGCCGCCATGATGATGGTTCAATCTTTGTTAAACGGCCATAAAATATTAAGCTGTGGAAACGGTAGCTCAGCAGCAACAGCACAGCGATTTGCCGCAAGCATGATCCATCGTTTTGAAACAGAGCGCCCAAGCTTGCCCGCATTATCGTTAAACACAGATAGCGTTGTGATGACTGCAATTATGGGGAATCAGCAGCACGATGAAATCTATGCAAAACAAGTGCGTGCATTAGGACAAGCTGGAGATGTGCTACTTGCTATCTCAACTCACGGTAACAGCAGAAGTATTATTAAAGCCGTTGAAGCCGCTGTTACACGAGATATGACCATTGTTGCATTAACAGGTTATGATGGCGGAGAGCTTGCCGGATTATTAGGTCCTCAAGACGTTGAAATTCGTATTCCATCTCAACGCACCGTCAGAATACAGGAAGTTCAGATGCTAACAGTCAATTGTCTCTGTGATTTAATTGATAATACATTATTCCCACATCAGGATGACTAAGGAGTTACTATGAAATTGCTTCCTATCACTGCAGTGCTATGTTCTGCACTTTTACTGCAAGGTTGTATCGGCGCAGCGGTTGTCGGCACTGCCGCAGTTGCGGGTAAAACTGCAACCGATCCTCGCTCATTAGGGCAACAAGTTGACGATGGTACATTGGAAGCACGTGTTTCTGGTGCTCTAAACAAAAACGAACAGATCAAGAAAAGCAATTCACGTATCGTAGCTACAGCTTATCAAGGCAATATTCTGTTAACAGGTCAAAGCCCTGATATGTCTGTTGCGAATACTGCAAAACAAGTTGCAAGTAAGGTTGAAGGCGTAAATAACGTCTACAACGAAGTTCGCCAAGGCGAGCCTGTGACATTAGGTACAGCATCTTCAGATACATGGTTAACAACCAAAGTTCGCTCTCAGATTTTAGGCAGTGATTCAGTAAAATCTTCTTCTGTAAAAGTGATCACTGAAAATGGTGAAGTGTTCTTATTTGGTATTCTGACTCGCCAAGAAGGGGCTGCGGTTGCAAAAATTGCCAGCGAAACCAAAGGTGTAGTAAAAGTAACTACTGCATTTACTTACCTTAACTAATCTGATTACTAATATCGTTTTTATATTATTCTGACAGTATCGGTCTTTATAAAATGACCGATACTGTCAATTTCTTTCTCGGCTAAAACTCGTCTTTACTCAACAAGCTATTAGCGTCTTAGCATGCCTTTATCAATGATAAAATCGATAATAGTTTCCAAGCCGACTTTTTCTTTTAGATTTGTGAAAACATAAGGCTTCACTGGACGCATTCTTGCTGTGTCTGCTTCCATCACTTCTAATGATGCGCCAACATAAGGTGCCAGATCGATTTTATTAATGACTAATAGATCTGAGTGTGTAATACCGGGGCCACCTTTACGTGGAATTTTTTCCCCTTCAGCCACGTCAATCACATAAATAGTTAAATCAGCAAGCTCTGGGCTAAATGTTGCACTTAAGTTATCACCGCCACTTTCCACAAAAACGATATCTAGATTTTTGTGGCGCATTGCTAATTCTTCAACCGCAGCAAGGTTCATTGATGCATCTTCACGAATAGCTGTATGAGGACAACCGCCCGTTTCAACACCAATAATACGATCCGCATCTAATGCCTCAGCACGCGTTAAGATCTTGGCATCTTCTTGAGTATAAATATCGTTAGTGACAACCGCGATTTCATAAGTGTCACGCATTGCTTTACAAAGAACTTCTAACAGTGCCGTTTTTCCTGATCCAACAGGGCCACCAACACCAATACGGAGTGGTTGATTATATTCTTGCATATAGATTTCTCATGAACGAAAAAGTCGAGTGTATTGTGTTTCATGGCGACTACTGGCAATAATTTGCGCCGGTGTAAAACTCCCAATATCTTCAGTGGGCCAATGTGCGGATTGCTCAACAATCACAGGGATCTGCTCTGCTAATGTAAACAATATTTTCTGTCCTGCACTTTGCCCTAAAGGGATCAGTTTTACTCCTGACATCACCGTATTTTCAAGCCAACCCCAAGCGTAAGCACAACATAATTTTTCAGAGGAAATATTCCATTTCACAGCAGCTAACGCAAATGCCATCAGTTGTGTCTGTTTTACACAGGCTTGTAAGGTTTCATCTAACTCAATATCTAATTGAGGAAGTAAACGAGCGAAAGCAATACCTCGTTGGCGCTCTTCTTGTCGCAACTCTTTAGTTTCACGACTTGCGACAATAAAATCACACCAATGCTTCACTTCACTCATTTTGGCTTGTGCCAAATTTTCTTGTAATCGCCGTAAAATAGGGAGTTCTAACGTTGCTAAAGTGCCTGTCATTTGAGTACTTAGCCAAGCCGTTAACGTTTGAGGACAACAAACCCACCCCTTTTCAATTGCCCACTCTAACCCTTGAGAATAAGTAAACGATCCCACAGGTAAAGAAGGACTGACTAATTGATATAAGCGTAGATCTGCAAGCATCAATAGGCTCCCTTATTCAAATAATTAGTGATGATGATGCCCACCAGACGATCCACCATAAGCACCCGGCTCAGGTTGATATTTTTCCAAACCAACAACGACATTTGCCCCTAGGCCTTTCGCCATATCATCTAAAACATGATCGTGAAAATAGCGACACCAGCCAGCTTCAATTTGTAATGGAACATGACGATTACCTAAGTGATAACAAACCCGAGCCAATAACAGTGGATCTTCACTATATACCGTAGAAACTTGCTCTTTTGCGGCTTCAATTGTGACTAGCGTATTATCTTCTGCCAGTAAAATATCGCCCTCTTTTAACACCGTACCACGGGGTAAAAATAGCCCAGCTTCTTGCCCATCACTTAATGTGACTTTTAAACGGCTTTTGGTTCTTTCATCCATCGTTAAGCACAGAGTAAGAGCCGGTTGCTCTGGTGTTGATATTTCAAGTGCTTTTTGTTTATCAATAAGTTGAGTAAATCTTTTCATTCTCTACATTCTCGGTAAAACACTAATCAAAAGAGGAAATAGCGTTGTGCCATCGGTAATTGTGTCGCAGGTTCACACACTAATGGCACACCATCGGCTTTCACAATATAGGTTTGTGGATCTAGCTCAATATGTGGCACATAGCTATTGTGGATCATCGATGCTTTTGTCACGCTACGACAACCTTGGACACGACCAATTAAGCTCTTTAAGCCTAATTTTTCAGGTACACCTGCATCGATCCCCGCTTTCGACATAAAGACCATCGACGTCTGATATTTCGCTTTACCTAAACAAGCATACATTGGGCGATAATGCACAGGCTGAGGCGTTGGAATAGCTGCGTTAATATCCCCCATTGGTGCATAAGCCACCATGCCACCTTTCATGATCAATGCGGGCTTCACACCAAAGAAAGCGGGATCCCATAGAACCAGATCAGCCAACTTCCCTTTTTCAATAGAACCCACTTCATGTGCAATACCATGCGCTAAAGCAGGATTGATAGTGTATTTCGCCACATAGCGTTTAATGCGACAGTTATCACTTTCAGCAGTGTCACCTTCTAATGTGCCGCGTTGTAATTTCATTTTGTGCGCACATTGCCAAGTACGAAGAATAACTTCACCTACACGCCCCATTGCCTGTGAGTCTGACGACATAACAGAAATAGCACCCATATCATGTAAAATATCTTCCGCTGCAATAGTTTCACGACGAATACGAGATTCAGCAAAGGCCACATCTTCAGGAATAGAAGGATCAAGGTGATGACAAACCATCAACATGTCGAGATGTTCATCTACCGTATTAATGGTATAAGGCATTGTTGGATTTGTTGAAGCAGGTAAAATATTCGGCTCACCCACTGATTTAATCACATCTGGTGCGTGTCCCCCCCCTGCACCTTCTGTGTGGAAAACATGGATCACACGGCCTGCTATCGCTTTTACAGTTTCTTCATAAAAACCACCTTCATTTAAGGTGTCAGAGTGAATAGCGACTTGCACATCCATTTCATCGGCAACATTAAGGCAATTGTGAATTGCCATTGGCGTTGCACCCCAGTCTTCGTGAATTTTTAGACCAATAGCACCCGCTTCAATTTGCTCGCGAACCGCTTCAGGTTGACTCACACAACCTTTACCAAATAACCCCACATTGATAGGCAATTCATCAACGGCTTCTAGCATGCGGTGCATGTTCCAAATACCTGGTGTTACTGTAGTTGCATTCGTTCCAGCAACTGGCCCTGTACCACCACCAATAAAAGTAGTCACACCAGAGACTAAACCTTCTTGTGCTTGTTGAGGACAGATAAAGTGAATATGAGTATCAACACCACCAGCGGTAACAATTTTACCTTCACCCGCAACCACTTCTGTGGCTGGCCCTACAACAATATCCACATTAGGTTGTACATCCGGATTACCCGCTTTACCGATACCTACAATACGGCCATCTTTAATACCGATATCCGCTTTTACGATACCCCAATGATCTAAAATTATGGCGTTAGTGATAAGCACATCAACACACTCGGCGTTGACAACTTGGCTTTGCCCCATGCCATCACGAATAACTTTACCACCACCAAATTTAACCTCTTCACCATAAGTGGTGAAATCTTTTTCAATTTCAAGAAAAAGCTCTGTATCGGCTAATCGCAGACGATCGCCTGTTGTTGGGCCAAACATATCTGCATAAGCTTGACGTGAGATAGTTTTCATTTTTTCTCACTCTCCAATTTACCCATCACTTTGCCATGGAAACCATAAATTTCACGTTTTCCTGCAAAAGCCACTAATTCAACTGTACGGCTTTGACCAGGTTCAAAACGAACCGCCATACCTGCTGGAATATTTAAACGAAAACCCAATGTGCCTTCTCGCTCAAATTTCAACGCATCATTTACTTCATAGAAATGATAATGAGAACCCACCTGTACAGGTCTATCACCATGATTAGCAACTTGTATTGTTTTTGTCTCTCGGCCAGCATTAAGCTCAATATCACCTAACGTTTGGTTAACTCTAATTTCACCGGGTATCATGTTGTTACCTACACAATAGGATCATGGATAGAAACAAGTTTTGTACCATCAGGGAATGTACACTCTACTTGAATGTCTTTTATCATTTCTGGTACCCCTTCCATCACCTGCTCTGCCGTTAAAACAGTGCGTCCTTCACTCATTAACTGGGCAACAGTTTTACCATCACGAGCACCTTCCATAATGGCACAACTAATCAATGCAACCGCTTCAGGATAATTAAGCTTCAGCCCTCTCGCTAAACGTCTTTCAGCAACAAGACCCGCTGTAAAAAGCAGTAATTTATCTTTTTCTCTTGGTGTTAATTCCATTTCTGCTCCTAAAATTAACGATTATGTCGCCCATATACGAGGCGGCTCTGGGCAATACCCTAACCAGTGTTGTCTGACGGTTTGCCAAACTTGAGCAAAACACGCCATCATCGGCTCTGTTTGTGAACCTAATAACCGTAAAACTAAAATACCGTCTACATCGGTTAAACCATATTCGATAACAGGGTTGTAAGAGGCTGAAAAAGCCTCAACACATTGTTGAATAACATTTTTTAATTCATCAGATGTAGGATAAATATAAAGCGAACCCAACATGGGAAATTCGCGCATTGCGGCCGCTTTATTTTGTAAACCATTAACAAAAAGCGATTCTGTTAATGTCAGCTTTTCATCAATATAAAAATTAAAACGTCCTTTAACACTGCCATTTTCGAACCATTCATTTAAAACTGGGCGGCCAAAACATTGAATTTCCCAACCAATAAATTTGGCAGTCGATGCAATATGAATATGCGTTTCTAGATGTGCTCGCGCCTCAGGAAAAAAGATATTCTCCTGAGGAAGCCACTCTAAAAATCCATTCGGGGCGACCTTTAATGTTTGAATTTGATGAGCCACGCCACCCGCACTACGATAAAACTTGGTTGCACCAGGCGTGGTAAGCAATGCATGAGCTTCAGATTGAACATCAATATTGATCAATAACTTATCACCACCAACTACCCCACCTGGAGGATGGAGTAAATAAGTGTGTGCAATACCTTGCTCAGGATAAAAAGGACGCTGAACCATTAGTGGGCCGACATGGCGTTTTTCTGTAAGACGTGTCATTCCGCGTTTTACTTCATAACGTAAAACGATTTCAGCAAGCCAACCCTTCCCTGAAAAGTCAGACATACTCACTCCTGCCAACTCGGCAAAATTATCAATAAATCAGGAAAATACGTGAATACATACAGCGCTATCCATAAGATTGTGTCATTCAAAATCAAATAGAAAATAAGCTAATGAATGTTGGATAGGGTGTGGGTAAAAAGACAAACTGTGATACCCTAAGAACAGGATAATCCCCTTCGTCTGTGACGCGCGATTCTACACCTTATTTCGAAAAATGCGTTTTAAATAAATAGCAATTTATTTAGAAAAAATAACACTGATTAAAATAAATGTAGAAAATGAGCGTATATCTATATTGTCATCTTTCATCAACGGGATTATATTCTGTGCGACTGTCATGCAGTTTTGCATGATGGCACTCATTCTTAACTAGAATAATCTCTCTATTTATTCTAGATGTAACTTATTCGTTTATACAATAAATGAGTTCACATTAAACATTTAAGCAACATTGATGCTTAGCTTGCCTGCGGTATATTGGAGATTATGGAATACAAACACATTCTGTCCTCTAACCAAATGTCTTTAAAAACGTTTTACATCGAAAACCCGATGATAGCGATGGTTAGTGGCGCAAAAGGTACAATTTGCATCAATGGACAAACTATTGATGTATCAACCCATTTGACTCTTATTATTCCCAAATATAGCCAAGTTTCCTGTGATATTGTTAATCAATTCACCCATAAATCGATTGAGCTACATACCCTCGTTTTATGCGAAACAGAGCTTCAATCTGTCTTTTCTTTATTAAAGCCTCTAATTAAATCAAGCTCTCCACTAACAAGCCACCTTCCGGCTTATCATTTATCCACACCAGAAGTGGTAAAAAGCAACTTTGGCATACTCAAACAGTGCCTACCGCTACCTCATGGTTCTCCCTCTCAAGAAACCATGTTTATGCAACAGTGTCTGTTTTTTATTTTGATGGCGGTATATCAAGAAGGCATCGATATATTAAATATCTTCCGATTTAATTATGATGAACCCAAAAATCAGGCAATTACGCATTTAATCACACAAGATCCACAACGAAAATGGCATTTAGAAGATGTGGCAAAAACGCTATTTACCACCCCATCAACACTGCGTCGTCATTTAAATAAAGAAGGGGTTTCATTTTGCCAATTATTATTAGATGTTCGAATGGGGATTGCCTTAAATTATCTAACATTCTCTAATTATTCTGTCTTTCAAATCAGCCATCGTTGTGGCTTTGGTAGTAATGCCTATTTTTGCGATGCTTTTAAACGTAAATACGGTATCACACCATCACAATTTCGAATTCAGTCTCGAGAGGCTAATGATCCTTCTGCGATAACGAAATTGTCAGAAAAAATTGCAGAGCCAGATAGAAAAATATTTCAAACGTTATAATGTTATGACAAATCATTTTTCTTTAAAAAAGTGATTCCACCTAATAATCGCATTTGATTTAAGATCCACTGTTGCCGTTTTAAGACATAAGCTGAAGGTTTATTGACGTGATAGATGTGGGGATTAGGTAAAACTGCAGCTAATAGCGCCGCTTCTTGTTGAGTTAGTTGTTTAGCAGGCTTTCTAAAATAATGTTGGGAGGCCTGTTCTACACCAAAGATCCCATCACCAAACTCAACAATATTTAGATATACCGTTAAAATACGTTTTTTTGACCAGATGAGTTCAACAACAGGCGTCATGCCTGCTTCAAGCCCTTTTCTTATCCAACTACGGCCATCCCATAAAAAAAGGTTTTTGACCGTTTGTTGAGAAATTGTCGATGCACCCCGCAATGTTTTCCCGCCGTTATGATTTTTTTTGAAAACTTTCTCAATAGCATCAAAATCAAAGCCCCAATGTTTGGGGAAATTTTGATCTTCAGAAGCAATAACCGCTAAATACATCGCTGGTGCTATCTCTTTTTCACCAACCCAAGTGGAATGAGACACATAAGAGAAATCAAACTCACTCCAAGCAGAAATTTGTCTTTGGATCATAACAGCAGAAAAAGGCACTGGTAAAAAAGAAAATAGCACAACTATTAACAGCCATAAAGCAATTAGAATAATTAATAGTTTCTTTAACTTTCTCACCAGTGTCATCTGCTGTTTTCACCTATACATTAAGCCATTTCAAGGACTTTCTTAACCAATTTCTCAATACCTACCTGTGCTTGAGCAATAGACTGTGCAAGCATATATGCAGGAGTGGTTACTACTCGATATTCTTCATCAACAACAATGTCATCAACAGGGCAATCTATATGGACGCCCCCCATTTTTTCAATAGCACTGACCGTCGCAACATCATTTCCGATTGTTAATTTAACTGGAGCATTTAACATTTTCGGTAACATAACGGGAGCAATACAGATTAACCCTAATGGTTTTTTCTGTTGATGCATAGCTTGGACAAATCTTAAGAGATCTTTGTTAATTTCACACTCACTCCCTTTAGTGGCAAAGTTGCATAAATTCTTCGCAGCACCAAAACCACCAGGAATAATGACTGCATCAAAGTTTTCGGCCTTTGCATCTGATAAAGGGGATATTTTTCCACGAGAAATACGTGAAGATTCTTCCATCATATTTCTTTTTTCTGATTTTTCTTCACCTGTAATATGATTAATTACAGTTGGTTGTAAATCATTAGGTGAAAAATAATGAACCTCAGCATTATTTTGGCTCAAAGCAAGCATTGTTAGCACTGATTCATGGATTTCGCTTCCATCAAACACACCACAGCCACTTAAAATTACCGCAATTGATTTCATATCTTTCTCCATTTGTAGTAGATTACTAGTTACCCATTTATAGGTGTAAACACCAATCGCCATCACATATTTAAATGTTTCTTGTAACAAAAAAACTTATCTTTGCTATTTTGTTGCTTGTATGATGTATGGAATAGTTTCATCCTATTCGCCTATGTAATGAGAATCAAAAAAAGCGGATAGAAAAGTTTCCCTGGTGTTGGCGCAGTATTCGCGCACCCCAACCTTCGGTTGGGGTTATTTTTTTCTAGCCCCTGATAACCAGTTTCTTAAACTTTCCACATCCTTTCTCCAATCCTTCCCTAATTCATCTACCCACTCTTGCACATTGTCCCACCAAGCAGGTAATTCCGGTGATTGGATCTGTTTAGCGAGTTGCTGTAAATGTTTTAAACCAATAGAACCTGCTGCACCTTTGATTTTATGTCCTTCCTCAGTGATGCCCTTCTGATCGCGCGCTGTCAGATTAGATTCGAGGACTGACATATAACTTGGCATCATCTTTTCAAAAACATCTAAACCATCAGTGATTAATTGAGGTCCGACAAGTTCGATGTATTGATTCAGCATGTCTATATCTAATAACTCTTCATTTTTATTCAACAATTCCGATGGCTCATTACATGGCACAGAAACCGCACCATCTCCCCAGAATTTGTTGATAATTGCAGTAAGAGCATCTACAGAAAGTGGTTTACTCAATACGTCGTTCATTCCCGCATCTAAATACTCTTTTTTATCTTTCAAAACATTTGCAGTTAACGCAATCAATGGCGGAAGTTCATTACTGTCGAATTCTTGACGTAATTTTCTTGAAATATCAAAGCCTGTCATATCAGGTAATTGAATGTCTAATAGCACTAAGTCATATTCATCAGGCTTAAACATCGATAAAGCTTCTTGCCCGGTCATTGCTACATCAACGGTATTACCTAATTTCTCTAAAACTGAACAGGCAACAATAACGTTAAGCTCAATATCTTCAACAAGTAGAATATTTAACGCTGGCAATAAGAACTCATCATCATTCTCAATATCAAGATGCTCTTCAATCGCAGGAGCAACGATAGAGAGCGTGAAGACAGATCCCTTACCTAACTCACTCTCTACATGAATATCACCGCCCATATGCTGTGCTAGGCGTTTTGAAACAGCAAGTCCAATCCCCGTTCCCGTTGCAGAGCGTCCACCTTCGCTATCATTGACTTGATAGTACATGGCAAAAATCTTCTCAAGCTCACTTTTAGGGATACCGATGCCACTGTCTTTGACTTCAAAGAACAACTTATCAGAGGCTTCTTGCCAAATACGAACTTTGATTTCACCTTCTTGCGTAAATTTCACAGCATTACCGATGAGATTCCACAAGATCTGACGTAATCGAGTTCCGTCAGAAGTTATCTTATGCGGTAAGGTTTCTTCCGCTTCGAGTGTGAATTTCAATCCTTTTGGCTGTACTAACAATCCTGAAAGGTTTTCTAAATCAGAAATAAATTCAGTAAAATCGATTGGTTGGTTATCTAGTTGAATTTTTCTACGTTCAATCTTATCCATTTCAATCACGTCATTGAAAATATTACCCAACGTAATCGCACTCACATGGATCGTTTTTAAGTAATTGAGTTGCTCTGGTGAAAGTTCGGTATCCAATAAAATACGGCTTAACCCAACAATGCCATTAAGCGGTGTACGCAATTCATGGCTGATTGTTGAGATAAAGGTGGTTTTATCTCGGCTAGCGTTCTCTAACGCGTCTTGATAGCGCTTACGCTCTGTAATGTCACGTCCAAAGCCCATTAAACCATGACGCTTGCCAATACGGTCATAAAACGGCACTTTACGTAATTCAAAACAGGCTTTTCGCCCATCAGGGTAAACTAGCCACTGCTCATAGGTAAGTGAGACATTGTGACGGAAAACTTTCTCATCAGTTTCCATCACTTTTATCGCAATATCTTCGTCATACACATCAAGAGGTGTTAAACCGATAAGTTGCTTCTCACTTTTACCTGTCAGTAATTCTGTTGCGCGGTTACATCCTGAAAATTCATTATCTTCATTTCGGTAATAAACTAAGTCAGGAGAGGCATCAAGGAATGAACGTAGCAGTGAAGATTGTTGTTCCAGTTCTATTTGCGTCAACTCACGACGCTTCATTTCACTTTTGAGTTTTTCCAAAAGTTCAAGGTGCGCTTTTTCAACTTTTTCACGCTCTTGAATTTCCAAGTTTAATTGCTCAATATTCTCTTTTAATTGAGAATTAAGCTCTAAATCACGCTGTCGCATTACACCAAGTTTATCTACCATACGAGATAAACGACGTCGTGATTCTTCTAGTTGTTCAACGACAACTGAAAGAAAATAGACAGCCCAAGGCGTAATAATCAACCCAAAGAAAATAGAGCGAACAAGGTCAATACTGGTAACATCACCTGCAAGCAAGAATGTTACCGCCATTTGAACAACCATCGCTAAAACAACTAATGCGGAAGCTAACAACAATGAGAAGCGGATAAGCCCTAGCCTCATCATTAAGTCAACATAGTATTGGGCAAGCCCTTTGAGCAATTTCATTGAAAACTCCAATATATTGAATCTATGGAATGATAACCCAAAAATGAATTGGCGCAGTGGCGAACATTCAGAAATCTAATTAAGAGAGGCTATTTTTCATTATTTTATTTGATTTAACTGTTTATTTTCTCTCAACGAGCCTATCCGAGATATATGCATTCATAAAAATAATACAAAACCAAGTAACATAAACGATAGAGATAGCAACGATAAATAGACCTTATTAGAAAAAATGCAATTTGTCTTTTTTTATACAAAATGTATAAAAACAATAAAATTCCAAAATCAATATATTCATTAGAATAACTCACTATCCGTTTTTATCATTAAAGGATGAGATAAAGCTAAATCGCTGAAATAAAGTGATATAGCTCACATTAAAAAATCACTCCCTTACTATTTTAAAATAGAATAATTTATTTATTAATCAATATTTTAAAATAAAAATTTCCTTATCTGTTTTATCTCAGTCAAATATCCCTACACATTGACCTGATTTTTATTTATCGATAAGTTGAAAAGGCATTGCATAGCAATATAAAAAACACACCAAGCTAGGCAAACACAACATCACCCGACTGAGTACCCATAAATTTACCTACATACTTTGAGCCAAAACGTTCCTTTTGCGCTCTTTTTTGAGGTGCCCAGCAAACTAAGTAGGAAGCAAAAAATGCTCTATCAAAAGACACAGGAAAAAGACAATTGTGGGTTTGGATTGATCGCGCATATTGAAGGGCAAGCCAGCCATAAGATTGTCAGAAATGCCATACATGGTCTCGCCAGAATGCAACATCGTGGCGCTATTCTTTCTGATGGTAAAACCGGCGATGGTTGCGGATTACTCTTACAAAAACCAGAGCGTTTTTTCCAATTAGTTGCACAAGAAAAGGGCTGGCATTTAGCAAAAAATTACGCCGTAGGAATGCTATTTTTAAGCCAAGATCCCAATATTGCCACACAATGCCGTCTTATCGTCGAAGAAGAACTACAACGTGAAACACTTTCAATTGTTGGCTGGCGTAAAGTTCCTATCAACACAGATATTCTAGGCAGCATCGCTCTTTCTTCACTTCCTTTAATCGAACAAGTCTTTGTTAATGCTCCCGCAGGCTGGCGGATAAGTGATATTGAAAGACGACTCTTTGTTGCCCGTAGACGAATTGAAAAGCGTATCACTGACAGTGATTTTTATATTTGTAGCCTCTCCAATTTGGTGACGGTTTATAAAGGCCTTTGTATGGCCATCGATTTACCGCGTTTTTTTACCGATCTGGCTGATCTACGCATGGAATCTTCAATTTGTTTATTCCACCAGCGCTTTTCCACTAATACCACACCAAGATGGCCACTCGCCCAACCCTTTCGTTATTTAGCACATAACGGTGAAATTAATACCATCACAGGTAATCGCCAATGGGCCAGAGCCCGCGCCTATAAATTTCATACCCCGCTGATCCCTGATCTACAAAGTGCAGCTCCTTTTGTGAATGAAAGTGGCTCAGATTCAAGTTCACTCGACAATATGCTAGAGCTTTTTCTCAATGGAGGTATGGATATTGTTCGTGCTATGCGGTTACTCGTTCCTCCTGCGTGGCAAAACAATCCTCAAATGGATGATGATTTACGAGCGTTTTTTGATTTTAACTCAATGCACATGGAGCCTTGGGATGGTCCTGCCGGTATTGTGTTATCAGACGGTCGTTATGCCGCTTGCACTCTTGATAGAAACGGTTTACGCCCAGCTCGCTATGTGATCACCACGGATAACATCATTACTTGTGCTTCTGAAATTGGTATTTGGGATTATCAACCTGATGAAGTACGAGAAAAAGGACGTGTTGGCCCCGGTGAACTAATGGTAGTCGATACTCATCATGGCCGTATTTTACATTCAGCTGAAACCGATGAAGATTTAAAAAGGCGTCATCCTTATAAATTGTGGCTTGAACGTAACGTTAAACGTTTAACGCCATTTGAAGCACTACCAGAACAACAAGCAACCGGCCAACGCGCCTTTGATGACACATTATTAGCAACATATCAAAAACAATTTGCATATAGCCAAGAAGAGTTAGAAAACATTTTGCATGTACTTGCAGAAAACGGACAAGAAGCCACAGGTTCAATGGGTGATGACACGCCATTTGCTGTACTTTCTCAACGTCCACGTCTGATTTATGACTACTTTAGACAGAAATTTGCGCAAGTTACTAATCCACCAATAGACTCATTAAGAGAAGCCCATGTCATGTCTTTGGCAACATGTATTGGACGTGAAATGAATGTGTTTTGTGAAGCTGAGGGCCAAGCTCATCGACTCAGTTTTAAATCCCCTATTTTACTCTATAGCGATTTTCAACAACTTATTAATCAAGAAAGCCCTTATTACCGCGCAATTCATCTTGATATCACGTATCAACCAATAGGATCTAACCTAGAAACAGCCTTACACCAATTATGTGTAAAAGCACAACAGGAAGTTCGCAACGGTGCTGTTTTACTGATTTTATCAGATAGGAATATCGCAAAAGAGCGACTACCTATTCCTGCGCCTATGGCGGTTGGTGCAGTACAAAAAGCATTAGTAGATAATAACTTACGCTGTGATGCTAATATTATTGTCGAAACGGCCAGTGCCCGTGATCCACACCATTTCGCTGTATTACTCGGATTTGGTGCTACCGCGATCTACCCTTACCTTGCTTACGAATCTTTAGCTCAACGTGTTGATAAAAAAATCCTGCAAGGCTCTTATGCTCAAATGATGCTGAATTACCGTAATGGTATAAATAAAGGCCTGTATAAAATCATGTCTAAAATGGGCATTTCAACCGTTGCCTCTTACCGTTGCTCTCAGCTTTTTGAGGCGGTCGGATTAAACGATAACGTTGTTAATCTCTGTTTTGCGGGTGTTGATAATCGGATTAATGGCGCTGACTTTAGTGATTTTGAACAGGATTTATTTAATCTGTCTAAACGGGCTTGGTTAACTCGTTATCCTTTAGAAGCCGGAGGTTTATTAAAATACGCCCATAAAGGGGAATACCACGCTTATAACCCTGATGTCGTTCAAGCATTACAGAAAGCTGTAAATAGTGGGGAATACACCGACTATCAACACTATGCAAACCTTGTACAACAACGCCCAATAACAACATTGCGCGATATGTTAGTGCTTAATAACAAGGCAACAGCCATCTCAATTGAAGAAGTCGATCCTGAAACCGAATTATTTAAACGCTTTGATACTGCAGCGATGTCAATTGGCGCATTAAGCCGAGAAGCGCATGAAGCCCTTGCGCAAGCAATGAATACCTTAGGTGGTTTTTCGAATTCTGGAGAAGGCGGCGAAGATCCGACACGTTATGGCACCAATAAAGTATCACGGATCAAACAAATTGCTTCTGGCCGCTTTGGTGTGACCCCCTCTTATTTAATGAGTGCTGATGTTTTACAAATCAAAGTGGCACAAGGAGCAAAACCAGGTGAAGGCGGACAACTTCCCGGTGATAAAGTGACACCTTATATTGCGCAACTGCGTTATGCCGTACCCGGTGTGACCCTAATATCACCACCACCCCATCACGACATCTACTCAATTGAAGATTTAGCCCAGCTTATTTTTGATTTAAAACAGATAAATCCAACGGCGCTGATTTCTGTAAAATTGGTTTCAGAGCCAGGTGTTGGCACCATTGCTACTGGTGTTGCAAAAGCTTATGCCGATTTGATCACTATTGCAGGTTATGACGGTGGGACAGGAGCAAGCCCATTAACCTCTGTAAAATATGCTGGAAGCCCGTGGGAATTAGGTTTGGTTGAAACACAACAAGCGCTAGTGGCAAATAATCTACGTCATAAAATTCGTTTACAAGTCGATGGTGGATTAAAAACAGGTTTAGATATCATTAAAGCGGCGATCTTAGGCGCAGAGAGTTTTGGGTTTGGTACAGGCCCCATGGTGGCACTAGGCTGCAAATACTTGCGCATTTGTCATTTAAATAATTGCGCAATGGGTGTTGCAACCCAAGATGAAACACTCCGTCGTAACCATTATCACGGATTGCCTGAACGCGTTATTAACTACTTTCGTTTTATTGCGCAAGAAACTCGTGAGTTAATGGCATTACTTGGTGTGAGAAAAATCACGGATTTAATTGGTCGAACTGATCTGCTTTCATGCCTAGAAGGCGTTAGCAGTAAACAGCAAAAGCTCTCTTTAAGTGGACTGTTAGAAACAGTAACGCCACCATCAGGTTATGCGCTTTATTGTCAGGAAAACAATAATACTTATGATAAGGGCGAATTAAACCAGCGCATTGTTACTCAAACCCTTCAAGCCGTTGAGCAACAAAAAAGCCAAACCTATTATTTTAATATTCGTAATACTGATCGTTCTGTTGGCGCAACATTATCTGGCATTATTGCTAAGAAATATGGCGAAAGTGGCTTATCTGCAACCCCGATTAAACTTCATTTTACAGGAACAGCAGGTCAAAGCTTTGGTGTATGGAATGCACAAGGCGTTGAATTAACCTTAGTGGGTGATGCCAATGATTATGTAGGAAAAGGCATGGCGGGAGGACGTATTGTTATTTCTCCCCCTGTTGGCTCTGCCTTTAAAAATCACCATGCCACGATTATGGGTAATACCTGTCTTTATGGTGCCACAGGTGGAAAGCTTTATGCATCAGGTTTAGCTGGTGAGCGTTTTGCTGTAAGAAACTCTGGGGCAATTGCCGTGGTTGAAGGTGTCGGTGATAACGGTTGTGAATATATGACAGGTGGCATTGTCTGCATTCTGGGCAAAACTGGTATTAACTTTGGTGCAGGAATGACGGGTGGATTTGCCTATCTGTTAGATGAAGATTCAACATTATCACAACGGATCAATGCCTCATCTATTGAGTTGCTTCCTGTAGCATCCTTTGCCATTCTCGCTGAACATTTACGAGGCATGATTGCAGAGCATGTAAGATTAACAAGTTCACAGCAAGGTGAAATGTTACTTTCACAGTGGGAATATTGGTCACAACACTTTAAATTAGTTAAACCCAAATCCAGTGATGTCAATGCGTTACTCGGTCATCCTCGTCGTTCATCCGCTGAATTACGCGTTCAGGCACAATAGGAGAATATTATGAGTCAGAATGTGTATCAGTTTATCGACTTAAATCGTATTGAGCCGACCAAAAAACCATTAGCTATTCGCAAAATTGAGTTTATTGAAATATATGAGGCTTTTTCACCGCAACAAGCTTCTGCGCAAGCTGATCGCTGTTTAGGCTGTGGTAATCCATATTGTGAATGGAAATGCCCTGTTCATAATTACATCCCCAACTGGTTAAAGCTTGCAAATGAAGGGCGCATTATTGAAGCTGCTGAGCTTTCCCATCAAACAAACAGTTTGCCTGAAATTTGTGGTCGTGTTTGCCCTCAAGATAGGCTTTGTGAAGGAGCCTGTACACTCAATGATGATTTTGGTGCCGTAACGATTGGTAATATTGAACGTTACATCAATGACACCGCTTTAGCACAAGGATGGCGTCCCGACCTTTCTCACATCACAATGACAAATAAAAAAGTTGCAATTATCGGTGCAGGCCCTGCGGGTCTTGCCTGTGCAGATGTCCTTATTAGACAAGGTGTGAAACCTGTTGTTTATGATAAGCACCCTGAAATTGGTGGCTTACTTACATTTGGTATCCCTTCGTTTAAGCTCGAAAAATCGCTGATGATCCGACGTCGTGAGCTATTTAGTGAAATGGGGATTGAATTTTGCCTTAATACTGAAGTTGGTAAAGATATCACTCTAGATACCCTTATTACGCAATATGACGCTGTTTTTATTGGATTAGGTACTTATCACAGTCTAAGTGGTCATTTTTCCAATGAAAAGGCAGAGGGTGTTTATAGCGCACTGCCTTATTTAATTGGTAATACTCGTTATTTAATGGGATATAACGAAGATCCTCAAACACCTTATATTGACCTTAAAGATAAAAATGTTGTCGTATTAGGTGGCGGTGATACGGCAATGGATTGTGTCCGTACAGCCATTCGACAAGGTGCAAATAAAGTCACTTGTGTTTATCGCCGTGATGAAAGCAATATGCCGGGTTCAAAACGTGAAGTAAAAAATGCCAAAGAAGAAGGCGGTGAATTTTTATTTAATCTCCAACCTATGGATATTGAAGTCGATAATCAAAATAAAGTGGTTGGTATCCGTGTTATAAAAACTAAAAATGATAGAACATTAATTCCTATTGAAGGCAGTGAACATGAATTACCTGCCGATGCTGTTATTCTCGCATTTGGCTTTAAACCTGCACATTATCCATGGTTAGATGAAAATAATATTGAATATGCCTCTTCAGGACGAATTATTATTTCAAACAACCAAGAAATACCTAATCAAACAACAAATCCTAAAGTATTTGCTGGGGGAGATATTGTCCGAGGATCTGATCTTGTAGTAACAGCAATAGCTGAAGGAAGAGAGGCAGCAGAAGGCATTTTGCAGTATTTATCCTGTTAAATATCATTTATTTTTGATATTTAAAATAACAATTTCTCTTGCTAATTATCCCATTTAATTTAAGTGGGATAATTTTATTAATGTTTTATTACTATAAATAAATAATATTTAAGGATCATAAAAGTATCCCATAAATAATCATTCTCATTACCATTTAATATAAATTATTGAATAATATTTTGATAAAAATAGATATTCTTTTTTGTATCAAAATAACACTCTTAACCTATAGTAAATATAATTTGTTTTCGTATTTTTTACTTTATCTCTTTTTATTTAACTTTTCCGTCATCTTTTAATGATAATTGTTTTACAGCATTTGTTAATAACATCACAGTCTAAAAAAATAGATTTTATTTCGGCTATTAAATTTGATAACAATCAAATATTGTCAACCTACCAACTTCATAATGGAGTCACCTAATAACTTTACAGAAAAATATAATTTATTGATGTTAGGTTCGTTTTCACAATTAATAGTATTGTCATAATTAACTAGGGGATCACTATGGTGATGCAACTGATAGCAGTAGCCGTTATTATTGTAACTGTCTATTTGCTAATAAAAAAATATGAAACCCGAATGGTGCTAATTGGTGCGGGCTTATTACTCTGTATTTTAAGCCTAACCCCATTAGATGCGTTTACCGCATTTAGTGAGCGCATGGTGTCTTCATCATTAATTCAAGCAATCTGTTCGAGTATGGGTTTTGCTTATGTTATGAAATACACCAAATGCGACATGCATCTGGTTCATGTTTTATCAAAAGTAATGACTCGTCTGGGCTTCTTCCTTATTCCAGCCACTGTTGTCGTAACATACTTTATTAATATCGCAATCCCATCAGCAGCAGGTTGTGCGGCTGCGGTAGGTGCAACACTCATTCCATTATTAATCGCGGCACGTATTCACCCAGCTATCGCAGGTGGTGCAGTGTTATGTGGTACCATCGGCTCAATGCTAAGCCCAGGTATGTCGCATAACGCCTTCGTTGCTAACATGGCAAATATGGAAGTGGTTGATTTAATCGCTCGCCATAGCCCATACAGCTTAATGGCTGGTGGTATCGCTGCAGTTTCACTGGCCGTTGTCGCTTTAGTGAAAAAAGAGTTCAAAATGGCTTCTGCTACTGGTGATGCATCATCTTCATCAGCACAAGCAACGCCAGAAGCTGTTCGCCCTAACTATTTATATGCAACAGCACCTTTCATTCCATTAATCCTGTTAATTCTGCCATTCTTTGAGACATTCAGTACATTTAAACTGTCTGTTCCTGCGGCAATGTTAATCGGTTCTATCTATTCCCTGTTCATCACATTAACTAACCCTGCTCAAATTACCAAAGAGTTCTTTAAAGGTATGGGTAATGCTTATGGTGATGTATTAGGTATCATCATTGCAGCGGCCGTATTCGCAGCAGGTCTGAAAGCATCTGGTTTAATCGACGCGTTCATCAACTTCTTGACTCACTCTCCTGAATTTGCTCGCTGGGGTGGTACTTTAGGGCCGTTCTTAATGGGTATTATCACAGGTTCTGGTGACGCAGCAGCATTCGCATTCAACGAAACAGTGACACCTCATGCTGCACAATTTGGTTATGAAATCCCAGACATGGGTATGGCTGCGGCTTTATCTGGCGCATTAGGCCGTACAATGTCACCACTGGCAGGTGCAGCGATTGTTTGTGCTGGCCTTGCAAATGTTAACCCTATGGAAATCGCAAAACGTACTGCACCAGGTATGATTATCGGCGTCATCGCTGTTGCGTTATTCATGTTATAAGTGGAGAAATGAATATGTCAGCAATTACACTAGAAAAATTAATAAAATGGCGTCGTGAGTTTCACCAATACCCAGAAATTGGTTGGTCAGAATTTTTAACCACAGCGAAAATTGTCAAAGAATTACGTAGCTTAGGTTTAGAAGTTAAAGTTGGCCCAGACGTTATCAATCAAGAGTTTGCTTTTGGCCGCCGTCGTCAAGTTGTTGAAAAAGGCCTAGCTGTTGCAAGAGAGCATAAAGTTGATGAAGCTCTACTTGATGAAATGAAAGAACTAACAGGTTGTGTGGCTATCTTTGATAGCGGAAAAGCAGGTCCAACTGTAGCTCTGCGTTTTGATATCGACTGTGTGGGTGTTAACGAAGCAACAGAAGCTAAACACCGTCCTCATGCCGAGAACTTTGCTTCTTGTCACGCTGGCGAAATGCACGCCTGTGGTCACGATGGACACATTTCTATCGGTTTAGGTGTTGCTCACTGGTTAGTTGAAAATAAAGATAAAGTTGTTGGTAAAGTTAAAATCTTATTCCAACCAGCTGAAGAAGGTGTTCGTGGTGCTCGTGCGATGGCTGAAAGTGGTATCGCAGATGATGCCGATTACTTCTTAGGGGCGCACTTAGGCTTTATCGCAAATAGTGGTGAAATTGTTATTAATCCAACACATTTCTTATGTACTACTAAATATGACTTCCGTTTTAAAGGTGCGCCATCTCACGCAGGTGCAGAGCCAGAATTAGGTCGTAATGCATTAGCTGGCGCTTGCCACGCAGCAACACAAATGCTGGGTATTTCTCGCCATGGTAAAGGGATGTCACGTATCAACATCGGTGTATTAAAAGCCGGTGAAGGCCGTAATGTCACTCCAGCTAATGCTGAAATGCAAATTGAAGTTCGCGGTGAAAATGAAGAGATCAACAGTTTTATGGCTGCCAATGCAGTACGTATGGCTGAAGGTGCAGCGCATAGCTTCCAGTTAGAAATGGAAAGCGAAATTATGGGTGAAGCCGTTGACCTCACAAACGACCAAGAACTCATTGATGTCATGACCAAAGTCGTTGGTAAACATGCAGAGTTAACCGCCGTTGCTACTCGCCCATTTGGGGGAAGTGAAGATGCGACTGTATTAGCAAAACGTGTACAACGCTGTGGTGGTAAATCACTGTATTTCGTTGTTGGTGCCGATAGAACTGCAGGTCACCACCAAGCAGGCTTTGATTTCGATGAAAAACAATTAATGACTGCTGTTAATCTTTACACAGGCTGTTTAGAAGAGCTACTGAAATAGTTTTTCAGTAATGCAATTCAATAAAGCGCTCTATAGCAATATAGAGTGCTTTTTTTGTACATAAAAAAAGCCCAGTTCAAGTAAACTGGGCTTTTCATTCATACAAATAAGATACTCTCTTATTTCACAACACGTAATGACGGACGGCCTGTTGGACGAGGTGGCTCAGGATCATCATCCGGTGAAGATGTATCGGTTTCTACCGTACCATCAGTGACAAGCGATAAGCCTTCATTAACAGGCGTTAAAGTATTCTCTTCACTTTCATCTTCAGCAAACTGTAATGATGCACCAGATTCATAAGCTGGCTCTGGCTCAAACATCATTCCCGCACCGTTTTCTCTCGCATAAATAGCCATAATAGCAGCCATAGGCACTCGCACTTTACGAGGTATGCCACCAAAACTTGCACTAAATAAAACCTGATACGGTGTTAACTCTAAGCTATCTACAGCACGAGATGAAATATTTAGTACAATTTGACCGTCATGCGCATATTCCATTGGAACTTGAACACCATCAATATTCACATCAACAACTAAATGTGGTGTTAATTCGTTTTCAATGATCCAGTCATAATGCGCACGTAATAAATGCGGACGACGCGGAGACATATCCATAATCTCCATACTTTATTACCCTCTTGAAGGTAAGCGCATCTCACGCTCTGCTTCGGTTAATGAGGCGAGGAAAGAATCACGCTCAAAAACACGTTGCATATAAATTTGTACATCTTTAGCACCTGCACCACTTAAATCCACGCCTAATACTGGTAAACGCCATAGAAGCGGAGCTAAATAGCAATCTACCAAGCTGAATTCTTCACTCATAAAGTAAGGATATTCTTTAAACACAGGCGATACAGCCAGTAGCTCTTCAGCTAACTGTTTGCGAGCTGCATTGGCTTGTTGTTCTGTTCCTTTCTCAATGGTGTTCATTAGAGAATACCAATCATGCTCGATGCGATGCATCATTAAACGGCTGCTACCACGAGCAACTGGATAAACTGGCATTAAAGGAGGATGAGGGAAGCGCTCATCAAGGTATTCCATGATGATACGTGAATCATACAGAGTCAGCTCACGATCGACCAAAGTCGGCACACTTTGGTAAGGGTTCAGATCGATAAGATCCTGTGGAAGATTACCAGCTTCAACCTGTTCAATTTCAACACTGACACCTTTCTCCGCTAGGACAATTCTGACCTGATGGCTGAAAATATCAGTCGGACCGGAAAACAAAGTCATTACCGAACGTTTGTTGGCAGCGACAGCCATGAAAACCTCCAAGTTAATCAATTAAAGAAATGAATTGGCACAATACCTTTTCCATTTCCCCATTCCTAAAAGACAAGCACACAAACGCAGTTAACTTAAATAAGTCTCTAAGTTATTAACTACATTGGGTAACTACCTGTATAAAAAGTGTTATCGCGGGATAATCTTATTCTACAGAGTTAAAAACTCACCTGTCTTTGCGGCACATATCATTATCAAGTAATACCAAAATAATCATTCAACAATCATTATTGTGATAATAATTTTGGTATTGCTTTAAAATGAATAACAGACACTATTGTTGATACACCATCGGCAACATTGTGAAATTAGAGAAAGAAAGACACCGAAGTCCGTTATTCTACCAGAATTCATGTTACTTAGGGGGGCTCATGCAAATAATTCAATATAATATGCCACATTGCCTTAAAAGTAAGATTATAATATTAAAAAATAAAATTATTTAGATTAAATATCCAAAAAATGGGTTTTTTAATCGTTTGGTTATCTTACATAACACCTGTTTTCGTGACTATCGTCTTAATACATTAGCAAGATTATGTTTTTATTATCAATAAACACAAATTAATCAAAAATAAAAAACCCGCCTGTGAAGACGGGTTTTCAACATCAAATTGATATCTAAAAGATAACAAATTAACGTTTAGAGAACTGTGGACGACGACGTGCTTTACGCAGACCCACTTTCTTACGTTCAACAGAACGCGCATCACGGGTAACGAAACCAGCTTTACGCAGATCAGAACGTAGAGTCTCATCATATTCCATCAGTGCACGAGTGATACCGTGACGGATCGCGCCAGCTTGACCAGAGATACCACCACCTTTAACAGTGATGTATAAATCTAATTTACCCAGCATATCAACTAATTCCAGCGGTTGACGAACAACCATACGTGCTGTTTCGCGGCCGAAGTAAACTTCTAGGCTACGTTTGTTGATTACGATATTACCGCTACCTGGCTTAATGAAGACACGTGCGGAAGAACTTTTGCGGCGACCTGTGCCGTAGTATTGATTATCAGCCATTGCCTATTATCCCGATTAAATGTCCAGAACTTGCGGTTGTTGTGCCGCGTGGTTGTGCTCAGATCCTGCGTAAACTTTCAGTTTACGATACATCGCACGACCCAGTGGCCCTTTTGGCAGCATGCCTTTTACCGCGATTTCGATTACACGCTCAGGACTACGGGCGATCATCTCTTCGAAAGTCGCTTGTTTGATACCACCTACGTGACCCGTATGACGGTAGTAAACTTTGTCAGTACGTTTGTGACCAGTTACGGCTACTTTCTCAGCGTTTAAAACGATGATGTAGTCACCAGTATCAACGTGCGGAGTATATTCCGCTTTGTGCTTACCGCGTAAACGGCTAGCAATTTCAGTTGCTAAACGGCCTAAAGTTTTGCCGTCTGCATCAACAACATACCAGTCGCGTTTTACGGTTTCTGGTTTAGCTGTAAAAGTTTTCATTATTGAAAATTACCCAATGTTTAGTTACACGTTGGTGAACGCTCGGTTCAAATACTAATGAGGTTCACACGACTCTTGTGTCCAGCAAACCTACCCCTTCGAGTAGCACTGCTGACTCTAAAATGCGAGTTTTTTGGGAAATAAAAAACTTGCTGCAACGTGGGGTCGCAAGATTATAGAGAAGTCAGAAAAAAAAATCGAGTCATAATTGAAAAACAATTGAATTCTTTTTCAATATTTCAGTGAAAAAAACGAATTTAGCACTTTTTTCTGATTTGACTGATAAATTCTTGCTACCTGAAGAGAAGAATTGTTCCTTTCCAGAGCGTTTGTAAGCTGCCTAATGCTTTCTATTTTCATATAAAAAAACATCAAGCAACTTAACCTGCGCCATCCTACCATAATGAAAGATGACTTTCTTCAAGAATTAAACATTAAGCAAGATGAGGTTGCACCAAATATTCTTCACTTTGCATCTCTTGCAAACGAGAAAGGCAACGCTGATATTCAAACTGTAAAAAATCACCTTGGTAAATCGCATTCATTTCAACATCGGCATTGATAATCAGTTTCACTCTACGTTCATAAAATTCATCAACTAATGCTAAAAACCGACGAGCAACATCTTCATTTAACGCGTTCATTTGCGTCATTTCATGTAATAGAACTGTATGATAATGCTTAGAAAGCTCGATGTAATCAAGCTGGCTACGCGCTTCCACACATAAGGTTGCAAAATTAACTGCCAGTACACCATTAGCGACTTTTCTGACTTTCATCGGCCGATGATTAATGGTTAAAGTCACATCGGTTTGTGGTTCACTGGTGACTAAGTGAGAAAAAACCCTCTCCATTTCTTGACGGTTTTTATCACTTAATGGGGATAAGAAAAGATGTGCTTGTGTTAACGTTCTTAAACGATAATCAATACCTGCATCAACATTTAAAATGTCGCAATGATGTTTGATTTGTTCTATTGCAGGTAAAAAACGAGAACGCTGTAATCCGTTGCGATAAAGCTCGTCAGGAGGAATATTCGATGTTGCGACTAGAGTGATCCCTCTGGCAAATAACGCTTCTAATAACGTGCCTAAAATCATGGCATCCGTAATATCAGAAACAAAAAACTCATCAAAACAAAGTACATCTGTTTGTGCTTTAAAGCCATCAGCAATAATTTCTAGTGGATCTTCTTGTCCTTGTAAACTTTTTAGTTCTTCTTGAACACGTAACATAAAACGATGAAAGTGGAGTCGCAACTTTCGCTCTGTTGGTAAACTTTGATAAAACATATCCATAAGCCATGTTTTACCTCGTCCCACTCCGCCCCACATATATAAACCACGTTCTGGTGCAACAAGCTGTTTTTTTGTGCGAATTCGCCCGAACAATCGTTGTGTTAACGAATTTTTTTCTGGTGGAGTCTCTTTTAATAATGCATGGTATATCTGTTGAAGATGGAGAACAGTTTTTCGCTGAACATCGTCAGGTTGATAATCACCTTGCATCAATGCGGCTTCATAAAGTGATAACGGCGTACTAACAGTCATGAATGCCCTCTTATCCTTAATTTTCTGACATACTAGGTTGTGTCTGTCGAATGTCTCTATTATAAGCATTAAGAATTGTTTTAACATCAACGTAACACAGGAATTTCATATTAAGCTTAAGGATATTATTCCACCCATGCCTTTTAGCGGTTATGATGTTATAAGAATCCATCGTCCTCACTATTAGATGAAAAGGAGTTGCCATGGTTTGGGTTTATGCACTGATTGGATTAGTTGTAGGTCTTATTATCGGCGCACTCGCAATGCGTTACGGTAACAGCACCCTTCGCCAACAAGATGCTATAAAAGCAGAGTTAGATACAAAAAAAGAAGAACTGGATACTTATCGCAATGAGCTTGTCAGCCACTTTGCTAGAAGCGCTGAACTATTAGATAACATGGCGAGAGATTACCGTCAGCTTTACCAACATATGGCAAAAAGCTCTAATGAGCTCATGCCAGATATGCCAGCTCAAGATAATCCATTTAATTACCGATTAAGTGAATCTGAAGCAGCAAATGATCAATCCCCAATAAAAATGCCACCTCGTGATTATTCCGAAGGGGCATCTGGATTGTTCAGACCTACAGATAAAAAAGACAATTAATACTAAAACGCCACATTTATTGTGGCGTTTTTCTTTCTATTAAATACCATAAAATGGCAATTATTTGCTATGGTTTTAAAGATAGCTTTTGTCTTGTAAATCCGTGTAAAAGAAAGCAAAGTGCATCATGTCTTAATGAACTTTCCTTTGTTAGTACAGGTCTTAATGACATCGTGCTCATTTTGAGCAATAAATTTTATTTTGATAACTGTATCAAGAGACTCTAATTCATGTTGACTAAAAAAAGAAAATTATTACTTAGTGCATTAGCAATGAGTGTCGGACTTTCACTCTCAACTATCCCAGCAACCAGCATGGCTGCATTACCTGCAGTTATGCCGTCGGGAGAACAACTCCCAAGCCTTGCACCTATGTTAGAAAAAGTGCTACCAGCCGTTGTCAGTGTGCATGTTTCAGGAACACGAGTACAAAGCCAACAAGTGCCTGAAGAGTTTAAATTTTTCTTTGGTCCTAACTTTCCATCACAACAACAAAGTATTCGCCCTTTTGAAGGCTTAGGCTCAGGCGTCATTATTGATGCACAAAAAGGCTATGTATTAACCAATAACCACGTTGTTGATGGTGCAGATAAAATTCAACTACAAATTAATGATGGTCGTGAATTTAGCGCCAAATTAATTGGTAGCGATCCACAAACAGATATCGCCTTACTGCAAATTGAAAAACCAACAAATTTAACAGCAATAAAAATGGCGGACTCAGACCAACTGCGCGTTGGTGACTTTGCTGTTGCTGTCGGTAATCCATTTGGTTTAGGTCAAACCGCAACATCCGGTATTATTTCCGCGTTAGGCCGTAGTGGCTTAAATCTTGAGGGTTTAGAGAACTTTATTCAAACAGATGCTTCTATCAACCGTGGTAACTCTGGTGGTGCATTAGTTAACTTAAATGGTGAGTTAATCGGAATTAACACCGCTATTTTAGCACCAGGAGGCGGCAATATCGGTATCGGCTTTGCAATCCCAAGTAATATGGCACGAGATCTTAGCCAACAACTGATCTCTCATGGCGAAGTTAAACGTGGTATTTTAGGTATTCGTGGCACAGAAATGAATTCTGATCTGGCGAAATCCTTTAATATTGATGCACAACGTGGTGCTTTTGTCAGCGAAGTTTTACCTGATTCATCCGCAGCAAAAGCAGGTATTAAACCGGGTGACGTTTTAATTTCTGTTGATGGAAAACGTATCAATAGCTTTGCAGAGTTACGAGCTAAGGTTGGAACAACACCTCCAGGTAAAGAAATTCTGATTGGCTTAATCCGTCAAGGTAAACCAATGGATGTCAAAGTGACATTAGAGAAACAATCAGCAGATGCAACACGCGCAGATAACTTCTCTCCTGCACTACAAGGCGCCACATTAAGTAACTACTTAAACAAACAAGTCAAAGCTGTTGCTGTAGATTCTGTAGAGAAAGATTCAGCGGCGGCGGCATCTGGTTTACAGAAAGGCGACCTGATTATTGGTATCAATAATACGCCAATAGCATCATTAGGCGATTTACGTAAAGCCATTGATGCTAAACCCCCTGTTCTTGCATTAAACATACAGCGTGGTAATGATGAAATTTACCTGCTGTTACGTAATACACCGCGCTAAGAAGTAAGCTTTCACCTATCTAATTTATTGATTTCCTTAGCCCTGTAATATTGATTATAGGGCTTTTTTTTATGTTAATTTTTGATAAGAGTCATTAGCTTAAAATAGGATATTATGCACTGAGCGATGCTTTCATAAGTTAAACTATGCTATTCTCATCACTGCTACGCAAATAATCTCACGGTCAGACATAAATACAGGATTTTTATGTTAACTAAGTTACTGCGATCGACACTGATTGGCCTTTTAACAGCAGCAATTCTTTTGATTGCAGTCCCTTCGATTCGTCCTATTTTTATTGAACACCTTATTAATGGTGATTTTCTCAATGCGCCGTTTAGCTACAATACGGCGGTACGTCGTGCTGCCCCTGCAGTCGTCAATGTTTATAGCAGTACCATGGGAAGCTTTTCTCAAGAAGGTCGCGAACTGACCTCTTTAGGTGCTGGCGTTATTATGGATGGGCGAGGTTATATTCTAACAAATCAACATGTTATTAATAATGCTGATCAGATTATTGTTGCATTACAAAATGGTGATCTTTATGAAGGCTTACTTGTTGGTTCCGATCCTTTAACTGATTTAGCCGTTTTAAAAATCGATGCAGAGAAACTTCCGACGATCCCTATTAATAGTAAACGGATCTCACATGTAGGAGATGTTGTACTTGCTATTGGTAACCCATTTAATATTGGGCAAACCATTACTCAAGGGATAATTAGTGCAACAGGCCGGGTGGGGTTAAGTCCAACACGTTACCAAAATTTTCTACAAACAGATGCCTCAATTAATGAAGGCAACTCAGGTGGAGCACTTATTAATACAGAGGGCGAACTTGTGGGTATTAATACCATGACGTTTGACTCAGGAACCTACAATGGGTATCGCCCAAGTGCTGAAGGCTTAGGCTTTGCTATTCCAACCGAATTGGCTGTAAAAATCATGAATAAACTTATCCGTGATGGTCGTGTTATTCGTGGTTTTATCGGTATCACAGCTAAAGAATTACCAAGAATTCGCTCGTCAAATACTGATATTAAACAAATCCAAGGGCTACGTATTTTCCGGATCTCACCAAACAGTCCAGCAGATAAAGCAGGCATAAAAACAGGTGATATCATTCTTAGTATCAACCATGCTCCTGCAACTTCTGCCATGGAAATGATGGACTATATTGCAGAGACTCGCCCCGGCACAGTATTGCCCGTTACGTTATTACGTGAGGGTAATGAATTAAATGTTGATGTGACTATTTCGGAATACCAACCAGAATCGTAACTCACACATAATCTCCCTATAACCCGCTAATAGGGAGATTTCATATAAAATGTCGCACTTTGTAAGCAACTTTCTTGAAAACTTTCTGTATTACGATAATCTTCTAACGTGCTGTGATTACAACCGCTATATTCGCCTTCTTTAGTACCATCATTTTGCCAGCCACAAACCGGACAGATCTCAAAAAAGGCCTCATCTTTGTCTTTAAAGACAAGATAATGACAAGCAACACAACTCACTTCGAGTGGAAGGTGACAACTGCGTTTCTCTATCAAAGTAATCTCCTATTACAACAACGAATAAAGCGAAATTTTATTCATTTTTATTCGGTTTATTCGCGAGTGAATTATGTTCAACAGCATGCCAAATTTTTTCAGCTTTCCGTCCAATTAAAACCAATGAAATCGCTAAAATAAAGAAGAAAATCGCACTGTGTAAGCTATCCCAGAAATATTCAAAAAAACGAGTGTAAAGATTAATACCTAGGAATGTCAGGCCAAAGCCTCTTAACATGCCATCATCGGTTTTAAGACTGATATAGATACAAATAACGGAAACAATACCAAATAACAGTGCCCAAGGTAACAAATTCACACTTGAAGTACGATACCAAGTATCAGGATCATAATTACCAAAAATAGACATTATCCATAACGCAATAAAGAGATAAGTAAGTCCCATTATTTTTGTCATGGTAAATAAACGACGGTGTGCCAACACATTTTGTAAGAAATAACAGCCCGCTAATAATACTGCACCAAAGAGAACGAAACGAATAGGATAGTTCATCCCTAACCAATAAGCGCCCCAACCTGACATATAACCCGTTTCAGCGCCAAACCAATTCCCTAACATCAGTAAGAAAAATAACCACACCAACGAGGAACGACTGATAAAACCAATCACACCATAAATCACACAACCAATTAAAAAGAGAGGGGCAATATGACCACTTCCCGTATCCAGCAATTCTCCTAGTTGCCAAAGAAAAATAGCGGTAAACATCACACCTAAAAAGAGAATAAATTCAGTACTGTAATGCCATTGTGTTTCTTTTCGCTGACGTTTAAATCCCCAAAAATAAAGTATGCAGGCAATAAGTGCTGGAGATATCACACGCATAATTTCAGAAACACTAAAAATTTCAATTAAATAATAAACTAATGCGCTATCACTAAAGATACTACCAACAGCAATAATCAAGCACGCAATCGCTATCCAAAACGCGTAACGACTCAACCGTTTCCAATCAAAGGGAATGCATTGCAACGTACTTCCTAATTGCTGATGTTCTTGTTCTGAAATCTCACCAGATTGCTGCCATTTATCAAGTGCTTGGCGAATAAGGCGTTCTTGTTTCCTTGTTACCTGCATATTTGTTCCTTTCTTTCAGCTCATCGCGTTTTTTCTAAAATAGGTTTATTTTTCTTACTGTATCTTGCCACGAAAGAAATGCCTTATGAATTATCTGATTATTATCATTAAAAAATAATAAACATGTCACATTATAATGAAAGAAATAATACATGATTATTATATTTCTCTTGTCTATCTTATAGGTTAATAGTCCTAAATAGTTATTTATTATCGTATAGAGCACAAATCTAAACTCACCAGAAGAAAATTTAGAAATCCTGTGATATGTATTATTTAATAAAGTATAAAGAGGCATTCAATGAAAATAGAATTAGCTAAAAGTCTTGAGTTAAATAGAGATATCACAGCAGAAGATGCCGATAAATTATTCTCAGAAAATAGAATAACATCAAAACATCTTTTTGAATGTACTGAACCTGATTGTCACGCCCAAGTAACATGCGCCAATCTTGATAAACCTAGTCGATTACGTAAAAGGATCCCTTACTTTAAATTTGTTTCTGAACACAGTGATGCCTGCAAAATAGGAATTAGTGAAGAAAGTGAATTTCGTAAAATAAAGAAAACACATGAAGATCCTGAAGCACTCCCTTTTATTTTAGATGATACTATTGAACTTGATCTCTCATCTCCTTATAAAAATAAAATTCATGATGTACCTGTCTTAGAAGAAGATAATAGTATAAAAAAACGCTTAAAAAGAAAAGATGTTGATGAAGAAAATATAAATAAAACACGCCATGCAAGAAAGCGTTTATCTGGGCTAGTTAATGCTTTTATTAATAAAGAAAATTTCTTTCTAAATACTGCTGAAGGAAGAATTCATTTAAGAGACTTCTTCATTCATGTTAATGATAAAAAAGATCTCAGTGAGTATATCGATGAGCCACGAGTGTACTTTGGTAAGGCATGGATTAAACGGATAGATAATTATTACCTTGTTCGTTTTAATAATGAAATGCGAGCAGGTAATTTAAAATGTAAGCCAACATTTTTTATTACTGAGCGACTTGTCGATAGTTCAGAATATAAGAGAACATCTCGACAAGAATTAGATAAGATCGCTTTTTCTAAACCAGTACAACCCCTCTACTTATTTATATTCAGTGAATTACCACCGGTAAAAATGAATAGTAGTGATTTTATTAATTTCAAGTTAGATGATTTAACTTACCTATATTACAAAAAATGGGGCAAGAAAAATGAATGAAATATATGAAATAGCCTATTCAACAGTGACTAATCGACTATGTTTGTTTACAGGTACTGGATTTTCAAAGGCATTAACAAAAAATAAAGTACCTAGTTGGCAAGAATTACTTGAGAAAGTCTGTGATGAATTGAGTGGTTTAGAAAAGATAAAACAATCTTTATTCCCTAATAATGGTAAAAATCCATTAAGCTTAGAGGAGGCGGCTCAAGTTATTTATATTGAATACCAAAAAAGAGATAAAAATTTACATGAGAAAATTGCAGAAATTATAAAAGATATCAAATTATCTAAAAATAACGAACCTATAGAAGAATTCTTGGAAAATAATTCTCTGAGAATAATAACAACAAACTATGATAAATTGATTGAACATATGCTTTCAATTGATCATTGCCAATCCCTTGCTCCTGGATTACCAATTCCCAAATCGTCTTCAAAAATAAAAATTTATCACGTGCATGGTTCTATTGATTCACCAAGTAATATGGTTGTTACTTCTGATGATTATTTTAAATTTATAAACTATAACTCTTATTTTTCTAAAAAAATAAGCTCTATGATTTATGAAAATACAATTGTTATATTAGGCTATTCTCTTGGAGATACTAACCTAAAAGCAATTATTAATGAGTACAAAAATTTCTCACGGGAAAATGTTATTGGTTCTTCTATGTTTTTAGTATCTAGAAAGAAAATAGAATCCTACTTAAAAGAATACTATTTTCATTGCTATGGTATTAGAGTTATTGATGATTTAAATATTCATGATTTTTTTAAAAATTTAAATTCAAAAATAATAGAAGTAGAAAAAACCGTTGAAAGCTCAATAAAAAATATAAAAAAAGTATCACATGGAAATCATAGCTTTTCTGAAAAATTCTTAAGAGTAGAAAATAGTTTTTATGAAATAATAATATCATTAGCTGCCTTTGGTGCTAAAGTGACAGATAAAAAAACCATGAACATGATAGAGAAAATAATACAGGAAAAAATAAAACTAACGAGTGAAAATAGTGCTTGGGAACAATATGTTCATTTGGCAAATTGGCTAATCTATCTTGCAACTATCATTGAAATAAAAAGCACCCCATTAGAAGATATATATCTTAAAGCAGTATCTCATTCAATGGATCACATGACTAAAGATTATTCCATAGGATATTCTTGGCATGCTTATCGTGCATGGGAAAATAAATGGCCGTCTCTTATTGTATCAAATAGAGTTATGATAAAAAATTATGTTCGTGAGAATATTAGTAATAACGATGCTGTTAATTTAGTTAAAAACTTATAATTAATTTGAACTCAATAAAAAACCATAGCACAACAATGTACTATGGTTTTAAATGGCTAAAAAAGCTAGCTAAAATAAATTAGTCATTAGCGCGTAAACGTTCTATTTTCGCCCCTAATCCTTGTAATTTAGCTTCAATATTTTCATACCCACGATCGATATGATAAATACGATCCACAATAGTTGTACCTTCAGCGATACACCCCGCAAGGACTAAACTTGCAGAAGCACGTAAATCCGTCGCCATCACTTGTGCGCCTGAAAGTTTTTCAACACCATGACATAACACCGTATTACTTTCGATTTCAGCATGAGCACCCATGCGAATTAACTCAGGAATATGCATAAAACGATTTTCAAAAATAGTTTCTGTGATCATTCCTGCGCCTTCGGCAACTAAGTTTAAAAGGCTAAACTGTGCTTGCATATCAGTCGGGAACCCAGGATGCGGTGCTGTACGCAAGGTTACCGCTTTAGGACGTTTACCATGCATATCAAGGCTGATCCAATCTTCACCAACTTCTATATCTGCACCCGCTTCACGTAATTTCGCCAACACTGCATCTAACGTATCAGGCTTTGCATTACGACAAACAACGCGGCCACGAGAAACAGCAGCCGCAACTAAGAAAGTACCCGTTTCAATACGATCAGGTAGAATTTGATAAGTACCACCACCAAGGCGTTCTACACCTTCAATAGTAATACTGTCTGTACCTGCACCGCTGATTTTGGCACCTAATGTATTAAGAAAATTAGCGGTATCTTCAATTTCAGGCTCTCTTGCCGCATTCTCGATGATAGTTTTACCTTCGGCTAACACTGCTGCAGTCATAATAGTGATAGTGGCACCCACGCTCACTTTATCCATGACAATATGTGCGCCTTTTAATCGCCCATCAACACGAGCTTTTACATAACCTTCATCAAGCGTGATTTCAGCACCTAATTGCTCTAAACCTGTAATATGAAGATCAACAGGACGAGCGCCAATGGCACAACCACCGGGTAAAGAAACCTGACCTTGACCAAAGCGAGCAACTAACGGCCCTAATGCCCAAATAGAAGCACGCATGGTTTTAACTAACTCGTAAGGTGCACAGAATTCGTTGATATTACGAGCATCAACAAAAACAGAGCCGTTACGTTCAACATTAGTTCCTAAGCGATTAAGTAATTTAATCGTTGTATCAATATCTTTTAACTTAGGAACATTGGTTAATTCTACTGGCTCTTCGGCAAGGATCGCAGCGAACAGGATTGGTAATGCAGCGTTTTTTGCGCCTGAAATAGTGACCTCACCTGATAAACAGGTTGGTCCTTGTACTCTAAATTTATCCATCTGTAGAACTCTCTTTTTTATTTTGCTGTACGCTGTATACCTACTGAATCAAAGCCCGTTAAGTTTACGATCCCTCTTCCACTCTTCAGGTGTGTAGGCTTTAATAGACAAAGCGTGAATACGGTTATCTGCGATATATTCCATCAAAGGGGCATAAATGGTTTGTTGTTGTTTTACTCTGCTCATTCCCTCAAACATAGCGCCAACAACGACAACTTGAAAATGACTACCATCACCGTTAACGATGACTTCATCTAAAGACAGGCTGTCCATTAATACTTGTTTGATTTCATTTGTATCCATAATTGCTCAATCTCAACGTTAAAATAATAATCAGTCGTCTATCCTAATGGAATCCGCCCTACTCTTAAACCATCAAAAACCCCCTTAATGATAAAAGTATCACGAAGGGGGCGTTTTAATTGCTTTTAGTTAAAACCCGTATTAGGCAATATTCATAATTTCATCAAGATCATAGAGAGTAATAAGAGTCTGAAAACGCTCACTTACGCCTTGAATAATAAATTGGCGATGTTGTGCTTCCATCTCTGCTTTTAGGTGAACAAAAAGCGCCAATCCTGTTGAGTCGATATGACTCAATGCCGAAATATCAATAATATTGATATCGGTTAATAATACTTTACGTTGCTGCCAAGCAGGTAATAACGTTTCGCGATCTAACGTTCCTTGAAAAAAGAGGATATCGCCCTTTTTTTCCCAATTTAACGAGGACGACATGTTATTTTTTCTCATCCAGTGTGATTGGTGTTTTTGCACTAATTTCTAACTGTTTTGTTAAACCATCAACACCTTTAGAATTTAAAATATCTGACCACTCATTCTGTTTTGTGGTGATCATGCTGACACCTTCCGCAATCATGTCATAAGCTTGCCATTCGCCTGTTTTGCTGTTTTTACGCCATTGGAAATCAAGGCGAACAGGTGGGCGACCATTTTTATCAATAATGGTAACGCGAATAGTGAGGTTTGTTTTATCTGCGAACGGTTTTGCTGGCTCAATACGATATTCTTGTCCTTCATACATCGCTAATGCTTGACCATATACTTGAGCAAGGTACGCTTCAAATGCAGTAAAATAAGCATCGCGTTGAGCTGGTGTTGCAGTACGATAATGAGGCCCTAATACTAATGCACCCGCATATTTAATTTGTACATATGGCAATAATTCTTGTTGAACAATTTGGCGCAAAACTTCAGGATTTTTACGAATTTCAGGCTGTTCATTTTTTAATTTAGTAAACGTTTTTTGTGCGGCATCTTCCATCAGTATATATGGATTGGTTTTATCTACAGCCATCGCAAAAGGTGTAATGACTAACAGTGCGACCATCAATAAGCGTTTAAACATACTTTCGCTCTCCTAAAAAAGTTTTAATAATAGGATGCTTTACTTAATTAAATGTATAAATACATCCTATAAGAATTAATGATTAAGGTAATGCTGGATGTTCTTCAGTCGGTTCAGATTCAGATTTTGCTGAGCCATCACCATCTCCTGTTTTATAAAGGAACTGACCGATGAGATCCTCTAGTACCATTGCTGAATTAGTATTAGTGATCCGTCCTCCGTCTTTAAGCAGAGTAGAATCTAATGCTTCATCATAAAAACCTAAATTCAATGCAAGGAACTGCTCACCTAATAAACCAGATGTACGAATAGACAGTGAGCTACTTTCTGGAATGTGGTCATAAATACTCAGAATATCGAGCGCGACTTCAGGACGATAGTTCCCTTCATCTTCTTCTTTTAAAGTGATAGAAGAAACACGACCAATCACCACACCACCAATCTTAACTGGGGAACGTTCTTTTAACCCACCAATATTACCGAAGCTGGCATAAACGCGATAAGTTGGTTGATTACCCATTTCTTTAATATCAGCCACTTTTAGGCATAAGAAAATCACAGCGGCTAGCGCAATCAGAACAAATAGACCAACCCAAACTTCAATTTTTTTACTTTGCATGACTTAGTTCCCAAACATCAGTGCTGTTAGCACAAAATCTAAACCCAATACGGCTAACGATGAATGAACAACAGTACGTGTTGTTGCTCTGCTAATCCCTTCTGATGTTGGGATTGCGTCATACCCGTTAAAGAGCGCTATCCAAGTGACGGTAATGGCAAAAACGACACTCTTAATAAAGCAATTCACTAAATCTAATCGCCATTCAACGGCACCTTGCATAGATGCCCAGAAAAAGCCTTCATCGATCCCTTTCCAATCCACACCAACAATGGCACCACCCCAAATACCGATGGCAACAAAAATAAGTGAAAGCAATGGCATGCTAATTAAACCGGCCCAAAAGCGGGGTGCAACGACTCGCCGTAAAGGATCGACTGCCATCATTTCTAAACTAGAAATTTGTTCTGTGGCTTTCATTAAACCAATTTCCGCTGTTAATGCAGAACCTGCTCGGCCTGCAAATAATAATGCGGTTACCACAGGGCCCAATTCTCGTAACAAAGAGAGAGCCACCATCATGCCAAGACTGGCTTCAGCACTAAATGTTGTCAGTACAAGATAACCTTGTAATCCCAGCACCATGCCAATAAATAGACCAGACACCATGATGATTAATAAAGATTGAACGCCAACGTTATACAGCTGCTTCATTAAAAGAGGCCACTGTTTACGGAATTCTGGTTTACCGACTAATGCACGAAAGAGCATAATGCCAGCTCTACCGAATGTTGCAAAAATCGCTAACGCTCTAGCGCCAATACGAGCTAATAAATTTACCACGTACTAATTTCCTCGTCCTAATAGGTCGTCCTGATAATCTCCCGCAGGAAAACGGAAAGGTACCGGGCCATCAGCAATTCCATCTAAAAACTGTCTGACTTGCCTATCTGGGTTGTCCTGTAATTCTTTTGCACTACCTTGAGCAATAACTTTTTGCTCCGCAACAATATAAGCGTAATCGGCAATGCTCAACACTTCAGGTACATCATGAGAAACCACAACACACGTCACTCCGAGTGCATGATTTAACTCATCAATCAGCTTAACAAGTACGCCCATAGTGATAGGATCTTGCCCAACAAAAGGTTCATCAAACATAATTAATTCGGGATCAAGCGCAATGGCTCTGGCTAATGCGGCTCTTCGAGCCATACCACCTGATAACTCAGAAGGCATTAAACTTGCAGCACCACGTAAACCCACGGCTTCAAGCTTCATCATCACCGTTGTACGTATAAGCGCTTCAGGTAAATTTGTATGCTCTCTTAGTGGAAAGGCTACATTTTCAAATACATTCATGTCGGTAAAAAGGGCACCAGACTGAAAAAGCATACTCATTTTCTTTCTTGCGTGATACAACGCAGAACGTGATAGCGCCGGAATATTATCGCCATCAAACCAAATTTCGCCGCTATCAGGAAGAATTTGTCCTCCCATAAGGCGTAATAAAGTTGTTTTACCAATCCCAGAAGGGCCCATAATTGCAGTCACTTTTCCTCTAGGTACAACAAGGTTAATCTCAGAAAAGATCTTCCTACTACCACGAGTGAAGTTCATATTGCGCACTTCAATTAGATTGTCAGATTGTGCGTTCATGAATAAAACATCCTCAAGCCTGTCTGCATAAACAAATTTTTACGCTATTTTGGCAGGTCATTCGTTATGTTACAAAGAAATCACCACTATTTAGCAATTTATTGCACGGTTAATTTTACTTTTCGTGCTTGGCTAGTCAAAATATGGTGAATTAGCAAAACCTTTTGACAAAATGTTTTTTTATCAGCCCTGTCTTATTGGTTTTTTCTTTCTTTACTTGCTCATTGTCGGAAAACTGATGGCATGTTGATTACTTTGTCTCTTTTAATTTTTGGATTGATGCTACTTGTTTATGCATCAGACCGATTAGTCTATGGTGCGAGCGTTTTTGCGCAATCGTTAAAAATTCCCCCCGCCGTTATCGGTATTTTAATTGTAGGCACTGGCACATCATTACCTGAACTTTTTGTTTCTACCGATGCCTCGGTTCATAATTTACCTGACATTGCTATTGGTACTGCTATTGGTTCTACACTTACCAATCTTCTTCTTATTGCGGGCATTGGGGCGATGCTCTACCCCATGAACATACAATCTGCAGTACTGAAAAAAGAGCTTCCATTGATGATTATCGTCATCATGCTGGTGGGTATTATTTTATCTAGTGGAAACCTAGGGCTGAGAGAAGGTACTTTGCTCTTTTTTATTGGTTTTGCATCTATCTTTCTCATGATAAAAACGATGCATAAAACACTTACACAAGAGCGCCATGTATTACCTTTAGAAACCTTAACCCGTTTTGAATTACAGACAAATCCTCGTAATTCAGTTGCTCTTTTTTGGGTCGTTATTGCCTTACTGATTATTCCAGTTGCGACTCAAATGATATTAGATAATGTCTTTATTCTAATGCAACAGTATCATCTTAGTGGCCTTTTTGTTGGCTTAACCTTGCTATCTATTGGAACAAGCTTACCTGAATTAGCGACAACCATTGTTGCAGCGCTAAGACGTGAAAATGAATTAGCTTTAGGAAATATTATAGGTGCTAATATTTTTAACCTGACATTTGTGTTAGGAATGCCAGCATTACTTTCACCAAGTACATTTAATATCAATACGTTTTATTTTAGTTTTGCTGTACTTGGTGTGGCTAGTTTATTGTTCTCTATCTTTTCCTTAGGGCGGAAACGGCGCCTTAATCGAGGAAAAGGGATATTCTTATTAGTTTGCTTTATTGTTTATATTACGGTGTTGTGCGTTGCACATTCTCTCTTAACCTAAAATAAATGGTACAAAAAAATGACCGAGTTTGATTTTCAGCAAGCGGGCAAAAAAGTCCTTCATATTGAACGTGATGGGTTAGCTGAACTAGAACAATATATCAACGATGATTTTACGCTTGCCTGTGAAAAGATTTTTCACTGCCAGGGTCGAGTGATTGTGATGGGTATGGGTAAATCTGGCCATATTGGGCATAAAATTGCTGCAACATTTGCCAGTACAGGAACACCTTCTTTTTTTGTTCATCCCGGTGAAGCAAGTCATGGCGATTTAGGCATGGTCACAGAAAAAGATATTGTTCTAGCGATTTCAAACTCGGGTGAAGCCAGTGAGATCCTCGCCCTCATTCCGGTTCTGAAACGCAAACAGATAACACTGATTTGTATGACACGCACTCCTCAAAGTACAATGGGGAAAGCGTCTGATATTCATCTTTGTATCAAAGTTCCTAAAGAAGCCTGCCCTTTAGGACTTGCTCCCACAACAAGTACAACAGCAACATTAGTGATGGGTGATGCGCTGGCCATCGCACTTTTACGTGCGCGAGGCTTTACTGCTGAAGATTTTGCCCTTTCTCATCCTGGTGGTGCATTAGGTCGTAAATTACTCCTTCATGTGAGTGACTTAATGAATAAAGACGCTGATATCCCTCGCGTTACTAAAGACGCAACGTTACGCGAAGCACTTGTTGAGATTACCCGTAAAAAATTAGGTATGACGGTAATCTGCGATGATAGTATGTTGATTAACGGTATCTTTACTGACGGTGACTTACGACGCATATTTGATTTAGGAATTGATCTTAACAATGCCAAAATCTCTGATGTGATGACAAGAGGAGGTATTCGTATTCGCCCTGATTGTTTAGCCGTTGAAGCACTAAATTTAATGCAAGCAAAACATATCACCTCGTTGTTAGTAACAGAACAAGATAGTGATATCCTGTTAGGTGTTTTACATATGCATGATCTATTACAAGCCGGTGTTGTATAAGCTAGTCATAACGTTCGAAGGATAAAAATGAATACAATGATAGAAACTTGTTATGGTGCAGTAAGCGAGCAAGTCATCAAAAAAGCAGAAAAAATCCAATTGCTGATTTGTGACGTTGATGGTGTTATGTCGGACGGACTCATTTATATGGGCAATAATGGCGAAGAGCTAAAAGCTTTTAATGTCCGTGATGGGTATGGCATTCGTTGTTTGCTTACATCAGGCATTGAGGTTGCTATCATTACAGGCCGTCAATCTAAGCTGTTAGAAGATCGTGCTAAAACGCTTGGCATTACATATCTTTACCAAGGTCAGCATAATAAGCTTTTGGCGTATCAACAACTGTTAGATACACTAAACCTTAAACATGAACAAACTGCCTATATTGGTGACGACCTGATAGATTTACCTGTAATGGAAAAAGTTGGACTCTCCGTCGCGGTTGCCGATGCACATCCATTACTCACACCTCGGGCGGACTACGTTACTCGCATTATGGGTGGGCGTGGTGCAGTACGAGAATTATGTGATTTAATCCTTTTAGCTCAAGGTCGGCTTGAAGAAGCTAAAGGTCTTTCGATTTAACGTATAACGACACAGAATGAATAAATTAAAATCCTGGTTTACCTTAATTCTTGCAATTATCGCCCTTGGGCTAATTGGCTGGAACTATACTAACAACACTGAATTCGGTGATAGTGAAGTTGTTGATGATGGTCAACCAACTTATCAATCTAAATCATCGATATCTTTTGTTTACGAGCCAACAGGTATACTTGGATATAAACTCGTTGCTGATGATGTCAAAAACTATGCTCAGCAAAAGTTTACATGGTTTACTAACCCTGTCTTAACCACTTATTCGCCGACAGGGGATGCAACATGGACCGTGCGCGCCAATAAAGCCAAGCTAACCAACAGTAAAATGCTCTATCTTTATGGCGATGTTCAAATTGATAGCTTAGCGGATGACTCTCAACTACAGAGAATAAGCACTGATAACGCTATCGCGAATTTGGATACACAGGATGTTTCCTCTGATGATGAAGTGACTATTATCGGCGTCGGACTGAAATCAGTCGGCTTAAAAATGCGAGGCAATCTGCGCGAGAAACACGCAGAGCTGATTGAAAAGGTAAACACCTATTATGAGATCCCAAATGAATCAAAAAATCCGTAATACACTGATTATCGGTACATTATTAGCAATAAGTGTACCTGCGATGGCGCTTAAAGATGACACGCAACAACCTATCGTTGTCAATTCAGAAAAACAGTCGCTTGATCTAGAGAAAAATGTCACGACATTTACACAAAATGTTGTAATTAAACAAGGATCTATCGATATTCGTGCTGATAAAGTCGTTGTTACACGCCCTGGTGGTGACTCTAAAAAAATCGTCATTGAAGCATTTGGTAATCCCGTAACTTTTTATCAGTTACAAGATGATGGCAAACCTATCAAAGGTCGTGGCGACAAGATGACCTATGAAATGGATAAAGAATTGATGACCTTAACGGGTAAAGCCTATCTTGAACAATTAGACAGTAATATCACTGGTGATAAGATCACTTATCTCGTCCCAACTCAGCAAATGGAAGCATTTAGCGGTAAAGGTAAACAAGTTACCACTGTTTTACTGCCTTCCCAGTTGCAAGAGAAAGGTACTGGTGCTAACAACAAAGGTAAGTAACACTTTATGGCGCTGTTAAAAGCTGAAAATTTAGCAAAAGCATACAAAGGGCGCACCGTTGTCGGTGATGTTAGCCTGAATGTTAATTCAGGTGAAATTGTAGGCTTACTTGGCCCTAATGGTGCCGGTAAAACAACAACATTCTATATGGTTGTCGGCATTGTCGCTCGTGATGCAGGTAGTATTACTATTGATGATGAAGACATCACTCTGTTACCGTTACATGAACGTGCGCGTAAAGGAATAGGCTATCTACCTCAAGAAGCCTCTATTTTTAGACGGCTAAGCGTTTATGACAACATTATGGGAATTTTAGAAATTCGCCATGATTTAACACCAGAGCAGCGAAAAGATCGTGCAGAAGAGCTATTAGAAGAGTTCAATGTGAGCCATTTGCGTAACAGCTTAGGGCAATCATTATCAGGGGGCGAACGCCGTCGAGTTGAAATTGCACGTGCGTTAGCTGCAAACCCTAAATTCATTTTATTAGATGAACCTTTTGCTGGTGTTGATCCAATTTCAGTATTGGATATTAAAAAAATTATCCAGCATCTACGTGATTATGGATTAGGTGTACTGATTACTGACCATAATGTTCGTGAAACATTAGATGTGTGTGAACGAGCCTATATTGTCAGCCAAGGTCACCTTATCGCTCATGGTTCACCAGAAGAAATTCTTGAAAATGAGCAAGTTAAACGTGTTTACTTAGGTGAAGGCTTCCGCCTTTAATCTTAGATTCACTTTTACTCTGTCATGGATGACAACAGCCAAGGACTCATCGCATTATTATGAAACAAAGTCTGCAACTTCGTCTCAGTCAGCAATTGGCAATGACGCCACAGCTACAACAGGCTATTCGTTTGTTGCAACTTTCAACGCTTGAATTACAACAAGAAATTCAGCAAGCGCTTGAATCCAACCCTCTTCTCGAACAAGACGACGATCAACAAGATCCCATTTCAGATGATGCCTCTCATACAGAAAATCAATCTGACTCTACAACAGAAACAACAACTGAAAACGAAGTTGAAGAGTTTGACACACTGGATGCTTTAGAACAAAAAGAGATGCCTGACGATCTCCCATTAGACACTCAATGGGAAGAAATCTACACCGCGGGCACACCTTCTGGTACCAGTAATGACTATATGGATGACGAACTCCCACTGTATCAAGGTGAAACAACAGCTTCATTACAAGATTATCTGACATGGCAGGCTGATCTCACTCCGTTTACAGAAACAGACAGAGCCATTGCCATAAGTATTATCGATGCAGTTGATGAAACAGGATATTTAACTGTTACAACAGATGACATCCTGCTTGGAATGGGCGATGATGAGATAGAGCTTGATGAAGTTGAAGCCGTATTAAAACGTATTCAACGCTTTGATCCTATTGGAGTTGCAGCGCGTGATTTAAAGGAGTGTCTTTTGATCCAGCTTTCTGCTTTTTCAACAGATACCCCTTATCTTAAAGAAACACAGTTGGTCATTAGCCAACATTTAGAATTATTGGGTAATCGCGACTTTCGCCAATTGATGCGCCAAACGAAGTTACGTGAAGAGACATTAAAATCGGTTATTGAGATAATTCAATCACTTGATCCTAAACCTGGATTAAGTATTGATACAAGTGAGTCAGAGTATGTTATCCCAGATATACTGGTAAAAAAATCAGGTGAACGCTGGCAAGTTGAGTTAAATACAGATAGCATTCCTCGCCTACGTATAAATGAAACCTATGCTGCATTGGGTCAGTCAACTCAAAATGAGAGCGATGGAAAATTTATTCGTGACAATTTACAAGAAGCCAAATGGCTGATAAAAAGTTTAGAAAGCCGTAATGAGACATTATTAAAAGTCGCTCATTGCATTGTTGACACACAGCAGGCATTTTTCGAATTGGGTGAAGAGCATATGAAACCCCTCGTGTTAGCGGATATCGCTGAACAGGTTGAAATGCACGAATCCACCATTTCTCGAGTGACAACGCAAAAATTTTTGCATTGCCCAAGAGGAATTTTCGAATTGAAGTATTTTTTCTCTAGCCATGTGAATACTGATAGCGGAGGCGAAGCCTCTTCAACAGCAATCAGGGCTTTAGTGAAGAAACTAATCGCAGCAGAAAATCCAGCGAAACCACTTAGTGATAGTAAACTGGCTGATATGCTCGCAGAACTTGGTATCCAAGTTGCTCGACGCACTGTTGCGAAATATAGAGAGTCATTATCCATCCCGCCTTCAAATCAACGCAAAGAGTTGGTTTGAGCATAATTGAGAAGGAAGACACTATGGAACTTCAAATCACTGGTCATAACATTGAATTAACTGATGCTCTGCGTGATACCGTCAAAGCAAAAAGCGCGAAATTACCTCAGTTCTTTGACAAAATTAATAACGTTCAGGTTATCCTGAAAGTCGAGAAAGTGAATAAAATCGCTGAAGCGACCATTCAAGTTAATGGCGGTGAATTACATGCCTCTGCTGAAGCAGAAGATATGTACGCAGCAATTGATGGATTAATGGATAAACTGGCTCGTCAATTAACCAAACACAAAGATAAACTGAGACAACATTAATTCATTTCCCATTGCGAAATGGGGATACAATCGGCGAAGTTACTGCGTTGTTTATGACTCGGTTCAAGCCAACGCCTAATCAATATCAGTAACAAAAAACCAGATGTCACTTTGTGGCATCTGGTTTGCTGGTCTAAGTGAATAAGACAATGAATAACGATACAAAGATGAATATTAGCGACGTACTTTCTCTGGCATGTACACATAATGATGTACATTGCACGAGTAAAAAGCGCGCGTTAGAAATTATCAGTGAAAATGCAGCAAAAGCACTTAATTTACCCGAAACACTGATATTTGAAGCCTTACTGACGCGTGAAAAAGTCGGTACAACAGGGATTGGGGGTGGTTTAGCTATCCCTCATGGACGTATTGAAAGTGATGAAACAGAAAAAGTAGTTGGTGTGTTTCTTCACCTAAGCGAACCTATTGCCTTCGACGCTATTGATAATCAACCTGTCGATTTGTTGTTCGCATTACTCGTTCCTGCAACACAGTGCAAGGAACATTTACACACACTGTCTTTGATTGCAAAACAGTTGGCAGACAAAAACTTATGTCGCCGACTACGCTCCGCACAAAGTGATGAAGAGCTTTATCAGATTATCACAGAATAACCCCTACGGGTTTGTTGGGACGCGAATAGCATACAGTGGAATGATATTCATCACTGGGAAATTATAGGGGAGCTACCTCATGGTGCTGATGATAGTCAGCGGACGCTCTGGTTCAGGTAAGTCAGTCGCTTTGCGTGCGCTTGAAGACATGGGATTTTATTGTGTTGATAACTTGCCTGTTGATCTTTTACCTGAGCTCGCAAAAACACTGGCTGAACGTGATGCTTCTGCTGCCGCAGTCAGTATTGATGTCCGAAATATGCCAGAGTCGCCGGAGATCTTCGAAAAAGCGCTGGAAAGTTTACCCGCTGAATATTCTCCACAACTCTTATTTTTAGACGCAGATAGAAATACTTTAATTCGTCGTTATAGTGATACACGACGCTTGCACCCACTTTCGACCAAAAACCTTTCATTAGAAATGGCAATTGATACCGAAAGTGATCTGCTTGAGCCATTGCGATCACGTGCTGATCTCATCATTGACACCTCTGAGATGTCAGTCCATGAGCTTGCAGAAATGCTGCGGACTCGTTTATTAGGTAAACGTGAACGTGAGCTGACAATGGTCTTTGAATCCTTTGGCTTTAAGCACGGTATTCCTATTGATGCAGATTATGTTTTTGATGTGCGTTTCTTACCAAACCCACATTGGGACCCTAAGCTGCGCCCGATGACAGGCCTCGATCGCCCTGTTGCGGCATTTTTAGATAGACACACCGAAGTTCATAATTTTATTTATCAAACCAGAAGCTATCTTGAACTCTGGTTGCCGATGTTAGAAACCAATAACCGTAGCTACTTGACGGTTGCAATTGGTTGTACGGGGGGTAAACACCGTTCGGTTTATGTTGCAGAACAACTTGCCGACTATTTCCGCTCTAGAGGGAAAAACGTACAATCACGACACAGAACACTAGAAAAACGCAAATGACCCAATATCGACAAGTTGCGATTAAAAATCGACTCGGCATGCATGCAAGGCCGGCGATGAAATTGTTTGATTTAGTGAAAACATTTCAATCAACCGTCATTTTACGCAACAACGAAGGGGTTGAAGCACAAGCAGATAGTGTAATTGCTATGCTAATGTTAGATTCAGAGCAAGGCAGTCAAATTGATATAGAAGTGACAGGTAGTGATGAAAATGAAGCTATTGATGCTATTATCGCATTATTTGAATCAGGGTTTGATGAAGAATAATCGTAATAGAAAACAATAGATTAGCATTTCTTAACTAAATAACCCGAAAGAGACTGTGATCACTGTCTCTTTCTTTTTTATACAGAACCGCCTATTATCTCTTATATGAGTTTAACAACACCCCCACCTCACCCGTGGGGGTGTTGTTTTGCATTGGAATAAATTGGAGTGTGGTATGACAAAGCCAACAATTATCATCAACGAACTTGATGCTGAACGTTTAGATTCATTGCTAGAGCAACCGGCCTTTGCAGATAGCCCTATTGCTGAAGCCTTGAATGAAGAATTAGATCGTGCTGACATTGTTACACCAGCTGATATCCCTGCTAACATTGTCACAATGAACAGCAAAGTCCGCTTTATGGACTTAAAAAACAATGAAGAACGTACACGTACTTTAGTGTATCCCGCTTCATTAAAAGATAGCACCACTGAACTTTCAGTCATGGCACCAATGGGTGCTGCGCTACTGGGTTTAGCAATTGATGACGAAATCAGTTGGAAGCTGCCTAATGGCCTTGAAACTAAGGTTAAAGTATTAGAAATTCTATACCAACCTGAAGCTGCAGGTGAATTACACCGTTAAGTAGAGCTGAAGGTTCGCGTCTTATTTTTATCTTCTCAAATTGAAAAGCACACTGATAAACGCGATATCTCAGCCCATTGCGGGCTGAGATTAAAGGTTGTGAGGAGTGTCTAAAATTTACTCACCTGCAATACTCATTTCTGGTAATAACAACGATCCACACTGAACATTACTGCGCATCTCAATATCATCCCCCATAGTGGCAATATTAGCCCACATATCTTTTAGATTACCAGCAATAGTCACTTCACTAACAGGGTACTGAATTTCACCATTCTCAACCCAAAAACCGCTTGCACCACGCGAATAATCACCCGTCACGGTACTGACGCCTTGTCCCATCAATTCAGTAACAACAAGGCCTGTTCCCATCTCTTTTAATAGTGCATCAAACGATAAACCTTGTCCTGGAATATACCAGTTATGGATACCACCAGCATGGCCATTACTTTTTAAACCCAGTTTTCTTGCTGAGTAAGAGGTTAATAACCACTCTTGTAATACGCCATCTTTAATGATTTCGGCATCGGTTGTACGCACACCTTCGCTATCAAACGGTGTTGATGCCAGACCTCTCATTAAGTGAGGACGCTCTTGAATATTTAGCCACTGAGGGAAAATTTGCTTACCTAAACTATCGAGTAAACAAGAAGACTCACGATAAATCATACTCCCACTGATTGCCGCAACCAAATGACCAAAAATACCTGTCGCAACATCTGCCGCAAAAATAACAGGAGCTTTCATGGTTGGGAGTTTTCGAGGTGCAAGGCGAGATAAAGTACGACGAGCACACTCTTGCCCTACCCATTCAGGTGATGCTAAATCATCAAAACGACGGCTAATGGTATAAGCATAATCGCGCTCCATATCTTCGCCATCACGAGCAATCACACAACTCGACATTGAATAGCGTGAAGATGAATAGCTTTTTAATAAGCCAAGGCTATTCCCAAATACACGAGTTCCACTGTGGCTATTAAAACTGCCCCCTTCGGTATTAATAATTCGGCTATCACTGTCTAACGCCGCTTTTTCTGCTCTTGAAGCCAGCTCTATTGCCTTATCTGCAGTCACATCAGTTGGATGGTATAGATCAAGGAAAGGTGCATCAAATGCTAATAACTCTTTATCAGCAGGGCCTGCATAAGGATCAACAGAAGTATAACGCGCAATATCCACCGCAGCTTGTACTGCACGTTTAATCGCATCAGGACTTAAATCGGTAGAAGAAGCACTACCTTTGCGTTGTTGTTGATAAACCGTAATGCCTAACGCCCCATCACTGTTAAATTCAACATTTTCAACTTCACCATAACGTGTACTAACACTAATACCTGTTGATTTATTAATAGCGACTTCTGCACTGTCACACAGTTTTTCCGCCAGCTCCAATGCAAGCGAGACGGCGTCTTCAAGCTGTTTTACCTGATCTGAATTATTCATTGAGAACCATTTTTCCTAAGGAGAACATCACTTTTTACTTATTTTTAGCAAAGTAAATCAATTGACAGGTGGTCAACAAGCGATTTTCCCAGTTACAATAGAAGATATATGAATGTTATCACCCGTCGGGCTTTTGGTCATTCACCAAATCACACTCCCGGCTTACTCTGCAACAGGAATTTTTATTATGGCAAAGCAGCCTGAAGAGTGGCATTACCTCAATCCTGAATTTGACGATACTTCGTCAGAAGAGGAAGAAGAGGAAGAAATTATCTGGGTCAGCAAAAGCGAAATTAAACGTGATGCTGAAGCGCTCAAAAAACTAGGTACTGAATTAGTAGAATTAAGTGCGCAAGAATTAGAGCGTGTGCCATTAGATGAGAAATTATTAGCCTCTATTCAATTAGCACAAAAAGTACAGCGTGAAGCGCGCCGTCGCCAAATTCAATATATCGGAAAATTACTGCGCAATGTGGATGAAGATCCGATCCGCCAAGCGCTTGATAAACTAAAAAACCGCCACAACCAACAGATCTTAGTACTCCATAAATTAGAAGATCTGCGAATTCGCCTTGTCGAAGGTGGCAATGAAGTGATTGAAGAAGTCGTCGCTCTTTATCCAATGGCAGATCGCCAGCAATTGCGCACACTTATCCGTAATGCGAAAAAAGAAAAAGAAGCAAACAAGCCTCCAAAATCATTCCGCTTACTGTTTCAATATCTAAAAGATTTATCAGAATCAGCATAAAACCTGATCATCCTGAAAACGCAGTGTCAATTCAGCCTCACTGCGATTTTCAGGGCATATTTTTACTCTAAATTATTTTTGTGTATTTTATGCTCACAATGAAAGCTCAATACGTCTTTACCAAGTGTATTTTGTGCTTCTTGCATCAACTCAACTAAAGGCTGAAAATCGCTGGAATGATGAGGCAAATGCTTGAAAATGATTTTTACGGGTAATTCAATTTCTCCCATTAATACATCCCATAATGCATCTAAGTTATTACCAAAATGCTCATCTAACTGAAATTGCAATGCAAAATCCCGATAAAAAGCATCTCTATCTGCCAGCATCTTAAAATCAAAAACAACCTGTTTCATTAAGGGGCAACCTTTGTCATTGTACGATAATGATCTGTGGTGACATAAATAAGCCCATCATTCGAATAGAGCAATCTATCACTACCTCGATGACCACATTGATAATTTACATCGGCTTCATACCACTGGCGTCCCGCTTCTTCAGGCAACTGTTTTTCACGATTCATAAAACGATCGCCACCAATAGCCCTTCCTGGTAATACTTCACACAAATTACCTGCTTTTGCATTCCAGCCTTTTTCTCTTGCTTGTTTTTTAGTGAGATAAAAATCAGGTAGTTGTTGATGACGTTGCAAATAGTTAGCCACTGCGCTAGCTTGCGTTTTTTCATCGATAGACAGTGGAATTTGTGCCGGCTTATTGGTGCTATTGCTAGATGATGTTGGAATAGAAACTGACGATGAAGATACTGATGTTTCACTTTCGGGAAGCAAGCCCTTATAAAGAACACCAAATAAAACAGCAATAACAATAATAACTGGTAATAAACGTTTACCCATAAATTAGCACCTTCATGATAAAAAACTCCATCAATTGATGGAGTTTAATAAATACACTTAAATAACGATAGCAATAATTAAGCTGTACCACCTACCGTGATTTTATCCAGCTTCAAGGTTGGTTGACCAACGCCAACAGGTAGGCTTTGCCCTTCTTTACCACAAACACCGACCCCCTTGTCTAGCGCAAGATCATTGCCCACCATTGAGACTTGTTGCATAGCTTCAATACCTGAACCAATCAGCGTGGCACCTTTAATCGGTTTCGTTATCTTTCCGTTTTCAATTAAATAAGCTTCAGAAGTTGAGAAAACAAATTTACCCGATGTAATATCAACCTGACCGCCACCAAAATTAGGTGCATAAATACCACGATCAACACTCGCAATAATCTCTTCTGGTGACGATTTACCCGCTAGCATGTAAGTATTGGTCATACGAGGCATTGGAAGGTGTGCATAAGACTCACGGCGACCATTTCCTGTTGGTGCAACCCCCATTAAACGAGCGTTCATCTTATCTTGCATATAACCTTTTAAGATACCGTTTTCGATTAACACATTGTATTGACCCGGAACACCTTCATCATCAATAGCAACAGAGCCACGACGTCCTTCAATTGTGCCATCATCAACTATGGTACAAAGCTCAGAAGTCACTTTTTCACCAAGACGACCTGAAAATACAGAGGTTTCACGACGGTTGAAATCACCTTCTAAACCATGCCCAACAGCTTCATGTAATAACACGCCCGGCCATCCTGCACCTAGTACTACAGGCATTGTTCCAGCCGGTGCGGCAATTGCAGATAAATTCACTAATGCCATCCGCACCGCTTCACGCGCGTAAGTCACAGCATGGCTTTCACCATCAACTTTCATTAAAAAGTAGTCATAACCAAAACGACCACCGCCGCCACTTGCACCACGTTCACGTTTGCCATCTTCTTCCACCAGCACGCTGACAGAAAGGCGAACTAAAGGACGTACATCGGCTGCTAACGTGCCATCGGTTGCTGCAACAAGTACATGCTCATAAACACCGGTTAATGATGCATTAACCTGCTTAACACGTTTGTCTTCAGCTCTAGCAGCTTTATCTACCTCATGCAAGAGTGCAATTTTCTCTTCACGAGAGAGGCTTTGCAGCGGATCATTTAAGCTGTATAGCGGAGAATGTTGAATAGCACCTAAAGTATGGATATGACCATTACCTTTGGCCTGAACAATACTTCGTGCAGCATGCGCACTTTGGTTAAGTGCGTTAAGCGTTAGTTGGTCGGCATAAGCAAAACCGGTTTTTTCACCGTAAATTGCTCTAACGCCAACACCTTGATCAATATTGTAAGAGCCATCTTTAATAATCTGATCGTCGAGGATCCAAGCCTCGTGATAACTTGACTGAAAATAAAGATCACCATAATCAATTTGACGCTGTGCAAGCTGCTCTAGTGTTGATGCTAAATCATCTAAACTAAGTTTGTTTGCTTCCAACAGACTTTCGCTGACAACAGCTAAACTCATAATTCTTCTTTATCCTTAACTTTTTTGATTAAGTGGGTCAGTTTCGGGCGAAAACGGTTATGTTTCACGACCCGTATCTGTTCACGCATACCGTGTAAACTTTCGACACCAACATTCAGCGTTAGCGCACTGACAGCATCAGGATTCTTTTTCAAGACTTTTCCCCAGCCATCAATCGCCATGGTATGACCCCAAGTCCGGCGCGTATCATGTGTACCCACTTGTGCTGGCGCTAAGATAATACACTGATTCTCAATCGCACGAGCACGTAATAAAGGCTCCCAGTGCGCTTTCCCTGTTAAACGGGTAAAAGCCGCTGGTACAGAGATTATCTCTGCCCCTTTTTCTCTTAATGCTTGGAAAATACCAGGGAAGCGTAAGTCATAACAGATCGTTAAACCTAATTTCCCAACGGGAGTATCAACGACGGTTAAGCGCTCACCACGTTGATAAATAGAAGATTCATTATATTCGCCCTGTTCATCATCAATACTCACATCAAACATATGAATTTTATCATAACGAGCGCGAATAACGCCTTCATCATCGAAAACCAAACTACTGCTGGTAATTTGATCTGGGGAGTCTCGACTAATCAAAGGCATAGAACCGACTAAGATCCATACTTTGTAACGCTGAGCCATTTTAGCAATTGCATTTTGCAACGGCCCATCCCCCTGAATTTCAGCGTGTTTATGATAATCTTTAGAGTTCGAAAAAAGTAACGCATTTTCAGGTGTTAATACCAGCTTCACTGAATCGGGTAATTGCTTAATCTGTTGCTCGATTTGCGCCAGATTATTTTTTGTATTTTTTCCGCTACAAAGTTGCAAAAGTGCGACATTAACTTTTTTCATAACGCCTGATTCTCCTTAAGCTGACGCAGTACTTCGTCAATTTTGGGTTGTTCCATAGTTCCGGTCACATGATAACGGATAACTGAAATCTTACTCCAAAGTGGCCCCAGAACCTTTGATGCCGCAAATACTGCGGCGCCTGCAATTGGGTTTATTGCGAAAGCCGTGGCAACACCGACTGTAGCTGAAATCTCAGGGGTGACTACAACCTGTAGATCCATTTGACGTTCAAGTAAATCCACTTTCCCACTTATCGCAATATCAGCAATAACACCATCAACATGAACTCTCTCTGCATTCATAATACCTTGATTAATCGTAATTTCACTTTTAATCGAATCATATTCAAAATGCTCACTGAAAGTATCTCTAAAATCAAACTGCAATTTACGTAAAAGTGCATCAAAACTTACTAGTCGTAGTAATTTACCCGCTTGTCCTACATCGACTTTCTCTATGCGTCCTTTGCCTAAAACAGATTTAATATCACCATTTAAGTTCGCAATATTAAAATTCCACGGTGTATCATGCCATTGTAATGAAAAATCGGCAGAAAGCGGAGATTGTAAAATGGGTACGATATACCCGAAATAAGCGGCCAATTCATCAATTTCGTCAGCTTTCAGCTTACCGATTAATTTCGTCGTGTTATTTCCGTCTAGACCTTCAGACCACACACCATTAACCTGAAGCTCACCACTGCTATTTTCCAATTTACCGCCAGTTAAAAATAAAGCACCTTTATTTTGTTTTAACGAACCTTCAATTTTCCCTAAGAGTAAACCATTAATCCAACACTCCCGGCATTCAAAATCAATAGAAGGAATATTTTTCACTGAAAACTTCAATGCATTAGGATCATAAATATTGGCCATTTTTAATGGTTTTTCTTCTTGAGAAGTGGATGCACCATTAAAATAGAGATAATTAATATTTACTTGCCAAGGTGCTGATATTTTAGGAATAAATACATCACCTCGTAATTCACTTCCTGAAAATGCTAATTTTACACCATCACTAACTCGCATAATTTCAGTTTGTGGGTTATTCCATTTTTGCCCAGCAAAATTTAAATTGGGCAAACTGATATGCACATTATCAGGGAAACTCACTGCATTTTCAGAAGGTGTTAATGATGAAAAGGCAATTAATGTCGGTAACCATTTATCTCCTTCTAGTTCTTTAAGAGCAATGGTTAAACGTTGTTGTGAGCTTAACTCCGGTAACTTGAGGGTAGAAGAAACAAGGTTACCTTGTAATAAACAAAGTTGTTTACCTAATCCCCATTGGCTATTAAGTTTCCACTGTTTTTCAGCGTTAGCATTCACAGTCAAGGTTTCACTATTACCATTTGCTGAAATCACAATAGGGGAAGAGTTTTTTAGATCTAGAGTTTCAGGTACTGTTAATTTACTTTTTAATGTATTGATATTCCCTGTTAAATCAACTTGATAATCGACATCACCTTTTTCGGGGATCTTAACATTAACGTTGCCATTCCATGGGAATACACCACTAAATTTTTGCTGAATATCGCTAGGCAAGCCCTGAATTTTTTGAATATCCCATTGGCCTTTTAACCCTACATCTACTTGATAATTATCCACCGTATTATGGCTTGTAAATGAAAATGCGAGTGGCTGACCAAACCAATTAGCTGTTAATGTATCACTTTCAAGTTTGTCATTATGGTAACGAAATTGCCCGCTAACACCCTTTAACGTGGTATCCATAAAATTCAATGTGACATCATTATTTTTTAAATTTATCTCGCCAGATGCAACAACATCATCGCCGCCAAAAGGAATATCAAGCTTCAATGTGCCATTAATTTTTCCTGCCACTTTAAGCTCTTCAAGTGTATGACCAATACTCGCCATTTGAGAATCTAAGAAATACTCTTTCAGCTCATCACCCGTAGCTTGAATATCTGCATTAATTAAGATCTTTTCTTGTCGATAGCTCTCAATCACCGCACTTAAGTTCGTAGCAGTTGCTTTACCCACTTTCGCTTCTGACGATGACATCCATAACCCATCATTTTTAAAATCTAGATTAATATCGAGATCGAATAATGCAGGCCATTCACTATCAAATTTAAACGTAGCATGTTTAACAGGGGCATAAACTTGGAACCACCCTTTGTGATTATCAAAAGGAAAATCTGTCGGATCACCATGGAAGATAAATGTTCCATTGTCGATATTACCCGCAATAATCGCATCTGAAAGATATTGAGTAAGTTCTTTACCAACATACTCTTCTGGCAGATAACGCCATGCATCTCCGGCATTAGTCACTCTTACGCCAGATAAAATAGAAAGTTGCTGATCTTCACCTTGCTTTTCATAACGAAAATCTCCTGCAACCCATGCTGAAGTTGCTTGAATATCTAATCCTTGGCTCCAAAGTGATAAATTATCCCCAGAATGTTGCCAATAGAGTGTTCCTTTTCCTTTTTCGATATTCAGTGGTGCTTTAAATAATTCGCCAGTATCTATTTCACTGTCAGCTAGGGCAAAGTTAAGTTCACCACTTTGCATGCTCCCTTTTAATTGCCCACTGAAATGTTGCACTGATGGGATCTCTTGCCAACGCTTCCAACCTACATTTTCCCAAGAGAGATTAATCGCACTTTGCTCGAAGTGTTCAGGCATGAGATCTAAGGCAAAATCATTAACCACACCAGAAAATTGGCGATACTGCCACTGACGTACAAAATCAGGAGTTAAAAACGAAAATAATGGTAACAGTGAATACAGCCTATCTAACTCGATATTTTTAGCTCTAATACGCCATGCTTCATCATGTTGTTTTTCTTTCGGTTGATAGAGAACAGCTAAATAGCCATCAGGCCACTCTTCACCATCCATGGTAATTTTTCGAGTATAAGGAATATCAGCAAGCCAGCCATTCTCTTGTCTTCTCATGCGTAAAATTAAATCTTCAACATTTAATACATGTGAAGTACCTTCACTACGCCAATCCATTTCACCTTGATGAATTTGTAATTGGCTTCCCGTAATACGGCCTTTAGTAATTTCAATCCAGTTTGATAAGCTTGCTTTAGCTTCACCTAAACCACTATTATTTTTTACCCACTGGCTAAGCCAAGGTGAAATATCAATATCATCAGCAGTAAGAAACACCTTACCATTATCAATTAAGCCTTCATTCGTGGTATAGAGGTCGAGGCGAACTTTTAAACCACCATAGTGATTAATCGATGTATCAAGGGTGACTTCACCTTGAGCACGATGACGTTTTTTTTGATTCAGCCACATCAACTCAGGAATATGTAATGTACTGGTATCACCTGACGGGGTTAGAAAAATAAAACGGCTTTTGACTAGCTTAAAGCGATCGAATTGTTCAAGAAAAAGTGAAGAAATATCATCAGGTGCAGTTAGCGTAATATCGCCACTTTGCCCAGTAAAAATAGGCCGTTGGTAATTGACATCTAATTGATCAAAAGTCAGCTCACGAAAATGAGGACGGAGGGTCAATAATGAACGCCACACATCAAAAGAAAAAGTCACTTTTTCTGCGCTAACGTTTACATCTTTATTCTTAATATTAAGTCCGTTGACTTGAATATCAGGGCCAAAATTCTGCCATTCCCCATTAATTTTCGTTATTGAAACAGGGGTATTAAGTTGTTTTGTTAAATACGTTTCTATTTCAGGGCGATAATCATCTAAACGAGGCAGAAAATAGCGAAACCCGCTTAACACCAAGGCAAAAACGATGAGGCAAAAAACTGTTATAACTAACAGGTATTTAGGCAGCCGCTTCATTTTTGTCTCCTTTCTGCCATCATATTCATTAGGAAGGCGACTCCATTACATCATCACCACATCAAATTGCTCCTGACTATAGAGTAGCTCAGTTTGCACTTTTACTTGCTTACCTACGAAAATTTCAACCTCTGCTAATGCATGGGATTCATCACCTTTTAACGCATCAGCAACCGCCGTAGAGGCATAAACTAAGAATCGATCTGCATCAATCGTTTTATGTACACGCACTATCTCACGTAAAATTTCATAGCAGACTGTTTCAACTGATTTTACCGTACCTCGCCCTTGGCAAGTTGGGCAGTCATCACAAAGTACATGCTCAAGGCTTTCTCGTGTTCTTTTACGTGTCATTTCCACTAAACCGAGTTGAGAAAAACCATTAATGGTCGTTTTCACTCTATCTTTACTTAAGGCTTGTTCAAGTGATGCCAATACTCTGCGTTTATGTTCATCATTATTCATATCAATAAAATCAATAATAATGATACCGCCTAAGTTACGTAACCGTAATTGGCGAGCAATAGCTTGGCTTGCCTCAATATTAGTATTAAAAATGGTTTCTTCTAAATTTCGATGACCAACAAAAGCCCCCGTATTAATATCAATCGTCGTCATTGCTTCTGTTTGATCGATAATGAGGTAACCGCCTGACTTTAATTCAACTTTACGCTCTAAAGCCCGTTGAATTTCATTTTCAACACCATAGAGATCGAAAATAGGCTGATTCCCTTGGTGTAATTCAAGTTTAGCGGTTAATTCAGGAATGTATTCACCAATAAATTCCTGTAATTGATTATAAGTTAATTTAGAATCAACACGTATGCTATCTAATTCAGAGCCAGCAAAATCACGTAAAATACGCTGTGCTAAAGCTAATTCACCATAAATTTGAATGCGGGTTTTATTTCTTTTCTTACGCTCAATAATTTTATTCCACAAGCGTTTAAGAAAAGCGGCATCTTGCTTAATTTCATGCTCGCCAACACCTTCGGCGGCTGTACGAATAATAAATCCCCCATTTTCATCGCAATACTCTTCAACGAGTTGCTTTAAACGCTCGCGCTCTTCTTCGCTATCAATTCGTTGAGAAACACCTACATGAGATGCACCTGGCATAAACACTAAATAACGGGAAGGCAATGTAATATCGGTGGTCAGGCGAGCGCCTTTTGTTCCTAAAGGATCTTTAACCACTTGTACAATTAAATCTTGGCCTTGGTGGACTAATTGCGCAATATCACGAACATTAAACTTTTTCTGCTCTTCACCTGCGATACATTCAGTGTGAGGCATAATATCAGAAGCATGTAGAAAAGCGGCTTTATCTAGCCCGATGTCAATAAATGCAGCTTGCATCCCGGGTAATACGCGACTTACCCGACCTTTGTAGATGTTTCCGACGATACCTCGTTTCGCTTCTCTTTCGACATGAATTTCTTGAAGTATGCCTCCACGAATATAAGCAACTCGAGTTTCAGATGGCGTCACATTCACTAATAACTCTGCTGTCATGAAATCTCCTTCTCATTAGCTAGAGACAAAAATTGAGCTATCAATGCTTCGGTTTCAACAAGAGGTAATCCGACAACAGCATGATAACTCCCCTCAATCCGTTGAACAAAACGGCCTCCTTTTCCTTGAATACCGTAAGCACCAGCTTTATCCATTGGCTCTCCTGACTCAATATACGCGCTAATCTCACTCTCTGTCATCTTTCGAAAAGTGACGTGTGTGACGACTAATTGGCTCAATGTGCGTGTTTTATTAGAGATAGCAATTGCCGTCATCACTTGATGAGTTGCACCTGAAAGTGAACGTAGAATTTGTGCTGCATGGGCTTTATCACGCGGTTTTTCAAGAATATGACCATCATGAACCACAATGGTATCCGAGCCTAGAACAGGATAATCATAGGGTGCTTGTCGTACACCTTCTTGTGATTTTTCTTTTGCCAAACGAAGGACATAATCTTCTGGTGATTCACCTTGTTGCCAAATTTCATCAATAGCAGGGGTGATAATACTAAACTCAACATCTAATAACGCGAGAAGTTCACGTCTTCTTGGTGAGCTGGATGCAAGATAAAGCGTGGTCACAGATAATGTCCTCATGACGGTAACGCAAAAGAGACCGCCATAAGCCAATTAACTTAGTGAACTGAAAACTGGTGACGGACTTTGCGAAGTAAAAAATAAAGCCATGGCCAAAGAATACCACTGACTGGGCTATTCCAGAATACTTGAGGGTGAAAAGTCACTGGTGAAAGTAAAAATTCTGCCCAAAATACAGTAAGATCGACAACCACCACACTAAACATTATCACTAAGGCTTGTTGCCATAACGCTAAATTACAAAAAAGCTGATATTTAAAAGCAATAACATAACTCACTAACGTATAAGCAAGAGCATTCACGCCTAAGGTTGTTCCTTGAACTAAGTCCATAACCATACCCAATACAAATGCAGTTCCTACACTGACACGATGAGGGATCGCGGTCATCCAATAAATCAGAAACAACATTGGCCAAATAGGTCGATACACTTCTAACTGTTCTGGCCACGGCATAATCTGCAAAACAAGTGCAATAAGAAAAGAGAGCCAAACAATCCAACGCCCACGACTTTGATAAGGATTCATCGAGGTTACCTACTTCTTGTTGTACTAGGTGTAGCAGGTGTTGTGGCTGGCGGAGTTGTTCCATTACTTGCCTCTGGCGTATTGTCTAATGGCTCTTGAGACATAGAACGAGGAAGTGGAGGCCCTGCTTGCTCATAATTAGGTAAAACTTGTGGCATCAATTGCATTAGACGCTCATTCGCAGCGTGATACACCTCTGAAGGCAACGGAGGCTCCCCTGTTTTATCTGATGCATTCCATAATAAAAGTAAATAACGTAAACGCTGTAATTCAGCAGAAGGACGAACATTAATCACAGAATAAGCTCGTTGATTATCAACCTTAACTGAAGCAACAACACCAACTGGATACCCCTCAGGGAAACGCCCTCCAAGACCTGACGTAACTAAAACATCTCCCACACGAATATCAATATTAGCGGGTAAAGCTTCAAGTAATAAATCATCCGCACAACCTGCACCTGAGGCAATTACGCGAATATCATTACGTAAAACTTGCACTGGTAACGCATGAGAGGTATCACAAATTAATAACACTCGGCTCGTAAGCTCACTTACGGCAATGACTTGACCTACAACACCTTTATCACTAATGACCGGCTGTCCTTCATAGACACCATCATTAGTTCCTTTATCAATAACCACTTGATCTCGATAAGGCGTACTATTGCCAGACAGAACTTGTGTGACTGTCATTTGTTCATTTTGGCGAAGAGGTGAACCAAGTAATTCTCGTAAACGGGCATTCTCTTGCTTAAATTGCTCTAGTAGTTGGCTTTCTCCACTGCGAACTAACAACTCTTTTCTTAAAGCTTGGTTTTCAAATTGTAAACGCTCACGCGTTGCAAACGTTTCAGAAATTTGATCGAGGAAACGACGTGGACCATTTGCAAGAAAATAGAAGGGACTAACAGCAGTATCAAGATACTGGCGGACTTTAGAAAATGCACCAATACGGTTATCAGCAATCAATAAAGAGATAGCGACAACCACGGCGATTATTAATCTTAGTTGCAGGGAAGGGCCCCGACTAAAAATTGGCTTCATAAACTCTAAGATCACTCACACGGAGAAATTAAAAAACAGGCGTTAGTATTCTCACCAAGGGGGAATCCATTCTCCCTTGTTAGAATTAATCTCAATCTTCGCTAAACAGATCGCCACCGTGCATATCGATCATTTCTAATGCTTTGCCACCACCACGCGCAACACAGGTCAGTGGATCTTCAGCAACAATTACAGGAATACCCGTTTCTTCCATTAATAAACGATCAAGGTTACGTAATAACGCACCACCGCCTGTTAACACCATGCCACGCTCTGAAATATCAGACGCCAACTCTGGAGGGCATTGCTCTAACGCAACCATAACAGCACTAACGATGCCAGTTAATGGTTCCTGTAATGCTTCAAGGATTTCATTAGAGTTTAATGTAAAGCTACGAGGTACACCTTCTGCAAGGTTACGACCACGAACTTCGATTTCATTAACTTCATCAGAAGGATAAGCGGAACCGATATCGTGTTTGATACGTTCTGCGGTTGCTTCACCAATTAATGAGCCGTAGTTACGACGTACATAATTAATGATAGCCTCATCAAAACGGTCACCACCGATACGGACAGAAGATGAATAAACCACACCGTTTAATGAAATAACGGCGACTTCTGTTGTACCACCACCGATATCCACAACCATTGAGCCAGTTGCTTCAGAAACAGGTAAGCCGGCACCGATTGCCGCAGACATTGGTTCTTCAATTAAGAAAACTTCACGCGCACCCGCACTTAATGCTGATTCACGAATAGCTCTGCGTTCTACTTGAGTTGCTCCAACAGGCACACATACCAACACACGAGGACTTGGACGCATAAAGCTATTGTTATGAACCTGTTTTATGAAGTGCTGAAGCATTTTTTCGGTTACATAAAAATCAGCAATCACACCGTCTTTCATTGGACGGATAGCAGCGATATTCCCAGGTGTACGCCCTAACATCTGTTTGGCTTCATGCCCTACAGCTGCAACACTTTTTGATGTGCCAGCGCGATCTTGACGAATAGCGACGACGGAGGGTTCATCGAGAACAATACCCTGTCCTTTGACATAAATGAGGGTATTGGCGGTACCCAAGTCAATAGACAAATCGTTGGAAAACATGCCACGAAATTTTTTAAACATACGAAAGGATAATCCTGCAAGCCGGGACGGAAAAATCCGTCTACTCTATCAACCACAATAAGCAGCGACAAGGCGCGATTCACTACTTAGATTAAAGTGGACACGTAAATAATCATAAAGGCACAATATTCTACGTTACTTTTCCCAATTGGAGCAGAAAAAAACTGCATAAAAATGGGCTAATTAGAACGATTAACGCATAATTTCAATCCTACGCTGTTCATATTTAACTTATGTAACAATACAAACAACGCTTCTATCAATAAAGAAAAATCTGACTTCGTTGCCAAACTGTGACTCAAAAGCATCACTGCAAGTTCAAATAAAATTTATTCATTTGAATAAGCACAATTACTCTATTGATATTAAATAGTGTTTCACCGACAAAACTTGACTGAAAAAATAATAAAAGTATTCACCTCGAATACTTCATAAACAACGCATTATCTTTATTTCGAACCACAAAGGGAAATGCTTATTTTTATCCCATCATCAAACATTAACGGTGTTATCTAATAACCAAGATATAAAACTCAGAATAATCTCTGTACCAATAAACGTAGAACCCCCGTTTATACACTAAAAAAGGATTATTTGTCTCATTATTACAATAGATATTGTGCACAATCACGACGAGATCTAAAAAATCACTTATCATGAAACAAATAGAAATCGATAAGGGGTCAAGATGAAAGCATTATTAGTTGAACAGCACGACGATAAACTCAATGCCAATGTGCAAGATATCGATGAAAAAACATTGCCTATTCATGAAGTTATTATCGACATTCATTACTCTACACTGAATTATAAAGATGGGTTAGCGATCACTGGAAAAGGAAAAATACTACGCCAACTTCCAATGGTTCCAGGGATCGACTTTTCAGGTGTCGTTCATCACAGTGAAGATCCTCGTTTTCATATTGGTCAACATGTTTTATTAACGGGTTGGGGCGTAGGGGAAAATCATTGGGGTGGCCTTGCTCAAAAAGCAGGTGTAAAAGGTGATTGGCTCACTGCTGTACCTGAAGGACTATCTTTAAAAAATGCCATGATAATTGGTACAGCAGGCTTTACGGCTATGCTTTGTGTTATGGCATTAGAACAAGGTGGCATAACGCCTAAAAGTGGTGATATTTTAGTTACAGGCGCCAGTGGAGGTGTGGGAAGTACTGCCATTAGTTTGCTAACAGCTTTAGGCTACCAAGTTACTGCATTAAGTGGCAGAGCCAGCAACCATGACTATTTACGCAAACTTGGCGCCCAAAATATTATCACTCGCGAAGAGTTTGAATCTGCGGGCAGAGCTTTAGATAAACAACGCTGGGCGGGTGCAATTGATACTGTAGGTGGACAAATTCTTGCTAATATTTTGTCGCAAACAAACTATAACGGAACAGTCGCAGCTTGTGGGTTGGCGGGTAGCTTTTCTTTACCAACGACCGTGATGCCTTTTATTTTACGAAATGTTCGATTACAAGGTGTCGATTCTGTTTATTTTCCAGCGGAAAAACGCGCCCAAGTTTGGCAACGTTTACTAAAATTACTGCCAGAAACATTCTATCAACAAGCAATGACAGAAATTACGCTTGATGAAGTTCCACGTTATGCTCAAATGATTATGGATAATCAAGTGACTGGTAGAACGTTAGTAAAACTCTAATTTGTCGGTTTTACCTGCTTATTTCTGGCATTAATTCACTTCATTTAGTGCCAGAATGAGCATCTTTTTATATAAACAGGTGATAAACCTGTGACGCAGATCACGCTTTTAATATATATTAACGATTCATCTCAAAGAAGTTCAGATTTCTAGTGACATCAATAAATAACGTGATGTTATGATTATTTTTTCATCGCCGGTTTATTTTGCTTTCTTACGTTTACAATCTTGTAAAAACGTTTAACTTTTCATCAAAATACCCCCTTCCTTCCCTGATTAGACCAGTATTTTGCTGTTATCTTCTGTGAAATGTCTATAATGTCGGACTTTGTGATATGTATCGTTACATTGGATACAATAAAAGATGACAAAACGAAAAGCACAGGTTATTTTGTCATTTCGTTGACGAATTGACGGAGATAGAAGCATAATGTCGGAAAATTTTCATATTTTGCTCCTGAATGGTCCGAATCTAAACCTGCTTGGAACAAGAGAGCCGGAAACCTACGGACACTTAACTCTGGATGATATCGTTCAAAGTTTGTCAGCAGATGCTCAGGCATTAAATGTGAAACTTAGCCATTTTCAGTCTAATGCTGAATTTGAGCTGATAAATAAAATTCATGCGGCGCGGGGAAATACCGATTACATATTAATCAACCCTGCAGCTTTCACGCATACCAGTGTTGCACTGCGTGATGCATTATTAGGGGTGAATATTCCATTTATTGAAATTCACCTATCCAATGTCTACAGTCGGGAGCCTTTCCGTCACCACTCATATCTCTCTGATATCGCAACAGGCGTAATCTGTGGATTAGGTGCAGAAGGTTATCGATTTGCTTTACAGGCAGCGGTCAGCCGTTTGTCTTAATAAAAAACATCAAAAAAGAGTACGGAATCAACTCATGGATATTCGTAAAATTAAAAAACTGATCGAGCTAGTCGAAGAGTCTGGCATTTCTGAACTAGAAATTTCTGAAGGTGAAGAGTCAGTACGTATCAGTCGTAATACTGGTCTTCAGGGTCAAATGGCTCCTCAGCAATATTTTGCGGCACCAGCGGCACCTCAACCTGCGTTAGCAAATGCTGTTGCGCCAGTAGCACCAGAAACTCCAGCAGCGACTCCAACGCAAGAAATCAGTGGTCACGTTGTTCGTTCACCAATGGTCGGAACGTTCTATCGCTCACCAAGCCCTGAAGCTAAGAAATTTGTTGAAGTCGGTCAGCAAGTCAATGTCGGCGATACTCTGTGCATCGTTGAAGCAATGAAAATGATGAATCAGATTGAATCTGATAAAGCGGGTGTTGTTAAAACTATCCTTTGCCAAGATGGCGACAATGTTGAGTTTGACGCTCCACTCTTTGTTATCGAATAACGAGGCAGGTCCATGCTAGAAAAAATCCTCATTGCCAACCGTGGTGAGATAGCACTGCGTATCCTAAGAGCATGTAAAGAGCTTGGGATCAAAGCAGTCGCCGTTCACTCCACAGCAGACCGTGATTTAAAACACGTTCTGCTGGCAGACGAGACTATCTGTATTGGTCCCGCTGCTTCAGCAAAAAGTTACCTAAATATCCCTGCAATCATTGCAGCGGCTGAGATCAGTGGCGCACAAGCCATTCATCCAGGATACGGTTTCCTGTCTGAAAATGCTGATTTTGCAGAGCAAGTTGAACGCTCTGGCTTTATTTTTATCGGCCCAAAAGCTGAAACCATCCGCCTAATGGGTGACAAGGTTTCAGCCATTGAAGCGATGAAAAAAGCAGGTGTTCCATGTGTACCAGGATCAGACGGTCCTTTAGGTAACGACACTGCAAAAAATATTGAAATTGCTAAACGTATTGGCTACCCAGTTATCATCAAAGCTTCTGGCGGCGGTGGTGGACGCGGTATGCGAGTTGTCCGTTCTGAAAAAGATCTGGAACAATCAATTATAATGACGCGTGCGGAAGCAAAAGCGGCATTTAGCAACGACATGGTATATATGGAAAAATACCTTGAAAACCCACGCCATATTGAAATTCAAGTCATGGCTGATGGTCAAGGTAATGCTATCTATTTGGCTGAACGCGATTGCTCAATGCAACGTCGTCACCAAAAAGTAGTTGAAGAAGCACCAGCACCGGGTATTACCCCTGAAATCCGTAAAAATATCGGCGAACGCTGTGCGAACGCATGTATTGAAATCGGTTATCGTGGTGCGGGCACTTTCGAATTCCTGTATGAAAATGGTGAATTCTACTTTATTGAGATGAACACGCGTATTCAGGTGGAACATCCAGTAACAGAAATGATCACTGGCATCGACTTAATTAAAGAACAGTTACGCATTGCATCTGGCTTACCTTTATCAGTAACGCAAGATCAAGTTAATGTTCATGGTCATGCAATTGAATGTCGTATCAACGCAGAAGATCCAAAAACGTTCATGCCAAGCCCGGGAACTATTACTCGTTTCCACTCACCAGGTGGATTTGGCGTACGTTGGGAATCGCATATTTACGCAGGTTATACTGTTCCACCTCACTATGATTCAATGATTGGTAAATTGATCACTTACGGTGAAACACGCGAAATCGCGATCTCTCGCATGAAGAATGCGTTGGCAGAACTTATCATTGACGGTATCAAAACCAATGTTGAGTTACACCAGTTCATTATGAATGATGAGCAATTCCAAAAAGGTGGTACCAACATTCACTACCTTGAAAAACGTTTAGGTTTAGCTGAGAAGTAATTTTTTCACTTAACCAGAAAAGGCATAGTTTAATCACTATGCCTTTTTTATTGCTGATTTTCTGATAAGCATCTATTTAATAGGAAACCCTTTAAAGGGTTTTATTTCTCGAATGCTAAAACTGGTGTTCATCTCTTTGATATTGCCAATTGCTCGTACTTTCATCATGGAAACGTTATGAAAATCTTCCATGTCTTTAACGACCAATTGCAACATATAGTCATATCGACCTGAAATATTATGGCAAGAAATCACATTATCAATCTTCATTATCTCTTGTTCAAAGTGCGCCATATTATCTTCAGAATGCAAATCTAACGTAATATTCATAAAGGCATAAAAATTAAACCCTAAGTGCTTAGGATCAATGATGGCGCGATAATTCTTGATCACTCCTTTTTCTAATGCCTTTAATCGTTTCCAACAAGCGGGCGGAGACAAAAACACACGTTTAGCTATTTCAGCATTATTCAGTCGTCCTTCTTCTTGTAACAGCTTCAGGATCCCCATATCCGTTTTGTCAAGATCCATTCTATTCGCACCTCTGTGACATTAATCAAAATAACATTTTTATCAAAGATAATTAATTTATAACTCAATTTTAGCGAATTTTATTAATAAATAAGTTCGTCTAGCTTCCAATATGGAGAAATAATTAATCACACTAATTGCTAAAATTATTCTTGAAGTATCGTTATTCAGCTAATACAAAATGATTAGAAATCATGTTCCAAAAATAAACTTAACAAAACAAATACTATAAATTTTACTTTCACATGGGATCACATGTATGACCTTATTAGAACAAAAAGTTGATAGGGCCTCTCTCTCAAAAGAAGAATGGAAAAAATTAACACGATTCGATAATACTGATATGGGATGGATTATTATCAGTATTGGGATGGCAATTGGTGCTGGTATTGTGTTCTTACCTGTGCAAGTTGGCTTAATTGGATTATGGGTGTTTTTACTCTCTTCTATTATTGGCTACCCTGCCATGTATCTCTTTCAACGCTTATTTATTAATACCCTTGCCGATTCTAAAGAATGTAAAGACTATCCAAGTGTTATCGAAGGTTATCTTGGTAAAAACTGGGGAATGTTTTTAGGATTACTTTACTTCTTAATGTTAGTGATTTGGATTTTTGCTTATCCAACAGCACTGACTAATGATACAGCATCTTACCTACACACCTTTGGCGTAACAGAAGGATTACTATCAGAAAACCCTTTTTATGGCTTAATTCTTATCTCTTTTCTCGTCTTAATTGCATCACGAAGTGAAGAGTTATTATTTAAAATCTCAAGCTTTATGGTGTTATCTAAATTACTCGTTGTATTTGCACTGGGTGTCATGATGATAAGCATGTGGGATCTGTCGAAAAATATCGATACCTTCCCGCCTTTTAGCCTATTAATTAAAAACGCCATTATTACGCTACCTTTCACACTGACTTCTATTCTCTTTATTCAATCTCTTAGCCCGATGGTTATTTCTTATCGAGCTAAAAATAAATCAATTGAAGTCGCTCGTTACAAAGCCTTAAGAGCCATGAATATCTCTTTCGGTACACTATTTTGTGTTGTCTTCTTCTATGCTGTTTCTTTTACCTTTGCTATCGGCCATGACGAAGCAGTTAAAGCCTATGAGCAGAATATTTCGGCCTTAGCAATTGCAGCACAATTTATTGAAGGTGATGCGGCTAAATATGTCACTCCTGTTGGTGTTGCACTCAACATATTTGCTTTAATGACTGCATTCTTTGGCGTTTATCTAGGCTTTAAAGAAGCAGTGCAAGGCTTAGTCATGAATGCTCTTACTCGTATTATTCCCGCAGAAAAAATTAATCAGAAAATCCTCACATTATGTATTGTAATTTTTACTGTAATTATTGCATGGGGTGCAATTGTTCTTAATTTGCCAGTATTAATGTTCACTTCAATCTGCAGCCCTATTTTCGGGATTGTAGGTTGTCTTATTCCTGCTTATTTAGTTTACAAAGTACCTTCATTGCATCGTTATAAAGGTGGATCACTGTATTTGATTATCTTTACGGGCATTCTGCTTTGTATTTCCCCTTTCTTAAAATTTATTTAATTAAATTAGACGTATTAAAGGTTTACCATGAAATATAACTTTGATGAAATTATAGATAGAAAAGATACTGATGCTTTAAATTATGATGGTTGGCGCCAATATATTTTTAAGGCAGATAAAGATGCACAATTCGCCTTTGCTGATAATGAGTTTATTAGAATGTGGGTTGCGGATATGGATTTTTCTACTCCGCCTGAAGTTCTTGAGGCCATTAAAGCACGCCTAGATAGAAAGATATTAGGTTATACCAAAGTATATGATGATGAGTATTACCAAATATTTAAAGATTGGTGCCAAAGACATTACGATTGGGAAATTGATCCGCATGAAATTGTATTATCTCCAGGTATCATTCCTGCATTAAACCGCCTAGTACCTTTATTAATAAAAGAAGATGAAAGTATCCTTATTCAAACACCTTCTTATACACCATTTAAACAAGCGGGAGACTATAATTCTCGCCAAGTGATCTACTCTGATTTATTAGAAAAAGACGGTGAATACTCTATTGATTTTGCAGATATGGAACGCAAAATTAAGGATAAATCACTTAATATTAAGCTCTTTATTTTATGTAATCCTCAAAATCCAACAGGTAAAGTGTGGACTGAAGAAGAGCTCATTAAGATGGGAAAACTCTGTGTTGAAAATGATATTTGGATGATATCAGATGAAATACATTGTGATTTATTGCGTAATGGAGTGTCACACACACCTATTGCTAAACTCTTCCCTCATTATGAGAAAATTGTTACCTGTATGGCACCAAGCAAGACATTTAATCTTGCAGGTAATCTGATGTCTCATATCTTTATTAAAAATGAAGAAGTAAAAAAAGAATGGCTTCGCCTTTATGATGACTTTATTTCGCCATTAAGTTTAGTTGCAACAAAAGCTGCTTATTCTCAATGTGATGAATGGTTAAAAGCTCTAAGAAACTATCTCGATGATAACTTTAAATTAGTACAAGAATTTACTCAGGCCCATTTTCCAAAAGCAAACTTTAAAATACCTGATTCGACCTATTTAGCATGGATTAATTTGACTGAATATTTACCTGAAAATGTCGATAACCAACAACTTTCACTCTATTTTGCCAATAAAACAGGCATTTTATTAGAAGGTGGAAATATGTTTGTAAGTAATGGTGATAACTATATTCGTATTAATCTTGCTTGCCCTCGCACCATTATCAAAGAAGGCCTAGAAAGAATAAAAAATGCCCTTTAATTTTTAATTAATGAGATGAGTAAAACAAAGAAGAGCACCACATTTGATCAATCTATTTCAATGTCTGCTCTTCTTTTTTCCTATTTCAATTATCTTAAACATTCTATTTATGGTGATTATTTCAACACTTCATTTCTCAATTAATATAAAAAATCATCTCTATTTTTATTGCCCCATTAAATAGAGACTCAACAACAATCCTTTTAAAACAGTAAGATAGTCAGTTTCTAATATTCCCTCATGACTTTGTGATTAATTTTCACTGAATCAACACGCACTTTCCCGTACAATCCTCCCATTCATTTTTAACCCTATTAAGATTGGGAGAACAGATGGACAAACGTTTTGTTCAGGCCCACAAAGAAGCCCTTTGGGCCCTAATTTTAACTTTTATTTATTTGTTGGGTTGGTTAATTACCGCCTATTTACCTGATAACACACTAGGCATTACTGGTTTACCTATTTGGTTTGAGCTTTCATGCTTATTCTTACCTGTTTTGTTTTTTCTATTGTGCTATCTGATGGTGCGCTACTTTTTCAAAGATATGCCGTTAGGAGATGAGCATGACGATGCAAACTGAGGTCATAGTGCCACTGATTGGCTACCTTCTGTTGGTCTTTCTGCTGTCGGCTTATGCTTATCGTAAGCGTGAAAAAGGCGAGTTTCTTAACGAATATTTTCTGGGTAATCGCTCCATGGGGGGCTTCGTGTTAGCTATGACTATCACTGCCACTTATGTTAGTGCGAGCTCCTTTATCGGTGGGCCGGGTGCTGCCTATAAATATGGTATTGGCTGGGTATTGCTTTCGATGATCCAACTGCCCGCAATTTGGCTATCCCTTGGAGTATTAGGAAAAAAATTCGCCATTTTAGCGCGTCGTTATAATGCCGTTACCTTAAACGACATGCTATATGCGCGTTACAAAAGTCGTTTTCTCGTTTGGTTTTCCAGTTTAAGTCTATTAGTCGCTTTTGTCGGCGCCATGACAGTGCAATTTATCGGCGGCGCACGTCTATTAGAAACCGCAGCCGGCATCCCTTATGAGTTTGGCTTACTTATCTTTGGGATCTCGATTGCACTGTACACCGCAATTGGTGGATTTAGGGCTAGCGTATTAAACGATGCATTACAAGGCCTTGTAATGCTACTCGGTACTTTTATCCTACTGGTTGCCATTATCTATAAAGCGGGTGGTTTAGATATTGCGATACAAAAACTCAATACCATCGATCCGGCATTAACCTCACCTCAAGGTGCGGATGGCATTCTAACGGGGCCTTTTATGGCTTCATTCTGGGTACTGGTCTGCTTTGGTGTAATAGGCTTGCCACATACTGCAGTACGTTGTATCTCTTACAAAGACAGTAAAGCCATGCATAAAGGGATTATTATTGGCACTATTGTGATGTCATTATTAATGTTTGGAATGCACTTTGCTGGCGCATTAGGTCGGGCCATCATTCCTGATCTGACTGTCCCTGATCAGGTTATCCCAACGTTAATGGTTGAAGTATTACCACCTATTGCAGCAGGTATTTTCCTTGCAGCACCTATGGCTGCCATTATGTCTACGATTAATGCGCAACTGTTACAATCTTCAGCAACGTTAGTCAAAGATCTCTATCTCAATATCGCTCCTCATGCGATCACTAATGAGAAACGTATATCTCGTTTATCGAGCCTTTCGACCTTGATTTTAGGTGTGCTACTGCTGTTTGCTGCATGGAACCCTCCATCAATGATTATTTGGCTTAATTTACTCGCTTTTGGTGGCCTACAAGCTGTTTTCTTATGGCCTCTAGTTCTTGGCCTTTATTGGGAAAAAGCGAACCGTTATGGCGCTATTGCAGGCATGATCACAGGCGCCACACTTTATGCCACTCTTGCGACATTTAATATCCAAATAGCCGGATTCCACCCTATTGTTCCTTCACTGTTATTGAGCTTAGTGGCATTTCTTGTTGCTAATCGATTTGGAGAGCATACTCTGCCACAATCAACATCATTACAGTGAATTCGTTTTTAAAGAGATTAATTATGCCTTGGATACAATTAAGACTTAATGCAACTGCTGCCAATGCCGAAGCTATTGGTGATGAGTTAGTTGAAAGCGGTGCCGTTTCAGTGACTTTCCAAGATAGTCACGATACCCCTATATTTGAACCTTTACCGGGTGAAACTCGCCTGTGGGGTGATACTGACGTTATCGGTTTATATGATGCAGAAACTGACATGAAAATCGTTGTGGCAATGTTAGAAAATACGCCATTACTCGGTCAAGGCTTCCTGCACAAAATTGAACAACTCGAAGATAAAGATTGGGAACGTGAATGGATGGATAACTTCCACCCAATGCGCTTTGGTGAGCGTTTATGGATTTGCCCAAGTTGGCGTGAAGTGCCTGATCCTAATGCCGTCAACGTCATGCTAGACCCAGGTCTTGCATTTGGTACGGGTACCCATCCTACTACCTCATTATGTCTTCAGTGGCTTGATGGTTTAGATTTAGAAGGTAAAACGGTTATCGACTTTGGTTGTGGTTCTGGGATTTTAGCAATTGCGGCCTTAAAATTAGGCGCAGCTAAAGCAATTGGTATTGATATCGACCCACAAGCCATCCAAGCAAGCCGTGATAATGCACAACGTAATGGCGTATCTGACGCACTTACACTGTATCTTGCAAAAGACCAGCCTGATAACCTCAGTGCTGATGTTGTTGTGGCAAATATTTTAGCTGGACCATTACGTGAACTTGCACCTGTTATCAGTACACTGCCTCGTCAGGGTGGGCATCTAGGTCTTTCTGGTGTATTAGCGACACAAGCAGAAGGTGTCGCTGCCGCCTATGAAGGATTATTTAACTTAGATCCTGTTGCAGAGAAAGAAGAGTGGTGTCGTATTACCGGTGTGAAAAAATAACATAGAACAAATATTAACCAAAATGAGATAATCTCATTGCGTTAAAATTTCACTTAATTATTGTTTATCAGGCATTAATCACATTTTTGCCTGATAAACTCTACTTAGTTCCACTTGTTTATCAATTCTACATCATCAAATTTTAATTTTTTAAAAACACATAACATTATGTTTTTATTGATTAAATAATCAATTCATAAAAAATCAAGTGTAAAAAAGTAACTTTTTTTCGCAATTTGGTTAAACTTTGTCCTTTCATATCTGGCAAAAAATGCGTAATATACGCGCCCTTGCAGTCACAGTTTGGCCCTCTTTTCATCTATGCGAATCGGACAGTATCAGTTAAAAAATTGCCTTATCGCGGCTCCCATGGCTGGCGTTACAGACCGACCTTTTCGGTCGCTTTGCTATGATATGGGTGCGGGTATGACAGTTTCTGAAATGCTTTCTTCCAATCCTCAGGTTTGGCAGACAGACAAGTCTCGGTTACGAATGGTACATAGTGATGAATTGGGGATCCGCTCCGTACAAATTGCAGGAAGTGATCCCGTTGATATGGCGGCTGCTGCGAAAATAAACGCAGATAGTGGCGCTCAAATTATCGACATTAACATGGGTTGCCCTGCAAAAAAGGTGAATAAAAAGCTAGCGGGTTCAGCACTACTTCGTCATCCCGACCTTGTCGCAGAGATCCTCTCTGCTGTGGTTAACGCGGTAGACGTACCTGTTACTCTCAAGATCCGTACTGGCTGGTCACCTGATGAACGTAACTGTGTAGAGATTGCCAAATTGGCTGAACGTTGTGGTATTCAGGCTCTCACTATTCATGGGCGTACACGCGAGTGTTTGTTCAAAGGGGAAGCCGAATACGACAGCATTCGGACAGTTAAGCAGAGTGTTTCTATTCCCATTATTGCGAATGGAGACATAACAGACCCGCTAAAAGCCAGAGCAGTATTAGACTACACTGGAGCCGATGCTTTGATGATCGGTCGCGCTGCTCAGGGAAGACCCTGGATCTTTCGGGAAATCCAGCACTATCTGGACACAGGTGAACTGTTGCCCCCTCTACCGATTGTAGAGGTGCAACAAATAATGCAAAAGCATGTGCGTGAGTTGCACGACTTTTACGGTCAAGGCAAAGGAACTCGCATTGCACGCAAGCATGTCTCTTGGTATCTCAAGGAACATGCCCCTGATGACCAGTTTCGGCGCTCCTTCAACGCCATAGAGGATGCCAGCGAACAGCTGGAGGCGTTGGAAGCATATTTCGAAAATTTTTTGCGTAAATAAATAAAAGAGCTGACAGAACTATGTTCGAACAACGCGTAAATTCAGACGTACTAACAGTTGCCACCGTAAATTCACAAGATCAGGTGACCCAAAAACCTTTACGTGACTCAGTTAAACAAGCACTGAAGAACTATTTTGCTCAATTAAACGGTCAAGATGTTAATGACTTATATGAGCTAGTATTGGCTGAAGTTGAACAGCCATTGTTGGACATGGTAATGCAGTACACCCGTGGCAACCAAACGCGTGCAGCACAAATGATGGGCATTAACCGCGGCACACTGCGTAAGAAACTGAAAAAATACGGCATGAACTGATCCTAGTCAGTTAAGTCTATTTTTATAAAAAGCCTTTTCTGGTTTTCCAGAAAAGGCTTTTTTGTTGCTTGTTCTTCACGCTTTATCTATAAAGTTAATGAGCATGTTACCATATTCGGTAACATAGCATCATGTTACCATATTTGGTAACATGTTATTCATGCCATAAAATCATAAGAGCCAAAAGATGAATAAAGACATCGTAAGTGTCATTACAGGCGATATTATCGATTCTAAAAATATCTCCATCCCAAACTATGACCTGATGCTCTACACTTTGGAGCAGACAGTTCAATTACTCTCAGAACAGTTACCAATTAAATATGATAGATACCGCGGTGATTCTTTCCAGATTGTTTGCTTACAAGCATGGGATGCTATCAAAGTCGCTATCGTCATCCAATTAGCACTAAAAACGTCAAATCTAGAAATCAGTGCTCGTCAAAGTATTGGCATCGGCAAAATTGACTCATTGCGTAATGATGTAAGAACCTCAATTGGTGAGGCCTTTATTTTATCTGGCGAAGGACTCGATAAAATGAAAGGTGAAATTTTGACAATATCGGCATCTAGCTCAGATTTTCAACAAAATATTACCTTAGTCACTAAGTATTTAAATATACAACTCAAAGAAATTACTCGAGCACAAGCGCAAGTTTTACTTAAATACATGGTCAATAAAGATAAATCTCACTATGCTATCGCTGATGAATTAAAAAAATCGAGAAGTAATATTACTAGATTATTAAATGCTAGCCACTACCAGTTAATAGATGAATATATTCAATACTTTAATTATTTAATTAACAAGGTTTATTGATATGTATAATTTCGCGCTTCTTATTTCTCTCTATATTGCTCATATTGCTTTTGATTTTTATTTACAACCTAAAGCATGGATAGAAGCGCGAAATACTCTACATTACAAATCTAAAAAACTTTACCTACACTCGCTACTGCAAGGAGGAATAACCTTTATTATTCTAGTTTTAATGACGGAGATAAGTTTTGGTTCTATTTTTATTTACAGTGTAACTGTATTAATAACACACTATCTTTTTGATCTTGGAAAATCCTATACTGATAACTCTTTAAGATGGTTTATTACTGATCAAGCTCTTCATTTATTCGTAATTACCTTTTTATGGATAATATTGATTGATCAAAATACTCAGATATTCCATGAGCTTAGTTTTAAAAACATTAACTATAAATATTTGATTGTTATTCTTGCCTACATCATTATTTTAAAGCCGATTTCCATCCTTATTTATATGTTACTCAAAAAATGGACACCTGTCGCAGAGGAAGGCTCAACGCTCGTTTCTGCTGGTCAATCTATTGGTTATTTGGAAAGAATGCTTATTTTAACTTTCATTCTTTTAAACCAATTTGCAGCAATTGGTTTTTTACTAGCAGCCAAATCTATATTTAGATTTGGTGAGTTACAAAATGACCAAGATAAAAAACTAACAGAATATGTTATGTTGGGTACACTTATTAGCTTTAGCATCTCCATCCTTACTGGGCTTGCCACAACACACCTGGTAACTCAATTACCCATAGGCAAATAACCCATCAACTGTCTGAAATAAACGTTATATTCTCTGATGGAAACCCTGCCGGAAATGACTGGCAACATATTCGTTTTGATAGAACCCCTTCTAAAAACCCTGACAGATTTTCTGCAATAAATTCCACCTCAGAGGCTCTGGATGGAATAATGGCTATTGTCCATAAACAGCTATCATTAGATGAAACAACCCAAAAAAGTGTGTCACCATTGTCTGTCTCGCCAATAGGTAACAGCCCATTATTTTTAGGGTACAGATGAAAAGTATAATAATCAGGATCAGACTGTATTAACGAATCAAAATCCTTAAGAACTGCCTCTTTTTGCTGAAAGAAATTAAGATAGTCATCCTCACTAAATGGATTAAACAACGTAATAAAATTGGCTATTTGTCCTGATCCATATTGTGAAACAAATTCAATATAGTCTTGAGGAAAGGTGTATTGATTATCAATAAGTGGCCACTCCTTACCTTCACCTCGATTTATCGGACATAAAGGTATTGGTAACCACTGATTTAACGCAGTTAACATTCTATCCTCACTAATTTGATATCCATTTTATCGCTCAATTTATGGTATTTTATCTTTACCCTCTTTTTATCATAACTCAGTCCATTTTTATCACTTTAGCTACGTGATAAAAATGTGACACGAATAAGACCATAATAATGACAACACCTTCACATACCATTACTTTCATTGATAGTGCTTATCCTAAACCTCATGCAATCAAAGAATTTGCCTGGTCTGGACGATTAGATAAACATGGGCAACTTTGGTTTGATCTTCACCTTAGAAGTGCTGATTATTATTTAAGTGAGGGTGAGGATTATTGTGCAGATATAGATGATGATGAGTCAGAGGATGAACAAGAATATACCAGTCTTGCACACTGGCAAGATCAAATCGTTTGGGATAATTATCACTGCTGTACTCTCTCTTCCACTTATTGGTCTGACGATCAAGGTATTTTACTCAGCACAGGAAATACACCGTTCGATTTTGATAGCTTTATTCATCATCAATTTAATGTTGATATTGTTCCTCAAATTAATAGTGATACCGATGAGGATGAAGAAAGAGCAGAAGTCCCAGCTTTTAGTCTTTATTTATTAGGTCATGATGAGTGTACAAATCATCGAATTACCTTTCAACGCCAGAAAAATAATACTTTTCATATTGACTGGACAGGTAAAATTGCACTGACTTATGCGGGCTTCGATGAATTTATTCATCAGTTTATTGCAAAATTAGAAAATATTTCTTTTGATGGTTTTTATTTTCCTAAATCTTGGGATTTAGATAAAGCAACGATTGAGTTTAAAAAAGTGCTTGCTCATTTTGAACACTATGAATTCACATTAATTAACCCTAAAAGCCAAATCAAACAATGGAAATTGAGTTATATAGGTGGATCTAAACCGTAAAATTACCTATTTCTAATACTAGTATCAATATTCTATTTAGATAAACATTCCTTTACTAAAAGTTAATGTTTATCTTTATCAGTGAGTTATAAACAATATTATTTTTTATAAGATATAACAATAATAATCATTAACATAAAGTCGTATCTCACATTTTATCTCAACGACACTATTAAGAAACATTTTTCACCCACACTTCCTAAATAACAAAAATTATATTTTGTTTATATTAAATATTTATTATTTAAATCATGGTTTACAAAATGCGTAATTAAACTGTATCTATTAAAAGTTAATATCATGTATTATCTTCGCCATTATTGTTCTCCCTTTAGGTACTATGATGTCTAGCAATTCAGAAATTGACTATTCCAATAATGAATCAAAAAATATCTGTTTTTATATCATGCTATTAATAGGGGCACCTAGTTTTATCGTGCCGGAGTTATCCTTTTTTACTTTACCTATTATTATGTTTTCATCTGTTGCCTATTTTATCTATTTCCTTATTTCTGAAGGTCATGCATCAGAGATAGTTTGGGGGATACTAAAAGGCTTTTTGATCATTATTGTTGCCAGCATTATTCCTTTTATTGGGCCTATTATCCTGATTGGCTGGATAATTTATAATATTGCCAAGGCCGTGGACAGTATAAAAAGTCTTTTTCCTGAAGCCATTTTTAGTATCATTCTCTATGCTTGCTTGGCTTATCCCTTAATTGATTTATTAGCTAGTCGTTATGAAATTAATTATATTCCTCGTATCATTGCTGGTATTATTTATGTTGTTGTCGCATTTAACTACAATAATCGATTAAAAAAACAAGCCTCATCGACCAAAGATCAACTCTTTAAACTTTCATTAATGTGGATCTCTGCCCCTCTTATCGCCATCTTAATTATTACCATTGTTTCAGCAGTACGTTCAGCCTTTAGAACAGTGATCAGTACAACCACTTCTCCTATTCGAGTGACACAAAACGTCTCAGGTTATGTGCGTGGTGACACAATTGTCAGCAATTACACTCGTGAAGTTTCCAGAACAATTACCACTACCACAACTTCAATATTGCCAGGAGCTGGTGCAGTGACCGCTTCTGTTGCGGGAAACCTTACGCCTAAACAGCAAGATAATACCTCAAAAACATCATCCGAAGTCACCTATATGTCTCTGGCTAAAGTGACTGAATATCAAACAAATAAAGACCAACATTTTTATCATCATAGCGACTTAGATAATAAAAAAATAATACACTTCTATCAAAAAGCGATGAATGTATTGGGTGAACCGTTATTCAATAAAAACGATATTCGCTATTATTTTGATGAAACGGTATTTGGTAAAGGTGATCATGGTGTTATCTTAACAGAAGATGGCGTTTACTGCGTTCTGAGTAAATTATATGACTCTTTTTATCTTCCTTACGATGATATTGAGAATGTGATTGTCAAAGGAAAAATATCCAAAGAGATTGTTATTACTGATAAAAATAGTGAAATCTATACCATTACATTGACGCAATCGAACAAAGGTGCAGAAAAAATAGCACAACTTATTCGTGAATTTAGCTGTCTTTCATAACATAGCTATTCTCTCGTTTTTTTATTAAGGCAATAAACATCTTTAAATCTGTTTATTGCCTTATTTTATGATGAGCCTTTTTATCCATCATTAATGACCTTCTTGATATCCCTTACTGACACTCCTAACAATGCGCGTACCCCACATTAAAACGCTGTAAATAAAATTTAAATTACCAATATAGGCATTTGTTTATACAAATATTGTCTATACAATAGACAATATTTATGTTTATCAGGGAATTACAATGACTGCCTTACCACGAAAAAAAACATGGCAGATTGTCCTTACTATTATTTTAGTTGGGATAAACTTACGCCCCTTCTTAACTGGCCCAGGCCCTGTTATTGACAATATTATTGCTTCAACAGGAATGAGTTATAGCCAAGTCTCATTACTCACGCTATTACCCATGCTTTTAATGGGAATAGGTGCATTAATCGTTCCTTTTTTACAATCTTATATCCAAGTACGTAAAGGGCTGTTAGTGGCGATGTTGATGCTACTTATAGGCTCATTTTCTCGTGCTTATGTTTCTGATGGTCATCAACTATTACTGACAGCACTCTTTTGTGGTTTAAGTGTCGCTTATATTCAAGCGGTATTTCCTGGTATTATTAAAGGATGGTTTGGAAATAGAACACCTATTATGATGGGGTTATATTCCGCCATGTTAATGGGGGGAGGCGCACTAGGTGCTCAACTTTCCCCTATTCTCACCGCCCCCGATGGCCATTGGCAAAGTGCTTTGGCATGGTTTGCGCTTCCTGCTGGTTTTGCATTTGTTGCTATTCTTTTTTCTATTAAAAATAGCGCCACCTCTGCCAATAAAATATCACTAAATACCTTAATCTGGCGTCCTAGAACAGGGTTACTTATCTTAGGGTTTGGTTGTGTTAATGCAGGATATGCTTCAGTGGTGACATGGCTAGCACCTTTCTATCAATCGCTAGGAATGCCAGGCGCCCAAAGTGGCTCTCTAGTCGCTATCCTTTCCCTTTTTCAAGCATCAGCAGCATTAATTATTCCATTTTTAGCGGCTAAAAATCACGATCGGCGTTTTTGGCTAATGCTGACATTAATAAGCCAATTTATCGGATTTGGCGCAATAATGACGCTCCCCATGAGTGCGCCTTATCTTTGGAGTATTTTCTTAGGCTGTGGCTTAGGCGGATGTTTTTCCATGATGATGATCGTCGCACTCGATCATATCCCTGATCCCGCGCAAGCTGGTGCACTATCAGCATTAATGCAAGGTGGCGGTTTTATTATTGCCGCATTTGGCCCATTAGTTGCTGTGCTATTACGTCAACCTGATGGAAGCTTTACTTATGCATGGGCATTTCATGCCATTTTAGTGATTATTACGATAGGATTATTTTCACGATTAAACCCACGCCATTACGCAAAAGCCTATCCCGCCAATCACTCTATTTAATCATTTATAAAAAATATACAGATAAAATAAGCGCCTTACTTTTTACAGATAAGGCGCTTATTAAAGAGATAATCAAATATTACTTATGGAGATGATTAAGCAACAATATGTGTTCCTGTTTCACCTTTTAAAGCAGAAGCCAATTTTTCTGGCGTTGTGATAATCACTCTTTTTCCACCAGCAGCTAAAAATGACAAACTCGCTTCAATTTTAGGAAGCATACTGCCCGGAGGGAAATGCCCTTCATGCATATATTGAGTCATTTCTTCAACCGACGTTTCACCTAATGCTTTTTGTTCTGGTTTACCGAAATGAATACAGACTTTTTCAACACCTGTTGTGATGATAAGAATATCTGCATGTAATTCTTTTGCGAGCAATGTTGATGACAGATCTTTATCAATCACGGCATCAACACTTTGGTAATTTCCTTGCTCATTTTTAATGACCGGAATACCACCGCCCCCTACAGCAATCACAACATAGCCACATTCTGATAATGATTTAATTGCATTAGATTCAATTACATGCTGTGGAATAGGAGAAGCAACAACACGACGATAACCACGACCAGAATCTTCAACAAAATGCCATTGAGGGTTTTCTTGTTGTAATTGCATCATCTCTTGTTCAGAGAAAAATGCACCAATAGGTTTTGTCGGAGAAACAAAATTAGGATCGTTTTTATCTACTTCAACTTGTGTGATAAGGGTGATCGCTTGTTTATTTTGTTGAACACGAAGCTTATTAGTTAACGCTTGTTGTATTAAATAACCAATACCCCCTTGTGTATCAGCAACACAATTGGCTAATGGTGTTAATGGTAAACCTTCTTGTACATGTGCAACTTCCGCACGGCGTAAATCAAGTCCGACTTGTGGACCATTACCATGAGTAAGAACAATATTATACCCTTCAGCCACCATATCACTAATATGGGCTGCAACCTCTTGTACTGCTTGTTCTTGATGAGCGATAGACTGGCTAGCATTGTCTTTAATAATACTATTGCCTCCAATGGCAACAACAACGAGTTCTTTCATGTTTCACTCTCAATGATATTATTGGCAATTAAAGTAGAAATAATTCACCTCTACTCTCAGAGGTTGGGTTAATAAGGTCACCATATCGCTAACCACTTCCCCCATTTTTATTTTTTAATGAGATAAACATTATCGTATTGAACAATATCTATTCATTAATTGCGCAGGATAATAACAGAGAATGTAAATAAAACACCTATTACTCAATATTTCTCTTATTTAATTTCAGTAAATAGAATGAGGAAGAGAGGAGATGAAAGGCGTCATCAAACAGATCAATAACGCCTTATTCAGTACAAATAAGCGGGATAGTTAGTACTTTTTCATTTTGCTACATCATAAATATCTTGTTGATAAACATCAGGCATATCGGTAATTAGCATATCAACCCCCCATTGCTCAAAGTCTTTCACTTCTTCAGGATCATTCGGGGTATAACAATAAATTTCATAGCCGGCTTGTTTTAACAATTGCGCCTGTGCTTGCGTAAGGTATTTGTAATTACAATGCACACTAAAACCATCAATCGCTTTTAATGTTTCTAGCGCATTATCGGGGATCTCATCCCATAACTGGCCTCTACGAATAAAAGGTAGGTATCGTTTCATAACGATAAGTGCATGCGTATCAAAAGAAGAAAATAGAATTTGCTCATTCGGAATATCTGCACTTTTTATCATGTCAGAAACCGCTAAACATAAACGCTCAACATCATCGTCGGGCCAAGTTTTCAGCTCAATATTAAGCTTTGTTCCGGAACGCTTAATTAACTGTAGTCCTTGTCTTAAAGAAGGAATTTTCTCACCTTGATAAAGTGAACTAAACCAACTTCCTGCATCAAGGCGATGTAAATCATCTAAGGTATGAAAACGCACCGCACCTTGCCCATTCGTGCAACGATTAACTGTTTTATCATGAATAAGCACAGGAACATGATCCGCGGTTAATTGCACGTCCGTTTCAATCCATTCGCACCCGAAATCAATCGCCATTTTAAATGCAGCCAGTGTATTTTCAGGGGCTTTTCCAGAAAAACCTCGGTGAGCAGCTATCTTCATTTATCTCTCCTTTTCATTTGTGCCGACATCATGACAATCATTTATGACAGCAATTTGACAGTCATGCCATCAATAACTCTTCACTTAATTGTCACCCATTTGTCATAAATAACATTTAGGGTAATTCGCAGATTAGATTGCACCTTTAACTCTCGATTTAAAAGGAAATACTGCATGTCGATAAAATCAATAACGGGCCTTGCTGTTGCGATGACACTCTTTGCTTCACCTACACACGCAAAAACACAAATTGAATGGTGGCATGCTATGGGAGGAGCGCTTGGTCAGAAAGTTAATCAAATCGCTTCTGATTTTAATGCAAGCCAATCTGAATATGAGATAAAGCCTGTTTATAAAGGCACTTATGCTGAAACTATGACCAGTGCAGTAGCTTCGTTTCGTGCTAAAAACCAACCTGCTATTGTGCAAGTTTTTGAAGTCGGTACAGCCAGCATGATGGGTGCTAAAAAAGCCATTTATCCTGTTTATCAATTAATGGAAAAAACCAACGAGCCTTTTGATCCTAATAGTTATTTATCAACTGTCACTGGTTATTACACCACTAGCGACGGCAAAATGATGTCATTACCCTTTAATAGTTCAACACCTGTACTCTACTACAACAAAACACTCTTTAAAAAAGCAGGTATAGAGCAGCCACCAAAGACATGGAAAGAGATGGAAGCAGTATCTCAAAAACTGCTCGATTCTGGTGTTAAATGCGGATTTACCACCACATGGCAATCATGGACACAAATCGAAAACTTTGGGGCACGTAATAATTTGCCTATTGCGACAAAAAATAATGGTTTTGATGGCTTAGATACGACGTTTCTATTTAATAAATCCCCTTTCGTTGCTCATATTCAACAAATGGCAGATTGGTCTAAATCAGGTATTTTCAAATATGGCGGACGCCAATCTGATTCAATGCCTCTATTTTATACCCAAGAATGCGCCATGGTGATGGAATCATCCGCCGGTTTTGCTGGTATTAAAGAGAATATGAAAGGCATTGATATTGGTGTTAGCCAATTGCCTTATGACGATACGCTTGTACAAAAACCCGCAAATACCATTATTGGTGGAGCTTCGTTATGGGTTATGTCAGGGCGCCCAGATGCAGAATATAACGGCGTCGCCAAATTCTTCACCTATCTTTCAAGCCCTGAAGTACAAGCTGACTGGCACCAAGCTACAGGTTATCTTCCTGTTACTAAAGCCGCTTACGCATTGACACAACAACAAGGCTTTTATCAGCAAAATCCAGGGGCTGACACCGCAATATTACAAATGACAACCTCAGAACCGACTGCAAACTCTAAAGGATTACGCTTTGGTAATTTCTTACAAACACGCGAAATTGTTGATGAAGAATTAGAAAAAGTATGGTCAGGAAAACAGAGTGCTCAAGCTGCATTGGATAATGCTGTCACACGTGGAAATGAGCAATTACGCCGTTTTGAACGTACTCAATAATCATATTTATCAGGCGAGCTTAACAGCTCGCCTTCTGTTTTTATCGATTTACTGGATACTGTATGGCTTCTCAATCCATTTATTTTAAACAAAAATGGTTACCTCTAGCGCTGATTTTTCCTCAACTGGCTATCACACTTATCTTTTTTATTTGGCCTGCTGGGCAAGCTTTCTTTCAGTCATTTCAATTAGAAGATGCGTTTGGCCTGAGTAGCGAGTTTGTTGGTCTCGAAAACTTTCAGCGTTTATTTAGCAATAGTTACTATTTTGACAGTTTAATCACCACATTGATTTTTAGTATCAGCGTTGTCTTTCTCTCTATGTTATCTGCGCTTGTTTTAGCTGGCATTGCTGAGCAAATTTTACGAGGCAAACTGTTTTATCGTACGATCTTAATTTCACCCTATGCCATTGCGCCAGTTATCGCGGGTTTTCTTTGGTTATTTATGCTTGATCCTACGATTGGCGTATTAAGCCAATTATTAAAACAAATAGGCATTAATTGGGATCCCGTACTGAATACACATCATGCTATGTGGATGGTGATTTTAACTGCGACATGGAAACAAGTGAGTTATAACTTTTTATTTTTTCTCGCTGCCTTGCAATCTGTGCCTAAATCACTATTAGAAGCAGCCGCTATTGATGGCAGTGGGCCTATTAAACGCTTTATCACAATAAGCTTTCCGCTTATTTCACCGACCACTTTTTTCTTACTGGTAGTGAATTTTGCCTACGCCTTTTTTGATACTTTCGCCATTATTCATGCCATGACACAGGGTGGCCCCGGAAGTAGCACATCAACATTAGTGTATAAAGTCTATAACGATGGTTTTGTAGGATTAGATTTAGGCTCTTCAGCCGCACAATCCGTTATCTTAATGTTTATTGTCGCGATATTAACCGTGATCCAGTTTCGTTATGTTGAAAAAAAGGTGGCTTACTGATGGTTGAACGCAGACCTTTATTTCACGCTTTTTGCCACTTAATCCTCATTGTTGGCATTCTTTCTGTCGCATTTCCTGTATGGATAGCGCTTGTCGCTACAACACATCAAAATACCGAATTCGCCACAGGATCGCCTCTTTGGTTCGGCACTGAAGGTTTCAGTATTTTTAAAACCCTATTGTCACAAGCGGGTACAACGCAAAATAGTGCGATTTCAATTAACAGTATGTTGTTGAATTCATTAATCATGGCATTAGTGATCACTATCGGAAAATTAATAATTTCAATTTTATCAGCCTATGCTGTTGTATTTTTTCGCTTTCCGGGCCGTATGCTTGCCTTTTGGACTATCTTTTTTACATTAATGCTGCCTGTTGAAGTTCGTATTATGCCAACATTTGAGGTTGTTACTAACCTTAATATGCTGAACTCTTATGCAGGACTAACCGTTCCATTAATTGCCAGCGCTACTGCTACTTTTTTATTTCGGCAATTTTTTCTTACTATCACCCCAGAGCTTATTGAAGCAGCCAAAATTGATGGCGCGGGTCCGATAAGATTCTTTTTCACCATCTTACTTCCTCTTTCACGTACTAATATAGCCGCCTTGTTTGTTATCACATTTATTTATGGCTGGAACCAATATCTTTGGCCAATGCTTATCACAACAGATACCCACTATTACACTATTGTGATGGGTATTAAACAGATGGTTGCGGTTTCCGATGGTGTTATTGAATGGAATAAAATTATGGCAACCACATTAATTGCGATGTTGCCTCCTGTCTTTATCGTCATTCTGATGCAAAGAGCCTTTGTAAAAGGCTTTATTGATACGGAGAAATAACATGACAACCGTCACTCTTACTGATTTAGAAAAGCGTTATCCAAATGGTCATCAAGCTATTTCAAAATTAAATCTTTCTATTGAGCAAGGCGAAATGGTGGTATTAGTCGGCCCTAGTGGTTGTGGTAAATCGACATTACTGCGAATGATTGCGGGATTAGAAACCATTACACAAGGTGATTTACTTATTGATAATTTGCGTGTTAATGAACACGAACCCAGTGAGCGTGATATCGCCATGGTTTTTCAAAACTATGCTCTTTATCCCCACATGTCGGTTTATAACAACATGGCATATGGCTTGCGTAATCGAAAAACACCAAAAGCAAAGATTGAGGAACTTGTCACAAATGCAGCTCAAATGCTGGAAATCAGCCATTTACTTGATAGAAAACCTAAAGAGCTATCAGGTGGGCAACGACAACGTGTAGCAATGGGCAGAGCCATTGTCCGTAAACCTAAAGTCTTTTTATTTGATGAGCCACTCTCTAACCTTGATGCAAAATTACGTGTACAAATGCGCCTTGAGATAAAAAAGCTACAACGAAAACTCTCCACGACTTCGATCTACGTTACACACGATCAAGTTGAAGCCATGACATTAGCCGATAAGTTGGTGGTGCTAAATCAAGGAAATATAGAACAAGTGGGTACACCGTTAGATATTTATGAAAGCCCTGCTTCCGTATTTGTTGCTACTTTTATGGGTTCTCCTGCAATGAATATTTTAGACACTTCCATTAATCATGGTGTAATTGAAATCGCTGATGGGCACATTGCTGTTTCATCTCAGCACCTTCCTTATCAAGCAATTAAATTAGGTTTACGCCCTGAACATTTACTTATTAGCCGCCAGCATCCTATGTTCCATGTTGATGTTGAATTTATTGAAGCATTAGGTGCTGATGTTTTAATTTACGCCACAACCTGTTATAAACAAAAACAACCCGTTGTTATTCGCGCACCGAACGATCATGGTGTTAATATTGGCCACAAAATAGGTCTTACTATTCATCCTGAAAACCTACATTTCTTTGATGAGCAAACAGGAAAACGTATTAATCGCCCTTTTATGATCATCAGTGAATTAATGGTTTCATAAAATATTGATATCATTTTTTCATTTTCAGTTTAATCTGAATAGCGATGTGTAGAGCATCGCTATTTATTAAAAATAAAGCAATAAATATCAAAAATATAAACTTTGTCAGAATTAAACAAATAAAAACCCGCACTAAATGCAGTGTTATTTTGATAATATTCCAAATAAATAAAAAACAACATCACTTACACTTAAAGTAAGTACAATTAAATGTTTTATATAATATTTAACCAACAAAGCTTATCTTTTTAAACTTAGCCTACCAATTAATTATCTTAATTTTAAACAAGTTAAATTTATTAATCCGTTTTTTCATCATGTTAAGGAAAGAAATAATAATACATTTTTACTGAGAAAAGAAAAAACATATATTTAGATAATATTTTTTTCATAAAATGCCTATATTGCACCAATAGATAAGCACTGTTATTCTTCTGCTCGAATTTGATCTGCACTTATATAAACTGCCAAGCAGAAAAGGACTTAATTAAAAAATGAAAATTAAATTACTTGCTACAGTGATGGTATCAGCAGCACTACTCTCTGGTTGTCAAAACCTCAATACCGATATGCTGACTAAATCAGGAACCCAACTTTTCCAAGCTGCAACATTAAGCGATGATGATATCAAAGCACTCACCAATGATGCATGTAAAGAGATGGATGCCCAAAATAAAGTCGCTCCAGCCAATAGCACTTACACCAAACGCTTGAATAATATCGCTAAAGCGTTAGGTAGTGAAGTTAATGGCACTCCGGTAAATTACAAAGTTTACATGACTAAAGATGTGAACGCATGGGCTATGGCTAACGGTTGTGTTCGTGTTTATAGTGGTTTAATGGACATGATGACTGATAACGAAGTTGAAGGCGTTTTAGGTCACGAAATGGGTCATGTTGCTTTAGGCCATACCCGTAAAGCAATTCAAGTTGCTCACGCAACAGTTGCAGCACGTACTGCAGCAGCATCAGCGGGTGGCGTTGTCGCACAATTAAGCAGCTCACAATTAGCTGAAATGGGTCAGAAATTAATTAATGCTCAATTCTCACAACATCAAGAAACTGAAGCCGATAATTTCTCTTATGATCTGCTAACAAAACGTGGCGTTAATACTGCAGGGCTGGTTACAGGTTTTGAGAAGCTCGCTAAATTAGGTGGTGGTGATTCAAGTATGTTTGATTCTCACCCACCATCAAAAGAGCGTGCTGATAATATCCGTAATCGCATCGCTGCAGATAAAAAATAATGACCTTGCCCCTATATCTCATGATATGGGGGTTTTCTTTTCAGGTTTATTTATTACGACTGACGAAACCTATCCACAACATCGGTAAAAAAGCGTTTAATCGCCTGCTTTTCTTGCTGATCATATTGCTCAAATAGCGCAGACCATTTAGCTTGAGATTGTTGATGCAACACCTCATGAGCATGAAAAAGACGCTCTCCCTCAGCAGTTAAGATAAAAAATATTTCTTTTTGATTATCTGCCAACTTTATTTTTTCAATAGCCCCCTTTTTTTGTAAGCGGCTACAAATTTTTGAAACAGCCCCTCGAGTCATCGCCATATATTCACTAATAGTCGTCAGATTTCTCATGCTCTCCTCACCAATACAATGAATAACATGTAACTCTGTAAGTGAATAATTCTCTAATCCCTTCTCTTCTAATACTTTTTTATGCTCCTCATTGACATGTTCATCTTTAAGATGCAAGAAATCACTTAACCCTTTTAGCAAGTCTTGTGTTGTTACATTCTCTTTTGTCATTTTGTTTCCTTGGAAAAAATATTTAAAAAATAGTACCAAAAGTATTTACAACAATCAAAATATCGCTATTATCTATTTTGTTTCCACGGAAACAAAATAGATAAAGAGAGGCAATATAATGAAATTATCAATCCGCAGTTTGTTTTATCTCGTTTGCTTTAGCGCACTATTAGGCTCTTTAGCACAAAATATTTATACCCCTGTACTTCCCTTGATCCAACAGCAATTTAATACCACGTTATCACTGGTTAATCTGACGGTATCTGCATTTACTTTTGCTATGGCTGTAATGCAACTATTTTATGGTTCATTGATCGATAAATGGGGAAGAAAGCCAATTTTACTCAGTGGATTAGCAATTTCTATTGTGGGTGCATTGGGTTGTGTTTGGTCTGACTCTATTAGCTTATTGATTTTTTGGCGTGTGATCCAAGCTATCGGTATTGCGGCCATTCCCGTAGTTGCAGCAACTATTATTGGCGATCTTTATCAAGGAAACGATCGCGCAAAAGCAATGGGATCGTATCAAATGCTATTAGCACTAGCACCAGCTTGTGGCCCTTTATTAGGTGGATATTTAGCGCAACATTATCAATATCAAGGCATTTTTATTTTATTGGCTGTTATCGGTATCCTATTACTGACCACACATCTCTTTTATTTACCAGAAACACGTCCAGAACAGAAGGAAACCTTTAAAAGCTTATCAGCAATGCAACAAGTGCTGATGGCACCTGAGGGTAAATCTGTATTTGTCATGAGTTTTATGGTGTTTTATAACTATTTTTGTCTACTGGTTTTCTTACCCTTAATTGCCTTTCATCTCTATCAACTTAACAGCACTGAAATAGGTGGATTATATATGCCTATGTCAATTGCACTTATCTTAGGTAGCTATCTTTACCGTAGAATTTGCCATCTATTTAGCGCTGAATATGGTGTGATTATTACCTCTTGTATCAACCTGACTATGTTGACGTTATTTGCACTCTTTTGGCAAATCTCATTACCTATCATGCTTGGCTTAACTGTGTTATATGGGCTTTCTTTAGGCTTAACCATGCCAACGCACACTACATTATTAACAAGTTATTTTGGCTCAATGAGAGCAACTGCAATGGGGATTTATAACTTTATTCGTTATTGTGGAATGGCTACTGGCCCTATGATTTCGGTCTATTTTGTGACTGACAATAACTATGAGTATGTCTTTTATTCTTGTGTGATCTTAACGAGTTTGGCATTGTGTTTCACCATTAAGACCTTAATGTCTTCATTAAAAGAAAAAAAACAAACTACAAACTAACAGGATATTTCATGAAATTAACCATTGAAAAACTGGCACAGCTCTCTGAACAAGACCATATTGATTTAGGCAAAATTTGGCAAGATACACATTACCAATCAGCTCTAACAAATGAGATCAACAACGAGAATGTACTCTTTGTGGCAAGATTTAACGAACGATTATTAGCCGCTTGCTGGGTTAAACTATCGGATGAAAAAGCTGTTATCTCTGATTTTATGGTCAGAGAAGTGACACGCCGTCGCGGTGTTGGACATTATTTACTGACACAATGCTTATCTGCCTATCCTGATATTCACCATTGGCAGGCAATAAGCTTATCAGCGGAAGAAAACGGGTATGATATTGCTCATGCTTTTTTAACACATCATCAATTTAGTGCATCACCACAATCTGATCTTTATGCTCTCAATATTTGATAACGTTCTTATTCTAAATAATTCAAGTTGTAGCTAGGCGACAAGTGAATATTAGTCAACAACGCTACAACTTGAAGTATGACGAGAACGAGTAGTATAAAGTCTAGCTACATTATAAGCCGTCTCACTCAGATTCTTTTGCGCATTATGAAGTGCATCATCCAGTGTAGAAACACCCGGTACAATAGAGAAAACAGCATCAATTCCCTGCTGATGAACAACATCATAATCAGGTAGATAGCCACCGACTAAGGCAATGACAGGAAGGTGATATTTTTTAGCGAGCAGAGCAACCCCTATTGGCGTTTTACCTTGTGCCGATTGGCTATCCATTCGACCTTCACCGGTTATTACCAAATCCGCATCAATAAAATATTTTTCTAATTCAACCGCTTTGGCAACCAGTTCAACTCCCGGCGAAAGCGTTGCTTGCGTAAAGGCAAGTAACGGTAACGCCAATCCACCCGCCGCACCACTTCCAGCAATATTAATAAGATTGTGTTGTGTCATTTTCTCAAGATAAGTACCAAAATGATGTAAGGCTTTATCAAGTTGCGCAATATCATCTTTGGTCGCTCCTTTTTGAGGACCAAAAATAGCTGATGCTCCTTTTTCTCCACACAACGGATTTGTTACATCGCAAGCAAGCTCAATTTCAATATTTTTTAGTTTAGGGTTAAGAGTCGTGATATCAATAGAGTGAAGTTGTGCTAATGCCAGCCCACCAAAGGGCAAAGATGTACCAAACTTATCTTTGAGACCAAGCCCAAGTGCTTGCATCATACCTGCACCAGCATCATTTGTAGCACTTCCACCTAATCCCAATATGATTTTTTTAACGCCCATTTCAAGTGCAGCATTAATTAATTCACCCGTACCATAACTGGTCGTTAAATTGGGATTGCGTTGAGATGAGGGAATAAGATGAAGACCAGAAGCTTGTGCCATTTCAATCACGGCAGTGGTGTTATCCCCTAAAAGCCCCCAAGTTGCGGTCACTTGTTTACCTAAAGGTGAACATACTTGTGTCGATATAAAATGGCCTTGCGTTGCATCCACCAGCGATGTCACCGTTCCTTCGCCACCATCAGCCATAGGAATACAACAATATTGCGCATTGGGTAAATAACGTGAAAAACCTTGTTTTATTGCTGTTGCAACTTCTTTCGCACTTAAGCTTTCTTTAAATGAATCAGGGGCGATAACTATTTTCACGTTATATTCTCCAGACAATAAAAAAGCGATATTTTCATATCGCTTTTATAACATACTCTACTTTATGAGAGCGTGTACATGATCTGAAATGTGATTAATCTTCAATCGCTAAACGCAATTTCTTCATCGCATTTTTTTCTAATTGGCGAACACGCTCGGCAGATACACCATATTTTGTCGCCAAATCTTGCAATGTCGATTTGTTATCATCATCTAGCCAACGGGCACGAATAATATCTTGGCTACGTTCATCAAGAGTTTCAATTGCTGACGTCAGTTTATCTGTTGCATGATTATCCCAGTTATCTTCTTCAATGCCGTCAGCAAAGTCTGAAGACTTATCTTCTAAGAAAAGTACTGGAGCAATAGGATGTGAGTCATCACTATCATCAGCTGACATATCAAATGCCATATCTTGTGCTGACATTCGTGATTCCATTTCTCGGACATCACTTTCTGACACGCCCAATTCTCTTGCGACTAATTCCACTTCATCTTGATTAAACCAACCTAAACGTTTTTTATTTTTTCGCAGATTAAAAAACAGTTTACGTTGAGATTTCGTGGTTGCGACTTTCACGATACGCCAGTTACGTAGCACATATTCATGAATTTCTGCTTTGATCCAATGTACGGCAAAAGAGACCAGTCGGACACCCACTTCTGGGTTAAAACGGCGCACCGCTTTCATCAGACCAATATTACCTTCTTGGATAAGATCAGCTTGTGGTAAGCCATAACCTGAATAGCTGCGAGCAACATGAATAACGAAGCGCAGATGTGAAAGGATAAGCGTTCTTGCTGCATCCAAGTCACCATCGTAATGCAGCCGTTCAGCGAGTTCCTTTTCTTCCTCTGCGGTTAACATCGGATAGGAATTGGCTGCACGTATATACGCTTCGATGCTGCCTTGCGGAACCAATGCTAAGGATTGCATTTCTTTTGTCATTCAAATCCTCATAAAAATCAAATAAATAATTAAGATTATTACTGTAAGGGAAAACAGATGAGCCTTATAAATATAGCTTAAATAGGAAGTCAGTTAGGTTTTTTACGATGTGTTTTTATCATAACGACTATTTGACCAGCATAAAGATTAAAGGTTCATCTCGCATCTATGTTTACATATCTTTGTACTTTTCTATGCAGAAGCAAACATGATCGTTAGCTTGTCCCTAGAAAAGATTGCGAGCATTATTATGCCAGAGACGGGGCGTTGATAAAATGGCTGGGTGACGATATTAACGCAACCCAGCCTGATAAAAAACATTATCTCATTATTTAGAAGATAAGTATAAAAGTGCTCTAATTCATTATTCTGGTGTAAATTGACGCAAATGCTGCATTGTCGTCAGCCATGCAGCAAGCCAACCGATGGTCATCGCTACGAGTATAAGAATAATTGACTCATCAAATCCTAATCCTGAAATGGAAAAAGAAGTCCCAAATACCGTTGCGGCTTGAGTTACCACATCAGAAAGTTTCCACACTAATAGAGCAGAAAAAATCAGGGCAAACACAGCGCCAATAAACCCGAGAATTAATCCCCAATTCAGGAAAGGACGCATAATAAAACCATCGGTTGCACCAATAAGTTTCATAACATTAATAGTATCGCGACGACTGAAAATATTGAGGCGTACACTGTTGCCAATCACCAATAACAGGGCGACAACCATCAATGAACCAATCACCAAGGCAATTTGCCCTACTAATGAAGTTAACGTTGAGAGCCGAGCAAACCAACTGTCATCCATTCTGACTTCATCAACGCCGGGTATTTTCGCCACGGTATCACGCAAATTCACCATCAATTGTTGATCACTTGGCTCCATAACAGGAGTCACAATTGCTACCGCAGGCAGAGGATTCTCTTCTAACATATCTAACGCACTGCTAAAGCCGGACCAAGAACGGAATTCCACCAGCGAGTCTTGGCGTGAAAGATAGTTCACCTCACTCACTTTCTCTAGGGCTTCTATTTTTTTGATCGTGGCTTCAGCTAATGAATCATCAAGAGATTTATCAAGATAAACGGTTAATTGTGGAGTGGGATACCACTGCTCAGCCGCAGTTGAAACATTTTTCCACACAATATAAAAGATGCTAGGTAATGTTAATGAAATGGCGACTACCATTACCGTTAGAAAAGAAGAAAGTGGTTGGCGCAAAAAGTCAGCCATGGTATTACGCCATGCATAACGCCATTGTTCACGTCTTCCCCCTTTTAGTGCCTTGGTTTTTGCACCTGGCGTTGGCATTGATTTACGGGAACTTTTTGCTTTAGCCATTTTGTCCTCCCACCATTCTGCCTTGCCCTAATGTAAGAATGCGATAATTTCTGCGTTCAATCAAAGACATATCATGTGTTGCCATTAACACCGTAACACCAACACGATTAAACTCTTCAAAAAGACGCATGATGCCTTCTGAAAGCTCACCATCAAGGTTACCCGTTGGTTCATCCGCAAGTAAAACCGTTGGCTTATTCACAACAGCGCGAGCAATACCTACACGCTGTTGTTCACCACCAGAAAGTTGGATAGGATAATTTTTAGCTTTATCCAAAAGCCCAACTTTATCTAAAGCGGCAGAAACTCTGCGTCGAATATCCTCTTCACTTGCGCCAGCAATAATCAATGGAAGAGAGACATTGTCGTAAACCGTTCTGTCCATCAATAAATGGTGATCTTGGAAGATCATCCCAATTTGACGACGCAAAAAAGGGATCTCACTATTTTTCAGTCTGCTAATATCATGTCCAGCAAACCAAATAGCGCCATCACTAGGACGTTCTATTCCACAAATTAACTTAAGCAATGTACTTTTACCGGCACCAGAATGACCCGTTAAAAAAGCCATTTCTCCAGGACGAAGATGGAAATCAACACCCTGTAATGCTTGTCTTCCACCTAAATAAGCCTTGCTGACGTGTTCGAAGCGGATCATTACAACTACTCCTCGCGGGCAAACAGAGCCTCAATAAAATCGTCGGCCTTAAACGGACGTAGATCTTCAATACCTTCACCTACCCCGATATAACGGATAGGTATACTAAACTGATCGGCAATAGAGAAAATAACCCCCCCTTTTGCTGTACCATCGAGTTTAGTCAATGTTAATCCAGTTAGCCCAACTGTTTCATTAAAGAGTTTAGCCTGGCTCACTGCATTTTGTCCGGTACTTGCATCTAACGTCAGCATCACTTCATGTGGTGCTTCTTCGTCTAATTTTTTCATAACACGAACGATTTTTTTCAGCTCTTCCATTAAATGGGATTTATTCTGCAATCGTCCTGCGGTATCAGCAATAAGAACATCGACACCTTTTGCCTGTGCTGATTGAATTGCATCAAAAATCACAGATGCAGGATCAGCGCCTGTATGTTGTGCGACAACAGGAATATTATTGCGCTCACCCCAAACTTGTAACTGTTCAACAGCGGCGGCACGGAAGGTGTCACCTGCTGCTAACATGACAGATTTACCTTCAGCTTGGTATTGTCGCGCTAATTTTCCGATTGTGGTTGTTTTACCCACACCATTAACTCCGACCATCAAAATAACAAAAGGTTTTTTACCTTCAATATTTAATGGTTTATCAACTTTCGTTAAGATCTCGCCCATCTCTTCACGTAATTTGCCGTAAAGGGCTTCAGCATCTTTAAGATCTTTATGTGTTGCGTGTTTGGTCAGGCTGGTGATAATTTTTGTAGTGGTTTCCATTCCCACATCAGCAATTAAGAGTTGCTCTTCTAACTCTTCAAAAAGCTCATCATCAATTTTCTTACCACGAAATAGACCAAGAAATCCTGAGCCTAAGTTCTGGCGAGTTTTTAGCAAGCCTTTTTTCAGTCGGCTAAAGAAACCTTCTTTTTTAGGTTTTTCTTGCTCAACGACTTTATCTGCAAGCACTTCTTCGCGTAAAGATTCAATATCTTCTGCTTCTGCTTGCGCAATAGCGAGACGTTCGTTTTCTTCTTCTTGCGCTAAACGTTCCTGCTCCACACGTTGCGCTTCTAAACGTTCTTGCTCTGCTTTAAGTTCCGCTTGGCGCTGGGCTTCCTCTTGCGCAAGGCGTTCAGCTTCGGCTTCTTGCGCTAAACGTTCCTGCTCCACACGTTGCGCTTCTAAACGTTCTTGCTCTGCTTTAAGTTCCGCTTGGCGCTGGGCTTCCTCTTGCGCAAGGCGTTCAGCTTCGGCTTCTTGCGCTAAACGTTCCTGCTCTGCACGTTGCGCTTCTAAACGTTCTTGCTCTGCTTTTAGTTCCGCTTGGCGCTGGGCTTCTAAACGTTCTTGCTCTGCTTTTAGTTCCGCTTGGCGCTGGGCTTCTTCTTGTGCTAAACGTTGAGTCTCTGCTTCTTGCGCTAAACGTTCCTGCTCTACACGTTGCGCTTCTAAACGTTCTTGCTCTGCTTTTAGTTCCGCTTGGCGCTGGGCTTCTTCTTGCGCTAAACGTTGAGTTTCGGCTTCTTGCGCTAAACGTTCCTGCTCTGCACGTTGCGCTTCTAAACGTTCTTGCTCCGCTTTTAGTTCCGCTTGGCGCTGGGCTTCCTCTTGTGCTAAACGTTGAGTCTCGGCTTCTTGCGCTAAACGTTCCTGCTCTGCACGTTGCGCTTCTAAACGTTCTTGCTCTGCTTTTAGTTCCGCTTGGCGCTGGGCTTCTTCTTGTGCTAAACGTTGAGTCTCGGCTTCTTGCGCTAGACGTTCCTGCTCTACACGTTGCGCTTCTAAACGTTCTTGCTCTGCTTTTAGTTCCGCTTGGCGCTGGGCTTCTTCTTGTGCTAAACGTTGAGTTTGCGCTTCTTGAGCCTGACGTGCTTGTTCTGCATGTTCTGCTTCTAGACGCGCTTGTTCTGCCTCTATTTCTGCTTGGCGTTGTGCTTTTTCTTGTTCTAAACGTTGTTTTTCGGCTTCCAGTGCCAATCTATCTTGCACAACACGTTGCGCTTCTTGGCGCTCTGCCTCTAAACGCTCTTGCTCCGCTTTTAGTTCTGCTTGGCGAACAGCCTCTTCTTGTGCTTCTTTTGCCAAACGTTCTTTTTCTAAACGCTCTTCTTCTAAGCGTTGCTGCTCTTTCTCTTGCTCAATATTTTCTTCTTTGTTACGCCCAAAACCGAGCCACGAGAAAAAACCTTTTTTTTCTTTTGCCATTAGCTACTAAACTCCTCGCACTAAATCATGGCGCGATTACATTGACGATATTGAAAATAATAATGAAGTCTATCATTTGATCATGGATAAACGCATCTTTTATACGAATTTTATGGTAAATTATTCCGGATTAAATCAAGGGAAGTCATCAAGATATCAAGAGACACTGATCCCTTATTCCAAAAGACACTCCAGAAATCACGTTTAAACGATATAAATCAAAATAATATGGCCAAAAAACCACAAAAAGCCCCAATGGGACAAATTAGAATAATTGGGGGTAAATGGCGTGGTCGTAAACTTCCTGTTCTCGATAGTCAAGGATTACGACCAACAACCGATAGAGTGAAAGAAACGCTCTTTAATTGGCTTATGCCCATCATCCAAGATGCTCGCTGTCTCGACTGTTTTGCTGGTAGTGGTGGCTTGGGAATTGAGGCTCTTTCTCGCTATGCTCGTGAAACCACTTTTATCGAATATGAGCGTCCTGTTGCCCAACAAATTACTGCAAATTTAGCCTTACTTAATGCTGATAATGGACATGTTATTCAAGACAGCGCATTATCCTTTCTCGCAAAACAAGGCACGCCTTATAATGTCGTTTTCTTAGATCCTCCTTTTCATAAAGGCATGTTGTCTGACACTGTCCAATTATTAGAAAATAACGGTTGGTTAGCGCAAGATTGCTATATTTATATTGAGGAAGAAGTTAAAGCACAGACTTATACACTGCCAATCCATTGGACATTGCATAGAGAGAAGATCGCAGGGCAAGTTGCGTATCGCCTTTATATTCGCAGTTTATCTGCTTAATTTTTTATGGAGTTGTTATGTTAATCTTTTTTGGCCGATTTTTGATGGTCGGCGTTTGGGGCTTTCTATTTTTAAATATTATTTCCCCTTTTCCTAAACCATTAAAATACTTTATGGATATTGCATTGATTTTTATGGTAATTATGCATGGATTACAAATTGTCATGTATAAAGCAGGGCAACCTAAAGATCAAAAACCCTCCACTGGATTGCAATTTCGTATTTTCTTCTTTGGTATTTTTGAATTATTAAAAATACAAAAAGAATTACGAAAAGAATACGAAGAAAAACAGAAAAATAAAACAAAACAATAGCTGTGATCTTCGTATACCCTCGCAATTATCTGGGGTTACCCATCTACCCCAGAGCTTGCCAATCTTATAAATACTTTCGCTTATTTATTATTTTGCTCATCGATTGGCATATCTGTTTCAAACTGTACAAAACGACTGCCTTGCATAAATAAACGTCCTTTCATTTTAGGTTCGATATTTTGATAAGATGATTTATCAATATTCAAGAGCAAATCTTTACGTTCATCAGTGGTTAAACGAAAGGTCACTTGATAATAATGAGTTGTTTCTGGGCCATTCACATCATTTTCTCTTGAGCGTCGTTCATTAGCCACAATTTCTTTTTTATCAATGACTTCAACCATATAAAGTTTTACAGGTGAGTTATCGTCACTTATTCGTTGTTTTCGCTGTTCAAAAAAACGATAAGTTGCCGATGCGATAATTATAATCAGTACTGCAATACCAATAATCGCTGCTTTATTCATTACATTAATTCCTATCGTTATATGGATTAAAAAGTAGTGTGCTTTATATTATTTTAATAAGTCCGTCAGTTTCGTCATTAACCGCTATTCTTAAATTAAGCTTTCTGTTATGAATAATAAAACAGTTCTGAATATAAGGAAGATATTATGAGTTGGCCTTTTCTCGCGGTATTATTCTCCGGATGGCTTTATATTGATGCGGCATATCGTGGGCCGAATTGGCAACGATGGTTATTCCGTCCTATCACACTACTTCTTTTATTACTTTGGGCATGGCAAGTTCCCGAACACAACATTAATAGCTACCTGATTGTTGGTGCGTTATTAGCGACACTACTTTCTGATATCCTAAGAATATTTGATGGTAAGTATTTACTACCATCTTTCGCATTGATTTTTCTAAGCTACATTCTTTATATGGTGAGTTTTTTACTCCCATTACAACTCTCATTTTATCTTCCTTTACTTGGATTCGTTATTCTTGCTTTCATTATCATTTTAGCCATTGTTTGGACTAAGCTCGATAAATTAGCTATTCCAGCCTCCCTAACTTTATTAGCTGCATTTGCTATGTTCTGGGTGGCTGGTGAAAAATTCTTCTACTTAAGCAATGATTACAACTTATCAGTGATGATCGGATCATTATTGTTAGTGATTGCTTACTCAATATGGTTAATCAACCGATTCCGCTTCTCATTTTCAGCCTCAAAAGGGCTTGTCAGTGCCTGTTATTTTATTGGGCATTTCTTTATTGTTAGAGCCTTATTCCTTTAGTTTTCATCAACCCCTTGGTTTAAATATTTAAATCAAGGGGTTAGACTTCTAATTTAATTCGCACTTTTTGCCAATTAATTTCTGTCGCACATCTTGACTCTGGACTCTACTCCAAGCTGTAAAGTACTTATCAAATAAATGATTTTAGAACTTTACTTCGTTGAACAAGGAGAGCCAGTTATGACTAAACATGCTCATCAACACGATAATCATAAACATACCGATGCTTGTTGCTCAAGTTCTCAATGCTGTTCAGGCCACTCAGAGAATAGTACGCACTCACATACTGAAAGTGGACATTCTCATACCAAGATAGACAAAAGTGATCCTGAATGTGAGGATGAGCATCATCACGGACACTCCCACGAACATGATCACCAACATGATCACCAACATGATCATGATGGACACGATCATAACCATGATGGGCATAACCATGCTCATGGAAGCTGTGATATCAACGCTCCTGTTTCTAACATTGAGCCAGAAAAAGTCGCACAACAACGCTTTAGCTGGAAAGTACAAGGAATGGATTGCCCAAGTTGCGCTCAAAAAATTGAAACCGCAGCACTCAAAGTCACAGGTGTAAAACAAGCAAAAGTGCTTTTTGCCACTGAAAAACTGGTCGTTGATGCGGATAGTGATTTACGCGCTGATGTCATTGCCGCCATTAACAGTGCAGGCTTTGAGCTTTTTGACCTATCTTCACCTCAATCTCAAAAAGTGGCTAAGCAAAGCCTCTTAAAAGAAAGTTCATTTGTTATTGTATTGGCGCTTTTAATGGCGATTAGCTGGGGTACAGAATTTATTGATCCTCAAGCGGGTCGTGCAGCCTTTATCGCAACAACTTTAATTGGTTTATTCCCCATTGTGAAAAAGTCCTTACAACTTATTCGCAGTGGCACACCATTTGCTATCGAAACATTAATGAGCGTTGCTGCAATTGGTGCGCTATTTATTAATGCTACCGAAGAAGCAGCAATGGTTATTTTGCTGTTTATGATTGGTGAGATGTTAGAGTCTTACGCTGCAGGTCGTGCTCGTCGTGGTGTAAGTGCATTAATGGCACTAGTGCCAGAAGAAGCAACATTAATCAAAGATGGCAAAAAACAAACAGTTCCTGTTGCGCAACTGCGCCCTGGCGATATTATCGAAATCGCCCCAGGTTCACGTTTGCCAACAGATGCTGAATTAGTCAGTACATTTGCAAGTTTTGATGAAAGTGCATTAACCGGTGAATCTGTACCAGTAGAGCGTTTGCAAGGCGAAAAAGTGGCTGCAGGTTGTTTATCTGTTGATAGATCAGTGCAAATGAAAGTGGTATCTGAACAAGGGCAAAATGCTATTGACCGTATTTTGCAATTGATTGAAGAAGCTGAAGAGCGTAGAGCGCCAATTGAACGCTTTATTGACCGTTTTAGCCGTTACTATACACCTGCGATTATGTTGTTCTCTGCGCTGGTTATTATTGTACCACCATTGTTGTTCTCACAACCTTGGGAAACATGGATTTATCGCGGCTTAACACTATTATTGATTGGTTGTCCTTGTGCTTTAGTTATCTCAACACCCGCGGCTATCACTTCAGCATTAGCGGCAGCAACTAAACGCGGAGCACTGATCAAAGGTGGCGCAGCATTAGAACAATTGGGTACAGTTAATACTATCGCACTAGATAAAACTGGCACATTAACAGAAGGGAAACCTCAAGTTACTGACGTTGTAGCTGAAACCGGGTTTAATGAAAAAGATGTCCTAACTTTTGCATCATCCGTAGAAATTGGCTCTCATCACCCATTAGCAAAAGCTATTATCAATAAGGCGCAAGAAAACGGTGTGCTTGTTGTTGAGGCTGAAGATCGTAAAGCCTTAGCGGGCAAAGGCATTGAAGGTTATTTAAATAGCCAACATATTCTAGTGAGTGCGCCTGCTCAGTTATCAGATAACACATCGCTCTCTTCTCAGTGGCAACAAGAAGTTGCACGCCTTGAAGATGAAGGTAAAACCGTGGTTGTTGTATTAAAAGAGAGTCAGCTTATCGGTGTTATTGCTATGCAAGATACCTTACGCAATGATGCTGTTGAATCAATGAAGTTATTGAAAGAGATGAACATCAATGCCGTTATGCTAACGGGTGATAATCCAAGAGCAGCCGCGGCTATTGCGAAAAAACTGGGTATGGATTTCCGAGCAGGATTGCTACCTGAAGATAAAGTGACTTCAGTAATGGAAATCAGTAAAACACATAACACAATGATGGTGGGTGATGGTATCAATGATGCGCCAGCAATGAAGGCTGCAACTATTGGTGTTGCAATGGGAAGCGGTACTGACGTTGCACTTGAAACGGCTGATGCAGCCTTGACACATAATCGCTTAACGGGCTTACCTGAAATTATTAAGCTATCTCGTGCGACACGTAAAATCATCCGTGAAAACATTACGATAGCACTTGGTTTAAAAGCGATATTTTTAGTAACAAGCTTATTAGGAATTACAGGACTTTGGGTTGCTGTTCTTGCTGACTCCGGCGCAACAGCACTGGTTACAGCCAATGCAGTAAGACTATTAAGAGTAAAAATTAACGCCTCACATAAAGAGTAAGCACGTTAAAATAACAAAACCCAAACCTCAGTTAATCTGGAGTTTGGGTTATTTTTTAGCGTTAAGATTAGCAATATTTACAGCATAAATTACAAATTGCTCTCTTTTTTACGAATAAGATAACGATATGGTGCAGATTGTATCTCTTGATTTAATAAATCATGTTCCATAAAACGGCAAAATCCTGGAATATCACGCACAGTCGCAGGATCATCAGCAATCACTAATAACGTCTCACCTAATGCCATATTTCTTATGGTTTTACGCACTAACATCACAGGCTCTGGGCAACGTAGCCCTAGCGTATCTAATGTTTTAGTTGCATCGTCAAATTGAGCATTCATTCTATTAACCATTTTTCTTACACTGACAGATGCTATTATTATATCTCTCTTTCGTGTTCACATCACGGCACATTAAACGCAAGGGAATTTTCCCCAACCTTTGCTTTTGTTGCGCAACCAGCGTATTATGCGCATCCTCTCATTTAAGAGAGAAATCACTGTTTTATTGGGTTCCCTCACCCCAATCACTAAAAAGGTACAATTTATGTATACGTTTACTCCCCGCCAAAAAGCGGTGGCGCTGTTATGGCTTTCTTTGTTCCACATATTGATAATTACCTCTAGTAACTATCTTGTGCAGTTACCTATCTCCATTTTTGGTTTCCATACCACTTGGGGTGCCTTTACCTTTCCGTTTATTTTTCTGGCAACAGATCTAACGGTTCGTATTTATGGCGCACCACTTGCCAGACGCATTATTACCGCTGTTATGCTACCTGCATTGGCAATTTCTTACCTGATCTCAACGCTTTTTTTCCAAGGCAGTTGGCAGGGATTTGCCTCATTAGCTGATTTTAATATCATGGTGGCAAGAATTGCGACAGCAAGCTTTATGGCTTATGTGTTAGGTCAAATCATGGATGTGTCTGTCTTTAATCGTTTAAGACAACAACAAAAATGGTGGGTTGCGCCAAGTGCAGCAATGTTCTTTGGTAATTTACTCGACACACTGGCCTTCTTCTTTATTGCGTTTTACCGCAGCACTGACGCCTTTATGGCAGAAAATTGGGTAGAAATCGCCTTAGTAGACTATGTGTTTAAATTAACCATTTGTATGCTGTTTTTCTTGCCTGCTTATGGCGTTCTATTGAATTTCATTTTGCGTCACTTTTTCGCACAAGAAAATCAAAAACAAGATTATGCTGAGATCCGTTCATAATCAGGCACACCTCGCAAAATAATAATGAAATTAATGTCATTATTCCAATAATAAAGCTTCATAACTCAATTTTATGAAGCTTTATTCTGATTAAAATGTTTTATTATTTAATGTAAATATTTCATACCGTAATTAATTAGCGTGATTAGTTAAACAACTCACAAAATATTGCTTAAATATCATTATTACTATGTTTTTTGCATGCTAATATAAAATCCATTAATTATTTACAATAAATTATTTTATTCACCTATTAAACTGTTAATGTATTCTTGGATCGTCTCCATATTGTTATATGTCTGTTGGGATGACGAGCCCCACCATAAGGATTTTTTACTCTCTTTTGCGAATAGTAGGAGTCTATTATGTTAAAAGTTATTCAATCCCCCGCTAAATATATTCAAGGGCCTGATGCGTTATTTCATATTGGTAAGTACGCGAAGCCTTTTGGCAATAGAGCATTGATTATTGCTGATAAATTTGTCATGGAATTAGTCGGCAGTACCGTTAAAGACAGTATGTCTCAATATGAAGTGAATGGGCACTTTGAACTGTTTAATGGTGAGTGTACACATAACGAAATTAATCGTTTATCCGAACTCGCAAAAGCCCAAGCATCGCTTGTGATCATCGGCGTTGGTGGTGGTAAAACACTCGATACCGCCAAGGCTGTTGCTTATAAATGCCAGCTCCCAGTCGTGATATCCCCTACCATTGCCTCTACTGATGCGCCAACCAGCGCCCTTTCTGTTATTTATACAGAACTCGGTGCATTTGATAGTTATCTATTTTACCCAACCAACCCTGATGTGGTTGTTATGGATACTAATGTTATCGCTTCTGCGCCTGCCCGTTTATTAGTTGCAGGTATGGGGGATGCTTTAGCGACTTACTTTGAAGCGAGAGCCTGTAGCAACGCACAAAAACAAACTATGGCAGGGGGTAAGTCAACGCTTGCAGCGCTTGCTCTGGCTGAACTTTGCTATAACACTCTTTTAGAAGATGGCTATAAAGCAAAACTGTCGGTTAGCCGAGGAGTTTGTACAACGGCTGTCGAAAATATTATCGAAGCCAATACATTCCTAAGTGGTATTGGTTTCGAAAGTGCGGGCCTTGCTGCGGCTCATGCCATCCATAATGGATTTACTGCACTAGAAGAGTGTCACCATATGTATCATGGCGAAAAAGTTGCCTTTGGTACATTAGTGCAATTAGTGTTAGAAAATAGCCCATTAGAAGAATTAGAAGAGTTTCTCGACTTCTGTATTTTAGTGGGATTACCTGTCACCTTAGAAGAATTGGGTATCAATGCCACAGGCGATGAGCTGAATGAAAAAATCATGGCAGTGGCTGAGTTAAGTTGTGCTGAAGGAGAGACAATTTATAACATGCCGTTTGATGTTGATTCAGATAAGGTTTACGCCGCAATTTTAACTGCCGACCAATTAGGACGGGAATGGCTTTATTAAAGCCTGAGTAAACAGGGAGTCTTTATCTCCCTGTTTGTATTCATAAAAAAGGGTGCTTTATGGTCAGTATCGTATTAGTTTCAAAAAGCCTTACGCTTGCCAATGGTATAAAAGAACTCGTTAATCAGACTGTAGATCGCCAAGTAAAAATTGCCATTGCGACCAATAATCAAACACCTTTAGATCTCACAAATGAAGTGTCTCCAGAAACTATACTCACAGCAATCAAAAAGTGTTATAGCAAGCAAGGTGTACTCGTTTTACTCGATACTTATCACTCAGCGCAAAATGCCGCACTTGCAATCGCAAATCTCGAACATGCCGTTGCAGCAAATGTAACACTAAGCTCTGCTCCTATTGTTGAGGGAACACTAGCGGCAGCCAATAGCATTGCGCTCGGCGCTTCCCTTGAAGAAGCAGAAAAAGCAGCACATAAAACCATTACGATAAAGAAACTTCAATTAGGGGAAAATCTCCCTAACTTTAACATTCACCCCAAAAATACCAATTACGAACCTATTAGAATTATCACAGCGCCTGTTTGGCTCTACCCTTATCATCGCTTTGTTATCCCTAGAAAAAAAATATCTTCTCATTTATTACTCGAAGAGCAGAAACGCTTAGTTAAAGCGATTGAGCGTTCAAAAAAAGATATAGACTGGTTAACCGAAGAAACCTACCGCAAGATTGGCGAGCAATATACTCATATTTTTTCTAGTCATCGTTTCTTATTAGAAAATGCAGAATTACAACTAACTGTATGTAGCATGATAAGTAAACATCACTGTAATGCTGAGTTTGCCCTACAACAGACATTTATTGATTTAATAGATACTTATGCACAAATGGATGATGATAATATGCGTGCCAGAGAAAGTGATTTAGATGATATTTTATCTCGATTACTACGCTATTTGACGTCAGCACCACCACCAATAACGCCTCCTCCTTATCCGAATGCTATTCTAGTGACAAAACAACTTCATCCATCAACATTAATCGCACTTGATACCCATAAAATTAAAGGGATTTTATTAAGTCATGGGAATCCACTATCTAACACAACCGTATTAGCGAATGCATTAGATATCCCCATTATTAATGAGGCAGGAAAACAGGCATTATCGCTGACTGATGGGCAAAATATCACACTTAAAAAAGTCCAAAATATTTGGCTTTATCAAAACACCTATATCTCTCATTAAAAATAAAAGTATTTAAATAACCTGAGCTACACAATATCAGGTTATTTAATTTCCTTAATTTCTTATATTTCACATGTTTTTTAATAAGAATAAAAAAAGGGAATAAAAGATCCTCTTTTACTCCCTAGCTGCTTGCTATCTTAGTAATCAATTACTTTTTTATTATCTAATAGGCAATACTTATAATGCTCTTGCCAATAAACTAATGGGGTGTTCACATTTTTTCGTTGTTGACATTTCTATTTGCCATTTACAAGTTTCACAGTCTGTAATAACTAAATCACAACCACTCTCTTCAATTTGACGGAATAAGCCCGCACCAATGCCTTGAGCAACATCGTAATTTTCAGATTTAAAACCGTAAGTTCCGGCAATACCACAGCATTGAGAATCAAGAACAATCACCTCAACACCAGGGATACGTTTAATTAAATCAATGGAATATGCCGTCCATCCCATTTTTTCCATATGACAAGGGGTGTGATATGCCACTTTTAACGGGGTATGTTTCAGTGGTAATTCACGACCCTCTTCTAGTAAGCGATAAATATAACGTGTCGCTAATTCGATATTTTCACGTACTTTTGATGTATCAACATCAAGGATATGTTCATACTCATCACGAATAGTGAAGGTACAGGTTGATGATGTTGCAACAACAGGAATATTGTTTTCAACAATTTTTTCTGTCAGCGATTCGAGGTTCACAGCGGCTTGTTTTTTGGCTTGTTTAACAAAACCATTCGCAATTAATGCAACACCACAGCATTTTTCGCGTTTTAATAACTGAACGCCAATCTCCATTTTGTTGAATACTTTAACTAAATCTTTCCCTAATTGCGGGTGGTTATAGTTAGCATAACAACCATGGAAGAAGGCAACTTGATCTTTAAAGCGCGCCTGCTCTTCAACCTGTTTTTTCATCCATGTTCTAAATGTACCAAAAGAGTATTTTGGTAATTCACGACGATGGTCGATTTTAAGCGCTTTATCCAAGATTTTACGGACTGGTTTTAATCCGGTAATAGTATTTACTATCGGCGCCATTGGCGTTGATAATGTTCCCATTAAATCCGTATGACTTAAAATAGCATCCCGAATTTTAGGTGTTTTGGTGTTGTAGTTCAGTTTCGCACGCGAAATAATATCACCAATTTTTACATCTGACGGACATGCAACTTCACAACGCTTACAGTTAGTGCAATATTTCAATGCTTCATCATAAAGCATCGGATCTTTCAAGCGTAAACGCTCACCATCAGGGCCTGCTTGTTTAGGCCCAGGATAAAGTGGATTCACTTTTGCAACAGGGCAATAAGTTGTACAAACTGTACACTTAATGCAAGCTTCAAAACTGTTATCTTGTAAACTCATTGTGCTGCCTCCACAACCGCAGATGTGGTCTGTTCTGATTTATGATGCTGTAAAATTTGTTGCGCGGCATAAAGAGCGCTAATCATTGAAACACCCGCACCACAACCTTCATTTAGCGGATCAAATCCACCTAACACAGCGCCCACAGCATAAACATTGTCTAATACTTCACCATATTTCATGGGCCTTAATTGGCTATCGGTATTAACACCAAAGCGCATATAAGGCTGTTTCGCAAAGACATTCTCTTGTGTCCACTCATTACGAGGTAATGTCTCTAACAAATCCAGTTCCATTAAAGGCTCATAAACACGATCGAATTCGGCAATTAAGCCATTATTGAAAAAGCTTCCCGTTGCTAACACCACATGCTCACTGCGAATAGGAATATCAGTGTGATTTCTAGTATGAACGCCTGTAACAGTGTTACCCACTAAGTCAACTTCCTCCGCGCGATCACCAGGCATAATTAAACCACCCGCTTTTTGAAAACGCAGTTTTAATGCTTGATGTAGACGAATTCCTAATAGAGAAGGTGGCAATGTTGGTAATAGACAAATCGGTTTACCTACTAACTGTTGCAGTAATGTCACTGGCTCTTCAGCATCAAGCCCAATACATGCAGGTAAAATAATCGCCTCAACACTGTCATCAATGTGCTTTTTCAGTTCGTCAGCTAACGCTTGTGTGTTTTCTGGTTTATCTAAATAACGTGCAATATTAACTGCTCTAAATTCACTTGGATTATCACGCAATCTATCTAATAACGGTAAGTGGATATGATAAGGAATAGCTTCAACACCTTGCTCATTAAGCGTGTTGCTTGCAAATTGTGGCTGAAAATCTAAGAAACCTTCAATTCCTACCACAGCTAGTTTTTTCCACGGCAATGCTTTATCAATACCATGAATAGGAACTCGCATTGGACTCATCCAACTCATACGAGAGCGCCCTACTGGCGTAATACGATAATGGTTTTCATCACCATTACCTTGATACTCAAGACCACTTGTACTTGCCAACAATGCCTGAGCTTGTTCAATTAAAGTTGAAACTTGTATCTCACCAATACGGCTATACGGGTGTTTTGGCGCTAACTCTGCTAACGTTGCCAGTGCTTTTTTAGGCTGAGTAACCGCAGTTCCATCAGGTAGATGAGTTAATAAATCCAATGAACCTGATGAAAAATGCAACGCACTTTGACCATTACTAATGATTGCACAAGACTTACCGGCTTCGGCAAGACGAATACCAGCAGTTAATCCTGCCAGTCCGCTACCTATAATGATGACGTCAAATTTCATTATCTGCCTCCGCTGAAGCTGTTTTTTCAATCATATCTGCATCTAAACCACATAAACCTTGATAAACCCAACTGGTAAACTCACTTTCACGTAATGCATTGCCCCAAGCAATTGGTCGAATACCTTTCCAACGCTCATTCAGGAAATGAGCAAGTTGCTGCTCTGATTCATGAGGAGTAGTAACTTGTAAACGGTTTAATAATCCAGCGGCACGACAAGCACAGAGTTCACCTTGGCAAGTTCCCATACCCACACGAGTACGACGACGTAAATCAAGTAAGTTATTAACCGTTAAAGAGTTAACCGCATAGCGAACTTCAGCTGCCGTTACCGCTTCACATTCACATACTAAGCTTTTATCAATACGTTCATTGCTCAGTAATTTATTCGCTAAATCACCATGACGATAAACCGCTGAACCACGAATTGGTGCAGGTAATGAAACAACGCTACGTAATGCTTGCTCTGCTGATTGGCGAGAGCCAGGTAATGCCTCTTCTGCAGTAGTACATTTTGCAGAGACATTTAATTTCTCACAGATTTTATCTGTCGCCCATTCGGCCATTAAACGGTAAGTCATTAATTTACCGCCCGTAATGGTAATAAAGCCTTCTAATCCATCACGTTGCGCATGGTCGAGTAAAACAATACCACGGCTAACATTACGACCTGACGGATCATCATCACTTGCCACTAAAGGACGTACACCAGCATAAGCACGTAGAATTCGAGTTTGAGCCAGTTTTGGCGCTAACATTGAACCTTCACGAATAAGAATATCGACTTCTTCAGGGGTGACATACATATTGTCAATTTCATCGTAAGGTACGCGTGTTGAAGTTGTGCCAATTAATGAAATCGTATCGCCAGGTACTAAAATATCGGCATCCGCAGGTTTACGACAACGGTTGATCACCATATTGTTAATGCGATGACCCAAAATCAGTAATGCCCCTTTTGCTGGGAACATTCGAACTTTTAACTCACCGTATTCAGCAATTTTTTGTCCCCAAATACCGCCAGCATTCGCCACAATTTGTGCGCGGATTTCGTACATTCTTTTCGTTTGATGATCGTAAACTTTAACACCTTTAACACGATCACCTTCACGAATAAGGCCAACGACTTCATGATAGGTCAGGACTTGTGCACCATGTTCGCGAGCATCTAACATATTTGCTGCGGTTAAACGAAACGGATCAACTGTGCCATCAGGTACTTTAACTGCACCGATTAGATTCGGATTAACAGAAGGCTCTAAGCGAATAGCTTCTTCGGGTGAAATCGCTTGAGCATCAATACCTGCAGCTTGGCAAGCTTGAATAAAAGTCTGTTGAAACTCTAAAGAATCTTCGGGTAGGGTAATAAAAAGGCCATCCGTCTTTTCTACACAATGACGAGCGACCCGTTTTAAGATCATATTCTCTTCAATACACTCACGCGCTGACTCAGGATCGGTTACTGCATAACGCGCACCACTGTGTAACAACCCATGATTTCGACCGGTTGCACCGGTTGCAATATCGTGTCTTTCAAGCAGGACGCAACGTAATCCACGGCGTGCACAGTCTCTTGCCATGCCTGCACCGGTTGCTCCTCCGCCAATAATAATGACATCAGTTTCTGTCACTGGTGAACCGCTCATCATAGAGATGCCCTCTCACATTACATTCAGCAAACGCTTAATTATTCTTTAGCGTTAATTATAGTGTATAAGATACACAAAAAGTGTGGTTAATGTTTGATAATGAGCAAAAACGAAAGAGAAACGCTCACAAGTGAAAAGTTAAAACCACATCTGTGATACTAATCACAAATTATTTAACAAAAAGTATTTGATAAAGTTAACATATCACTCAAAATTGCACATCTTGAAAAATTATTCGACAACTGAGTAATACCTCACAGTAAATTTGATTGTATAAGTTTACTATTAAGTTCGTTAAAGAAAATTTTTTGATAATTTCACTGTTCGTTTTGTCATTATTTAATATCAACATATTAAAATAAAAGCCATCGGAGGCTAATATGTTAAGTCTGTTTAGACCTGCGCCACATAAAGCGCGTTTGCCAAAAGAGCAGATAGATCCCGTCTATCGTCGCCTACGCTGGCAGATCTTTATGGGGATTTTCTTCGGTTATGCTGCTTATTATTTAGTAAGAAAAAACTTTGCGTTAGCAATGCCTTACCTCGTAGAAGAAGGTTTTTCTAAAGGTGACCTAGGTTTTGCTTTATCAGGGATCTCAATTGCTTATGGTTTCTCTAAGTTTATCATGGGCTCATTCTCTGACCGTGCTAACCCACGTTATTTCTTACCAGCAGGTCTTATTTTAGCGTCTGTAGTGATGCTATTTATGGGCTTTGTGCCATGGGCAACTTCGAGCATTATGATTATGTTCGTTCTGTTGTTCCTTTGTGGTTGGTTCCAAGGTATGGGTTGGCCTCCTTGTGGACGTACCATGGTGCACTGGTGGTCACAGAAAGAACGTGGCGGTATCGTTTCAATTTGGAACTGTGCGCATAACGTCGGCGGTGGTTTACCTCCGTTACTATTCTTATTAGGTATGGCGTGGTTTAACGACTGGAAAGCAGCGTTATATATGCCAGCAATTGCAGCAATTTTAGTTGCAATGATCGCATTCGCATTAATGCGCGATACCCCTCAATCATGTGGTTTACCTTCAATCGAAGAGTACAAAAACGACTATCCACCTGATTATAAGGAAACTGACGAACAAGAACTGACTGCAAAAGAAATCTTTATGAAGTATGTGTTCCCTAACAAACTTCTGTGGATGATTGCGATTGCGAACGTGTTCGTTTACTTACTACGTTACGGCGTGCTGGACTGGTCACCAACTTATCTGCGTGAAGTAAAACACTTCGCAATGGATAAATCATCATGGGCTTACTTCTTATACGAATACGCAGGTATTCCGGGCACACTGCTGTGTGGTTGGATGTCAGATAAAGTATTCAAAGGTAACCGTGGTGCAACAGGTGTGTTCTTCATGACCTTAGTTACTATCGCAACTATCGTATTCTGGATGAACCCAGCGGGTAACCCGAATGTTGATATGGCGTGTATGTTAATTATCGGTTTCTTAATCTACGGTCCTGTTATGTTGATTGGTCTGCATGCTCTTGAGCTTGCACCGAAAAAAGCAGCAGGTACAGCAGCAGGCTTTACCGGTCTATTCGGTTACTTAGGTGGTTCTGTTGCAGCGAGTGCTATCGTAGGTTACACAGTTGACTACTTCGGCTGGGATGGTGGCTTTATGGTCATGATCGGCGGTAGTGCACTGTCTGTTGTGTTATTACTTATCGTGATGGTTACTGAAACCAAACACAAACGTGAAATGCTTCAGAAGTACGAATAATCGCTAACTGATTATTTATGAAATTAGCTAAATCTCATCTCTAAAACCAAGCCACATCAACTGTTTTGATGTGGCTTTTTTATTGCCAACTGTACATAACTTTATTGTACGTAGAATTAAAATGGAGCTGCTTTATGAGTACATCTTTTAGAATAAAACCGTTAGTTGCAGGCGTTCTTTTAACTCTATCTTTAAGTGCAATCGCACAAGCGGCAAGCGATAAGGTTGTTATCGCTCACCGTGGTGCAAGTGGTTATTTGCCTGAACATACGCTTCCTGCCAAAGCATTAGCTTATGCCCAAGGCGCAGATTATCTAGAGCAAGACTTGGTGATGACCAAAGACAACGAATTAGTTGTTTTACATGACCACTATCTTGATCGTGTAACAGATGTGGCTGATCGTTATCCTGATAGAGCAAGAAAAGATGGCCGTTACTATGCTATCGATTTTACGCTTGAGGAAATTAAAGGGCTGAAATTTACCGAAGGTTTTGACATTGTTGATGGTAAAAAGGTCCAAAGTTACCCAAACCGTTTCCCTATGGGTAAATCGGATTTTCGTGTACATACTTTCCAAGAAGAAATTGAATTTATCCAAGGTCTAAACAAATCAACAGGCCAAGATATTGGTATTTACCCTGAAATTAAAGCACCTTGGTTTCATGAACAAGAAGGTAAAGACATTACCACCAAAGTGCTGGAAGTACTTAAACAGTACGGTTATACGAAAAAAACTGACAATGTTTATCTACAATCATTCGATGCTAACGACCTAAAACGCATCAAAACAGAATTAATGCCAAAAATGGGCATGGACTTAAAACTCGTTCAGTTAATTGCTTATACCGACTGGAATGAGACTTATGAGAAACAGCCTGACGGTACATGGACAAACTACAGCTATGAATGGATGTTTAAGCCGGGTGCAATGAAAGAGATTGCCACTTATGCTGATGGAATTGGCCCTGATTACCATATGTTAGTGGAAGAAAACTCAACGCCAGAAAAAATTACCTTAACGGGTATGTCTGCTGATGCTCATGCGAATAAATTGACCATTCATCCGTTTACTGTTCGTATTGATAAACTTCCTAAATACGCAAAAGATGGTGATCAACTTTACGACATCATTTATAACCAAGCGGGTGCAGAAGGTGTCTTTACAGACTTCCCTGATTTAGGGGTTAAGTTCTTACAAAAACAAGCTAAATAAATCATCGCATTTTATTTACGCTCTAAATAATTCAAGGTGCAGCTAGGCGACAAGTGAATGAGATACTAGGCATACATTAGTATGTGGTTAGTGCAAGTGAACACTGTCACCAATGCTGCAACTTGAAATAGGATATTTGCGCCCTTTCTGATTGTATATTTCTTCATCTTTATCTAAGTTACTCTAATAATTTAATTAAAAAACCAAAATAACTTTTTAAGTTAGCTATCATCATTTCTTAAATACTTAGAAGAAGGGATCACAATGACAATAATGGCCATTATTTTACTCGTTCTTATCGTTCTTTTTATTAGTTGGGGTATTTCAATTTATAACCGTCTTATTGCGACACGCAATCAAGTCAGTAATCAATTTGCAAACATTGATGTTATTTTAAAACAGAGAGCAGACCAAATTCCTCAATTAATGGCGGTAGCTGAAAAAGCAATGGAACACGAAAAAAGTGTATTTATTGCATTAAGCGATGCAAGACAACGCTACTTTAAAGCACAAAATATTAATGAAAAAATCAGCGCATCAAATGAGATGAATACAGCACTACGAGGCATGATTGCCCTTGCTGAAAATTATCCGACGTTAATTTCTGGTGAACAATTAGCACTACTTCAAACCGGTGTTAGTGATGTAGAAAATAAAATTGCTCAACGTCGTGAAGGCTTTAATGATGCAACCACCAACTACAACACCGCAATAGAGATGTTTCCTGATAGCTTAATTGCTGGCCTTTTCCGCTTTGAACGCATGCAATTGTTAGAAATACCCAAAGAAGAAATGAAATTTGATGGTATTCATTTTAAATAACAATGAGTTAAATAACCGCATTAAGGATAAATTGCAGTGTTAATTTATTTTTTTATCGGCTGTACCGTAGGTGCATTAATCTATTTTTTACGCAGTAAACGTGCTCAAAAAAAGAAGAACAACTTAGGTATTGTTCCCTTTTTAGGGATAGCGTTTGTGGCTGGAAATTATCTGTTTTTTTCGCGAGAAAATGGCCTTTATCCTAGCGGTGAAGACTCTGTTGTTAATCTTATCTCCTGTATTGCATTCGCTGTCATTTTGATATTTTCCTATGGTATTTCAAATCATATTGGAAATATTGGTGAAAAAGCGATAAAAAATTATCATCAATTACAAATGGAAGGTGAGTCTAAATTTTCAGCACTTATTAACACCGTATTTATTAGCCTTTTACTGCTCTGTTTAAGCTTTGGCTTTTTTATTGACCATAGATTGTTCTTTTTAAGTTTCGTTTTAATGTTCGTTTATCAAATTGCCAAAAAAACACCTGAAAAGCGTTTTTTACGTTTTCAAAAAATTCTAGCGACATCTAAAATTCGCTCTTTAGCCATTGGGCTGGTTGAAATTGAAGGCAAGATAACTGCGGGTAAAAAATTAACGAGTCGCCTAGGTAAAAAAGAGTGCTATGGCTACTGCTATTATGAATATGACATATCGACAGATAAAGAAGGTAAGAAAAGCTATCGCCAAACACTCTGTGACAAAAAGATCAACAATTTCACTATGACAGATGATACCGGCTCAGTTCAAATTCTTGCAGCTGATAAACCTTTAGTTCATCTTGGCATCGATCCTCACCAAGATCTGGAATATAACAATAAACGTTTTAAGGAGTACATTTTAGAAGCTGATACCACTTATTTATTGATAGGAAATGCAGAGCCTATCAATGATGAAGTTGTTATCACACATAATGCTCCTCACTATCTATTAGGTTTATCCCCTCAAGATTATGTTGTTAGTTGGAACAAAGCACGCCCCTTTCGTCGTAACTCGGCTATCATCGTTATTATTGCTCTTTTTGTTATCTTATCCATTCTGGTGGTACCAATGGATTACCAAAACGGCATCCTAACACTTTATTTTAATAGCACCTCTTCATCTTGGTAATTGATTAATATGGAATGGCTTATTTTCATCATTTTTATTCTCGCTTTGGTTTATTTTTTAATACGCCAATTAGTGATGATTTATAACAACATGGTAATGCTAAAGAACAATTGCTATAAAGCCTTTGCAAATATTGATGTTTTATTAAAAAAACAAGCTGACTTGATCCCCATGTTGGTAGTAATTACACAAAAATCGATGGATCATGAGAAAATCTTATTTGAAAAATTAGCTGAAAATAGAGATCACTATTTACGCACTGATGTATTAGACCAAAAAGTTGATTTAGCAAATCAGTTATTACCTCAAATAAAAAAATCACTCATCATTGCTGAAAAATACCCTGAACTTATCAGCGGAAAAAATTTACATGTATTACAAGCACAAGCTAAAGAATTAGAAGAGTGTATTGCAGATAGACGTGAGTTCTTTAATCAATCCGTCACACTCTATAATACTGAAATACATATTTTCCCTAATGTATTGTTTAAATTGATTTTTAATTTTAAAGATATCCCTCTTTTCTATCCTAGTAGGGAGACAGATTTATGATAGAAATTCCTTTTTCATTTTTTGGTATTACCGATTGGATATTGGGTCTTGGTGATCCCATCATGATTATTATGCTTGCCACTTTTGGTACATTATTTTCAATGGCAATCATTTTGCCATTAATAAGTATCACTCCTTTAAAAAGATATATGCCACAAATTGCAGGAGGGTTATTTAGCTCGGTATTTGTCAGCTTAATGGTCTTGATTAGTTTTAATTTAATACTCGGTGTTAACTCTGCCTTAAAACTACTCTTAATCTGGTGGGTTATTTTATTTTCATGTATTACGTATTGGTTTATTAATTATCGCTATATGAAAGACGTAACCGGAAATAAATTTGCGAAGTTTCAAGAAAAAGCGCTTGAAGCAGAAGAAAAGCGAAGACAAAGCCGAAAATCAAAAAAATAAAAGAGAGCTTAAGCTCTCTTTTATTACGCTATCAATATCACGTTTATGCCCTGTAAACAGGAAATGCAATCACATCACTAAGACGCTCGACACCAAGAGCCAACATAATGAGACGATCGACACCTAAAGCAACACCAGAACACTCTGGTAATCCCGCTTCAAGGGCAGCTAAAAAACGCTCATCAATAGGTTGCTCAGGTAATCCCATTGCCACTCGCTGACGATTATCACGTTCAAAGCGATGACGTTGTTCTTGCGCATCCGTTAGCTCACGGAATCCATTCGCTAACTCCACACCTTTAAAATAGACTTCAAAACGTTCTGCAACACGGTGATCTTCTGAGCTAATTTCAGCTAATGACGCTTGTGACGCAGGAAAATGATAGATAAAGGTTGGTTTTTCTAAGCCGATATGTGGCTCAACCCCAGAGACAAATAGCAATTGAAGCAGTGTATCTTTATCTTCTTCAGTCTCGGCAATATTTGATAAATCTAGTTTTGCAGCCACTTCACGTAATTTTTCTTTATCAACTGATAAAGGATCGATATCAAGATAGCGCAAGAATGCTTGTTGATAGGAGAGTGATTCTGATGCTTCACAATCTAACACTTCTTGCAATAAATCATCGACTTCATTCATCAACCGGTACATATCAAAACAAGGGCGATACCACTCTAACATCGTAAATTCCGGATTATGATATCTACCGGCTTCCTCATTACGGAAGCAACGCCCCATTTGATAAATAGGCCCACTGTTTGCCGCTAATAGACGCTTCATGTGATATTCGGGGCTTGTCATCAAATAAAGCTTTAGCCCTTGTGAAGCACCTGGCCCGACAAATTGGGTTTCAAATGGGAAAAGATGAACATCGGTAACGGTAGCCTGACTCATCATAGGTGTTTCAACTTCTAACACACCACGATCAGCGAAAAAACGCCTAATATTACTGACTATTTTCGCCTTTTTCAGTAAGTTGGCGATTGAGGCGCTTGGCTGCCAATCCGCGATATCACTCATGAACGAAAAACTCCAACAGAAAACAAAGCGTGCAGTTTACTCGCATCCTCCTCAACAGACAAATTTCTCCCTAATAAAGAGGCGTTTCATTTTATGTTTATTCATTATCCTTATGGTTTTTTAAGTAAAAACACATAAGACAAATAAATGTAATTCTACAAAACATCTACTTTAAGGCACTTTTTATCGTCGAAATAAACATCAATCTAATGTACCAAAGACAACTCGTTAACTATTATTTTATAATAAAAGTAAATTGTAATAATTCTTTTTCTCAATTACGAATAACAATAAACTAACACAATGCTTATATTTGAATAGCCAATCTCATTTTAACTTCAACGTTAACTTTCTATTTAAATTTGCGTATTTTGACGAGTATTAAAAACCTTTAGAAATATTATTAATATTTTATTAACAATTAACAAGACAAACCGATTTGTTTTAGATAAATAGTAAAAAATTTATTTTAATTTTCAGAATGATTTTTTATTAATTTAAATTAGCCAAAGGAAAAGTAAAAACTTTTACTCTTTAAAATCAATAAATAACAAAAAAACCTTGTCATTTTCAATTAAAGTTATCTATACTTTAAAAACAGATTATTCATTACTATTTATAATTTTCAATTTAAAAAAATATATTCTATTTTACCCTCAAGTTTATCTGGGCTCTTATTATCAAAACCCAGAATTCTTGGCTTGGATCACACTTTTTTTGCGAAATACGGGAAAACCATCATTCATATCAAATTTCGGTGCCCCACATTTCGTTATACTAAAATTACAGTCAATGATAATAAAGATGTTATCAAGCGCAGTCACAAGGCAGTGAAACAATTTCGTTACGGATAGCTTAAAAAAATAGCATTACAAATTAATAATGTCAGTGAATTGAATTCTAGACAATTATTCCAATTTTCACTTGAACAATGGAGAAGCGCAGTGCAAACCTTTAATGCCGATATAGCGATAATCGGAGCCGGGGGCGCAGGCTTACGAGCAGCAATAGCTGCCGCGGAAGCGAATCCTCAACTGAAAATTGCTCTGATCTCAAAAGTTTACCCAATGCGTAGCCACACCGTGGCAGCAGAAGGCGGATCAGCAGCAGTGACTCAGGCTCACGACTCCTATGATTTCCACTTCAATGATACCGTTTCAGGCGGTGACTGGTTGTGTGAACAGGATGTCGTAGATTACTTCGTTGAGCATTGTCCAACAGAGATGACTCAACTAGAACTCTGGGGATGTCCTTGGAGCCGTAAAGAAGACGGGTCAGTCAACGTCCGACGTTTTGGTGGGATGAAGATCGAACGGACCTGGTTCGCAGCCGATAAAACCGGCTTCCATATGCTACATACTCTGTTCCAAACATCCTTAAAATATCCACAAATTCAACGTTTCGACGAACACTTCGTTCTCGATATCCTTGTTGATGAAGGTCACGCTCGTGGTCTTGTTGCTATCAATATGATGGAAGGTACGAAAGTTCAAATTCGTGCAAATGCTGTCATTATGGCAACGGGTGGTGCTGGACGTGTTTATCGTTTCAATACCAATGGCGGTATTGTTACTGGTGATGGTATGGGTATCGCTTTACGCCATGGCGTTCCACTGCGTGATATGGAATTTGTTCAATATCACCCAACCGGCTTACCAGGCTCAGGTATTCTGATGACCGAAGGTTGTCGTGGTGAAGGTGGTATTCTGGTCAATAAAGATGGCTATCGTTATCTGCAAGATTACGGCCTAGGCCCAGAAACACCATTAGGTAAACCAGAAAATAAATACATGGAATTAGGCCCTCGCGATAAAGTCTCTCAAGCATTCTGGCATGAGTGGCGCGCAGGCCGTACTATCAAAACTCACCGTGGCGATGTTGTTCATCTTGACTTACGTCATCTGGGTGCGAAAAAACTTCATGAACGTCTGCCATTTATTTGTGAACTGGCAAAAGCGTATGTGGGTGTTGACCCAGTTAATGAGCCAATCCCTGTTCGTCCTACTGCTCACTACACTATGGGTGGTATCGAAACCAACCAACAAACAGAAACTCGTATTAAAGGTCTGTTTGCAGTAGGTGAATGTTCATCTGTTGGCTTACACGGCGCTAACCGTTTAGGTTCTAACTCACTAGCAGAACTGGTTGTATTTGGTCGTCTTGCAGGTGAAGAAGCGGTTCGTTGTGCTCAAGAAGCGGCACCTGCTAATGCATCAGCACTAGATGCTCGTACTCGTGACATTGAAGATGGACTGAAAAAGCTGATGAACCAAAAAGGTTCTGAAAGCTGGTCACAAATTCGTGATGAAATGGGTGAGTCAATGGAAGAAGGTTGCGGTATCTACCGTACACCTGAATTAATGCAAAAAACCGTTGATAAACTGGCTGAATTAAAAGAACGTTTCAAACGTGTTGAAATTAAAGACACCAGTAGCGTCTTTAATACCGATTTACTGTATAAAATTGAGCTTGGCTTTGGTTTAGATGTCGCTGAATGTATGGCTCATTCTGCAATCAATCGTAAAGAATCTCGTGGTGCACACCAACGTCTTGACGAAGGTTGTACTGAGCGTGATGACGTGAACTTCCTGAAACATACTCTGGCGTTCTATAACCCAGAAGGTGCTCCTCGTTTAGAATATAGCGATGTGAAGATCACTAAGTCTGCTCCTGCTAAACGTGTCTATGGTGGTGAAGCGACTGCACAAGACAAGCAGAATAAGGAGAAAGCGAATGGCTGATGACATGAAGCACATTAAAATGGAAGTCATGCGCTATAACCCAGAAACGGACGAAGCACCTCATTTCGTCACTTATGATGTTCCTTATGATGAGCAAACCTCATTACTGGACGCATTGGGTTATATTAAAGACAATTTAGCGCCTGATCTTTCTTACCGTTGGTCTTGCCGTATGGCTATTTGTGGCTCTTGCGGCATGATGGTTAACAAAGTGCCTAAATTGGCGTGTAAAACCTTTATTCGTGAATATCCAAACGGTGTAAGAATTGAAGCTCTGGGTAACTTCCCTGTTGAACGTGACCTTGTTGTCGATATGACTCACTTTATCGAAAGCTTAGAAGCGATTAAACCTTATATCATCGGTAATGATCGTAAGCCTTCAGAAGGTCCGAATAAACAGACCCCTGCTCAAATGGCAAAATACCACCAATTCTCTGGTTGTATCAACTGCGGTCTTTGCTATGCAGCATGTCCTCAGTTTGGTTTAAACCCAGAGTTTATTGGCCCAGCAGCGATTACGTTAGCTCAACGTTACAACACAGATAGTCGCGACCATGGGGCAAAAGAGCGTATGCCTCAGTTAAATGGTGAGAACGGTGTCTGGTCTTGTACCTTTGTTGGCTACTGTTCTGAAGTCTGTCCAAAACATGTGGATCCTGCTGCCGCTATTCAGCAAGGTAAAGCAGCCAGTGCGCAAGACTTTGTCATTGCGATGCTGAAACCACGTTAAGGAGGAAACAAGACATGACAACAAAACGTAAGCCTTATGTTCGTGGTATGCAACCAAACTGGTGGACGAAACTCGGTTTCTATCGTTTCTATATCACCCGTGAAGGTACTTGTCTTCCACAACTTTGGTTCAGTCTGGTTGTACTGTTTGGTGTATTCGCACTGAAAAATGGACCAGAAAGTTGGGCAGGTTTCGTTGGATTCCTGAGTAACCCAATTGTAATGCTGATTAACATTGTGACTCTTATTGCGACAGTATTCCACACTGCAACTTGGTTTAAACTTGCACCAAAAGCTGTGGTTATCGTTGTTAAAGATGAAAAAATGCCTCAAGAACCCATTGTTCGTGGTTTTTGGGCTGTCACTATCGTTGTTACTGCCGCTATTCTGGCAGTGGCGTTAATGTAACCCAGGAGGAAATAATGAATCAGAATCAACTTCCTAAGCGCTCTGATGAACCTATTTTCTGGGGATTATTTGGTGCAGGTGGTATGTGGAGTGCGATTGTTTCTCCAGCAATCATCATCCTGCTCGGTATCCTAATCCCTATGGGTATTGCGCCAGAAGCATTTACTTACGAACGTATTATGGCATTTAGCCAAAGCATCATTGGTCGTCTGTTCTTACTGCTAATGATTATTCTGCCAGTTTGGTGTGCATTACACCGTATTCACCATACTTTGCATGATTTTAAAGTGCATGTACCTGCAAGCAAATGGGTATTTTATGGTGGTGCAGCAATTATCAGCGTTATCGCTATCATTGGTGTATTTACACTGTAATTGATTAATACGTAAGATAAAAAAGCCACTCAATTGAGTGGCTTTTTTATGGAAAACTGATGATAATCAACTCGCTAATTTCAGCCCAATAATACCGAAAATAATCATAGCTAAACTGAGTAAACGATAGATATTTGCAGACTCACCAAAAACCAAAATACCAAAGATCGCGGTACCCACTGCACCAATACCGGTCCAAATTGCGTAAGCTGTACCCGCAGGTAAGCCTTTCATGGCGTAAGACAACATTCCCATGCTCACAACCATGGCACTAATAGTGATAATACTTGGCGTTAAGCGTGTAAAACCGTGTGTATATTTAAGGCCAACAGCCCAAACGATTTCCAACAAACCCGCAACAAAAAGAATAATCCAAGACATAACGTCCCCTATCGATAAATTGGGGTCGTCCCCTGAATACAAAGACAAAAAGCTGGGTCGTCCCAGCTTTTAAAAGATGAAGTTTAAGTATAAGAAAAAGAAATTAATCATGCAATAGCATAAAATTAACTCAATTTTTTTTAGGTGCGCCCTCTTCACCATAAAGAAAAGCAGAGACATCATCCTCTACTTCTCCCATTGCCATCAAGGCATCCAGCGTCTCTTTTGCTTCTTCTTCATTGACGATACTCATGGCAAAACCCACATGTACTAATACCCACTTTCCAATCATCGTATGAGGCTCTCCCTCACAGACTAGTGCAATATTCACTTCACGTTTTACACCACAAACATCGACCATTGCATTTTCAGTGATTGTTTTTCCTACTTCAACAACCTGACCTGGAATACCAAGACACATAACAACCCCTATTCGATCTCTATTTGCTTTATTCGCATTGCATCATCATTTTCAACACGCATATTTTGGCTACCACAAGAAGGACATCCCGCGTTAAACGTTGAAACCGTCACGACTTGATGACAATCCCAGCACCACGCTTTTGCAGGAATAACTTCTATATGTAATTCACAGCCTTGTGCAATAGTGTCTCTACAAACAATATCAAAACAAAACTCAAGCGCACTCACTTCAACACAAGATAATGCGCCAATTTCCATCCATACACTTTTTACTTTTTTTGCATTATTTAATTTTGCCTGAGAATCTATTATCTCAAATGCACTTTGGCAAAGTGTGATTTCATGCATGTCGATACCTTATTGAAGCAGGATAAATAATAGCAACTATAGTATCAGCACATAGTTGCTTTATTATTGATCTTAAAACAACAATTCAGCACCGGTTTCAAAAGCTGCTTTACGACGACGCTCTTTCACCATATCTTCGAGTGCGTCTCTATCGATACACACTAAAGCATGCGTTGGGCAAACTTCAATACATGCAGGCCCTGCTTCTCGGTGATGGCATAAATCACATTTATTAGCTTCGGCCTTAAATGCATCAATAGTATTAAGCGCAGTTAATTTGCGCATGACTGGGCGTGAAACCACCTCCATAGTGCCATAAGGGCAAGCCAACACACAGGTTTTACAGCCGATACATTTATCCTGATCAACATAGTAATAATCTTTATTATGAATAATGGCACCATTCGGGCACACATTTGCACAAGGGGCATCTTCACATTGGTGACAGACAACTGCTGTACTAATTGAAAATCCTTTAACCACATGAATTCGCGGTTGAAAATTTTGCTCACTAATTTGCTCAATGGCTAAGTTATCTTGATCGGCTTGCTGATGTGAAACCACACAAGCTACCTCACAAGTATGGCAACCAATACATTTTTTAGGGTCTGCAATGATGAAACGGTTCATCATATTCTCCTGCTTTTTGTTATATATAGCCGTTATATATGGCGATAAATGCAACGCGTTATTCTAATTAAGAGTAATAATTAGAGTATCAATAGAATGAATCTAGCACGGTTCATGCCAATATATTTTTGATATAACTATTCCTTATTTTTCAATTAAATAATCTTTAAATAAAAATGATTATTAATTAATAAATAAGTCACTTCGTCAAATTATTCGACATTTTTGACGATAAATTAAAACGCTATATAATTTATTATATAGCTATTTGATAAGTTTATATTTTTAAGTTTCATTACAGATACAAAAATAGCGGGTTGGATCAAAAATGATTCAGTCATTGATATAAATTTATTATAAACCTACTACAATATAGCTAATTTTTTAGGGCAATCGGTGGTGTCATGAAATTAAGCAGTAACAATGCTGAAACTATGGAGAGCCTTCGTAATGAGCGTAACCAATATCGCATATTGGTTGATATCACAAACTCTGTATTAGCTCATCTAGACATGGATGGTCTTATTTCTGAAGTCTCTAAAGAAATACATCGTTTTTTTGGACTGAATCATATTAGTCTAATGTTATGCCGTACTTCATCACAAAATAGTCATGAAGGTATTCTTTATTCTAGCCGTTATCAGACTGGAAAATCAGTCATTCGCCAACAACGTAAGTTTAGTAGCGCGAATAACAAAGCAGAAGAAATTATTAATCAAAACAAACCTGTCTTAATTGATATTAATAATGAAGATCAAGAAGATGTTTTGATTAAGCGTCTAGTTAAGCAAAATATGCAGACGGCTTTGTTATTGCCACTAGCTTTTAATCATAAGCCACTTGGTTTATTAATTTTAGCACATGAAGTCGGTAGTGTTTTTACCGACGATACCTGTCAATTGCTACAACAGATTGCAGCTCGTATTGGTATCGCTATTGAAAACGCAGCTGCATATGAAGAAATAACGCATCTAAAAGACAGTTTAAAGAATGAGAATATTTGGCTTAATGAGCAAATAGATAAAAACGGATGCTTTAGTGAGATTATTTACCAAAGCGATGCCATGCATAATGTGCTCGAACAAATTGAATTAGTGGCACAAAGTGATAGCACTGTACTTATTTTAGGTGAAACAGGCACAGGTAAAGAATTAATTGCACGAGCTATTCATCGCCTTAGTCAGCGGAAAGGTAAGTCGATGATAAAGATGAACTGTGCTGCTGTGCCTTCTGGCCTATTAGAAAGCGATCTTTTTGGTCATGACAAAGGGGCATTTACGGGTGCAACCAATACGCATATTGGTCGATTTGAAATGGCGGATAAAAGCACTCTATTTCTTGATGAAATTGGTGATATGCCCATTGAATTACAACCCAAACTACTTCGTGTTCTTCAAGAGCGAGAAATAGAAAGACTGGGTGGTAATAAAGTTATTCCTGTTGATGTTAGGCTGATTGCGGCGACCAATAAAGATCTTCATGAATTAACTGATGAAGGTGAATTTAGAGAAGATCTATATTATCGTCTGAATGTTTTTCCTATTATTATTCCGCCGTTAAGAGAACGACCAGAAGATATTCCACTTTTGGTTAAACATTTTACACAAAAAATTGCACGTAGAATGGATAGAAAAATAGATTGTATTCCGGCAAATGCATTGGAACAATTAACTCTTTATCCATGGCCAGGTAATGTCCGTGAGCTTGAAAATATTATTGAGCGTGCGGTTATTTTAACCCGTGGTTCAACATTAAACCTTCAGTTAAAAGAGCTTCACATTAATAAGCCCTCTCGTTTAAAACAGGTACTGACTCAACCTTCATCCATTGAAAAGCGCATGCAAACTAATGCGCCAGAAAGTGATGATGAGGAGCGAGAAAGGATCATTCAAGCGTTAAGAGAAACCAATGGTGTTGTTGCTGGAGCCAGAGGTGCTGCTTTAAAACTAGGATTAAAACGAACAACGTTATTATCACGGATGCAACGCCTTGGTATTTCAATTCCGGAAATACTTTAATTCCAAAGTAATTTCTTCTTCAATTATTTAAGAAGAGTGTAATTAATTACACTCTTTTTTTATTAATTTGAAACTTATTAATCTCTATCTATAATTTAGTTGATTACATTTTATCAATTATTTCTCTAATTAATTATTAATAATATAAACCATCAATGGAGCATATTATATATGAATAGCCTGCTTATAAATAAAATTAATGAAATAAAAAAGGAATACAAAAATAACAAATATGTTTTTATTCCCCAAAATGTTGTTATTAACTTAATAAAGCAATTAGGTGCTGAAGAAAAAGATATCAATACACTAATAGAATACGGCGATTATTTAGCACAAGATCCTACTCTTTCGTTTCGTCACTCTCGAACAGGACGCTACCTTTTTGATAATGACATAGAAACTATCTCCAGATTAGAGTATCAACCTTTTGTTCTCTCTGAAGAAGATGGATTTATTCGTGAAGACAGTGGTGCGCAAAGACATTTTAGAGCACTTGATGATCGCTGGCAGAGCAATACAGCCTATCAAGCCTTGTTAAAATTAAAAATGCTATTAATTCAAGGAAATACATTTACTCCTCGTCACTTAACAGATCAACAATCGCCAAAATCAATATCAACTGTTTTTCATTTAAGATTAATTGCTCAACCAGACTCTTTAAGCGAGCTTTCAATTGAAGGAGTGCATAAGGATGGAGTTGACCACACTATGATTGTTATGATGAATAAGCATAATGTGAAGGATAATACTGGTGCTTTACGTATCCATTCACCACAAGAAGCTATAGGAACACCTTGGCAAGAAATTAACCCTGAAAATGTGCTTTATGAACACAATAATGCACAATATCTTGATGTTCTATTAATTGCAGATAATGAATTAAATCATAGTGGTACACCTATTTTTACTCATGATAATAAAAATCAAGCTTACCAAGACTTTATGGTTTTATTATCTCGTTATCCCACCGTTGATACTCACCCATCACATAAATTCGACTCAATGAATGCACACCCTGATTTACCCTTAACTCTTTATTTAAATCAGTCAGTTGCTTAGTCATAAATCGTTATTACATAAATTAAAATCGTTGAGCTCGGCTAAGTAACAAATCAATAATTAAGACTAGGTTTGATTCAAAGGACGAGCTTTCGATAGTGTCACAATGATAATTCACTGCATCGTCATAAATGGGGAAATGAATATCAGCAAGTTCAGCCAATGGATTGGCACTTGCGCGAGTAAATGCAACAATCTTCATACCAATACTTTTTGCTATTCTCGCCTTTTCAACCACTTGTTCAGTCTCTCCACTACGAGATATCGCAATAAAAACAGTATAGCGTGAAGCATTATTAATAAAGATATTCTTACTGTCACTCAATCCTGAGAGAAATGCATCCTTACCAATCAGCTGTAATCGCTTACTGATATATTCTGAGAATATATGAGAAAACCCTGCCCCATAAATAAAAAATGAATTCTTGCTGTTAATTAAATCAACAAAAGCGTGTCTTTTCTCATCTGAAATTAACGTGAAGGTTTTTAAATAATTCGCCAAAAACTGATCAAAAAGAGGCTCTGTTACCTCGTTTTCATTACTTTTCAATTGATGGGATTTTTCAGCCGTGGATAACAATTGTTTGCAGTAATAAACTAACTCACTATAACCAGAAAAACCTAATTTCTGGCAAAGTCGCATAATGGTCGTTGTCGAAACAAAATTGGCTTGTGCTAGCGCTCTGATCGTAAGTTTTCCAACTTGTGTTGGGTTATCAATTAAATAAGAGAGAATACGATATTCTGCGCGTGTTAATTCTGTTGCTCTTGAGAGTAAAGATGATAATCGTGCCGACATACCGGTTACCTTAATTGATACATCGTCCTTACCAACATAAAAGGAAAATGCTGTTCTGGTGATAGAACAGCATTTTTATTCAATTACTCGTTAACAGCAAGTGTTCAGATCAAACACGCTTACCATTTACATAAGCTTTACGTAATTCAGGCCAATATTCTCGATTTGCTTCGATCATATCATCAAGGATCTTCTTCGCGTGGATCACACTTGGCACCGTTTTATTTAGTGTAAATGCCTCAAGTGCTTTTTCGTAGCTACCTTCAAGGGTTGCCTCCACCAATAATTGTTCTGAAGCCAGTTGTTGCTCTAACAAAGTACGGTGGAAACGAGGAATATCGCCGATACGAATAGGTTCAGGGCCGTGAGACGTGATATAAGCCGGTACTTCCACCATCGCATCATAAGGTAAATCAGAAATTGCGCCTTTATTTTCAACAATCACCAAGTGGCGCTGACGTAAATCAAAAGCTAAAGAGCAAGCAACATCAACAATAAAGGCACCATGAACACCAACATGGAATGCATCGGGTAAAATTCCCGTCTCTTTATATTCTCGAGCAGCTTCAAACAGGCGTTTTTCACGACCATCCATCACTTCGTTTGCACGAGTGTAGTCAGGATCTTGATGTTCCACGATATAATTTGGCATCAAGTAGTACTGTAAATATGGGTTTGGAATATATTCAGGGAATGCTTCCATTAATGGCTGAATATGACGCCACGTTTTCACCCATGATGGATCAGAGTGTTGTGGATCAGTTTGAGCTGCATCTTCTGTTAAAAGACCATATTTAGCGATATGTTCACGTAATTCAGGCAGTTTTTCTTCACCTTTTACACGCACAGAAGTAAACCAACCAAAATGATTTAAGCCAAAATAATCCACATCTAAATCATGACGATCCACTTTTAATACAGCGGCCATATTACGCATTGCCGCAACAGGCATATCACAGATATTCAATACTCGAGCATTAGGGCGTAGACGACGCACACCTTCAGCAACAATCGCAGCTGGATTGGAATAGTTTACAATCCATGCTTTAGGAGAGGCATATTGTTCAACTAAATCAATTAGCTCAACCATTGGTAAAATAGTACGTAAACCGTAAGCAAGTCCTCCAGGCCCACAGGTTTCTTGCCCAACAACACCATGACGTAATGGGATTTTTTCATCCTGTTCACGCATTTTGTATTGACCCACACGCATTTGGGCAAATACAAAGTGAGCACCATCAAATGCAGTTTCCGGATCTGTCGTCACCGTAAATTTAATGGTATCGCTATGATCACGGATCACTTTTTCAACCACGGGTGCAATCGTATCTTGGCGCTCTTTATCAATGTCGTATAAACGAATTTCACTCAGTGGAAAATCCTCTAAACGTACCATTAAGCTTTTTACAATTCCTGGTGTATAGGTGCTTCCGCCGCCTGCAATACTTAAGATAAAAGGTGATTTCGTCATCTTACTTTCTCCTATTAAAGTGCGGCTTCGACCGCTTCACGCATTTTTTTCACATGTAATCCATAAACCACTTGAACATTATTACCGTGGCGCACAACGCCTTTAGCACCGGTTTTCTTCAAGATATCTTCATGAATTACATCGACATTTTTAACAATGACTCGTAAGCGGGTATAACAATTATCAACCACTTCAATATTGTCACGCCCACCTAGCCCTTCAATAATCTCTTCACCTAACTCATTAATACTTTCAGTTATTCCTTCAGGATTAGTGACTGTTTCTGTTTTTTTCTTATAGTCTTCTTTGCTGTATAAACGCGTCTCTTCATCATCATCTTCACGACCAGGGGTTTTAAGATTGAGTTTTAAAATCAAGGTTCTAAAGATAACGAAATAGAGAACTGACATAATCAAACCCACCACGATATACATAGGCCAATTTGATTTTTCAGTGCCTAACGGCAAGTTATATAAAATGAAGTCAATGACACCATTTGCACCAATCGCATGAACACCTAATAGGTAGAACAACATCATGCCAATACCCGTTAATACGGCGTGAACCAAAAACAAAACAGGAGCAACAAAGAGGAAGGAAAACTCAAGAGGCTCTGTCACCCCTAACAAGAAAGAAGTTGCAGCCGCAGGAATTAAAATTGCCTTTGCCATCTGCTTTTTCTCTTTTTTGGCCACAGAGATCATGGCAGCAGCCGCTGCCGTTAAACCGAACATTTTAGCGATACCACGAGCATCCCAAATCACAGTGCTACTGAGTTGTTTTACTTCAGGGCACGCCATTTCAGCAAAATAGATATTTCTTGCACCTTGGTAAGTTGTGCCACAAACATCAGCAACACCGCCTAGTTCGGTATACAAGAATGGGGTATAAACTAAATGGTGTAATCCCGTTGGGATAAGAATACGTTCTAAGAATCCATAAATCAGCGCACCAAAAGCACCAGAGTCATGAATAACAAGTGCCATTTTAGTAATACCTGCCTGAGCAAAAGGCCAGATTTCACACATTAAAACAGCGAGTGCAATGGTGAATGGAATAGCAATAATGGCGACAAAGCAGTGGCCAGAGTAGATAGCCATAATGCCGTTAAATTGACGACCTGAATAACGGTTATAAAGCCACCCAGATATTGCACCTGTTAAAATACCGGCAAATACCCCCATCTCGAGGACTTGAACACCTAATACCATGCCTTGGCCTGCAGCTCGCATCTCTTCTGTGCTAACCAACTTCCCTTGCAGTGTTAGCGTAATATTCATAGCATTTGTAAAAATAACAAACACCACTAAGCCAATTAATCCTGCATAACCTTTATCTTTTTTTGCTAAGCCGACAGGAATACCCACAGCAAAAATCAGCGCTAAATTGACTAAAATAGCAACAGATGATTTTGCGAGTAATTGTCCAATACTTTGAATAACCGGGTGATTTAGAAACGGAATATATTCCGCAAGATTGCCATTGCCAAAGACGTTACCTAAAGCGATATATAAACCAACAATAGGTAATATCAAGACGGGTCCATATAAGGATTTACCAAACGCTTGTAGGGCATTAATGAGTTTTTTCATACGGTATCTCGTTGTTGTTTTCTTACACTCATTTCCATGACAGCATCCTGCGCTGGCCTTAAATAAAAAGCAATTTATCCACTTGATTTAGAAACGGATTACGTTAAAAGTAACATGTTACTTTTTTTATTGTGAGCCAACGCATGGTGAATATTCAGACAGATAAAAAGGGGTTTTTAACGATAAGCTGTAGAAAAAAGATCTGATGACAATAAGAAATCATAAAAAAACCGAGCTTACTGACACAAGGTCAATAAACTCGGTCTTAAGGCAGAAAAACAATATTAATCAGATAAAATTAGCCCTCGGCGGCTTCTCTTAAACGACGTTTAATATTGCTATATTCCGTTTTCACATAGTGTTCTGCCTGAGCCTGCTCCTTGATTGGCTCAACACATACTGCACAATATTTATACTCAGGTGTTTTAGTAATTGGGCTTAAGTTTTCCGCAACCAGTTCGTTACAAGCACCAATCCACCATTGGTAAGTCATATATACCGCGCCTTTATTCGGTCTATCACTGACTGCAGCACGCGTAATTACTTTACCTTGACGAGAGCGTATCCAAACTAGCTCTTGATCTTTAATTCCTAGTTGTTTGGCATCTTCAGTGTTTAACTGAACATAACCTGGCTCATCAGCTAATGCCGCCAATGCTTTACAGTTACCCGTCATTGAACGGCAAGAGTAGTGCCCAACTTCACGGACTGTTGCCAGTACCATTGGGAATTCATCAGACAGTTTGTCAATTGGTGGCGCCCACTCACAAGTAAAGAATTGGCCTTTACCATTAGGGGTATCAAAGTTACCACCATCGTACAGATATTGTGTACCTGGGCTATCTTCTGTTGGGCAAGGCCATTGAATATAAGCCAAGTCCGCCATTTTTTCGTAAGTCGCACCATAATAAATTGGGCATAACTCACGCAACTCATCCCAAATTTCTTTGGTATTGTTGTAATGCATTGGATAGCCCATTGCTGTTGCCATCAGACTGATAATTTGCCAGTCTGTTTTCACATCACCAACAGGTTCAACCGCTTTATAGAAACGTTGGAAACCACGGTCTGCCGCAGTATAAACACCTTCATGCTCACCCCATGATGTTGCAGGGAAAATAACGTCAGCAATCGCTGCCGTTTTGGTCATAAAGATATCTTGGACTATCAGAAGATCCAGTTTTTCAAAGGTTCTACGGATGGTTGCCAAATCAGGCTCAGTTTGCAGTGGATCTTCACCCATTACATAGTGAGCTTTTAATAAGCCGTGATCGATATTGTGAGGAACTTCACTCAACGCATAGCCCACTTCATCAGGCATTGATTCAATGCCCCAGAACTTAGCAAATTTCTCACGTGCTTTTTCATCGGTAACGTATTGATAACCCGGTAGTGTGTTAGGTAATGCCCCCATATCACACGCGCCTTGTACGTTATTTTGACCGCGAACAGGGCCAACTCCGACATATTTTTTACCTAAATTACCAGTTAATAATGCCAAACTAGTCAGTGAACGGACCGTTTCAACACCTTGGTAGAATTGAGTTACCCCCATTCCCCAAAGAATTGTTGCTGTTTCTGCTTTTGCGTACATACGCGCAGCTTCACGAATGATTTGAGCACTTAAACCTGTCGTTTCTTCAACTGATTCAGGTGTATAGCTTTCAACTAATTTGCAATATTCTTCAAATTGCTCAGTGTGATTTTCAATAAAGGATTTATCATGCAATCCTTCTTCAATAATCACATGTGCAATCGCATTTAATAGCGCAATGTTAGAACCATTTTTTAAGCCTAAGTGTAAATCGGCTAAACGTGCTGTTTCGATGTAACGAGGGTCACATACAATAATTTTGGCACCCTTTTCTTTCGCCTTAACAATACGGCGAGCAACAATAGGATGCGAGTCTGCGGCGTTATAACCGAAGACAAATAGACATTTGGTATCCTCAATCTCGACGATTGAGTTGCTCATAGCACCATTACCGACCGAACGCTGCAGACCTGCAACCGAAGGGCCGTGTCAGACACGAGCACAGCAGTCTATATTATTATTTCCGATAACCGCACGAGCAAATTTCTGCATCACGAAGTTAGCTTCGTTACCCGGACCTCGTGATGAACCGGTTGTCATAATAGATTTAGCACCGTATTTCTCTTTGATAGCAAGCAGTTTGCTACTGGCAAACTCAATCGCTTCTTCCCAAGAAACCGATTCTAATTTTCCGCCTCTTTCACGACGGATCATAGGTGTTTTAAGACGTGGAGTCAGTATCTTAGTATCATGGATAAAATCCCATCCATAATACCCTTTCAGACACAGCTCACCTTGGTTTGTTAAACCATTGGCTCCTTCAGCGCCAATGATTTTACCGTTTTCCACCTTCAGGTAGATTTTGCATCCTGAGGCGCAATACGGACAGACCGTGATGACTTTTTTCATCAACATTGCTCCTGTGTTCATCAACTTTCAGGTTATTACCTGATTCTCTCCTTTATCTATGCAGAGAGTGTGCCAAATAAGCACGCTTTTTTAGCTTTTTGTAATACAATGAAAAATAAAGAAAAATAAATTTGATAAACTAATAAGCAAATAATGAATAATAAAATAACAGGGGGTGATCGACACTAATGACGATATTTATGTCGACTTTCGTTTCCATCAATATACGTTATACATAAGAACTTATAGCGAAAGAACATCTTTCATTTGATAAGAAATAACAATTGAGCAAATACGCCTTCTTATCTGCCTTTATCAAGGTCTTACCGTATATAATGATGACAATCTCCTAATATCTCTACCAATATTTCTATCTACTAAAACTATTTAAAATTAATAATTTTGATATTAATGTTATTCAAATAAAAAATTTTTAAACTTCAATAAAAAAAAGCACATAATACTGAACCTGAAAACAACATCGCGGTCATAAAGACCTCTACACCATACATTTTGATAATAATTGAACATGCAAAAATTAAAGTTTTTAAGGTTTTCGAAAGAAAATATTGCCCTTTTTTTAGCAGTCTACCTTGGTTTTTTTCTTAATCTTTCCGTTTACATTGGCCGATACGGCACACAGAATACAAACAACCCCCTCATTGATGCATTATATATTCTAGGTGAAATTGCCGTTAATATTGCCTTCACCTTCTTCTTATTACGATTACTCTCTTTCTTCGGCACTCTCTTTTTTAAAATAATTGCCTCTTTTATTCTCGTCGTGAGTGTTTGCGCTAGTTACTATATTTCTTTTTATGACGTCGTCATTGGATACGGTATTATCATTTCAACACTCACCACCGATACCGATTTATCTAAAGAGCTGGTTAGCCCAAATGTAATTATTTGGATTATTGGCTTGTCTATTTTGCCATTGGCGCTTATTTGGCTATGTAAAAAACCAGAGAAAAATCTCACGACTCAACAAAAGAAAAAAATCTGGATAAAAAATACGGCCAAAATGCTTGTGATCGCACTGGCTGTTTTTGCCTATTTGAAAACACTCGATTCAAGACAAAAAGCCTATGAAATAAAAAATAATTTGGATTTACCAAGTTATAGTGGCGGCTTAAGTTATGCATATTTACCAACAAATTGGATTATTCCATTATTTCAATATGCAATAACGCAGTATGACGATACGTTTAATAGCCAAAATATTTTTGATCCTGCCGAACACTTCACATACCAACCATCAAAGGCTAATGAAGATGTGTATGTTGTCTTTATTATCGGTGAAACAGCAAGATGGGATCATATGGGATTGTTAGGGTATGAACGCCAAACGAATCCTCTATTAAGCCAAGAAAAAAACCTTGTTGCCTTTAAAGGTATTTCTTGTGATACCGCAACAAAGCTCTCTTTAAAATGTATGTTTGTACGAGAAAACGGAACAGAAAGTAACGACCAACGGACATTAAAAGAGAACAATATTTTCTCAGTTCTAAAACAACTAGGTATGACATCAGAACTCTTTTCAATGCAAAGTGAATTGTGGTTTTACAATAAGCTTGATTTAAATAACTACGCCATGAAAGAGATGATGACAGCAAAAAATAGCAATTTTGGTAAAGAGCTTGATGACACCTTATTAATTGCTGAAACAGCAAATGCGGTTTCTCAGCATCCAAAGGGAAATCATTTAGTGATTTTACATACTAAAGGCTCTCATTTTATGTACTCACAGCGTTACCCTGAATCATTCAAAAAATATCAACCTGAATGTTTAAATGTGGATGATGAGTGTACTAAAGAGCAGTTAGTGAATGCTTATGATAACTCTATTCTTTATACCGACTATTTTATTGATGGTATACTCAACACATTACGCGATAAAAAAGCCATTGTGTTTTATACCTCCGATCACGGTGAATCTATTTCAGAAAAAGGTGGCTTACACGGCACACCAAAAGAAATTGCTCCACCGGAACAATTTAGAGTTCCTTTCTTAGTGTGGATGTCAGATAGCTATTTAGCAGAACCTCAAAATAAACAGTTATTTGATAACCTAAAACGTAATCAAGATACACAGCGCACGTTCTATCACCATAATATTTTTGATTCAATGTTAGGTTGCTTGGGTTATTCATCACCTGATGGTGGCATTAATAATCAAAATAACCTCTGTTTTGGTGATACACCATCAACCCAAGAATAATTTTTTTAAACTAACAATATTCTTTTAAGTTGATAGAAAAAATAAATTGATAGAAAAAACCCACGTTCAATATTGAGCGTGGGTTTTATTATTTAATTAAATTGAATTCTATTTTATTCCAAATCTTTTAATCTCAACTTAACTGTATCATCCCAATTTTTAATATAATCTTGACACTCTATACAACCTAAATCAGCCGCTTTTTTATAAAAAACTTTCGCTTTAGCAAAATCTAATGGAATTGAATGACCTAAAAAATATTCAGTTGCCAATGCTTTGTATCCATTGCTATATCCTGCATCACCAGCAAATTGGAAAAGGGTCATAGCCTTTTCAATATTATTAGCTTTATCATATATATAGCCTAGATTTACAGCAGATTGGCCTAAATAATTATCTTTTCTATCAATAGAACGTTGATAATATTTTTCAGCCTCCAAGCCGTTATTACTTTGATCATAGATTGTAGCAACCATCCAATTAGCATCGCTATTTCCATTATCTGCAAGTTTTATCAAATCATAAAATTCATCTGCTGTATTTGGCATATCAAGACTAAATGATGATAAAAAATCGGGATCATGTAAATAAACTTTATCTGGTACAAGAATATTAGCCATTATTTTTCCACTTAACATAATTGCCATACTAAAAAAAATGATTTGGCTCCATCTATTTTTTATAGCCATAAGTCACCATTATTAGGTAAAGTATTATTTTGTTGGGAAGAAAAATGGGTATTAAATACAATATCTGAAATTTCAGTATGATGGCCATCATTCCATACAACATCGCTTGTTAATAAAAATTGATTTCCATTTTCATCTATAACGCCATTTTTCTTATAATTTAAATTTATTGATTCTATGCCTGAGCACTCAATCTTAATCAATTCATCAGCATCTGTTTTTCCATCAATATTTTTATCTATCCATAGATTTAAAGAAGACCAGATTATATCGCTCTTATCAATTCTATTATCTTGATTGCTATCATATTGAGATAATGCTTCAAACCCGTGTTTTGCATAGCCCTCTGATATATTAGAAGTATTATTACCAAACATTTCATTCCCATTATCTATAACACCATTTTTATTTTTATCAAATACAAGGAATGCACTATTATTATCTATCCATCCTGTCGATTCTTTTACTTCATCATTATTATGATCAAAATGAATACTATCATCATCAGGTAATGTAAAAATCCCACTCTCTGTTAATGCAATAACTAATGGAGTTTCAGCTTCTTGCTGCTCCAGAATATACTCTTCTATTTTTTCAATAATTTTATTTGGTGTATCTCCCATTAGCTGCAATATATAGTCAGGATTATTCTCACCATTTTCCGTTAAAGCCAATAAATGGTTTACAAAATCAATGCAATTATTAGTTAGTAAATTATAGCTACTCGGGAAATGCTGATAACTTCCATTTTTCATTTGCTCAATAGCATTGCTAATACGGTCAGATATTTCTGGTGAATATAATGGAAACGTCATACTTGTCACTTTATTAGAGTCATATCCTTTAGAATCATGAAACGTTAGATTATCAGCGCCGCCTTCCATTTTAGTGTCACCAAGACCCCAACCTATTGATTCGCCCCTAAATTCCACCCAGACATGCCCAAATGAAGACTTACTTGTTTGATTGTTAATATCTGTATATAAAGTACCAGAAGGAGCAATATTTACTTTTATAGTATCCACAATTGGGTAATGTTTATTTTTTATTTCATCACGTTCTATAAGGCCAAAATCTTGTCCTACATTATCCATTAATAACTTTCCTTGATTATAAAATAATCCTGTAAAACTAATTCTCTTTTATATAAAAGTCAAAAAAAATAAAAGTTATTAAATTTATTAAAAATACTGTTATATTATCTTAAGTTATAATTTTAAATAGAAAATTAAACCGCACTTAATATTTAACTTAAGTGCGGCTTTTAATTATCTAAATTACATTTAATTATTGATTAAAACTGGCATCGGTATAAAGTGGAGTGGCTTGAATATCTTTTACTGTTTTCGCCCCACCTAACATCATATTAATTTTTAATTCTTTATTTAAATGTTGGATAACTGAATTTACACCTTCAGCGCCCCCTAAATTTAATCCATAAAGAATTGGACGACCAACAGCGACAACATCTGCACCACTGGCTAATGCTTTAAAGACATGTGAGCCACGACGTACACCACTATCAAAAACGATAGGAACACGTTTATTTACCACTTTTGCAATCGCTGGTAATACATCAATAGTGGCTGGTGCGCTGTCTAATTGACGTCCACCGTGGTTAGAAACCCAAATCGCATCTGCACCCGCTTTAATTGCCGTATCTGCGTCTTCAGGTGATTCGATACCTTTTACAATCACAGGTAAGCCAGACATTTTTTTCACATACTGAATATCTGCGGGTGTGAAGGCTTGTTTAGCTTGAGCATAAATTTCGCTAATACCCGCACCTTTACCTGTTTTCGATTTGTCATCACTGATTTTTGCAAACGCTTCTAAGTTGGCAAAACCTAATGGAAATTGGAAATTATTTTTCACGTCATCTTCACGATAACCACCCACTGATGAGTCGATAGTCATAATGATACCTTTAGCGCCATACTGTTTTGCTTGAGATAAAATATACTCGTTAAAGGCATCATTTTTACTCATATACAACTGGAAAAAGAAAGGATAACCCGGTTGAGCATCTGCCACTTCTTTAATAGTTTTATTACCATAAGTACTTAATGAAAAAATAGAGCCTGCTTTTGCCATACCTTTTGCTGTGGCGACTTCGCCTTGTTGATGTGCAAGCCCTTGAGCTGCCATCGGTGCCTGAATAATAGGCGTATCTAATTTAATACCCAAAAATTCTGTTTTTAAATCTAAGTCAGAAAATTCGATACCTTGTAATGAACGAGGCATAATATATTTTTTATCAAATGCCGTTGTATTTGAACGTAAATTATTTTCGTCTTCAGCACCACCTCGAATATAACCGAAAGCCCCTTTTTCCATATTCGCCTGAACTTGTGCTTCCATCACTTTTAGGTTAACTATTTTAATTGGGCCTTCTGCTGTACTTGCTTTATATTCAGCGGCTTGTGCAACGCCCACGCTTAATGCCATCGCAATAGCGGTTGTTTTTAATAATTTATTTTTCATTTCTGATCCATTTATTAATTTAATCATGGGATTATATTTATAATTTAATAAATTTTAATTTTCATTAAGTTATATTTACTGAAAAATAATATAAGCCCTATTTTTAGGAAAAACTTAAATTAATCACTTACTTTTTTGTTAAAGTATTATAGCTTGTCATAAGATTACGATAGTCTGGAATATGGTTAGCAAAGAGCGCACCTAATCCTTCAACATCATTACGCCAATCACGGTGTAACTCACAAGCTAAACCAAACCAGTTAATTAATTGTGCCCCTGCTTTTGACATTCTATCCCACGCAGAGTCACGAGCAATAGCATTGAAAGTCCCTGAAGCATCAGTGACAACAAACACTTCAAAACCTTCTTCAAGTGCTGATAATGCAGGGAATGCAACACAAACCTCAGTCACAACACCCGCAATAATTAGTTGTTTTTTACCTGTCGCTTTAACTGCTTTTACAAAGTCTTCATTATCCCATGCATTAATTTGTCCAGGGCGGGCGATATAAGGAGCTTCCGGGAACATCTCAACAAGTTGAGGCATTAGAGGGCCATTAGGGCCATCTTCAAATGAGGTGGTCAAAATGGTAGGTAAATTAAAGTATTTAGCGGCATTAGCTAATGCTAATACATTATTATTGAATTTATCAGGCTCGATATCTCTTACTAAAGAGAGTAATCCAGCTTGATGGTCTACCAACAGAACTGCAGCATTATTTTTATCAATACGATGATATGTAAAGCTCATAATAATCTCCGATAGTATAATAGAGTTAAGGCTCAATTAAATAATAGCGCCAAATTTACATGACAATACTCAGACCCTTTAAATTTACATTTTAATTTATTTATTATTAATAAATAATCGATTGTAAACTTTAAATATAATTAAATATCACGATATTTAATTAACTGATTATTGGTTTATATAAATTTATTCGTTTCGTTGAAAAGAATTATAAGTGTAATCATTCTTAAATGAATCTAAAGATTATTGTTTTAACCATTCAAAATTTTTGTTGATGTTTTAGGGCTGGAAAAAGAGATAAAAAAACCCCCGCGGGCGGGGGTGAGATAAGCGCAACTAAAAGGTCTCTAACTTACTATCAGGAGATAGATCATTCATTAATGACGATTACGCACAATTTGATAGCGACGAGTTAAGTACTCAACAGGTACGCTCCAAATATGGACTAATCGACAGAATGGGAATAATAAGAAAATCGTCATTCCTAAGAAAATGTGCAATTTAAATACCCATGCAACACCTTCAAGATTTGCTGAAGCACCACCATGGAATGTCACAATAGATTGTGCCCATGCCACCAGCTTCATCATTTCACTACCATCCATATGTTGTGCTGAGAACGGAATTGTTAGTAGACCTAATGCCACTTGAATAACCAGTAGCGTTAAAATCATAATGTCACCAAATGAAGATGTGGCTCTCACTCGTGGATTGGTTAAACGGCGTTTTAATAACATCACGCCCCCCACCAGCATTAACACACCACAAGTACCACCGCCTACCATCGCCATAATTTGCTTATATTCAATCGGTAAAAAAGATTCATACATCCAATGTGGTGTTAACATTCCCAGAAAATGACCAGCAAAAATACCGATGATCCCAACGTGGAATAAGTTAGATGCCAATCGCATATTTTTCTTGTCTAGCATCTGGCTAGAACCTGCACGCCAAGTGTATTGACCATAATCATAGCGTAACCAGCTACCGATAATAAAAACGGCACCAGCAATATAGGGATAGATATCAAAAAATAACATATTGATGTAATTCATTTTTGTGCTCCCGTATCCAACGAATTCCCCACATTGAGATATTGAACTGCCGTCTCTTGTGCAAAACGACGCTGATGTTGGCTAATATTGCTACTGCCACATTGCGTACCTTCTCCAAGGAACGTCACTTGTTCTTCTTCCCATACCGCATCTAACGCCGCAGGGGTATCATCTAAAGGCTCTTTTTCTACTTGAGCAGTGAGTTGTGATGCTTCTAGTCCGCTTTGTGAAAGACAAAGCAATACATCAAAGAGAGCGTGATAATCACTGCCTCGCTGTTTTAAACGCTCACCTAACAGGGCCAAAATAGGCGCAATATTGTTTAGCCCTTCTATACACGCTGTGGTAGGTAAAAGTGTTAAATACTCAAGGTAAGTAGGCAAATAGTCCGGGAGTTCACGGCTACTTAATGTGATCCCCGCTTGTTGATATTGATTTAACAGATCAACCATTGCCTGACCGCGATCGCGAGATTCACCATGAACATGTTCAAATAACAACAGTGAGCGTGCTCGACCTCTATCAAAAAGTTCACTGTAGTTAGATTGTGCATCTAATAACTCTTGTTGCGTTAATGCGTGAATAAACGCCATCAATTTTGCAACTTGAGTCACAGGAAGCTCATCGGCCTCCTGTAATGCATCAATAAGCTCGCCACGGTTATCCCATAATTCTTGAGTGGGATAATCTAAAAGATGAGAAATAACTTTCAGAGAGATCATCATATTTTCTCCTCTGAACGACGTTCATCCTGAGGTGTTCTTGAAGTGATATCAATCGCATCAATGCGATGACTATTAAACAAATTAAATTTGCTATCACTACCATGGCAACCATCACCAAAGCTAAAACCACAACCATTACGTTCTGGGAAAGCTTCTCTTGCAAGTTCTCGATGGCTTGATGGAATAACAAAGCGATCTTCATAATTTGCAATAGCCAGATAACGATACATCTCTTGTGCTTGCGCTTCAGTCAAACCGACTTGTTCTAGTGCACTTAAGTCTGTTTTTCCTTCTACAGTTTCAGCACGTTTGTAATGACGCATCGCGAGCATGCGTTTTAATGCTAATAACACAGGTGTAGTGTCACCAGCTGTCAATAAGTTAGCTAAATACTGAACAGGAATACGTAAGCTTTCTACATCAGGCAATACACCAGTATGAGGTAACACCCCCGCATCCGCAGCTGACTGAATAGGTGACAAAGGTGGCACATACCAAACCATTGGTAAGGTGCGATATTCAGGGTGTAGTGGTAATGCCAGCTTCCAATCCACTGCCATTTTGTAAACAGGTGAACGTTGTGCTGCATCAATCACACTTAACGGAATACCTTGCTCTTCAGCTGCTGCAATCACTTCAGGATCGAAGGGATCTAAGAAGATATCTAACTGGCTTTGGTATAAATCTTTTTCATTATCCGCACTGGCAGCTTGTGAGATTTTATCTGCGTCATACAGCATTACCCCCAGATAACGGATACGCCCTACACAGGTTTCTGAGCACAGTGTTGGCTGACCGGCTTCAATACGTGGATAGCAGAAAATACATTTTTCTGACTTACCACTTTTCCAGTTGAAATAGATTTTTTTATATGGACACCCAGTTAAACACATACGCCATCCACGGCATTTATCTTGGTCGATAAGTACAATACCGTCTTCAGCACGTTTATAAATTGCACCACTTGGACATGTCGCCACACAAGCAGGATTTAAGCAGTGTTCACATAAACGAGGTAAATACATCATGAATGTATTTTCAAACTGCCCGTACATCTCTTTTTGCATATTGGCGAAGTTTTTGTCCGCTGCACGTTTGCTAAATTCCCCCCCTAAATCGTCTTCCCAGTTTGGGCCTTTTTCGATTTTGGTCATGCGCTGACCGGTGATCAGTGAACGAGGACGTGCTGTCGGTAATGAGCCTTCTGGTGCATTTTTTAAATGCTCATAGTCATAATCAAACGGCTCATAGTAATCGTCCAATGCTGGAACATCTGGGTTGGCAAAAATTTTAGATAATAGACCAACACGGTTACCCATTCTTGGTACTAATTTACCTTTGATATTTTTGATCCAGCCACCTTTCCACTTCTCTTGGTCTTCCCAATTTTGGGGATACCCTGTACCTGGTTTGGTTTCAACGTTATTGAACCATGCGTATTCAACACCTTCACGGCTAGTCCAAACATTTTTACAGGTTACTGAACAGGTATGGCAACCGATACATTTGTCGAGGTTCAGTACCATACCGACTTGTGAACGAATTTTCATTATGCCTTCTCCTGTCCATTCAGGGTCTGTTGATAAGCATCACCTTCACCATCAAGCCAATCAATCTGTTTCATTTTACGCACCACAACAAACTCATCACGGTTAGAGCCCACAGTGCCGTAATAGTTAAAGCTATAAGCCAATTGAGCGTAACCACCAATCATATGGGTTGGTTTAGGGCAAACACGCGTCACTGAGTTATGAATACCACCTCGCATTCCGGTTATTTCAGATCCTGGTAGGTTTATTTGGCGCTCTTGTGCGTGATACATATAAATCATGCCATCAGGAATACGTTGACTGACAATGGCTCTTGCCGTTAACGCACCATTACTGTTGTACGCTTCAACCCAATCGTTATCGCTAATTCCCATCTCTTTGGCATCATCTTCACTCAGCCACACTACAGGGCCACCACGACCTAACGTTAACATGAGTAAGTTATCGCTATAGGTTGAGTGAATACCCCATTTTTGGTGAGGAGTTAGGAAATTCAGCGCTTTCTCAGGGAAACCATTTGGTTTTTTACCTTTAACCGCATCAATCGCTTTAGTATCAATAGGTGGACGGTAAACCACTAAGCTTTCACCGTAAGCACGCATCCACTCGTGATCTTGATACAACTGCTGGCGACCACTTAACGTACGCCAAGGGATCATCTCGTGAACATTGGTATAACAGGCGTTATAAGAGACATGCTCATCTTCAAGACCAGACCATGTTGGGCTTGAGATAATCTTACGAGGCTGAGCAACAATATCGCGGAAACGAATTTTCTCGTCTTCTTTCACTTTGGCTAAATGAGTGTGATCGCGTCCTGTCACTTTACTTAATGCATCCCACGCTTTTACAGCTACTTGACCGTTAGTTTCAGGTGCTAAAGAAAGAATAACTTCGGCTGCATCAATCGCGGTTTCAATTGCTGGACGCCCTTTTGCCACACCATCATGACGGACACGATTGAGTTTTTTCAGAAAATCGACTTCTGCTTGTGTATTCCAACTGATCCCTTTACCACCATTACCCAATTTATCCATCAGAGGGCCAAGTGAGGTAAAGCGAGCATAGGTATTTGGATAATCACGTTCAACAGGAATAAGGTGTGGTGCTGTTTTACCCGGAATAAGGTCACATTCACCTTTTTTCCAATCTTTCACATCGAAAGGCTGTGCCATTTCAGCGGCAGAGTCATGCTGAATAGGCAATGTCACTAAATCCGTTTCAACCCCTAAATGACCAACACACAATTTAGAGAAAGTTTTAGCAATGCCTTTATAGATTTCCCAGTCTGTTTTAGATTCCCAAGCAGGATCAACCGCGGCAGTTAATGGATGAATAAATGGATGCATATCCGAAGTATTCATATCATCTTTCTCATACCATGTAGCGGTTGGTAAAACGATATCGGAGAAGAGACAGGTACTTGACATACGGAAGTCTAAAGTCACCACTAAATCAACTTTACCTTCACCGCCTTTATCTTGCCATTCCACTTCTTGTGGCTTAACTTGGCCTTGCTCGCCTAAATCTTTACCTTGTAATCCGTTTTCGGTTCCCAGCAAGTATTTCAGTAAATACTCATGTCCTTTACCCGCCGAACCTAATAAGTTAGAGCGCCAGATAAATAAATTACGTGGGAAGTTTTGTGGATTATCAGGTTGCTCCGAAGCAAAACGAATTTCACCTGATTTCAATGCATTAACGGTGTAATCAGCGGCACTAACACCTGCATCTTGAGCTTTTTTCGCAATAGACAGAGGGTTTAAATTTAATTGAGGCGCCGATGGTAACCATCCCATACGTTCTGAACGCACATTCATATCAACCAAGCTACCACTAAAGCGTGATTTATCCGCTAGTGGCGATAACAACTCTGTTGGTGATACGGTTTCATAACGCCACTGACTGGAGTGATTATAGAAAAATGACGTACTGTTCATATGGCGAGGCGGACGTTGCCAATCAAGACCAAAAGCTAAAGGCAACCAACCTGTTTGTGGTCGTAATTTTTCTTGTCCAACATAATGTGCCCAGCCACCACCACTTTGACCGACGCAACCACAGAAAATCAGCATATTAATAATGCCACGATAGGTCATATCCATGTGATACCAGTGGTTAATACCGGCTCCCACAATCACCATAGAACGACCATGTGTTTTTTCTGCATTATCTGCAAATTCACGCGCAATACGGGTGATATCTTGACGGCCTACACCTGTCACTTTTTCAGCCCATGCTGGTGAATATGCTTTGATTTCATCGTAATTTGATGCGCAATTTTCATCATTTAAACCACGATCAATACCGTAGTTTGCTAATAGCAAGTCATAGACGGTTGTAACGTATTTTTCTTCACCGTTCGCAAGTGTAATACGCTTAGCAGGCAGTTTATGAACAATTACATCATCAAGGGCAACACCTTCAAAGTATTCGCTCTTGATGCCACCAAAGTAAGGAAATGCAACGTCAACAACATCATCGTGGTTCTCTAAAAGCCCTAATTGTAAAGTGACTTCTTCACCACTCTTACCGTCTTTGGGCTCAAGATTCCATTTAGCAGCGCCTTCCCAACGAAAGCCCATAGAACCTTGAGGAGCAATCAGTTGCTGTGTTTTCTCATCAATAGCAATGGTTTTCCACTCTGGGTTTTTCTCCTGATCGAGATTGTTCACTAAATCAGAAGCTCGTAACATGCGACCCGCAACTAAATTGCCAGAATCATGTTTATCTAACATCACTAACATTGGCATGTCAGTGTAAGTGCGCACGTAGTTACTAAAGTATTCTGTTTGGCGTTTAACGTGGAATTCGTTAAGAATAACGTGTCCCATCGCCATTGCCATTGCGCTATCAGTACCTTGTTTTGGATTTAACCATTGGTCACACAGTTTAGCGATTTCAGCATAATCAGGTGTTACCGCTACGGTTTTTGTTCCTTTGTAGCGAACTTCTGTAAAGAAGTGGGCATCTGGAGTACGTGTTTGCGGTACGTTAGAGCCCCAGGCAATCAGGTAAGATGAGTTATACCAGTCTGCCGATTCAGGAACGTCTGTTTGCTCACCCCATGTCATTGGTGATGCTGGTGGTAAGTCGCAATACCAATCGTAAAAACTTAAACATGCCCCGCCAATAAGTGATAAATAACGCGCACCCGCAGCGTATGACACCATCGACATTGCTGGAATTGGCGAAAAGCCGATAATACGATCAGGACCATATTCTTTAGCGGTAAATACGTTAGAAGCAGCAATAATTTCATTTACTTCAGACCATGAAGAACGAACAAAACCACCACGTCCACGCGCTTGTTTATAGCTTTTAGTTTTTTCTGGTGAGCTAATAATTGAAGCCCAAGCATCGACAGGATCACTGTGTTGTGCTTTTGCTTCACGCCATAATTTAATTAAGCGTTTACGTACCATGGGATATTTAACGCGATTCGCGCTGTATAAATACCATGAATAACTTGCACCACGAGGACAACCACGAGGCTCATGATCGGGTAAATCAGGGCGTGTACGCGGGTAGTCCGTTTGTTGGGTTTCCCAAGTTACTAACCCATTTTTGACATAAATTTTCCAGCTACATGAGCCTGTACAGTTAACACCATGAGTGGAACGGACAATTTTGTCATGTTGCCAACGACTACGATAACCATCTTCCCAGTCACGATTAACATTTAATTCTTGGCCATGATCCTTTGAAAAGGTATCGCCAAGCTGTTTAAAATAGCGGAATCTATCGAGAAACTTACTCATCAGATACTCTCCCAATGCGCGCGAGCGCTCTCACATTGCGTATAATTCGTCATTATTGTTTATTGTGTTTACGTCCATAGACCAACCAAGTGATCAAGACGCAGGCGATATAAAATAGAACAAAGATTTTCATGGCTCCGGCAGGTGAGCCAGTCATTGCAAGCGATGTGCCAAAGGCTTTAGGAATAAAGAAGCCACCAATTGCACCAATTGCAGAGATAAAACCAAGCGCTGCTGCACTTTCTGTCACCGCTTCTTTTTGAGCAGCTTCATCGCAAGCGCCTTGTGCTTTCATGCGATCAACAGTGATTTTTCTAAACACCACTGCAATCATTTGGAATGTAGAACCACTCCCTAAACCCGCAGTTAAAAACAGCACCATAAAGACGCCATAGAATGCGATAAATGAGCCACCAGCACCGTTTTCAGGTAGTGTTAAGAAGAGTAAAGCAGAGAAAATTGCCATGATGATAAAGTTAATCAGCGTGACTCTAATACCCCCGAATTTATCAGACAAAGCGCCACCTACAGGACGAGCTAAAGCACCTAATAAAGGTCCAAAGAAGGCATAATGCAAAATAACGATATCTGGGAATTGGGTTTTAGATAACATCGCAAAACCCGCAGAGAAACCAATAAATGAACCAAAAGAACACAGGTATAAGATACTTAATAGCCAGAGGTGACCCCGTTTTAAAACAGGTAATTGCTGGCTTAAAGAGGCTTTATTAGCCGCCAGGTCGTTCATACCAAACCATGCCGCAAATGTCAGAATAAATAAGAAAGGAACCCAAATCCATGCAGCATTTTCTAACCATAGACGTGAACCATCTGGCTGAACAACACCCGGACCACTAAACATTGCAAATACGCCAACGCCAATCACTAATGGTGCAACCAACTGCATAACGCTGACACCCAGATTACCTAATCCACCATTTAATCCTAATGCCCCACCTTGACGTGCTTTAGGAAAGAAAAAGCTGATGTTTGCCATACTGGATGCAAAGTTTGCTCCAGCAAAACCACATAACAGTGAAATAGCAATAAAGGTTGCGTAAGACGTTGTTGTATCTTGCACCGCAAACCCCAGCCAGAGACAAGGAATAATCAAAAATACGGTACTGATTGCAGTCCAGCGACGACCGCCAAAAATAGGAATAACAAAAGAATAAGGAACGCGTAATATAGCACCTGAGACTGAAGGCAGTGCAGTCAGCATAAACAACTGATCTGTGGTAAAGTTAAAACCTACTTTGTTCAAATTTACTGCAACCGCACTAAAAAGCATCCATACACAGAACGATAAAAGTAAACAAGGAACAGAAATCCATAAATTGCGTGAAGCGATCTTTTGACCAGTCTTTTCCCAAAAAGCTTTATCTTCAGGATGCCAATCTTCGATCACCCCTTTTCTCATTTTTTCTGGGTGTTGAGTGAGTGCCATAACAACCTCGATTAACGGTTAGATTGGCACCTTTTTACGATTAGAATTGTTAATAAGTCATGATCTGTATCAAGCAAACATTTGTTTGATTTTTAAGCTAAAGTGGTTATTTACACCTAAGTATTAATAGGGTTATTCCTGATTTGTCATTACAAATTATAAGGTTAAATAGAAAACACAATAATTTAGAGGTGAAATTACCCTTACCAGCTATTTAGAGGTAATACTTTAGTAGTATATGACATTTGATACCTTTTTAAGGCAAGATAGCGACGGAATCAACTTGGAAAAAAATGATGAGCACGCATAAAATCCAATGGCACTATCGTTTTTCAATTATTAATCAAATAGCGATATTAATGTTACTTTTCACTCTATTGGGTGTGGTAGGAATGGCGATTTCTAACCATATTATTTTGAGTGTACAAGGTAATGCTCATGCGATTAATAAATCTGGATCGCTACGGATGCAAAGCTATCGCTTACTATCTGCTTTACCTCTAGATGAACAGCATCGTTATTACCTTCATGAATTAGAAACCGATTTAGACAGCAATGAGTTACTCCAAGTCCTGAGTAATGCATCATTACAATCACAATATGCCCAGTTAAATACATATTGGAAAGAAACCTTAAAACCAACCTTGCTTTATGCACAACAACGAGATGATGCAAAACAAGAAGTCGCCTTGTTTGTTTCTCAATTAGACAAACTAGTATTAAGCATAGATCAGTTAACAGAACAAAAAATAAGGCTGGTAGCTTACACTCAGCTTATATTTACCGCACTGACACTCTTACTGTTATTTGGCTCTGTCTGGCATTTCCGCCGCCGTTTATTGCATCCTTGGCAACAATTAATGCAAATGGCGAATTCAATTGGTCATGGTAATTTTTCAGCCCGCTTCCACCAACGTGCTCATCATGATGAAATTGCAACATTAGGAATTGCACTCAATACCATGTCAGAAGAGCTTTCAACGCTATATAGCGAATTAGAAAAAAGAGTGGTCGAAAAAACGCACGACTTACAACAGAAAAACAAAGTACTCTCTTACCTTTATCATTCAAGCCAGCAATTACACTCCCCTGCCCCTCTTTGCGCTCGATTAAGACAGATACTATTTGAACTTCAACAAATTATTCCTGATACCTATTTGCAGATACGTTTATATGAGGATAATCATCACACACTGTTTAATGAAATCAGTTTAGAACCGCACTCACGTCCTGAGCATTGCCCAGATCAACAATGTGAGCGCTGTGATGAAACGGTTTCAGCCACTATTCCATTACGCAGTGAACTATTGCATTGGGAATTAGCTGATCAGATCCATCGTTATGGGTTATTTGTTATGCAACTACCCGAACACACAGTCCTGACTGACGAACAGAATAATTTAATGTTATTACTGACAAAACAAATCTCTGCCATGCTGGCAATGGAACAACAAAATGAGCAACAACAACAGCTTTTACTCATGGATGAACGCTCTGCTATTGCCCGTGAATTGCATGACTCTATCGCACAATCACTTTCATGTTTGAAAATGCAAGTCAGTTATTTGCAAATGCAGTCAGAAACCTTACCGGATAATTGCCAAAAATTACTCAAAGAGATGCGAGAAGAGCTTAACGTGGCTTATCGCCAGCTAAGAGAATTGTTAACTACATTTCGTTTAAAACTTACTGAGCCGGGATTATTAGCAGCATTAGAAAGTACATTGAATGAATTTAATCAGCGACTTGGGTTTGCTATTAATTTTGACTATCAATTGCCTGCAAAATGCGTGAATTCACATCAGAGTATTCATGTGGTTCAAATTGTACGTGAAGCATTGAATAATATATTACAGCATGCCAATGCCAACTGGGCTGAAGTCTCTTTATCTCTTAATAATGGCATTATTGAATTAAAAATTAACGATAATGGTGAAGGAATTAGTCCTAACCCTGAAAAATTAAATCACTATGGCCTTATTATTATGCGTGAACGCGCAAATAGCTTAAATGGCTCTTATACTATAAAAGTACGTGAACAGGGCGGTACTCAAGTGCTTGTTAAATTTCCATTAATCACTACTCATAAAGACCCTGTATAACATGGAGCAAGTCGTAATGAATAACATGGGATCACCCACAGAAAAAGCGACAATTTTACTCATTGATGATCACCCAATGCTACGCAATGGCGTAAAGCAACTCTTAAGTCTTGATACAACATTAACTGTCGTTGGGGAGGCGGGTGATGGTATTCAAGGCGTGAAACTCGCAGAAGAATTAGATCCAGATTTAATTTTGCTGGATCTGAATATGCCTGGAATGAATGGTTTTGAAACACTTGATCAGTTGAGATTAAAGTCATTATCAGGAAGGATCGTTGTGTTTAGTGTATCAAACTACAGCGATGATTTAGTGACGGCGTTAAAACGCGGTGCTGATGGCTATCTTTTAAAAGATATGGAGCCTGAAGAATTGCTTGCAGCACTTAAACAAGCGGCGGCCGGAAAAATGGTTGTCAGTCCTGCATTAACACCGATTTTAGCGGAATCATTACGTGAAGATCGTTCTGAAGGTGAGCGTGATATTGAACAGCTCACCCCGCGTGAACGTGATATTTTAAAACTAATAGCGCAAGGGCTATCCAATAAAATGATCGCACGTAAACTTGATATCACAGAAAGTACTGTCAAAGTACACGTTAAACATTTACTGAAAAAGATGAAGCTAAAATCTCGCGTAGAAGTTGCCGTTTGGGTTCATCAACAACGTGTCGATTAATCAAAATTAGGTACAATGGGCTGGTGGGTACTCATCAGCTCAACTAACTCTTTTGCCCCTTTTTGTAACGACTCCCCTTTTAACCACATGGCATGAATAGGCAATCGCAACTCATTTTTCGTATTTTTAAACTGAAGTTGTTTTAATTTACCTTTTTGCAATTGAGTATAAATCAACGAATATGGCAAATTACCCCATCCCATTCCCGCTTCAACCATACCTAATGCCATTTGAAAACTATCCGTTTGCCAATAATTTGTAGCCACTAATGAGCGCTCATCCCTCAACTCTTTGGTGTGACTTGCGATCATAATTTGGCGAACATTCACTAAATCCTCAATAAATACGCCAGAAGGGTGGGCTAATGCAATATGGCTTGCAGAGATCGTTGCCACCAATGACTCAGAGCCAAGATATTGAAACTGCTCATCACCATTCACATATAATCCCCCATAGACTAGGCATAATTGAATTTTATGCGAATGTAACATCTCAATAATGTCATCTTGTGCCGCGGTTATCACATTCACATTAAGTAATGGATAACGTTGCGTTAATTCAGATAACGCAGGTAATAAATAATCAGGATTAATATCAGCTGCAACACCAATATTTAAGACACTTTCGAGATCCATTGAAAGCTCTTGTGCATGCACTTGTAATAATTTTAATTGCTCTGCGATCATTCTGGCATGAGGCTCAAGTGCTTTGGCTTTTTCGGTTGGCTGAGGCTCTCGTGATGAGCGCTCAAAAAGTGCATAACCTAATTCAGCTTCCATATTGGCAATCGCCATACTAACTGCAGAAGGAACGCGTTTTAATGAACGTGCTGCCGCAGAAAAAGATCCCTTATCCATCACGGCTAAAAATATCGCAATATGTTCACTTGAAAACTGCATGTTCACTCCTGATGTTTCAGTTAAATTGATACTAGCTGACTTTTTCTGTCATTCTTGCTGATTTATCTTACGATGCTTAACAACACTAATCCACAGAAAAAAGAGAGTACAATGCAAGGTATCAAACGAAAAATTGTCTACGTGACAGCTTATGAGATCTTTGGGTGGGTTATTTCATCCGTTGGACTTGCTCTTTTGGCTGATAGCTCAACAGCAGTAACGGGCCCATTAGCACTTGTGATAACAACAATCGCGGTGAGTTGGAATTTTATTTATAACTGTATGTTTGAATTTTGGGAAAGTCGGCAGATTTCAAGAATTCGAACTTTTAGACGTCGTATTGTACATGCAATTGGATTTCAGCTAACACTGGTACTCTATTTAATCCCATTAATTGCCTGGTGGCTTAATGTTTCGTTATGGCAGGCATTAGTTATGGATTTTGCGCTGATCATCATTATCCCTTGTTATACTTTCGTTTATAACTGGGTATTTGACAAAGCATTCGGTTTACCAACATCTGCACTACCTGAAAATGCGCCAGTAGCCTAAACGACAAACGAATTAAGAAGAGTGATCTGCAATTAAGATCACTCTTTAACAGGATAGATATCTTCTAATGCAAATTGCTCAATACCCCCCTCTAATTCACAACGACCTAAACCAATATTTTTATCATCAGCCGTTGTTCTTTTGAGTAACTTACCTGTTACTTGAGAAAGTTGAGTATCTAACTCAACAACACGATAATATTCTTTCATATAGCTTTCTTCACCTAGCGCCATATAAACTAAAAATTCATCACCTATTTTAATGTTCATCTCGTTTCTACTTATTCTTAAAAGTTAATCTCATGATGATAGATTAGTTTAGTCTAACGAAAGGTAATAAGAGAAAAATTGACTCACTCGATCTTACATTAAGTTAATTTATTAACTTCCAACTCATCATAATGATGCTGATCAGAATAAAAGACAGTGTTAAGTATTGGAAAAAACGCTCTGATAAATACACTAAAAGATAGCGTGCTAGCGGAATAGAAAGTAATGATCCTAAACAGAGAATAAGTGCCGTGTGAACATCGGTATAACCACCAGCACTATAAGCGATAGCTGAGCCACCCGAAAGAATGGTGGTAATAAAAATAGAGGTACCAATCGCCTCCTTAATCCCCATTTGTGCAAAACGCATTAATACAGGCAATACCACTAATCCACCTCCAACTCCCGTCGCTCCAAGCACAAACCCTGCACTCATTCCTGGTACAAATAAGGAAGAAAAAGTAACAGATGAAGATGGTGGCAAAGAAATTAAAGGATCTGAACCTGTTGATCTTCTTATCATCCGTTGTAAAAACAAGATCAATGAAAATACGATGGCAACGATCATTAAAATATTAATACCAGATTCAACACGATCGTAATATTGAGGTTGCGATCCCAACCACGTCACCCCATAACTCGCTAAAAAAGTTGCAGGAAACATGATCATCAAAATTAATAATGCGGGTTTTAATGGAATATTACCTAAACGAAAATGGATATAAGAAGACGAGAGTTTCATTAGCATAGATAACAAATTAGCCGTTGCCACAGCCGCTAATGCATTCATTCCAAAAAGATAAATAAGAACAGGCAATAAAATAACGCCTCCGCCAACTCCGGTCGTTGTAATAACTAACCCTATTGCAGCGCCGATAAGCAGTTGTGAGACGAGTAACATCCTATTTCCTTTTGCTGATAATTTAGCGAGCCTAGATTATAGGCAAAATAACTTATAACCAAAAGGAATTAGATATAACAAATAGATATATAAATAAAGTTATTATAAAAAAGCCCTTTAATACGGAATTTACTCATATTCAAGGGCTAATATCAAAGGCAGTTATTATTCTTATTAATCAGTATATTAGTTATTTAACACTCTTAATTTATTTCAGCCAAAACGGTTTCTGCTGAAAAATAATCGCCTGTTTTAGCTTTTTGCTGTAATACCCCATCACGAGATGCGATCACCTGAACTTCCATTTTCATCGCTTCCATAATAGCAATAACATCACCTTCTTTGACTTTATCACCATCAGATAAGATCCAGCTATGTAATACGCCAGAGATTGGCGCTATCACCGCTTTTTCATTCTCTTCTTTCTCATGATTAGCACTAACAACTGTTGGTATTACCGCAGAAAGTGACAGTAATTGAGCAGGCAAAGCGAGTTCATGACGACGACCATCAATTTCAATAAAGGTACGAACTAGCTCTTCATTTTTTGCTGGTGTACTACGAGGGAAATGAATATTTTTTGCCTGAAAATCAGTTTCAATCCAACGAGTATGTACCTTAAAATCTTCAGTAAAATCGGTGTATTCCATCATTTCACAATGGAAAGGTAATACACTTGCCACGCCTTCTATTTTAAATTCCGATAATGCTCGACGAGCACGAGCAATAGCTTGTTCGCGAGTTGCACCCGTCACTATCAGTTTGGCCATCATTGAATCGAATTGGCGTGAAACCTGATTATTCTCAGCAACACCACTATCAACTCGCACACCGGGGCCTGAAGGCTGAGAAAAATGCGTAATTAAACCTGGTGTCGGTAAAAAACCTTTGGTGGGATCTTCCGCATTGATCCTAAATTCAAAAGAGTGGCCACGCGGGACAGGTGTTTTATCAATACTGAGTGGCAAACCTTCAGCAATACGTAACTGCTCGATAACTAAATCAATACCTGCGGTTTCTTCCGTCACTGGATGTTCTACTTGTAGACGAGTATTTACTTCCAGAAATGAGATAGTGCCATTTGCACTTAATAAAAATTCAACTGTACCAGCCCCGATATAGCCCGCTTTAGCACAAATATCTTTAGCTGACTGGTGAATACGTTCACGTTGTTCGTCTGTCAAATAAGGTGCAGGTGCTTCTTCAATCAGCTTTTGATTACGTCGCTGTAGCGAACAATCTCGTGTTCCGACAACAACAACATTGCCCAGTTTGTCTGCGATAATTTGTGCTTCAATATGGCGAGGTTTATCTAGAAATTGCTCAACATAACATTCGCCACGTCCAAATGCGGTGACAGCTTCTCGTACTGCGGAATGATAAAGCTCTTCAATTTCTTCCATTTTATGGGCAATTTTTAAGCCTCGCCCACCACCACCAAAAGCAGCTTTAATCGCAACAGGTAAACCATATTGCTTGGCAAAATCTAATACTTCTTTAGCATTATTAACAGGATCAGCAGTACCATTAACTAAAGGAGCACCAACTGACTGTGCAATTTTACGCGCTTTCACTTTATCGCCAAGTACCTCAATCGTTTCAGGATTTGGCCCTACCCAAATAAATCCGGCTTCTTGTACCGCTTTTGCAAAATCTGCACGCTCTGAAAGAAAACCATAGCCTGGATGGATCATCGTTGCTTTAGCTTTACTAGCAATATCAATAATTTTGTTGATATCTAAATAGCTTTCTTTCGGTAAATTACCATTGAGTCCATAAGCTTCATCAGCAAGACGAACATGCAGTGCATCAATATCATCATTCGCATAAATAGCAATTGAAGTAGCACCATAATCCTGACAAGCACGAATGATACGAACCGCAATTTCGCCTCGGTTTGCAATAAGTACTCGATGCTTCACTCGTTGTTTTTGGTTAATTGTTGTCATGAGTGGCATTCTCCTATCAATATTCTTGGAATTCGGTAATTGGATTAAAACGAATTTTAGCGTTAACAGGGATCTGCCCTGCGAGTGGTAAGTGATATTCAGCGACAGCACCAATAACAGGATAGCCTCCTGTTAATGGGTGATCGTTAAGAAACAAAACAGGCTGCCCATTAATTGGTACTTGTATTGCACCAATACAGGTGCCTTCACTTGATAATTCTTGTTGTTGCTCACGTGCAAGGGGCGTTTCGCCTAGTAAACGTAAACCAATACGATTAGATTGTGGTGTGACTTGCCACAATTGAGAGGTTAGCGTCTTTATTGCATCCACAGTAAACCAGTCAGTACGAGGACCTAAAACAATATCAAGAGTGACGATATCTCCTTGTTTTGGCAGTGTTAATATTGGTTGTTCCTCAACAATAACACGGTTTGATATGCTTTCGTTATTAAGGTGAAGTACATCTCCTTCTTGCAATGCACTAGGCCCAATTTGGGCTAAAGTATCAAAAGCATGACTACCTAAAACTTTAGGTAATTCAAACCCACCTCTCACAGCAAGATAGCTACGCACCCCTGTTGTTGGTATCCCTAAAATAATTTCATCACCACAACGAACATCTATTGGTTGATAGCTTGATAGATATTCACTCACTCCTGACTCAGGTTTTAATAAAATAGAACAATCCGCCCCAGTTAAGGCAATAACACAATCTTGTCGCGCTTTAAGTGTTAATCCACCTTGAGTTATCTCAAGTGCTACGAAAGTTGTCGGATTCCCCACCAAACGATTAGCCGCATGTAAAGCGGGTTTATCTAGTGCACCAGAAGCGGAAACCCCCATTGATGCAGCACCAATTCGTCCTTCATCTTGAAATAATGTCTGTAATCCTGCCGAAATGACATATAAGCCTTTATCATTTAATGAGATAGGAGAAGCTACTGCCGATTTTTTTTCAGGTAATGAAACTGTTATTGGTACTTTTTGTGCATCAATAAAATGCACTTCATTTCCCGGCAATAAAAAGGCAGGTTGTTTGCGTGATAGATCCCACATTTTTATTTCCGTAGTTCCGATTAACTGCCAACCGCCAGGACTTTGTTGTGGATATACACCACTAAATTCACCGGCTAATCCGACAGAGCCAGCAGGGATCCGTGTACGAGGAGTTTTACGACGAGGTACATAGAGCTGGGTTTCATCAGCGATCAGATAAGCAAACCCTGGAGCGAAACCGGTAAATGCAACTTGATAGGTTTGTTCAGTATGTCTGCGGATCACATCATTTATGGTTATGCCTAATAATTCAGCCACTTCACTAATATCTTCCCCTTGGTAATGAACAGGGATCGTTAATGACTGTGTTTGACGTGCCGATAGTGCTTTGATTTCTAATTGTCGGAGCTGAACAACAAGTTCTTCAGCCGTGATTAGCCATGGCGTATAGTGAATTAAGAGCGTTTTCGCTGCAGGTACAATATCTTCAATAGCAGCAATATCTGCTTGTTTAACAGATTCATACAATGCGAGCGTCTCTTTTAAAGAAGAAAGCTCGACAAGTAAATGAGATAAGTTAACGGGTAAAAAGCGCAAAGTATCTTCCTCCCTTATACGTGATAAGCTGCATCGGGCACATCGGTAATAAACATATGCCCTGGAGCATGGCTAAGTGCAAAAGGAACACCTGAGCGCATCACCGCCGCTTGTGGGGTCACACCACAAGCCCAAAACACGGGGATCTCGCCGTCTTCAATTCTCACTGGTGAACCAAAATCTGGCGACATAATATCTTTAATACCCAGAGCTTCAGGTGAACCAATATGCACGGGAGCACCATGTACCGAAGGAAAGCGACCACTGATCATTACAGCATCAGCAATTCTATCAGAAGGAATAGGACGCATTGAGACAACTAACTCGCCTTCTAATCGCCCTGCTGGACGACATAAGCGATTGGTTTTATACATCGGAACATTGCAGTTATCCGTGATGTGTCGGATTTCAATACCCGCTTCTAACATCGGCGTTTCAAAAGTGAAACTACAACCAATAAGAAATGTCACGAGATCAGAGTGTTGTGCCCATATGGCTCTAGCATCTGTAATTTCATCCGTTAATTTGCCATTTTCCCAAACACGATAAAGAGGAATGTCGGTACGCAGATCGGCGTCTTTCGCTAAAACAGTACGATAACTACCTGATTCGCAAACATCTAAGATAGGACAACTTTTAGGATTACGTTGTGCATAAAGTAAGAAGTCGAATGCCCAATCACGAGGCAAACTAATCATATTTGCTTGTGTCATTCCTTTTGCCATACCTGCTGTTGGCATAGCTAAACCATGACGAATTGCTAATCGAGCCTCTTGTGCTTTGGCGATTGCATCAGCAGCTGCTTTCATTAAATTTGTCATATTTACCCCTCACTTTTCAGTAAAGCAGACGCAAATGGTTTAATTACAACACCATGATCTATTAAAGTTTTTTTTACACTTTTGGCTAAATTGACTGCATCAGGACTATCACCATGAACACAAATAGAATCTGCATCTATAGCAGTAAAAATACCTTCTATAGACTCAATACCACCTTCTTGTACAAGTTGTAACATACGTTGTGCAACACGTTCCGGATCATATAAAACTGCGCCCTCTTTTTTACGAGAAACCAGAGTGCCATCAGCGTGATAAGCTCTGTCTGCAAAGGCTTCGGCTATTACACGAAGCCCTTTTTCTTTAGCAAAAGTAATCAAGGGTGATCCTGCTAAAGCAACTAATACCAATTGAGGATCTACAGCAAGTATCGCCTCAATAACCGCAAGCGCTTGGCGTTTATCATGTGCAATTGTGTTATAGAGTGCACCATGAGGCTTAACATAAGTCACGCTCAAACCTACTGCTTTAGCTAACCCTTGCAAAGCACCAATTTGATAAATCACATCAGCGGTTAATTCATCACTGGCAATGTCCATATTACGACGACCAAAACCCACTAAATCAGGATAAGCAACATGAGCTCCAATCGAGACATTATGCAGTTTTGCCGCTTTTAATGTTCTTAAAATTCCATCAGGGGAGCCAGCATGAAAACCACAGGCAATATTGGCACTACTGACTATTTCAAGTACCGCATCATCATTGCCCATTGTCCATTGACCGAAGCTTTCACCTAAATCACTGTTTAAATCGATGGTATTTATCATTGTTATTATTCCTTTAAGCAATATTGAGGTAGTTGAAAATCGCACCTACTGACATGATGCCCATATACCAAGTCAGTACACAGACTAAAATGCCTGACCATAACAGCCATGCTGGGTATTTATAGCCATTCATTAAGTCTTGACGACGCCATGCAACAAAAATAAACAGTGTCATACCAATAGGTAAAATTAGACCATTAAAACCACCGGCAAAGACTAATAAAGCAGCGGGCGCTGTTCCCATCATCATATAAATAGCTAATGAAACAGCAATAAAGATAATGGTTGCGATATTACGCTGGCGCTCAGTGATCCCTTTTTTAAACACAGTGATAAATGACATAGAGGTATAAGCAGCACCAATAACACTAGTAAGAGCGGCTGCCCATAAGATAAGACCAAAGATACGTAACCCAGTTAAACCCGCAGCATGTTGAAATGCTTGTGAAGCAGGGTTTGCAGCATGGCTAGAAATATCTAATGTTACACCACTAGCTACAACACCTAAAATGGCAAGGAATAAAATGTAGCGCATCAATCCAACAACTAAGATACCTTTTGTTGCAGCGCTCGATACGGCTTCAATATTCTCAATACCCGTCGTTCCCTTATCAAGAAGGCGATGAGCACCTGCATAACAGATATAACCCCCTACTGTTCCACCCACAATTGTGGTAATTGTGGCAAAATTAATAGAGTCAGGTAAAACCGTTTGTCTTAATGCTTCACCAATCGGTGGATTAGAAGCAAACATGACAAAAACAGTGAGTAAGATCATGACCATACCAAGAATAATAATCATACGATCAATAAAGTTACTGGCTTTGCGTGAAGAGAAAATATAGATCGCAAGTAATGCACTTAAGATCCCACCCCATTTAGGATCTAGCCCAACCATCGCATTAAGCCCTAATCCTGCACCTGCAATATTACCAACGTTAAAAACTAAACCACCGAAGATAACTAATATCGCCAGCAAATAGCCACTTCCCGGGATAGCTTTGTTGGCAATATCCGAAGCGCGCATATTGGTTACCGTGATCACTCGCCAAATACTTTGTTGCACAATAAAATCAATCACAATCGACGCTAAGATCCCAAACGCAAATGCGGCACCCATTGTCGCCGTAAAGGTTGCAGTTTGTGTAATAAAACCAGGACCAATTGCTGAGGTTGCCATTAAAAAAATAGCGGCAATCAAAGAAGAACGTCTACTTTTTATAAACGAAGTTGGAGCTGTATTTGCAGAATCTTGTGTAGCCATAAGCTACCCCCTTTATCATCATTATTTTAATTATTATTACTAAGGCAATTTGCATGCCATTGTTGAGCATGAATATCTGATTGTTAATCAGCTGATATTAGATTGTTGAACAATTAATAATAATAGATGAATAAATAAGCAAATAGATTTAAATATAGGATGATAAAAGTGCAAAGAAGATCGCATTTTTAACATTTTATTGACAATTGTAGGTAATTTATTCGTATCAAAAATGCACGGGAATGAAGCATAAAAAGATAAGATGCACAAAAATAGTGCATATAAATGAAGAAAAATAAATTTGAGTATTAAAAATTAATAAAGAAAAAATCAATTTTTTTAATAAAAACAAACTGAAAGCAATATTGTAGAGAGTGATAAGTGCAACATACAGCGACAATAGAGGTTATATATTGTAAAGCTCACTGATAGAATAGATGTTTCTATTAAGCTAATAGCAGAAGATAATGCAGAAAAAAACATCGCCACAAATTCTTTCTCAAAAAGTTGCCAATATTATTCGGCAAAAAATCACTATCGGAGAATTACCTCCTGGTGAAAGACTTTCAGAAACCGCATTAAGTGAAACGCTAGAGATATCTCGTAATACCTTGAGAGAGGTTTTTCGTGTATTAACTCAAGAAGGGCTGTTAACTTATAAACCTAATCGTGGTGTTTTTGTTTCAGTGCCAGATATGGCAAGTATCATGGATATTTATCGTGTAAGACGATTAATTGAATGTGATGCTCTGCGACATTCTTATCCTATGCACCCTGCCATTATTAGAATGCAAGATAGTGTCGATCAAGCAAAAAAGTTTCAAGAACAACAAGATTGGAGTGGTGTCGGAACCTGTAACATGCATTTTCATACCGCTATCGCTGAGCTTTCTGATAGTCCCAGATTATTTAAGCAATACCAGCTTATTTTAGCTGAATTACGCTTAGCATTCGGCTTATTAAATGATCCTCAATTGCTACATGCACCTTATATTGAGAAAAATGAACAGATTTTAATGCTGTTAATGGATGGCAAAGCGCAAGAAGCGGCGATGGCAATGGAAGACTATTTGGAAATTTCAGAAAGGACTGTGCTAGCTGCTTTTTCTCGTCATAATTTTTGTTAATTATTCAATTAATAATAAAATGCCCTATATTGGGGCATCTAAATAACGATAGCGTGATTTTTCATTATTATTCGATTTAAAAACTCTAAACGCAAAAAAGCCAACCCATTGGGTTGGCTTTCTCGTCTTATTTAATGCCTGGCAGTTCCCTACTCTCACATGGGGAGACCCCACACTACCATCGGCGCTACAACGTTTCACTTCTGAGTTCGGCATGGGATCAGGTGGGACCGCTGCGCTATGGCCGCCAAGCAAATTCTGTTTAATCACCCGTTACTCCGATTTCTCGTCATAACCAGCAATTTCAATCTTAAACAAGCTTACTTCATCTACTCTTTGTCTCTCAGACAAAACACCTTCGGTGTTGTCAGGTTAAGCCTCACGGTTCATTAGTACTGGTTAGCTCAACGTATCGCTACGCTTACACACCCAGCCTATCAACGTCTTAGTCTTAAACGTTCCTTTAGGTCACTCAAGGTGACAGGGAAGACTCATCTCGAGGCAAGTTTCCCGCTTAGATGCTTTCAGCGGTTATCTCTTCCGCACTTAGCTACCGGGCAATGCCATTGGCATGACAACCCGAACACCAGTGGTGCGTTCACTCCGGTCCTCTCGTACTAGGAGCAACCCCTCTCAATCTTCCAACGCCCACGGCAGATAGGGACCGAACTGTCTCACGACGTTCTAAACCCAGCTCGCGTACCACTTTAAATGGCGAACAGCCATACCCTTGGGACCTACTTCAGCCCCAGGATGTGATGAGCCGACATCGAGGTGCCAAACACCGCCGTCGATATGAACTCTTGGGCGGTATCAGCCTGTTATCCCCGGAGTACCTTTTATCCGTTGAGCGATGGCCCTTCCATTCAGAACCACCGGATCACTAAGACCTACTTTCGTACCTGCTCGAGCCGTCACTCTCACAGTCAAGCTGGCTTATGCCTTTGCACTAACCGCATGATGTCCGACCATGCTTAGCCAACCTTCGTGCTCCTCCGTTACTCTTTAGGAGGAGACCGCCCCAGTCAAACTACCCACCAGACACGGTCCCCGATCCAGATTATGGACCTAGGTTAGAACATCAAACGTTAAAGGGTGGTATTTCAAGGTTGACTCCATGCAGACTGGCGTCCACATTTCATAGTCTCCCACCTATCCTACACATCAAGGCTCAATGTTCAGTGTCAAGCTATAGTAAAGGTTCACGGGGTCTTTCCGTCTTGCCGCGGGTACACTGCATCTTCACAGCGAGTTCAATTTCACTGAGTCTCGGGTGGAGACAGCCTGGCCATCATTACGCCATTCGTGCAGGTCGGAACTTACCCGACAAGGAATTTCGCTACCTTAGGACCGTTATAGTTACGGCCGCCGTTTACTGGGGCTTCGATCAAGAGCTTCTCCCTAAGGATAACCCCATCAATTAACCTTCCAGCACCGGGCAGGCGTCACACCGTATACGTCCACTTTCGTGTTTGCACAGTGCTGTGTTTTTAATAAACAGTTGCAGCCAGCTGGTATCTTCGACTGGCTTCGGCTCCGTCCGCAAGGGACTTCACTTACCGCCAGCGTGCCTTCTCCCGAAGTTACGGCACCATTTTGCCTAGTTCCTTCACCCGAGTTCTCTCAAGCGCCTGAGTATTCTCTACCTGACCACCTGTGTCGGTTTGGGGTACGATTGTTGGTAACCTGAAGCTTAGAGGCTTTTCCTGGAAGCAGGGCATCAATTGCTTCACCACCTTAGTGGTTCGTCATCACACCTCAGCATTAAGTGACCGGATTTGCCTAATCACTCTGCCTACATGCTTGAACCGGGACGACCGTCGCCCGGACAACCTAGCCTTCTCCGTTCCCCCATCGCAGTTACCACCAGTACGGGAATATTAACCCGTTTCCCATCGACTACGCTTTTCAGCCTCGCCTTAGGGGTCGACTCACCCTGCCCCGATTAACGTTGGACAGGAACCCTTGGTCTTCCGGCGTGCGGGTTTTTCACCCGCATTATCGTTACTTATGTCAGCATTCGCACTTCTGATACCTCCAGCATACCTCACAGTACACCTTCGCAGGCTTACAGAACGCTCCCCTACCCAACAATACATAGTATTGCTGCCGCAGCTTCGGTGCATGGTTTAGCCCCGTTACATCTTCCGCGCGGGCCGACTCGACCAGTGAGCTATTACGCTTTCTTTAAATGATGGCTGCTTCTAAGCCAACATCCTGGCTGTCTGAGCCTTCCCACTTCGTTTCCCACTTAACCATGACTTTGGGACCTTAGCTGGCGGTCTGGGTTGTTTCCCTCTTCACGACGGACGTTAGCACCCGCCGTGTGTCTCCCGTGATAACATTCTTCGGTATTCGCAGTTTGCATCGAGTTGGTAAGTCGGGATGACCCCCTAGTCGAAACAGTGCTCTACCCCCGAAGATGAGTTCACGAGGCGCTACCTAAATAGCTTTCGGGGAGAACCAGCTATCTCCCGGTTTGATTGGCCTTTCACCCCCATCCACAAGTCATCCGCTAATTTTTCAACATTAGTCGGTTCGGTCCTCCAGTTAGTGTTACCCAACCTTCAACCTGCCCATGGATAGATCACCGGGTTTCGGGTCTATACCCTGCAACTCATTCGCCCAGTTAAGACTCGGTTTCCCTACGGCTCCCCTATACGGTTAACCTTGCTACAGAATATAAGTCGCTGACCCATTATACAAAAGGTACGCAGTCACCCCATCCTCAAATGTCCCGCTTGCTTTTACTGTCAAACTGGCTCGATTTTTTAACTTCCGTTGCTCGTGTACTTCTATGTACACTGCGCGACGGCTTGAAATAATCAACCCATTTTGTAGGTAAACGCTTCGCTGTTTTCGAGTGGTTTGTCCAATCACTCAGTGCAAGGCACTTGAGTGATGGGGCTCCTACTGCTTGTACGTACACGGTTTCAGGTTCTTTTTCACTCCCCTCGCCGGGGTTCTTTTCGCCTTTCCCTCACGGTACTGGTTCACTATCGGTCAATCAGGAGTATTTAGCCTTGGAGGATGGTCCCCCCATATTCAGACAGGATAACACGTGTCCCGCCCTACTCGTCGAGTTCACAATAACAGCATCTTCAGATACGGGGCTATCACCCTTTACTGCCGGACTTTCCAGACCGTTCTCCTGATGCTGCTATTGATTAAGACTCTGGGCTGTTCCCCGTTCGCTCGCCGCTACTAGGGGAATCTCGGTTGATTTCTTTTCCTCGGGGTACTGAGATGTTTCAGTTCTCCCGGTTCGCTTCATGACACTATGTATTCACGTCATGATAATATCCATTGGATATTGGGTTTCCCCATTCGGAAATCGTCGGTTATAACGGTTCATATCACCTTACCGACGCTTATCGCAGATTAGCACGTCCTTCATCGCCTCTGATTGCCTAGGCATCCACCGTGTACGCTTATTCGCTTAACCTCACAACCCGAAGGTGTTTCTTCTTGAAGACGTCTGGGTGGTGATGGCTGTGCAGATTACATTTCGTCGTTGGGCAGTGCTCGCCATGCTCACATACTCATGTATGTTGCGCTGACTGTGCGCTGGCCGCCTCGAACTGTAAATTGCTCGCTCATCCCACTTCGATGTCGAAAAACACATTCAAAGTTTGAGATTTTGAGAGACTCATCAATATACCTCGGTGATATATTGATTTGTTTTCAATTTTTCAGCTTGTTCCAGATTGTTAAAGAGCAAAATAGTTAAAATAACTTACTAAAATTATCTTAACTATTCTCTGATTTTCATCAGACATAGTGTGGTACGCCTTTCACTCATACCGCGCAATTGGCGTCCCCTAGGGGATTCGAACCCCTGTTACCGCCGTGAAAGGGCGGTGTCCTAGGCCTCTAGACGAAGGGGACTTCAGTCAGCTTCGCAGACGCGCTTTTGCTCGTTCTTCATCAGACAATCTGTGTGAGCACTACACATAACACGTATCTTTTAGGTAAGGAGGTGATCCAACCGCAGGTTCCCCTACGGTTACCTTGTTACGACTTCACCCCAGTCATGAATCACAAAGTGGTAAGCGCCCTCCCGAAGGTTAAGCTACCTACTTCTTTTGCAACCCACTCCCATGGTGTGACGGGCGGTGTGTACAAGGCCCGGGAACGTATTCACCGTAGCATTCTGATCTACGATTACTAGCGATTCCGACTTCATGGAGTCGAGTTGCAGACTCCAATCCGGACTACGACAGACTTTATGAGTTCCGCTTGCTCTCGCGAGGTCGCTTCTCTTTGTATCTGCCATTGTAGCACGTGTGTAGCCCTACTCGTAAGGGCCATGATGACTTGACGTCATCCCCACCTTCCTCCGGTTTATCACCGGCAGTCTCCTTTGAGTTCCCGCCATCACGCGCTGGCAACAAAGGATAAGGGTTGCGCTCGTTGCGGGACTTAACCCAACATTTCACAACACGAGCTGACGACAGCCATGCAGCACCTGTCTCAGAGTTCCCGAAGGCACTCCTCTATCTCTAAAGGATTCTCTGGATGTCAAGAGTAGGTAAGGTTCTTCGCGTTGCATCGAATTAAACCACATGCTCCACCGCTTGTGCGGGCCCCCGTCAATTCATTTGAGTTTTAACCTTGCGGCCGTACTCCCCAGGCGGTCGATTTAACGCGTTAGCTCCAGAAGCCACGGTTCAAGACCACAACCTCTAAATCGACATCGTTTACAGCGTGGACTACCAGGGTATCTAATCCTGTTTGCTCCCCACGCTTTCGCACCTGAGCGTCAGTCTTTGTCCAGGGGGCCGCCTTCGCCACCGGTATTCCTCCACATCTCTACGCATTTCACCGCTACACATGGAATTCTACCCCCCTCTACAAGACTCTAGCCAACCAGTTTCAGATGCAATTCCCAAGTTAAGCTCGGGGCTTTCACATCTGACTTAATTGACCGCCTGCGTGCGCTTTACGCCCAGTAATTCCGATTAACGCTTGCACCCTCCGTATTACCGCGGCTGCTGGCACGGAGTTAGCCGGTGCTTCTTCTGCGGGTAACGTCAATTGATAAAGGTATTAACTTTATCACCTTCCTCCCCGCTGAAAGTACTTTACAACCCTAAGGCCTTCTTCATACACGCGGCATGGCTGCATCAGGCTTGCGCCCATTGTGCAATATTCCCCACTGCTGCCTCCCGTAGGAGTCTGGGCCGTGTCTCAGTCCCAGTGTGGCTGATCATCCTCTCAGACCAGCTAGAGATCGTCGCCTAGGTGAGCCATTACCTCACCTACTAGCTAATCCCATATGGGTTCATCCGATAGCGCAAGGTCCGAAGAGCCCCTGCTTTGGTCCGTAGACGTCATGCGGTATTAGCCACCGTTTCCAGTAGTTATCCCCCTCTATCGGGCAGATCCCCATACATTACTCACCCGTCCGCCGCTCGTCAGCAAGAAAGCAAGCTTTCTCCTGTTACCGCTCGACTTGCATGTGTTAGGCCTGCCGCCAGCGTTCAATCTGAGCCATGATCAAACTCTTCAATTAAAAGTGTTTGATGCTCAAAGAAATCGAAAACTTAGCTATTCATAAATGAATTTACTTTTGTTGTTCACTCTTCAAGACTTGATACATCTAATATTTTAGAAGATATCGTCTCTGCGAGTGCCCACACAGATTGTCTGATAATTTGTTAAAGAGCAGTGCAACATTCGCTGCCGTTTCCGGTCTTCTGCGTTGTTGCGAGGAGGCGTATATTACGTTATTCCTCTGAAGAGTCAAGAGTTTTTTCAAACTTTTTTCTTTTCCCTTCGCTGTCCTTCGTGGCTGTTGTCAGCTCATCGTCGGTCAGTGGATGCGCATTATAGGGAGATCTCGGATTAGCGCAAGTGTTTTTTTAAAATAATTTTCCGTTCGTTCAAAACACCAACAAGACGTATAAAAACCCAACAACCAAGGTGGAATATCACTCAATTTTGGCAAAATGAGAGGCAAATTCGCTTACTTTATTCCAATCCGTATATTCAATTTCTTTTGTAGGATCAGTTTCACCTTTAGTCATCTTCATAATTAGCTGGATCATGACTCTATCAATCCATTTATAGCGAGGATAAAAAAGTGCACCAGCAAATACACCCGTTAACGTTGGCTTCCATGGGGTCTTATCTAGAAACTTACGCATATAAGCATTCGTCTCAGGTGTATTCTTTTCCTCTTTTCTGGCAGTAAGATTAACGCCAAAGAATGCGGTAGGCATACTATTCAATTGTGCAAGATGACGAGTGATAAATTTATCGAGAGCTTTATTAAAGTAACCATAACGAATAGAAGCACCCACTAAGACTTTATTATAAGCAGATAAATTTAAACTCTGCTGAACAGAGGTTAAATCTCTTACATCACATTCATAGCCGTGTTGTCTTAATTCATTCGCGATTTGTGTCATTATTTTTTTAGTTTGACCATCAGTACTACAATACAACAATAGCGCGCTCATACATCACTCCTTGTATTAGATTAATCACGCCAAAACGTTGGGGTAAATAACACTAATAATGTGAAAACTTCTAGTCGTCCAAATAACATTGTTACGACGAGTATCCATTTTGCAGCCGGATTCATTGTCGTAAAGTTATCAGCAACAATACCTAGTCCAGGCCCAAGATTATTTAATGTTGTTGCAATAGCAGAGAATGCAGAGAACTCATCAACCCCCGTTGCGATCAACAACATTAAGCTAATAATAAATACCAAAGCATAAGCGGAGAAAAATCCCCAGACGGCTTCAATAATACGTTCGGGTAATGCTCGATGGCCAAGTTTGATGGTATAAACTGCATTCGGGTGAACAAGACGTTTTAATTCACGATTCCCTTGTAGGAATAAAAGCAAGATACGAATGACTTTCAATCCCCCACCCGTTGATCCTGCACACCCACCAATAAAAGCAGAGCATAATAATAGAAGAGGTAGAAACGCTGGCCATTGTGCAAAACTGTCTGTTGCAAAACCAGCAGTTGTCGCCATAGAGACAACTTGGAAAAAGGCCTGGTTTATGGTTATCCATCCTGAATCATATACAGAATAAAGCCAAAGAATACCGCTACAGATAATGACTAATCCCAATTGAATTGAGATAAACATACGAAATTCAGGATCACGCCAATAAATATTAAGGCTTCTTCCTGTTAATACAGCAAAGTGTAAGCCAAAGTTACAACCGGAAATTAAAAGGAATACACCAATAATGATGTTAATGGTTGGGCTATTAAAATAACCAATACTGGCATCGTGAGTAGAAAACCCACCAATTGCAATAGTTGAAAAGCTATGAGAAATAGCATCAAACACATCCATGCCGGCAACCCATAACGCTAAAGCACAAATGATTGTAAGCAAGACATAAATAAGCCACAGTGCTTTTGCTGTTTCTGCAATTCGAGGTCGCATTTTATTATCTTTCAATGGCCCCGGCATTTCTGCACGATAGAGCTGCATTCCCCCAACACCTAAAAGAGGAAGAATAGCGACAGCTAATACAATGATCCCCATTCCCCCTAACCATTGAAGCATTTGTCGATAAAACAAAATAGCTTTAGGTAAGGAATCTAGCCCTACTAAGGTTGTAGCCCCTGTCGTAGTAAGCCCAGAAAAAGATTCAAAAAATGCATCTGTAATAGAAAGGTGTGGTTGCTCAGAAAAAATAAAAGGTAATGCCCCTACACTGCCCAATACAGTCCAAAATAAAACCACAATAAGAAAGCCCTCTTTAGGCTTTAGCTCACTTTTCTTATGTCGGTTGGGGATCCACAACATTAACCCAATGATTAATGCGACAATAAATGTTTGGCTAAATGCTCGTCCGGCACCATCTCGGTATATTAATGCAACAATACCAGGAATGATCATCGTGACAGAAAATAAGATAACGAGCAGTCCGACAATACGGGTTATTGAACGAAAATGCATTTAGCGATTTCCTTGGTAGCAAAGATTATTCATTTTTATCTAATGGGATTAATTGCATACTGCCACGACTCATATCGCGTAGTTTAATTTCCACTTCACCACTATGTACAGCTGGCAATGAAAGGGTAAATGTAACTTTATCAGTATATTCACTTGAGAGCACTTGCCCTTGATATTGTTCAACGACTTGTTCAAGTAATGAAACAAGTGAATATTCACACTCCACATTAAAGCGCAATTGTGGCACTTTTGTCTTTGTAGATAATATTTTTAATGCCTGCTGAACACCACTACCATAAGCACGAACCAACCCGCCTGTTCCTAATTTGATCCCGCCAAAATACCGAACAACCACTGCGGTTACTTCCCCCATACCACTTCCTAAGAGGGGAGCTAGAATAGGTTTTCCCGCAGTACCTGTTGGTTCACCATCATCAGAAAATCCTAATTGTTGCGAATCATCTGGCCTACCAGCAACAAAAGCCCAACAGTGATGTCGGGCATCAGGAAATTGCTCTTTGATAGATTGAATATAAGCTTTAGCTGCATCAATACCCTCAGTGTGAGCAATAAATGTAATAAAACGGCTTTTCTTTATTTCTTCACTGAACTCTACAGTTTCAGCGGGGATCAAATACGCTTTCATCAGGCTAAGTGTAAGTCTCTAGTCATATTTTCAATTTTGTTATCGTGGATAATAATATTATCTTCAATACGAATGCCACCAAAGGGTTTGAAGTGTTCAATTTGCTTCCAATTAAAATGAGTGCTGTATTTTCCTTCTTTCCAAGGCTCTAATAAAGAATCGATAAAGTAAAATCCAGGTTCAATTGTTAATACCATGCCTGGTTCAACAATACGGGTACAACGTAAGAATGGATACATAGCAGGAGCTGCTAAATGAGTTCCTTTATCATCTTGCATAAACCCAGCGGCATCATGAACTTGCAGACCTAAAGCATGTCCTAAACCATGAGGCAAAAATGGTGTCGTTAAGCCAGCACTCACCATCTCTTCTTCACTAACACCTTTCACAATACCGTATTTGTTGAGTAATCCAGCAATACGTTGATGCATTTGAACATGATATTCCGTGTAACGCACACCCGCTTTCATCGTTGCGATCAACGCTTGTTGTGCATCATTCATATCTTTAACTAAAGATGTAAATTCATGATTTTCTTTTGCACTATAAGTACGAGTTATATCAGCAGCATAACCATTATATTCTGCGCCAGCATCAATAAGGAAACTACGATATTCATCTGGTGATTCATGATCTAATTTTGTGTAATGCAACACAGCCGCATGCTCATTTAATGCAACAATATTCCCATAAGGTACATCGGTATCACGATGACCTGTTGCCATTAAGTACGCCATATTAATATCAAATTCACTTAATCCCGCTTGGAAAGCTTCGCGTGCAGCAATATGTCCATTCACTGCCATTTTCTGCGCTTCACGCATACAGGCTAATTCATAACCTGTTTTATAGGCACGATAGTAATGATAATAATTAAGAAGAGATTGATTATTAATATTATCAATACTCACACCTAATGATCCCGCTCGTTGCGAATTTGGGCCAATATAAGCAGTATTCTTATTAATATAAGGAGTAAGTTCTTTTTGAATATCATCAACATTTTTGAGATGAATTAATTCAATTTCATGCGTCCAATAGCTATTTGGTAGGGCTTCAACACTATGCCAATAATCAACTGGAGAATAAAACCATAATTTTGGTTTATTAACACCATCGACTAATAACCAGCAATGAGGTACATCAGTCACAGGTACCCATGCTTTAAAGTGTGCGTTAACTTTAAAAGGATAATCACTGTCATCAAGAAAAATACGAATAGGCTCACCAGAATGAATTAATACGGAATCAAGATGGTGTCTGGATAAAGCATCACGAGTACGATTTTGTAGAGTTTTGATATGTTCTTGGTACAGAGAGAGCAATTTTTCCATTATTAATTACCTTATCTTATTCATTGTTAATGATTCAGCTTAACACGCCAACTCTTTTAGTGGCTAACACCATAACAAAAATAGATTATTAGCGATTTATTTCACTTATTTTTATCAAATAGAGCAACAATATAAAATTCAATGAGTTAAATAATTTCACTGTGATCCCTCCTGCAGTTTTTTAATCAATTATTTGCATTTATTTAACATTGTATTCACACTCTTATTATCTGGTCATACCAGTCTATACTTTTAGGGAGAATACAAATGCTCTATCAAAGCGAAAATATTCAAGTCGATTGGGTGAAACAAGGTATTGTTGAACTCGTTTTTAACGCCAAAGGCTCTATTAATAAATTAGATACCAAAACAGTTGCGATGCTAAGCGAAGCTTTAACCGTATTAGAGGCAACACAAGATCTAAAAGGTGTTATTTTACGTTCTGAAAAACCTGCCTTTATTGTCGGTGCTGACATCACTGAGTTTCTATCCCTATTTGATGCCCCTGAAGAAGAATTGACTCAGTGGCTACACTTTTCTAATCAGATCTTTAGTCGACTCGAAGATTTACCCGTTCCCACCATCTCTTCTATCAATGGTTATGCACTTGGTGGCGGCTGCGAATGTGTACTTGCAACCGATTTCCGAATTGCATCCCCTGATTTACGTATTGGTCTCCCAGAAACCAAACTTGGGATCATGCCCGGTTTTGGAGGTTCAGTACGTCTTCCTCGTTTAATTGGTGTCGATAATGCATTAGAAATTATTACTGCGGGTAAAGATGTTGATGCTCAAACTGCACTTCAAAATGGGTTGATCCAAGCTATTGTGCCACTGGAAAAATTAAAAGAGAGTGCACTTTCTCTAATAGAGCAAGCGATTGACGGTAAGATTGATTGGAAGGCCGCACGTTATCCGAAAACAACGCCATTAAGATTGACAGAACTTGAACATAAGATGTCTTTTGGTGTGGCTAAAGGCATGGTGATGAAAGTAGCTGGCCCTCATTATCCAGCTCCGATCACCGCAGTAAAAACTATCGAAAAAGCAGCCTTCCTAAATAGAGATGAAGCACTCGCTCTTGAAACTGAAAATTTTGTCAAACTCACGCGCACTGATGTTGCTAAAGCCTTAGTTGGTATTTTTCTCAATGATCAGTATGTCAAAAATATCACAAAAAAACGGAATGCAGAATTACCTAAACAAGCAGCAGTATTAGGTGCGGGCATTATGGGCGGTGGAATTTCCTATCAATCAGCCTTAAAAGGTATTCCGGTTATTATGAAAGATATTAACCAAAAATCCCTTGAACTGGGTATGAATGAAGCGCTAAGCCTATTACAAAAACGCCAAGAAAAAGGTCGCATGACCGCTGTTGATATGGCCAAAACACTCGCCTCTATTCAACCAACACTAAATTATGCCTCTGTCAGCGATGTAGATATTGTGGTTGAAGCCGTTGTTGAAAATCCAAAAGTAAAAGCAGCTGTACTTGCAGAAACAGAAGCATTATTAGCAGATAACGCAATCCTTGCTTCCAATACCTCAACGATACCTATCTCATTGCTCGCAAGATCCTTAAAACGCCCAGAAAATTTCTGTGGTATGCATTTTTTTAATCCTGTCCATCGCATGCCTTTAGTGGAAATTATTAAAGGCGAAAAAACCAGTGAAGAGACCATTAACCGTATTGTTAGTTATGCAAGCAAAATGGGCAAAACACCTATTATTGTTAATGATTGCCCTGGCTTCTTTGTAAATCGAGTCCTCTTTCCTTATTTTGCAGGATTCTCTCTATTGCTAAGAGACGGTGCTGATTTTATTGCTGTTGATAAAGTGATGGAAAAAGTATTTGGTTGGCCAATGGGTCCAGCTTATTTACTTGATGTTGTGGGTATTGATACTGCTAATCATGCTCAAGCTGTTATGGCTCAAGGCTTCCCTGACAGAATGGGAACAATTGAACGAGATACTATTGCACTGTTATATGAACAACAGCGATATGGGCAAAAGAATAATCATGGTTTCTATAATTACACGGTTGATAAAAGAGGTAAAAAACAGAAATCCGTTGATGAACAAATTCAAACACTCATTCAACAAAATGTGGGTAAAGCACAAGAGTTTAGTCAAGACGCGATTATTGCTCGCATGATGATCCCAATGATCAATGAAGTTATTCGTTGTCTAGATGAAGGTATCATTGCTTCACCGGCCGAAGCTGATATCGCACTAGTATATGGCTTAGGCTTCCCTCCTTTCCGTGGTGGTGTATTCCGTTACCTCGATACTATTGGAACAGCGAAATTTGTTGCAGATGCACAACAATATGCGTCATTAGGGCCACTCTATCAAATCCCTGAAAGCTTAAAACAAAAAGCGCAACACAACGAAACCTATTATCCAAAACCCACAAAAGTAGATGTTAACATCAGAGAACTCGCTTAAGGAGAGATGAAATGGAAAAGGTTGTCATAATTGATGGTATTCGTACTCCTATGGGACGCTCTAAAGGTGGTGCTTTTCGCCATGTTAGAGCAGAAAATCTCTCTGCTCATCTGATGCAAGCACTACTAAAACGTAATCCTAATATTAATCCTAATGATATTGGCGATGTGATTTGGGGTTGCGTACAGCAAACCTTAGAACAAGGTTTCAATATTGCACGTAACGCTGCATTATTAGCCGAACTTCCTCATAAAGTGCCGGCGGTCACGGTTAATCGCTTATGTGGTTCATCAATGCAAGCATTACATGATGGCGCTCGCCAAATTATGCTTGGTGATAGCCAAGTGGCATTAATTGGTGGTGTTGAACATATGGGTCATGTGCCAATGACTTATAATGCAGATTTTAATCCATCACTTAATCTTTCTGTTGCTAAAGCCTCATTTTCCATGGGTTTAACGGCAGAAATGTTAGCTAAATCATTCCAAATTTCACGTGAAGAGCAAGATAAATTTGCTTATCGTTCTCACCATTTATCGGCTCTTGCGACACAACAAGGCTATTTTGATAATGAGATAGTGGCTATCAATGGTCATGATGCAGCGGGTAATTTCATCAATGTCAGAAATGATGAAGTTATACGTTATAACCCAAGTCTTGATGATTTAGCACAACTGAAACCTGTATTTGATCCCGCAACAGGCTCTGTAACAGCCGGAAATTCATCCGCAGTTTCGGATGGTGCATCAGCGATGTTTATTACCAGTGAACGTTATGCTAAAGAGCACAATTTAAAACCTCGAGCTGTTATTCGTGCTATGGCTGTTACAGGATGTGATCCCGCAATTATGGGTTATGGTCCTGTTCCTGCCACAGAAATTGCATTGAAAAAAGCAGGATTAGCACTCAGTGATATTGATATTTTTGAACTCAATGAAGCTTTTGCAGCACAATCATTAGCTTGTATGAAGAAAATGAATCTACTAGAGAGCCTAGATGACAAGATTAATTTAAACGGTGGTGCAATTGCCTTAGGACACCCTTTAGGCTGCTCCGGTTCACGTATAACAACCTCGTTACTCAATATTATGGAACGTAAAGATGCACAGTTTGGCTTAGCCACAATGTGCATTGGATTAGGGCAAGGTATTGCAACGATTATAGAACGTGTTTAATGCGATATTTTGTATATCCACGTTCTTATCGTTAGGTAAGTATTCTTTTCGATTGCATGGTTAGAAACCATTTTCCCGCCGTCAGGGGCGGGTTTTTTTTATGGTTTTAAAAACAAAATCGATAATAGCGCGGTAAAACGTTATCAAATAAATTCAAATGCATCACTAAATAAACGAGTCTTATCTGCATTACGTTCATTACAAAAGCGCTCTCTAGCTATTTTGGCCATTTCAAAACGCCCTGCAATGTAAATATCATATTCTGATAAATCACCGAAATCTTCGCTTATAGCGGTTAATACCGTACCTTTCCTACCTCGCCAAGTCTCATCTGGTTGTTCAACCACGGGGACAACGGTTAAAGAAGGATGCAACTCTGATAATTCTTGTAACTCATTGAGATCATAGAGGTGAACGCTTTCTCTTCCCCCCCAATAAATTGTAATAGGTCGCTGTGGATTTTCAGCTAATGCTGCCAGTAAAATTGAATGGGTATAAGAAAATCCCGTACCTCCAGCAATTAATAGTAGAGGACGCTGACTATCTTTTTTAAACCATGCATTTCCATGAGGAATATCAATGGTGAGTTGCTGTTTTTCTAAAATCACATCAAGCACAGCCATCGCATAAAGATTGAGTTCAGACGCACCAATATGAAGTTCAATAAAGTCTTTATTTTCAGGTATAGATGCAATAGAAAAAGGACGTTTATCACGTTCATCCATAACGGCTAAAAGATATTGCCCAGCCTGAAAATCAAATTCGCCATCGGGTAATAGCCTTACCCGATAAACCGTATCTGTCATCGGCTCAACAAGTGAGACTTTACAATTCAGTATTGCCATGTTGTTCCTCTGTTATTATTTAAGAATATCGAGCTGTTCCCAAATAGTATCGACTCGTTGCTTAATTTCATCAGACATCACAATAGGTCTACCCCATTCTCTATCTGTCTCACCCGGCCATTTGTTGGTTGCATCAAGACCCATTTTTGATCCTAATCCTGAAACAGGTGAAGCGAAGTCGAGATAATCAATAGGCGTATTTTCCATCATAATGGTATCTCTTGCAGGATCCATTCTGGTTGTGATTGCCCAAATCACATCTTTCCAATCTCTTGCATTGACATCATCATCGCAAACAATCACAAATTTGGTGTACATAAATTGCCGTAAGTAAGACCAAACTCCCATCATTACGCGTTTAGCATGACCCGCATACTGTTTCTTCATTGTCACAACCGCTAAACGGTAAGAACATCCTTCAGGAGGTAAATAAAAATCTACAATTTCAGGAAACTGTTTTTGTAATATCGGAACAAGCACTTCATTAAGTGCAACACCTAATACTGCGGGTTCATCAGGTGGGCGCCCTGTATAGGTGGAGTGATAAATTGCATCTTTACGGCGCGTTAAATGCGTAATGGTAAACACAGGGAAAGAATCAATTTCATTATAATATCCTGTGTGATCGCCATATGGTCCTTCTGGCGCAAGCTCGCCCGGTTCAATGTAGCCTTCAAGAATAATTTCAGCACTTGCAGGCACTTCAAGATCATTCGAAAGGCATTTTACAACTTCTGATTTATTTCCGCGTAATAAGCCTGCGAAAGCGTATTCCGATAATGTATCAGGTACTGGTGTTACAGCACCTAAAATAGTAGCGGGATCTGCCCCTAATGCCACGGAAACAGGGAATCGTTCACCTGGATGTTTTTGACACCATTCTTGAAAATCTAAAGCACCACCTCGATGCGATAACCAACGCATAATCACTTTGTTTTTACCCAGCACTTGCTGGCGATAAATACCCAGATTTTGGCGCTCTTTAAATGGGCCACGAGTCACCGTTAATCCCCAAGTAATTAAAGGTGCTGCATCTTCAGGCCAACAATGCATAACTGGGATCTTTGTTAAATCAACATCATCACCAGTTAAAACTACTTCCTGACAAGGTGCTTTACTCAAGCGCTTCGTTGGCATATTTAAAACTTGCTTAAACTTGGGCAGTTTATCAAAAAGATCACGAAAGCCTTTCGGTGGATCGGGTTCTTTTAGAAATGCCAATAATTTGCCGACTTCATGCAAAGCTTTAACATCATCTTGTCCCATTCCCATTGCCACACGCTCTGGTGTACCGAATAAGTTACAAAGCACTGGCATATCAAACCCTTTGGGATTTTCAAACAACAGCGCTGGCCCACCGGCACGTAAAGTTCTGTCCGCTATTTCGGTCATTTCAAGGTAGGGATCTATTTCAAAGGTGATACGTTTTAATTCACCCTTTTCTTCTAATAATGAAAGGAAATCTCTTAAATCGCGGTATTTCATCATAATCTTACGAGCCAGTGAGTGAAAGAAAAGAGGGCAATGCCCTCTTTGAGACGCTATAAGCTAAACGCATAACTCACTAAAATGCAATGCTTTTTATTTGATAGCGTTTACTATACTTATAAACAACGGAATGGAACCCATTCTGAAAGTAATTTAGTATCAAACTGTTCAGGAAAAGTTTTTCCATGTTGGAAGATTTTAAAACCTTCATTTTTAGCGCTGTAATAATGTAATTCTTCGCCTTGAATATATAAGTAACTTCCTTCACGGATAGCCACAACAATCTCTTCAGGGTTAATAGCACAAAATTCGGCAATACGCTCATCGCGTGTCTCACCCATATGGCCACTAATAGATGCATCAATGTAATGTGGGTTAATTTGAACAGGGAATAAGCCGAGCGATGGCATAATAACAGAGGAACGTACTGGCATATCATTAGTTGTACGAATTGTCGGAGTTGCAACGTTACAACCTGCGCTCCAACCAATATAAGGAATATTACGTTCACGGACAGCACGTTGAATAGGAACAACTAATCCTTTTTCATGCAACATTTGGTTTAATAACCAAGTATTACCACCGCTAACTAAAATGCATTCCGCATTATTGATTGCATCAACTTCTGAATCGAAATGCTCAATACAAGTCACTTCAATACCTAACACTTCTGATAAATCACGAGCACGTTGGTCATGATCAGAACGAATAACAGCATAGGCAATTAATACAGCAGAACGAATACCACGTTTTTTGATCATGCTATCGATATTATCTTTCGCATAACTTAACCATCGTGGATCCCCGGCAATTTTTCCGTTACTTAATAAAAAAACTTCCATTACAGAACCTCTTTATAATTATGAATAGAATTCTAAGATAATTATCTTGAAAGCTTTTTCTTGTTTTTACCATCACTTTTTTGTCAACTTGTTACCTCTATCTGAGATCCAACTGAAAGTAACAAAAACGACCTCTTTTATTGCGTATGAACACAGCTTTTCTGTTTTTTTTCCGGTATAAAATTGCGTTAGGCTATTTTTATTTAAACCCAATAGATAACTGTTACCTTAATTATAAATTTGCTATTATCACTTAAATTAAAATTAACTAACTTATTGTCTCTATTATGAAAAAATGGCACTTGCTGTATTGTAAGCGAGGACAAATTCCTCGCGCTATCGAACACTTAGAACGTCAGCAAGTGGGCTGTTTCACACCGATGGTTACCATAGAAAAAATAGTAAGAGGAAAACGCACAGCAGTAACCGAGCCTCTTTTTCCTAATTACCTTTTTATCGAGTTTGATCCTGAAGTGATCCATACCACGACCATTAACTCAACACGTGGAGTGAGCTCATTTGTTCGCTTTGGGCAATATCCTGTCACCGTTCCCCAAGATGTGATTGATACATTACAAATACCCCAACTTTCATCACTCACTTATAGCGAAGAAAATGTACCTCATAGTGGAGATAGCGTATTAATTACAGAGGGTATTTTTCAAGGGATCCAAGCTATATATCAAGAGCCTGATGGTGAGGCTCGCTCAATTTTGCTTTTAAACATATTAAATAGCGAAGTGAAAAAATCAGTGAGTAATAAAGAATTTAAAAAAGAGTCTCCCTAGAAAAAATTAACCCAGCTATTGCTGGGCTAATATCATATGATTTCAGGAAACTTGTTCCTAAAACTATTTTTGCTGTTCTGTTTCAGCTTCCGCCTCTGCTTCCTCAGCTTCTTCTTCAGGTGTTTTTCTTCGACCGTTACCCACATAAAAACGCGATACCATGACACCGATTTCAAACAGTAAGTACATAGGTATTGCTAATAAGGTTTGAGAGAAAACATCTGGTGGCGTCAATACCATACCAACGACAAAAGCACCCACAAGAATATAAGGACGTTTTTTCTTTAATGCTTCTGGAGTTGTTACACCACTCCAGCACAGTAAGATAATCGCAATAGGTACTTCAAATGCCGCACCAAACGCCATAAATAGCGTCATCACGAAGCTGAGATATTTACTGATATCTGGAATAAAGTTAACCCCTTCTGGGGTTGTATTAACAAAGAAGCCAAATGCAAGAGGGAACACAACAAAATAAGCAAACGCCATGCCGAGATAGAATAATACCGTACTTGAAACAAGTAACGGCAACATCAGGCGGCGTTCATGTTTATACAATGCTGGTGCGATAAAAGCCCATACCTGATAAAGGATAACAGGCACAGAAGCAAAAACGGATACCATGATTGTCAATTTAATCGGAGTCAAAAAAGTAGAGGCAACATCTGTCGCACTCATATTTGACCCTTGTGGCAACTTATCGAGTAATGGAGCCGAGACTAATTGATAGATATCGTTAGAAAAATAAACCAGCCCTAAAAAAACCACTAAAACAGAAACCAAGCTATACATTAAACGCTTGCGTAGTTCTATTAAATGGCTGATCAGCGGTTGGGTATCATTTACTGCCATGTTTTAATGCTCACCATTAACCTGATCAGTTATTTTTTTCTCTATCGTTACTGTTTTAGTAACAGGAACTTCTGTTTTTGTAACACTTTCTGCCACAACAGGTTTATGGCTGTTAGCATCATCATTAACTTCATCAGCTTCAGCAAGCGCAGCAAGATCAGAAGGTGAAGGTTCCGTAGAGTCGGTTTTTACAGACTGCTCTGTTGTTGAGTCTGGCGTTGAAGGTGCTTGATAAGTCTGCTTTAAAGACTGTGCAGCCTCTTTTAACTCATCCATAGACGCTTTTAACTCTGGCGATAGCGTTTGTAAATTTGCTTTCTCTTCAACTTTCTTCAAACTCTCTTGGAGTTCTTGAAGCTTCAGTTCTTGAGTTAGCTCATTTTGTACATTCGCAGCCAAAGAGCGTAGCGCTCTTACCCAGCCAGCAATTGTTTTTACTGCTACGGGCAAACGTTCTGGCCCCAGAAAAACAAGACCAATCACCATGACCAATAGCAGCTGACTAAAACCAATGTCAAACACGGTTTACACCTGCTCTTTGTTTTTGCTCTCAGTTGTAGACTTCTCTTCTGTTGAAGTCTTCTGCGCTAAATTTTTAGTATCAAAATCTGCGTCGTTATTTGTTTTTTCAGCGTTGTTGGTGTCTTTATCTGCAGCTTCGTCACCAATCGCTTTTTTAAAGCCTTTTACTGATGCACCTAAATCTGAGCCCAATGTGCGCAGTTTATTTGTACCAAATAATAAGACAACGATGACAGCGATGATGAGTAATTGCCAAATGCTAATACCGCCCATTTTATGTTCCTCAACTATTTTCGGGGTTATACTTAATAACAGTGCCCATTATATACAACGAATTCAATTTTCGGGAATCTCGAATTCATCTTTTAACTTGCTCAAAGACAAACTTTGATGCGTTTTTATTGTGCATTACCAGATCTAAACCAACCCAAAATCCATGCAAGAAGACCTAAACTGATAAAAACACTGAATAATGTTTTAAAACCAGAAACGAAAAACAGGCTACCGCATAAAAACAGTGTCGTACCTATACCCAATAAAAATAGAGACTGTCTCTGTTTGACTCTTTGCGAACTTATTTGTTCCGTCAATTTGTCTAGTGTTAACTTCATATTTTTATGTTGTTTCAGACTATCATAAACCAGCTCTGGTATCTCTGGCATTTTTTCAATCCAGTAAGGTGCCTTACTCTTTATGCCATTCATTAACGCTGTTATACCAATTTGGCTATGCAACCAATCTTCTAAGAAAGGTTTTGCCGTTTTCCATAAATCTAATTGTGGATACAGTTGCCGTCCAAGTCCTTCAACATAAAGCAATGTTTTTTGAAGTAACACTAACTGAGGTTGTACTTCCATATTAAAACGCCGTGCAGTATTGAACAGATTAAGCAACACATGACCAAATGAAATCTCAGACAGAGGCTTTTCAAAAATTGGTTCGCACACAGTACGGATTGCAAATTCAAAGTCTTCCACATTGGTATCTGCTGGAACCCAACCTGAATCAACATGTAACTCTGCAACCTTTCGATAATCACGATTAAAGAAAGCTAAGAAGTTTTCAGCTAAATAACGTTTATCTTCTTTATTTAATGAACCAACGATACCGCAATCAATGCCAATATAATATGGATTTTCAGGGTGATCATAACTAATAAATACATTACCAGGATGCATATCCGCATGGAAGAAACTGTCTCTAAACACCTGAGTAAAAAAGACTTTTACACCACGTTCCGCAAGAAGCTTCATATTCGTCTTTTGTGCATTCAACGCTTCAATATCAGAAACAGGAATACCATAAATACGTTCCATCACCATCACATTTTCATGGCAATAATCTGAATACACTTCAGGGATATAAAGCATTGAGCTATTTTCAAAATTACGACGAAGTTGAATAGCATTAGCAGCTTCGCGTAGTAAATTTAGCTCATCAAGTAATGTTTTTTCGTATTCGCGGATCACTTCTTTAGGTCGTAAACGACGACCATCAGGTAAAAATGGTAATAGGTTTGCCAAGCGATACATCAAACGGATATCCGCTTTGATCACAGGCTGAATATCGGGGCGAATAACTTTTAGCACAACTTCTTTGCCGTTTTCTTTTAATTTCGCTGTATGAACCTGAGCAATAGAAGCTGAAGCAAGAGGTGTTTCATCAAAATCATCAAACCATTGGTCGATAGGGCCACCGAATGAGTTTTCGATATATTGTCGTGCTTTTTTACCATCAAAAGGAGCAACTTTATCTTGCAATAGCGCAAGTTGATCAGCAATTTGAGGAGGAAAGAGATCACGTCGAGTTGATAACATTTGACCTAATTTAATCCAAACAGGCCCTAATGTTTGCAATGCGAGTCGTAAGCGTTCACCTAATGGTTTTTCTGGATGCTTATTTTTGATCCAAAAGAGTGCTCGGCATCCTAATCTTGCAGGTAAAGTAATTCGATGTTTAGGAATTAATTCATCAAGCCCATAAGATAAGAATACCTGAATAATATGATAGAGGCGCTTTAACTCACTAAGGAGCATTATTTTTTCTCCAATGTGCCTAACCGTTTTTCTAGTTCGGCTGTTTGCTGTGCAAGTTGTTCTATTTCATCATAAAAATGGACTGTTTCTAATGCACTAGGTGCGGTTTTCCACTCTTCAATTAACGCATCACGTAAATAACCTTTTTGGTGACTCAAGAGTGAAGAAAATAACTGAACGCCCTTTCCTGCAACAACAGTCAAACTTTGCGCTGCTATATCACCAATATAAGGCGCCAAATATTGCGCGGGTTCCCACTGCGCCATATCTAGCAATGCAGACCAATTTTGAACAACCTGCATATCACCATCAATAGTAATATCGCCACGATTGATCAGTTCTGACATTTTCTGGCGATCACGAAGCTTAATCAGTGTGAGTAATTTTGTTTTTATCAAACAATCAGTTTCATCATCCCACTGGCTTAATACATCAACTTGTTGTTCGCTAAAGACTAAGTAGATGGAACGAGGAAACTCATTGATAGAAAGCGCCAACACTTTGCCCGCAAGGCGATTGCGGGCAGGTTTAAGCACATTTTCCTGATATAAAACATGATTAAGAGCTGTCTCCATTGATGCTGTTAACAGCGGATACAGCACTTGAGAAGCAATATCATGAGAAAAAGTGGCTTTTTCCATCTCAGAATTTAAATCCTTTGTGTAGAGCAACTATACCGCCAGTCATGTTGGTATAGGTCACTTGGTCAAATCCCGCATCTTCCATCATACCTTTTAAAGTTTCTTGGTCTGGATGCATACGAATTGATTCCGTTAAATAACGGTAACTTTCAGCATCATTTACAATCACTTGACCAATTTTAGGTAGGATATGGAAAGAGTAAGCATCATAAATCTTACTTAAGGGATCAAGAACCGGTTTAGAGAACTCCAGCACCAACAAACGTCCACCTGGTTTCAATACACGAAACATAGAACGTAATGCTTTCGCTTTATCGGTCACGTTACGTAAGCCAAAGGAGATAGTGATGCAGTCGAAATGGTTATCAGGGAAAGGTAACTCTTCAGCATTTGCTTGTACGTAGTTAACATTACCGACAATACCGTGATCGCGTAGCTTCTCACGCCCCATTTTCAGCATTGAATCATTAATATCAGCTAAAACAACTTCTCCATTTTCACCTACTAGGCGAGAGAATTTAGCTGTTAAATCACCAGTACCACCCGCAAGATCAAGAACTCGTTGGTTACGTCTTACACCACTTGCTTCAATGGTATAACGTTTCCAGATGCGGTGAACACCGAAAGACATCAAGTCATTCATTAAATCATATTTAGACGCGACAGAGTGAAAAACCCTTGCAACCATGGTTTGTTTATCATCTTTGTCAACGGTTTGGAAACCAAAATCTGTTGTTTCCTTAGTTTGTTGAGTCATATTATTTGCCCGCTAATTAATCAAAATTTAGTAAATTCAGTACTGGTCTTATTTCAGAAATCTTTGTCTCTTTATTTTTCAAATCAATTAGACGTCGATTTTTCAATGAGATCATTATCAATCGTTTTTTTTATCTCTACCCCTAGGGATTTAAAGCCTTCCGCTTGACTGATAAGATTTCCGCGACCTTCAGAGAGTTTTTTCATCGCCAATAAATAGCCAGACTGCGCTTTTTGAATACTATTTCCTAGCCCTTGCATATCATCAACGAAAAGTCTTAATTTGTCATACATTTTAGCCGCTCTATCCGCAATTTCTTGCGCATTTTGGCTTTGATATTCATATCGCCACAATGCAGCTATTGTACGCAAAGCAACAAGTAAAGTAGATGGCCCAACTAACATTATATTGTTTTTCAATGCTTCTTCTAACAAGTCAGGAGAATGACCAATTGCAACAAGATAAGCTGGCTCTATGGGTATAAACATCAAAACATAGTCTAAAGACGTAACACCCGGTAGTTTATGATAATCTTTTACACTCAATCCTTTAATATGCGTTCTAATTGAGTTCACATGTGCATAAAGCGCCTGTTTACGTTCATTATCATCATGGCTACTAAAATACTTTTCATATGCCACCAGCGACATTTTAGCGTCGATAATGACATCCCTACCATGGGGTAAGTGCACAATAACGTCAGGTTGATAGCGACCGCCATTTTCATGGCGAATACTCACCTGCGTTTCAAATTCATGGCCTTCACGTAATCCTGAAGACTCTAATATACGCGCTAATACCGTTTCACCCCAATTACCTTGGACTTTATTGTCCCCTTTTAAGGCATTTGTTAGATTCACCGCTTCTTGTGCCATTTTGACATTTAATTGTTGAAGCTGGCGAATTTCATGAACTAAGGTATGTCGCTCTCTGGCTTCTTGCCCAAAACCATCTTGAACTTGGCGTCGAAAACTTTCCAATTGTTCACGAAAAGGTGACAGCAAATGCGTTAGTCCTTGTCGATTTAACTCTTCGGCTTTACGCCCACTTTGTTCAAAAATACGATTAGCCAGATTTTCAAACTGTGTCGCAAGCCGTTGCTCACTATTGACTAATAGTCGCTGTTTTTCTTCAGCAGATAAACGACTCTCTTCCCACCGCGTTGTTACTTCTCTTAATTCTGCTTCTTGAGAGGTAATAATTTCTCGTTGAGCGCGCAATTCTTGCTCTAGTTGTTCTATATGCTGTTGTAAAGAAGGGATAATTGCTGATTTTTCTTGGGCAACGGCAAGCTGTGTGTAGTTTTCACGCAGCATGGCTTCTTTATCAGCTAAACGTTGTTGGATAGACCACCAAACAAGCGCACCACCGACTAGCACACCGCCTAATAAACCAATGATCCCATATAACAACTGAATATCCACTAAAGTGACCTTTTTACTTTCCAGCGGGCTAAGTTAAAACGCATAGGTAATATTGTCTAGCAACAATTTACATCGTGACTTGATTTGCGATAAAGGACGCAGTTATCCCACCCATTTCGCAAGCCATTGCAAACCAAAGGCACCGGGCGCCAAAATACCAAATGCCCAGATCATGGCTGATGTTAAATTAGCAATTTGAAAATAACGCTGTGGCATTGCACAAATGCCCGCAACTAATGGAACAATCGCACGAAAAGGTCCAAAAAAACGCCCAATAAATACGCCCCAGATCCCCCAACGATTAAAAAATTGATGACCTCTAACAAGCGTTTGTGGTGAGCGCGAAATTGGCCATAAGTTTCTCACGCCCTCTTTATAGTGAAAACCTACCCAGTATGAGACCCAATCTCCGAAAAAAGCGCCTAATGCAGCAGCAAGCCAAATCGGCCAAAAAAATAAGCCACTTTCACCAATTAAAGCCCCTAATCCCAATAAAATAACCGTTGCGGGGATCAGCAAAGAGATAAAAGCAAGTGATTCACCAAAAGCAAGAAAGAACACGATAGGAATAGCCCAAATTTCGTGCTCTTTTACAAAGAGAGTAATGGTATGAATGATATCTTGTACTGTCAAAATAGAGGCCTTAAATCGGTTAACCTAAGTAAAATAAAACAGACTGATTAACCGAATATAAATCACTTTATTATTCAAGAAAATAATTTTGTAAGGCATCTCGGCTAGAAGCATCTAAACCGATATCTTTCTCTAGCCAAGTATCCACATTACCATAATGATGATTAATACTGGTTAACGCCGTTTGTAGAAATTCTTCTTGTACGGAATAAACATAAGCAAATTTATCAACAATATTTTCACTCATGGTCTTAGCATGTTCTTCTAGAAGGTAAGCACGATAAGGTGCCAATGTTTCATTAGTCAGTAGATAGTCTTCCATCACCACATCTAAAGAAGCACCTAATGCAAACAAGACTAATGCAGAACCAACGCCTGTTCTATCTTTACCTACTGCACAATGTTGCACTACGCCCCCTTTTTCAGGTTGCTTTAATAGCGTAGCCAGTTGTTTATATGCGGGATTATTGATAGGTAATAATTTATATAGCTGAAACATAAATGCTTTGGCATCAAATTGCTCTAATATTTCAGGTGTCAATTTTTCAAGATTAGCGGAGACTTCTTTTGATAATGGATTTGCAGGTGCGTGATAATATTGAGCACCTTCCCAAACCCGATCTGGTTTATCAATAATTTCGCCTGCGTCACGATAATCAATGATTTGAAAAAGATTTCTATCGATGAGAAGAGATTGATCTGTATGGGTTAATCTATCCAGTGATCCTGAGCGAAAGAGCATTCCAGGTTTAATAACACCACCATTACTTAATTTTTTTCCACCTAAATCACGAAAGTTGATCCCACCAACTAAAGGCAATACCGAAGGATGTGTTTGTAAGATATCAGTCATAACGCCTCTTCTCATTATTATGTTGTTAAATTCTTAAAGACCTTAACAGAAATCATCTTCTGTTGTCATGTCATATTAACGTGATGAATTACCATACAAAAAAAGCCCTTAATACTTTTGTATTAAGGGCTTTAGCATTCAATTGAAAACGCTTACTTCATTAAAATACGAGCTGCTTCAATAACGATACCAAGTGCATTATTTTCTGTTTTCTTCAGTAATTCTGCATCTGGAATTTCTTGCTGAGTACGGTTTACGATAACACCCGCAACCATACCTGCACGTAAACCTTGGCTTGCACACATTGTTAGTAATGTTGCAGATTCCATTTCATAGTTCATTACACCCATTTCTTGCCACTCTTTCATAGAGCCTTTGAAACGGCGAACGACACGGCCTGTATAAGTGTCGTAACGTTCTTGTCCTGGATAGAATGTATCAGAAGACGCAGTTACACCTACGTGTACAGTTGAGCCATTGTCTTTAGCAGCTTTGTACAGTGCGTTCATACATTCAAAATCAGAAACAGCAGGGAATTCCATTGGTGCAAAATGTAAGCTTGCGCCATCTAAACGAACTGCAGCAGTCGTCACAAGAATATCACCTACGTTGATATGTTCTTGAATTGCACCTGTTGTACCAATACGCAAGAAAGTACGAATACCTAATTGTGCTAATTCTTCAACTGCGATAGAGGTAGATGGACCACCGATACCTGTTGAGCAAACAATGACAGCTTTGCCATCAATTTCACCACGCCATGACGTGTATTCACGTAAAGAAGCCAGATGGACAGGGTTATCCATTAATTTTGCAATTTTTTCAACACGCTTAGGATCACCTGGAACAATTGCTAAAGTGGCACCCTGTAGGTCATTTTTGGTTAAACCTAAGTGAAATACATCAGACATATCGGACTCCTCAATGGGACAAAACCAATGATCATTAAATTAAGACTTACTTTATCAGCTTTACAGACCTTTTTAGTGACCAATATCACCTACAAGGTGCCAAACAAAGTAACAATTTCATAAAATTGTGATTATCATCACGAAATATAACGTTCGAAATACATTTTCAGCGAATACATTATCAATATTCGCTTACTTCAATCATTCACTAAAATAAACATTTCATTTATCAGTATAGACGACACAAATACCTTGATGCACATATACTCTAAATAATTCAAAATGCCGTTAACTAATACAAATAAACATACCCTAGCAAACATATACTCTAAATAATTCAAGATGTAGCTAGGCGACTAGTGTGAGTGAATGTTACAACTTGAAGTATGACGAGAAGCTTGAAGTATGACGAATATAACGCGTACACTACCCGCCCTTAAAACAAACATCTTAATGTGACAAACACCTTGTCACAGGAGTGAACATGAGCTTATTTAACCAAATTGCAAGCCTATTGGGTGGCGAAAAAATCAATCAATACAAAACTGTCCTCGACTGGGTTGAGTCTCAAGGTGGCATTGAAGGCTTAATAAAGCAATTTGATACAGCGGGTTTAAGTGAGCTGATCCAATCTTGGATAAGTACAAATACAAATTTACCTATCAGTGCTGAACAAATCGTAACTGTTTTCTCATCACCTGTTATTAATGAACTTGCGTCAAAGATTAATTTAAGTGCAACTGAAGCCTCTGAAATGGCAGCACAATATCTCCCTAAATTAATTAATAAAGTGACACCAGATGGAGTGGTACCTAAAGATTTAGATTTAGTCAGTGCGGGGATGGATATTCTAAAAGCGAAGATTTTTGGTGGTTAAATAAACAAACTGTTTTAATCGTACTTATTTAATGCGTTTTCCCTTACACCCCATAAGAGAAAACGCATCACATTCTTAATAATCAAAATTGATTACAGCAAACCTTCTTCAATTAACGCGTCATGAAAACGTTGCTTCTCTTCTGGCGTTGCTTGAATACGCTCTAAAGGCACATCCAAAGCATAAGGGATATTCTGTTGTGGCGAATAAACGGCTAATACATAAGTATTTCCATCTTTTTCAATTACAATAGGCGGTGTTTTTTTATTTCCTGAATAAGCAATACGAATATCTTTACCGTCTAAATTAAGATGATAAGTTGCAATAAATTGCTTATTACTCACAACCATTTTTGCTGGGATCGCTATTAATTTTAGCGGTTGAGTTCCCACTGATAATAAGGCTTTTCTCACTTTACTCGTCAATATTTGACGATAAATAAAAAAGATCACACTAATCCCAAATAAGCCGATAAAAATAACCGTACTAATTAGGCGAAGCCAAATATTATCTATCGCTACATCAACGGTCATTTTGCTAAGATCATTTGCATCAGCAACGGGTTCAACAAGTACATCCTTTGAACCTAAATCTAAAAAGGTAAAATTACGTGAAACCTCATTACCTTTATAACGCAAATCAACACTACAGTTAGTTAAAACAAAGAGTTGTGATCGACAAGAGCCTTTTACTGTAGCATTAATAGGAACCGCATTCTCACTGATTTTATAATCATAAAGAATATTAGGGATTTGATATGCACTAAATACAGTCAATGCTAACATCACAACCACTAAAAATAAGGTGCGGAATAGTCCACCATCTCCTCTTAGTGGAACCAATGTCAAAGGTCGAGTTGGAAAAGCATCTAATACTTTATCCGAAAGTTTAATGCTAGTTTGCACAATAATTATATCCATAAAATTAGCGAGTTCTCGCAGTATAACAACTCTCTAGAATATCAATAATAAGATTTGCTCCGAGTTTTAATTAATGCTCTTTTTTATTTATATAAAATTAGCCTGCTATTTTAATGATGTGACTTTTTATCAAAGTAACCATTCAAAAATAGCAGGCTAACAAGTAATTATTTTATTATGCGTTCTGGCGTAAATATTTAGCGGCTTCCACCATATTCGCTAATGCTGCGCGTGTTTCAGTCCAGCCTCGTGTTTTTAATCCACAATCTGGGTTCACCCATAAACGCTCTGCTGGAATACGTGATTGCGCTTTTCTTAATAATCCCACAATCCATTCTACATTTGGCACGTTAGGCGAGTGAATATCATAAACACCAGGCCCAATTTCATTTGGGTAATCAAAGTGTTCAAAGGCTTCTAAAAGCTCCATATCTGAACGTGAAGTTTCGATAGTAATCACATCCGCATCCAGTGCTGCAATAGAATCCATGATGTCGTTAAACTCGCAATAACACATATGCGTGTGAATTTGCGTTTCATCATCAGCGACAGCGGCACTTAATTTAAAGGCATCAACGGCCCAATCAAGATAAGCTTGCCATTCATCACGACGCAGTGGTAATCCTTCACGTAAGGCTGGTTCATCTATTTGGATGATACCTATACCCGCTTTTTGTAAATCATTGACTTCATCACGCAGTGCTAACGCAATCTGTTTTGCAATGGTTTCACGCGTCACATCTTCACGAGGGAACGACCAACATAAAATTGTCACTGGCCCTGTTAACATTCCTTTAACTGGCTTTTCAGTTAATGATTGTGCGTAAGTTGCCCAATCCACAGTAATCGCTTTTGGACGACTAATATCGCCAATAATCACTGGTGGTTTTACACAACGTGAGCCATAACTTTGTACCCACCCATTCTGTGTAAAGACATAGCCATCAAAGTGCTCACCGAAATACTCCACCATGTCGTTACGTTCAGCTTCACCATGCACTAATACATCAAGTCCTAGGTTTTCTTGCTCCGTTATCGCTTGCTTAATATGTTCACTAATGTTTTTGCGATAAGCTACTGTATCAATATTTCCTTTTTTGAAATCAAGGCGTACAGTACGAATTTCAGTGGTTTGAGGAAATGAGCCAATGGTCGTGGTTGGCCATAGTGGCAGATTAAACCGAGCACGTTGAACTTCTGCACGTTGGGTATAAGGTGAATTTCTTTCACTGTCTTGCACTTTAATCGCCTCTAAACGAGCTGCCACTTTAGCATTATGCACACGTGTAGAATGTTGGCGTTGGCGAATTGGGGCACTGTATTGTGCCAATTGATCATCATACTCGCCTTCGGACGCATTTAGTGCCTGAGTCAACAAAGCCACTTCTTCACATTTTTGAACAGCAAAAGCAAACCAACTTTTTACTTCATCATCAAGTTTAGTTTCTGCCTTTAAATCAATTGGGCTATGCAGTAATGAACATGAAGTTCCGATCCATAATGGACGTTTACCTTTTAGCGCAATGACTTGCTGATAACGAGTGCTCAAATCAGCTTTCCAAACATTACGGCCATTAATAACACCTAATGACAGCACCCAATCTTTGGGTAATGTTTGATGTAAATGTTGCAAATCATCCTGACCTGCTGAAAGATCAACATGAAGCCCATTAATAGGTAAGTTCTTAATAATATCAAGATGATGAGAAATACCATCAAAATAAGTTGTCAGCAGTAATTTAACCTGCCCCGCTAATGTTTGATAAGCAGTTTGGTATGCGTTTTGCCATTCAATTGGTAAATCCAATACCAATGCAGGCTCATCAATTTGTACCCACTCAATACCTTTCTCTTTTAATTCATTAATAACTTGTTGATAGATAGGAAGAATTTCTTTTAAAAGCGTTAATCGATCAAATTCAGGCCCTTTCACTTTGCCTAACCAAAGATAAGTCACCGGCCCCAGTAACACTGGTTTTATTTTATGACCAAGAGCTAATGCTTCATCTACTTCATCTAATAACTCTTTCCATGCAAAGGTAAATGATTGACCTTGTTGGAATTCCGGTACGATATAGTGATAGTTAGTATTAAACCATTTCGTCATTTCAGATGCAGCGGCAGGCTTACCCGTTGGCGCTCTACCACGCGCAACTCTAAATAATGTATCAAGATCTAATGAGCCATCTTCATTACGATGACGAGGTGGCACGTTACCTAACAATAAACTTGTTCCTAATACTTGGTCATACCAAGCAAAATCACCAACAGGTAATAATTCCACACCTGCATCTGCTTGTTGTTGCCAGTGACGAGCACGAAGTTCTTTACCCACTGCAATAAGTTCTTTTTGTGAAATCTTACCTGCCCAATAATTTTCTTGTGCCTTTTTTAGCTCTCTATCTAAGCCAATACGAGGGAAACCCAGTGTGTGATTGCGAATTGTCATAATTAAAATCCTGTTTTTAGCCGTCTAGATGTTTACACATCCATAATCTACAGGTAGTGTATAAATCACAAGCGCAAATTTTTCATCAACAACATGAAGGTTTCTCATGATAGAAATAAAACACTTAAAAACGATATTGGCACTAAAGCACACTGGATCTCTTGCTAACGCAGCAAATCAACTACATCAAACACAGTCGGCTCTTTCACATCAATTTAGTGAATTAGAACATCGTCTGGGTTATCGAATTTTTGTGCGTAAAAGCCAACCACTGCGTTTTACCTCACAAGGTGAAGTGTTGGTCAAATTAGCCGAAGAAGTTCTGCCTATCGTACGCAGAGCGATTGAAGCATGTAATGAGCCGGGGAGTTCAAATTTAAATATTGCGATTGAATGCCATAGTTGTATTCAATGGTTAACACCCGCATTACAGCAATATCGCCAAACATGGCCTGAAGTCAATGTCGATTTCCATTCGGGGGTTACGTTTGATCCACAACCTGCATTACTACAACGTGAATTAGATGTAGTGCTAACCTCTGATATTTTAGATGATGCACGTTTACATTATACCCCGCTGTTTGACTATGAAGTTAAGCTAGTTTTATCGCCTGAACACCCTCTCGCGAATAGATTACATATTCAGCCACAAGATTTAATTGCAGAAACCTTATTTATTTATCCTGTGCAAAGAGAGCGTTTTGATGTGTGGCGCCATTTTTTACAACCCGCAGGAATAACACCACATTTTAAACATGTCGATAATACATTGTTGTTAATTCAAATGGTTGCAGCTGGCATGGGGATCGCAGCTCTACCTCATTGGGCAGTAGAAAATTTTGAAAAACAAGGATTAGTGGTGACAAAAACATTAGGCGAAGGATTATGGAGCCGGTTATATGCAGCCAACCGTAGTGGAGAGCAACATCAACCGGCAATTCGTGAATTTATTCGTTTATCAGGTCAGCACGCTGTTAACAATCTTCCTTTTGTAAAACAGGTCGGTGTATCCAGCGTCGATGGATCCAAAGTGATGCAACAATCAGGCTCGCGCCTATGATGAAACTTGGCCAATTTGGATGTTGTTGCCAAATAGAGAAATTAACTAATAATCCGGCTGGAATCATCATGTTATTCATAATAGCTAAGGTTCCAGCATCAACTTGTGTGGCACCATAGTTCCACATGAAATAACCTATTCCAGAAGCCCCTATTCCTAACCAGAATAAAACACCCCATTGTAGCGATGTTGTTGGCATTTTCTGCCAATCAGCAAAACACAACGCACCAATCAGTGAAACGGCAACAGCACCAAGATAAAACCAAGAAAACGCATGATGTTGTGGAATTGGATGTACTTCCATTAATCGCTTATAACCCACCTGACCGATAGCAAAGAAAATATTAGCAAGTTGCACTAATAACAATCCATACCAAAAATCATCACTTAAATGGTCATAACGAATAATAGCGGCCCCTAACACGGCTAATAAGGAGCTGAATGCATAACCCCAGCGTAATTTTTGGCGTTCTAATAGATCATAAATTAACGTGACATAAAGCGGTGTTAATACGGTAAATAGTAAGAATTCTGCGACGGTCAAATAGTTATAAGCATGGAAGACAAACAGATACATGATACCAAGTTGGCAAGCTCCCACACTCATATAAAGCAAAATCACCTTAAAACGAATTCCCTTCCAACGTAAGAAAGGTAAAAAGACCAAAGCCGCTAAAGAAACACGGATCAAAACAGAGAGCCAACTATCAACCTGACCCGCAAGATACTCGCCGATCAGGCTAAAAGAGGCTGCCCATAACAGTGTTGTAATAATGAGCAACCACATAATTAACTATCTTTCTCAACTAACAGTGCTTCCATTAAATCCAATTCATGTAGCAACAATTGGAGTGTTTCATTACTGATTTTTCGCGTAGCCCTTAAATGGTAAAGCTCACCACGTTCAGCACGTAATGCAGTTAGTCGAAAACGTCTTTCAAGATCTTCTTCTAACATGTTATGAACCATTTCATCTTGGTTTGCAGTACGACGTCGTAAATAGCCTGTTACCCGGGAAGCAACTTCATTAATTTCTTCTGCATCAAGTTGCTCTTCTGTACTAGCAGCTAAACGCTCTTCCATTTTATTCAAGCTGACAATCGCCACTTCTGCCATAATTTTTCGCGCATAACGAACTTCATTTTTATCGGCTTCTTTATCCGTAGTTTTCACGCCTTTCAACAGGAAAGGAAGCGAAATAATACCGACAAGGATTGACAGTAAAATAACACCCGCTGCGATAAAGATGATTTGATAACGACCAGGGAAAGTACTGCCATCAGTTAAAAAGAGTGGAATAGAGAGCGCACCTGCTAGAGTAATCGCACCACGAACACCAGCAAATGACGAAAGCCACAGTTCACGCGTTGTATAATTGGCAAAATCAAGTGGGTGTTTTCTCATAAAGATACGGCTAATTTTTTTCATCAGCCATAACCATGTAAAACGTAAAATAAGTAATGCAAAATAGATGACAAATACGGCAGCAAACAACATCCACACTTCGACTTCTGGATCAAGGTCGGCCTGAATAACAGAGCTTGTCCAAATAATCGGAAGTTGTAAGCCGAGCATAATAAAGACAAGGCCGTTAAAGACAAATTCAAGCATTGACCACACGCTATCAGCACGTAAACGCATTGCGAGTGGTGCATTACGAATTACACCGGATTTACTGATAGTCATACCTGCAGCAACAGCAGCTAAAATTCCTGAAAAACCAATATGCTCTGCAATTAAGTAGGACGCAAAAGGTAGCAATAACATAAAGACGATTTGTGTAGCAGGATCATCACCACTCCAGCGACTCATTAATCGCAGAGATTTACTGTAAATCAAGGTGACGCCAATACCGGCCAATAATCCGCCGACAGCGACTTTAAAGAACTCAAGTGTCGCGCCCCCAACAGTAAACACCATGGTGCCCATTGCTACAGCAACCGCAAATTTCAAGGCAACCAGACCTGAAGCATCATTCATTAATGCTTCACCCTCTAAAATACCCATTATTCGCTTAGGTATTCGTCCTTTACCAACGATGGAAGAAAGTGCTACCGCATCCGTTGGCGAAAGCACCGCCGCTAATGCGAATGCAGAAATCAGAGGGATACTTGGCATCATCCAATAAATTAAATAACCAATACCAACAACAGTTACCATCACTAAAACAAGCACAAGAATAAAAATCTCACGCCCATTTTGAATAAATTCTCGTGTCGGCGTTTTCCAACCATCAACAAACAACAAAGGAGGGATCAATAGGACGAGGAATAATTCAGGATCAAAAGTGACATGTAAACCAAATTGAGGCCATGCCAATAAAGCCCCTATCACAATCTGTATTAATGGTAACGGAACACGAAAGGGAATTAGTTTTGTAATAACCCCCGAAACTGAAACCACCAGTATTAAAATCAAAATAGTAAAGAAAATTTCCATGTTACCCTTACATGCCTATTTTTATCCCAAAAACTTGTTATCTTTTCCTTAAAAAAGAAAACCCTACTGAATGATAAAAAAACACACCCTGCAAAAATTTATGCGCCATGCCTTTCTTTACCTTTCCTTATTTTAAACAGATCCCACACAGACTCATGTGTAATTATTTAAAATTAAGATTAATCGTATCTAACGCTACAAATTGCGCACTTCTCATTACTCTTTATTTATTAACGGCATTAAACATCGAAAGCATACGTTTTTATTTCTCTTTTTCCGTCTAAACGATGTAATTACTCGTATACAAACGTAAAACATTAAGAAATTAAATAAAAATAACAAATAAAAGACAATATCGATTAATTTTTAGAGCAATGTCGCTTATTCACATGATTATTCAATCGTTCTTAACATCGACATCATGACGACATCACAATACTTTCCATCTCTAAACGCCGCTTTACGGCGTATACCTTCAACTTCAAAGCCTAATTTTTTATATAAATGTAAGCCTTTTTCATTATCTGAATACACTTCCAACTCTAAACGCGTTGCGGCTAACCAATTGAATGCATAATCAATTGCTGTATTGATAAGTAACTTACCGACACCTTTTCCAGAATACTCTGCACCAACACCAATACCGAAACTGACAATGTGGCGACGACGAGGATGATTATCAATTATCAGAGCTAAATGCCCCGCAACTTGACCATCAATAGTTGCTACAAAATTAGGAATATTTTGTTCTGCAAATTCGAGTAATCTTTTTTTCCACATCGTCACAGAAGGGTAAGGAAATTGGCAAGTACAAATATATAAATCAGGATGAGTATATAACTGTTGAATTGCGGTTGCGTCGTCTGGCTCGCCATGGCGTATTTTTATTTCTTGCATATATTCTACCAATTATTTAAAAACTAAGCTTAATTTCGACAATAGCGAATTAAAGTAGATAAATAAATAGCAAAAAAGCGGAATATAGATATATTCCGCTTTTTGTCTTTAAAACCGATGATTCGAATTAAATCGCCCACTCGCCCGCATAAAATGCCACTAAAGCAATAGTAATTAATACTGTACCAATATTGAGTTTACGCCACTCGCCAGCAAATACTCGACCAATCACTAAACAGCCAAAACCTAACATAATGCCTGTAACGATATTGCATGTTAAAACAATAAATACAGCACACACCATGCCAGACATAGCATCAACAAAATCACTGAAATCTAATTTAGTGACATTACCTAGCATCAATAAACCTACATACATTAACGCAGGTGCCGTTGCATAAGCTGGAACTAAATAAGAGAGAGGCGATAAGAAAAGGATCAGTAAAAATAAAATACCCACCACTGTTGCGGTTAATCCTGTTTTACCACCAGCGGCGGTTCCTGCGGCTGATTCAACATAAACTGCAGCTGGGGCTGCACCAATCACACCCGCAAAAATACTACTGACGGAGTCAGAAGTTAGTGCTTTTCCGCCATTAATAATTTGTCCGCGTTTATCTAATAAATTGGCTTGCCCTGCCACCGCACGGATAGTTCCAGTTGCATCAAAAATCGCAGTCATTACTAATGCAAGTACACTTGGTAAAACTAAAGGTTGTAATGCTCCTTTAATATCCATTGCGAATAATAAAGAAAGCCCTTCTTCACCTAATTGAGGCATTTTAAAAACACCTTGGTATTTTACATTAGGATCGAAAATCAGACCAATAATCGAAATGGCAACAATCACTAATAGCACGCCACCCGGTACTTTACGCTTTTCTAATCCGAAAATAGCGGCTAATCCAGCAAGTGACATCAGAACAGAAAATGAAGTGAATTTCCCCATTGCAACAGGTAAACCATCAAATGGGTTTTTCACCACTAATCCAACACTGTTTGCTGCGATTAAAAGTAGAAATAGCCCTATCCCTATTCCTGCGCCATGAGCAATACCTGTCGGAATATTTTTTAATATCCAAGTGCGAATGCCAGTTAATGAGAATACGGTGAATAAACACCCCATTAAAAACACAGCACCTAAAGCAACAGGTACAGAGATGTTTTGTCCTAAGACCAAGCTGAAAGCGGTAAATGCTGTTAATGAAATAGCACAACCAATTGCCATAGGAAGATTTGCCCACAATCCCATTAGAAGAGAGCCCAATCCCGCGACTAAACAGGTTGCGATAAAAACCGCTGTATGTGGAAAACCGGCTTGCCCTAACATGCTAGGAACAACAATCACGGAATACACCATCGCCAAAAATGTCGTCAAACCGGCGATCATTTCTTTGCGAACAGTTGTACCGCGAGCTGTAAGTTTAAAATAGCTATCCAGTTTACCTGTGGTTGCTGATTGATTAGCAGACATTACATTCCTCTGACATAAAAACGGTTCACTCTCCAAAAAACGAAAACGATTACGTATCAATTAAAATAACCTCTTACCGATAAAAATCTTAAGAGGGAGTCAAAAGCAAACGTTTGGTTTTTCGTGTGGATTAAGTGAGAGAATTTGACGCAAACGATTATCTGGTGCTTTTAGGGTAAGAATCAAGCGAAAAAATACATTTTTAATAAAAATGTCATAAAAAGATAATTTAAAGTCAGAAAAAAAGAAAAAGAGGAAAAGAAGGGTGTCGTTACCACTTTTTAGTTCGCTAACTAACTCGCCCGTTTAACATAAAAGGGATTATTTGTAGTGATCGGTTTTCTACCTTTCTTCTAATAATTCAAATCCTATTTTTTTAACAAAATTTTTCAGGGTAGGATGAAAACTTGCTATTAAAGCAACTTTTTGATTTGAGTTTGTCTTCTCTTTTAATATAAACACTTCTGTCTTACCATAGAGAGTCCCTAAGATAATTCTTTCCAGTGTTCTCCTAATCGGATTGCCAATATGTTGATAAAGCCATTGGTCAGTCATAACCTGTTCTAACCCAAACGGGATTTTATTGGGGAATACCCAGCCATTTTTCATATCATCGGGGATTAATGTCAGTGACATTTGAGCAAGTTTTTTTGATGGATTTTCAAAAGCTAAAAAAACATACTCTTTACTCATTCGTAATATTAAAACATCATCACCCGAATTACCTTGCGGTTTAGTTTTATAAGGAATTAACCCATCATCATAAAGTTCATCATAGGTATCCCCTAATCGCCGTACTAAGGCTTCAATATTCACACTCATTGGTATAATCCTCTCGCTCTATTTAATCGGTGTATTTCTGCTAAAACGTTATCCAATTATGTTTGATAGGGTAATCATGCCTTAAAATCGTTTTGAAGGACGTGAGTATGGATAAACAGGCGGTTTTCGCCAACTAACTCGCCCGTTTAACATAAAAGGGATTAGCTGTAATGATCGGGCTTCCAACGAGCTTCTAAATCCTCTAATAATTCAAATGTTGTTTCTTGAACAAAATTTTTCATAGTAGGGTGAAAGCTCGCTATTAAAACTATTTTTTGATTTGAGTGAGTCCTCTCTTTTAATATGAACACTTCTGCCTTGCCATAGGGAATCCCTAAGATAATATTTTCAGGGGCTTGCCTAATTGGGTTACCCATATGCTGATAAAGCCATTGGTCTGTCATAACCTGTTCTAGCCCAAAGGGGATTTTATTGGGAAATACCCAGCCATTTTTCATATTATCGGGAATTAATGTCAGTGTAATTTGAGAGAGTTTTTTCGAGGGATTTTTAAAAGCTAAAAAAACATATTCTTTGCTCATCCGTAACTTTAAAGAATTATCACCTGAATTACCTTCCGGTTTGGTTTTATAGGGAATAAGCCCATCATCATAAAGCTCATTATAGGTATCCCCTAATCGCCACACTAAGGCTTCAATATTTACACTCATTGATATAATCCTCTTGCTCTATTTAATCGGTGTATTTCTGCCAAGATTTCATCCAATTATATTTGATAGGGTGATCATGCCTTAAAATCGTTTTGAACGACGTGAGTATGGATAAACGGACGACTTTAACTAACTCACTCGCCCGTTTAACATAAAAGGGATTATTTGTAGTGATCTGGCTTCCAACGCGCTTCTAAATCTTCTAATAGTTCAAATGTAATTTTTTTAGCAAAGCCTTTCATTTCAGGGTGATAGTTAACCAAAAGAGAGACTTTTTGATTTGAGTGAGTCCTCTCTTTTAATATAAAGACTTCTGATTTACCAAGAAAATTATTCAGTACTGTTTTTTCAGGAGCTCGCCTAATTGGATTACCCATATGCTGATAAAGCCATTGGTCTGTCATAACCTGTTCTAGCCCAAAGGGGATTTTATTGGGAAATACCCAGCCATTTTTCATATTATCGGGAATTAATGTCAGTGTAATTTGCTCTAATTTTTTTGATGGATTTTTAAAGGATAAAAAAACATATTCTTTGGACATTCTGAGAGTCACTTCATCATCACCCGAATTGCCTTGCGGTTTAGTTTTGTAAGGGATTAACCCATCGTCATAAAGTTCATTATAGGTATCCCCTAATCGCAGTACTAAGGCTTCAATATTTACACTCATTGATATAATCCTCTTGCTCTATTTAATCGGTGTATTTCTGCCAAGATTTCATCCAATTATATTTGATAGGGTGATCATGCCTTAAAATCGTTTTGAACGACGTGAGTATGGATAAACGGACGGTTTTCGCCAACTCACTCGCCCGTTTTATATAAAAGGGATTATTTGAAGGGGGTAGGTTTCCAGCGTTCCTCTAACTTTTCTAATAGCTCAAATGTTATTTCTTGAACAAAATTTTTCATGGTAGGATGAAAACTCGCTATTAAAGCGACTTTTTGATTTGAATTGGTCATTTCTTTTAATGTAAATACTTCTGTTTTTCCTAAAAAAAAACTTTTTAAAATATACCTCTCAGGCGTTCGCTTAATTGGATTACCTATATGTTGATAAAGCCATTGGTCGGTCATAACCTGTTCTAACCCAAACGGGATTTTATTGGGGAATACCCAACCGTTTTTCATATTATCAGGGATTAATGTCAGTGTAATTTGAGAGAGCGTTTTTAATGGGTTTTTAAATGATAAAAAAACATATTCTTTGCTCATCCGTAACTTTAAGGTGATATCACCCGAATTGCCTCGTGGTTTAGTTTTATAAGGAATTAACCCATCATCATAAAGTTCATCATAGGTATCCCCTAATCGCCGTACTAAGGCTTCAATATTCACACTCATTGATATAATCCTTCCTCTCTATTTAATCGGTGTAATTCTGCCAAAACCTTATCTAATTCTTCATCAGGAGTATTATATTCTGCTTTTAAACATCGTCGCTCTATTTCCCAATTTCGTTCAACCGCTTCTTTTAAATCCTGACCGTCATACTCTTTTCGACGCAGTTTTGTGTCATCGTTTAATTCAACCCAAGTATTATTTCTGCCACCGTAGGTTTCACTGCATTTTTGGTGTACGGATTTAGGGATAGCAACGGATGCCACGTTATCTAATGCTATATCTAATTGAGTATCACTTATTTCTGAATCTATATTTCTTAAATAAATTTCGACTGCGGCTTTTGACGGAATATGGTCAACTTCATAAATTCCCCCTTTAGAGAGTTTTTTTAAATTTCCGTAATAGTCGACTTCTAAAAAATTCACGATTCTTTTTTGAAAATAGACATAAATGGCGGGCACTTCCCCCCAAGGGTCGACAATAATAAAATCATTAAAATCGTCTTCTTCCAAGGGAAAGGTTTCGACCCAACCTTCTTGTCGTTCTTCAGGAAAACCAGGAGGCGCATTCAGCGATTGTTCAGGAATAGGGTTCGGTAAGCGCCAAATTTCTTGAGGTTCAGGTAACGGGAGTGGGGGCGTTGTATAGCCAAACTCACCCCCATCATGAATAAGCGTTTCTTGTCGTCCATTATCCAAACTAAACTTAACGGCATGAAAAGCATCACTGGTGTTTGAGGGGATATATTCTGCGGTATTCCCTACCATGTCCCAATGAAATGTTCCTTCAATATCAGGATCTAAGAATGTTGCTGTGCCATCTTCATGACGCTCAGCAAATCGGACTCTGACATGATTGAGTCCGCTGGCTTCATTGACAACATACCCAGCGACCTTGGTGGCATATCCTGTACTTTCATCATCAACAATCCTGAATCGAACGCCCGTGATGACGGTGCTTTTTTTATGAGCAAGCTGCCGTAAAGTGGCTTCTTCCGTATAATTTTGTCCTTTGACTGTCTGAGGTGATCGAGAAAAACCGCCGACTAAAAGGGGCGAATTTATCATTCTACTGATGAATAGTTGGTCTTCGTTTGGATCTCCAGCAGGCTCAGAGTGAAAAAGTAAGCCTAAAACCCCCCATCGAGAGGCAATCGCAATATCTTTAACGGCATTGAGGACACCTTGATAAGGCACGGGGGTAGGTTTAAAGATAGGCTTAGGTAATATGATGGATTTAGGTGACGCATAGGATAGTGAACGCGCTTCCATGAAAAGTTTAGCTGACGCTATGGAAACAGAAACAGGAGTTACCTGACCTCCTGCTGTCGTTTTTCCTTTATCTTCATCTCTTCGTCTATGAATAAAATATTCCGGCATTCATTACTTCCTAAAACAATAGTATTAAGTGAAATGAAAATATCTTAATTAATTGTTTTTATTGAATTCACTTCAAATAAGATAATAAATAGGTATATTTATCCATTATTAATCAGTTACTTAGATAAATAATACCGCTCGTTCCCTATGTGTGGCGATCAATGGTTTGCAGTATTCGTTATTTTTATCTGAAGATAATGTCGTCTTCTACTTCTAACGTTAGATGAATAAGTGTTGTTTTAGCAAACGACTTTCTGTTCAATATAGGCATTTCTAGATTATTCTTAATAAATTTTAAAATAAGTACAATTACGAAATATAATTATAATCATTTATAAAAAACAATAAGATAAAGTTAAATATTTAGAAATGAAGAAAAAAGAGATTTCCTCTATCGCACTCCTAACACCCTAAATGGAATACGATAGAAGAGGAATGATATTAAGATGAGCTACTACTACTATTGAGTGCTTCAACGCCTAGATTCCAACGTTCCATCGTTGATATTAAGAATAAGCCAGTCATGGCAACCAATAAAAATGGTAGTGAAGATGAAGAAATTTCTGACAACGCGCCAGCCAGCAAAGGCCCAGACAAATTACCAATTCCCCATAACATCGCCGCAGACGCATTTGCAACCATCAGATCATTACCTGAGAAATATTGCCCTATTTGTACTAATGCAATGGTGTATATCGCACCCGCTGTTGCCCCCAGCACCAGTAATAGAGGCCAAATCAAAAATGTATGAGACATCGTGATCGGTAATAATAAGCTTGCGAGTAAAGTCACCACACCACAAATTCGATATAACCGCGTTCTGTTCATATGATCAGCAAGCCAGCCAAATGGCATTTGCATAATGGCGTCACCGGCTAAAATAGCACTTATCATCATGGCTGCAATAGCTTCAGTATGTCCCATACTTAGGCCATAAATAGGAAACATAGAAAGTACGGTACCATCAAAAAAAGCAAAGAAAACAATACCGCCGCAGATTGCGGGTGCAACTTTAACAAAACGAATAATAGAAAAATTCGGCTCTTGCGTATCTTTTGGTAATTTATCTCCTGTTTTCTGATCCATCATTAAAAACAGGGCAATAGAGATAATATGAATAAAGACACTAATTAAAATAGGTGTTTTATCTGCGACGCCATAAAGCGCAATAATTGAAGGCCCTAATAACTGGCTGATAGTAAATACCGTAGTATATACCGCTAAAATTCGCCCACGTTTATTATCTGGTGAAAGCTCATTAATCCACGTCTCTCCTAAACAAATCATCACACCACTGGCAATACCAGTGATAAGTCGTAAAGGAAATAACAACTCTAGCGGTAAGCTTCCCATTAAGGGTAATAAACTGATTGCAGAAATAATGGTTGCTAAAAGCATCGCAAAGCGTTTACCAATCCATTGCACAATACGCCGAGCAAAAGGTGAAATAATTAACATCCCAATAGCTGGCGCGGCAGAAATAAGTCCGATGATAGATTCGCTAATACCCGCTAAATTAAGACGTAGTGCAACCATGGGAATAGTTAATCCGATAACAATCCCGATAACGCCAATGCTTACCGTGATAGTTGTTATCGCAAAAATTTCAGATTGGCGATAATTTTGATGTGACATGTTATTTTGTTTCTGTGAATAACAGAAACCTCTGTAATAAAAGAAAGGGGGTTAAATAAAATATTGTTGTATTATAGGGGATAAGAAATAGATAAACATGCTTAAAAAACAACATTAATCAGAGAAAGATCTCCATTTGACTCACGAAGATCTTTGCCTTTCACAATATTCTCACTTCGCCGTCATTTATCTTACAACGCTTAAGAAAAATAACGGTAAATAAGCACAGCACCAGATATCAATACAATAGTATAAATCACACTCATAAATCGTGCTTTCGACATACGTAATGTTAAATTTCGCCCTAACCAAACACCTGCAAACATGGCTGGTAAGAAAATAACAGCTAATTTAAGAATATCTAATTGCCAATAAATTCCTGCAAATAAAAAAATCACCACTCGAGTTAATGTGCTAAAACCGATCAACGTTGTTTGTGTAATGCGAAACTTATTTTTGTCTGCAATTCTGCCTGACAAGTAAATCGCATATAAAAATCCCCCACTACCAAACAACGCGCTAAATACACCGCCGATTAATCCAAAAGGATAAACTAAGCGTTGAGAAAATTGGCTTTCTTGTTTTTTCCAAAACAGTGCATAAATTGCATAACAAGCAGCAAATAGACCTAAAAGAAGAGAGAGTAAATCAGGACGTGTGGTTAATAAAATTGTTGCCCCAACAAGGCTACCAATAATAATAAGCGGGATAAGATAACGGATCTCTTTAAAATCAGCCTGCTTACCATCCCTTGCGACATTCACTATAGCTGCGCTTAAATCGATTAGTGCCAATAAAGGAACTATCATTGGCAATGGTAAATAAAGCGCCAAGACTGGCCCTGCAATTAATGCTGATCCAAATCCTGCCATACCAAAAATCACGTAAGCAAAAAATAAGGTGAATAGACAAATAAAAATATCAGCCCAACTGAGCAATTCCATCATAAAAAACCTTGAATAGTTATCATTTATGCAAAGATATTAGCGTAACTAGTAAAAATCGAACAGTGATCGTAAGACTATTCACAAAATACAGCAGAAACAGAACCTCATTTTTCCGAATACGGTTAATTAGTGTTATTATCTAATCGGAATGACACTTTTAAACTAACGATATTTTAAATTGGCAATGAACCCACAACCTCCTAAAAAAACAAATGAATACCTTGGTAATAAAGTTAAACAATTAAGACAATCTCGAAACTTGTCACTTAATGAGTTATCAAGAAAGTCAGGAATATCCAAGGCAGCATTGTCAAAATTAGAATCCGGTGATTCTAATCCTAGAATCGATACCTTAGAGGCTATCGCGATAGCCCTTGGCTTTCCTTTGGGAGATTTATTTAGTTTTACACGCGAAGAGTACCCTCGCTTAGAACGACATAAACCTATCGTGGGTGATTATGCCCAAGAGTTTAAATTCCGTATTGGTATCGGCAATATTACTGAGATTTGGCATATCGAGATGAAGCATGGCGCGATTATTAATAGCCCTGCTCACGCTGATGGTACTCAAGAACACATCATGGTCTATTCTGGTAAATTAATGATGCGTTTTGATAACGACGAAACGGTTTTATTAGAAACTGGTGATTTTTATGCTTTTCATGGTAATGCGCCCCACTCTTATATTTGTGTAGAAGGCCATTTGCGCGCCTCTGTAATTATGTCTAGCCCAAATCAACAGCATTACCATCATCGCCCTTAAGCACTATATTGGCTCGCTCTTAATGATAAAGAGAGAGCCAATCTACATTAATTTAAATAACTTTCCATTTGCTCAAAAACACGTAAGTCATCGCTGAATCTCACTTCTTTTACGTCTTCAAGCTTTTCTACCTGACTCACCATCTGCATTAGGCGATCATCTTTTTGCACTAATAGCCAAATCCGGCTTTTATCGCTATTTTTCATTGGTAAACACAAAATGCCATCGACGTTAAATGCGCGACGAGCAAATAGACCACAAATATGGGTCATAACACCGGGATGGTTGCGAACAATCAATTCCAGCGCGATAGGTTGTGATTGGTTTGACATAAATTAAGCTCCTATCATCTCAATATTTGCAGCCCCAGGTGGAACCATCGGGAATACTTTTTCGTGGATATCAATCATAACGTGAATTAAGCAAGGGCCTGGTTTTTCAATAGCAGCTTGCAATGCACTGGCGGGATCTGCTTCTTGATTTAAGTCACAGGTATCTAAACCAAAACCTTGTGCAATACGGATAAAATCTGTTTGGTAAGGGTAAGCCGCCGCATAAATGCGCTCTTCAAAAAACAGTGTTTGTTGCTGATGCACTAATCCTAATGCCTGATTATTAATCAAAATAATTTTGATATCTAATTGGTGTTCAGCCGCAGTGGCAAGTTCTTGAATATTCATCATAATACTGCCATCCCCTGAGAAGCAGAGGATTTTCTTACCTGGCTCAGCTAATGCGGCACCAATTGCAGCAGGTAAACCGAAGCCCATCGTACCTAAACCACCAGACGTTAACCATTGTCGAGGTCGATTTAACGGATACGCTTGCGCTACCCACATTTGGTGTTGCCCTACGTCAGTCGTAATAATGGCATCATCATCTACGCAATTTGCGGCCGCCAATACAATACCGTAACCACTCAGAATATTTTCAGAGTTTTTCATTTCTAATGGATATTCTTGTTTCAGTGTCGTAACACGTTCTATCCATTCATTACGCTTGTTTGTATTAATCAATGGTAATAACAGTGATAATACGGATTTCGCATCGGCGTGGATCGCAATATCAGGGCGTTTGATCTTACTAATTTCAGCGCGATCGATATCAACATGAATAATTTTAGCATTAGGGCAAAACTTCTCGGCTTTACCAATGGCACGATCGTCAAATCTAGCCCCTAATACAATCAACAGATCCGCTTCTTCCAAAATAAAATTGGTACTACGAGTCGCATGCATACCCAACATTCCCAAATACAGTGGATGCGAAGGTGGCATTAATCCTAACCCCATTAAGGTCATGGTTGTTGGCAGATTATTTTTCTCTGCTAATTCAATTGCTTCTTTACATGCTTCAGAGCTAATGATCCCCCCACCTAAATATAAAACAGGGTTTTTAGCCTGATTAATCATTTGCGCCGCTTGTATCACTAAATCAGTATTAAACGCGGGAACAGGATCTTTTTGTGGAATAGGCGGTAACGCTTCTAATGTAATTTTGGCTTGTTGAATATCTTTTGGTACGTCAACCCAAACAGGCCCCGGTCTTCCTGACATTGCTAAACGAAACGCATCACAAATAATTTCAGGTAACTCAGCAATATCACGAACTAAATAGTTATGTTTAGTAATGGGAATAGACATGCCGTAAGTATCAACTTCTTGGAAAGCATCAGTTCCAATCATCGCTGAAGATACCTGACCTGTAATACAAACTAAAGGAATAGAATCAAGCTTAGCATCGGCAATTGCTGTTACTAAATTTGTCGCACCCGGCCCACTCGAAGCAATACAAACAGCAGGTTTACCATTTGCACGGGCAATCCCTTGTGCAATAAAACCAGCACCTTGTTCATGGCGAGTTAAGATATGTCGAATAGATTTACTTTGGCTCAATGCGTCATACAACGGAAGCGCAGCCCCACCAGGAATACCCGCAACGGTCGTAATGCCTTGTCGTTCCAGTAAATAAACGATTAATTGTGCGCCAGTAAACGTTCTACTTGTTGTGGCGTTTTCTTGTTGATCACCCATTTTTATCTGTCCTTTGTTTTAAGCCGGACTTGATGGGCAGGTAGAAATGAAAAACCCCGCCCGGTTAGTGCGCCGGCGGGGTTTCGAAACTGTGTTGATTCGGACCCGTTACGGCGCTTTGCCGACGACCACCACCACACGCACGACAACCACAGCCGCGATGTGCGCTGTTAGTCGTAGGCTTTGTAGTAGAGTAGTGATGATCATGGGTTACCTATCAATTAATTTAATGATGTGTTTACGTGTTATCTGTATTTAAAAAAACATAACTTCTACAAATTAACAACCTTTTTTTTCGGTTTATTTTTTATCACCACTAAAAACGAGAGCTAGATCACTTCTAATGAAAATCAAAAAATAATGACGATAACAGCACAAAAAACCAGATTAATTTCATATTACAGAATAACCAAAAATCCTTTTATCTGCGTAAACACACCCACTCAATTTTATAAAAACGCAACTTGAACCAAGAGTAATGTTGCCGAAAGTACAAACATAAATACCACCATCGGCATAATAAATTTAAGCCATTTGTTATAGGAGATATCTAACATTTGCAAGGTCGCTAACACCAGTCCGGTAGGCGCTAAGAACAACATAATATATTGCCCCCAGTTATATGCTGATACCACCATATAACGAGGAACACCGACTGCGTCTGCTAATGGCGCCATAATTGGCATCGCTAAAACCGCAAGGCCAGAAGAGGAAGGAACAATAAAACCTAAACAAATAAAAACAACGAGCTGTGCTAATAAGAACAAGCTTGGTGGCATTCCTGCAACCATATGAGACATAAACTCAAGGATAGTATCGGCAATTTTACCTTGTTCCATCACAAGGTTAACACCTCGCGCTAAACCAATAATTAATGAAACGCCTACTAACTCAGATGCCCCATGAATAAATCCATCAATGGCCGTTTTTTCTTTTAATCCAGAGAGAAAAATAATGATGATGGCAATGGCTAAAAAGAGAGCAGCCATTTGTGGAAACCACCAGCCCATATCCATGACGCCCCAAACCATAATAGGAAAAGCGGCAACAAATAAGCAGAGGATCACTTTACGACGCCATGAAAATTCTAATATTTCGTTTGGATCGTAATTACTTAAAAAACGTTGTTTAAAACTTTCGGCATTCTCATAATTATAAGAAAAAGCAGGATCTTTTTTAATTTTTTTACAATACCAGTATAAATAAACCAAAACGCCAATCGTACCAATCACTAAGCCAATAGTACGAAAGCCGATCCCTTCAATAAAACTTATTCCTGATGCATTTGAGGCAATGACCACAGAGAATGGATTAACTGTTGAAAATCCAGCCCCCATTGAAGAAGCTAGAAAAATAGCCCCGACACACACAATAGCGTCATAACCCAATATTAAGAATATAGGGACTAATATGGGATAAAAGGCAACGGCTTCTTCTTCAATCCCACAACTTGTCCCGCCTATGGATAATATAATCGTGACACCAAATACCACTAAAAACTCTTTACCTTTGGTTCGATTTGCCAGTGCTGTTAAGCCCGCATTGAATGCACCAGTTTTATTAACAACCCCAATAAGCCCCCCCAAAACAAGAATGAAAACAATAACATCAGCCCCCTCTATCGTCCCTTTCACCATACTTTCGGTAATATCCATTATCCCTTTGGGTTGCTGTGCTACGCGTTCATAGGTTCCAGGTATCGCTATCGGTTTTTTAATTGTTCCATCAGTAAATTTATTAATTTCAATAGAGACATTTAAATCATTTAATGTCGCTTGAGTTGCAGGTAATACTTCATGAGAACCATCTATTTTCGCAACCACTAATGATGGCTCTGTTGAGTTATAACTTAATCGTTGATATTCGCCAGCTGGAATAATCCACGTTAAGCCAACCACAATTACTGTAATTGCAAATAAAATAGTAAATGCGGTCGGAAACGCAAACTTTTTAAGTTTCATAAGCGCCCTCGACTTAAATAAGAGGTAACTCTGCCAGTAGAAATAATATCTAACTGGCAGTGTTTATTTTTAGAATTAAATTTGGAATAATAAAAACAATATTAATTAAAGATAATTGTTGTGCCTGTTTTTCCTTCTAAAGCAGATAATGCATTATCTAAAGAAGTAATAATTGCTTGAGCATCCTTGTGACTTTCTTTTAGAAAATTAAGACAAGCTTCAACTTTAGGTAACATACTTCCTTTAGCAAATTGTCCTTGAGAAATATATTCTTGTGCTTGAGAGAGTGTTAATTTATCTAAATTCATTTGCTCTGGTTTATTAAAATTAATTGCCACTTTATCAACAGCCGTTAATATTAATAAAATATCTGATTTTAATTCGACAGCTAATTTAGCACTGGAGTTATCTTTATCAATAACAGCATCAATACCTTCTAATAACTCTCCTTTTCGAATAACGGGAATACCACCTCCGCCAACCGTGATCACCACAATATTGCGTTCAACTAACTGTTTAATAATCGGTGATTCTACAATTTCTAACGGTTTGGGTGATGGAATAACTCGACGATATCCACGCCCTGCATCTTCCATAAAGTGGAAACCATGCTCTTTTTGGATAGCCTCAGCTTGCTGTTGAGTATAAAACGCGCCAATGGGTTTTGTGGGTGATAAAAAAGCAGGATCGTTTTTATCAACAACTACTTGCGTCACAATGGTCGCACAGCCATGATCTTTATTCAGATTTCTCGTACATAACTCGTCATTAATCGCCTGTTGTAGATGATAGCCGATATAGCCTTGGCTCATGGCACCACATTCAGCAAATGGCATATAAGGCGTGCCAATATTCTGTTGCGATGCATAATCCATAGCTAAATTGATCATCCCAACTTGCGGACCATTTCCATGACCAATAATGACTTGGTAGCCTTTCTCAACCAAATCTACAATCGGCTTTGCGGTTTTTCGTACTATCTGTTTTTGCTCTAGTGGCGTACTGCCCAGTGCATTTCCCCCTAAAGCAATAAATACCTTTTTAGGCATTGTTAACTCCTTGCTTTAGCTCAAAGTCGCGAACATAACGGCTTTAATGGTATGCATACGGTTTTCAGCTTGATCGAAAACTTTTGATTGGCGAGACTCAAAAACATCGTCTGCCACTTCCATTTCACTCAAGCCAAATTTTTGATAAATATCTTCACCAATAGTTGTTAAGCGGTCATGGAATGAAGGTAAACAGTGTAAGAAAATAGCGTGAGGATTTGCCATTTTCATCATAGATCCATTAACTTGATAGGATTTTAATAAACGAATACGCTCACCCCATACACTATCTGGCTCACCCATTGAAACCCAAATATCGGTATAGAGAACATCCGCGTCTTTTGCTCCTTTTTCAATATCTTCGGTTAACGTGATAGAACCTTCGTTTTCTGCCGCGATTGCACGACATTCTTTCACTAGTTGTTCTTCTGGCATTAAAGATGCTGGCCCACATGCGGTAAAATGTAAGCCTAATTTCGCACAAACTACCATTAAAGAGTTAGCAACGTTATTGCGAGCATCACCAAAGAAAGTCAGTTTAAGCCCTTTTAAATGACCAAAATTTTCTTCAACTGTTAGCATATCCGCCAACATTTGAGTTGGATGGAATTTATCGGTAAGGCCATTCCATACAGGTACTCCTGATTTCGCTGCCAATTCTTCAACTAATGACTGATCAAATCCACGATATTCAATACCATCATAGAAACGCCCTAACACACGCGCAGTATCTTCAATAGACTCTTTTTTCCCCATTTGTGATGAGCCAGGATCAAGGTAAGTCACCCCCATTCCTAAATCATAACCCGCAACTTCAAAGGCACAACGTGTGCGTGTTGAGGTTTTTTCAAATAATAAAACGATATTTTTACCTTCTAAAGAGCGATGAGGCATACCCGCCATTTTTAATGATTTAAAATGTTTAGAAAGCTTTAATAAATATTGAATTTCAGCTGATGAAAAGTCGAGTAATTTTAAAAAACTTCTACCTTTAATATTAATAGACATAATAATCCTATCTCCTAATTATTCTGATAATAATAGAGTTAAAAATGATTTGTTATTTATAAAAAATAGAGGCTTCCCCAATAACACCCGTTATTAGGAAATATGCTTTATATTTTAATTGTATGAATAGAGGGCTTACCCGTTAAAAACGGAGAAATGAAAACATTGACGTTGTTTATACATCATAATGTGGGCAATACGTCTAATATGAGGTGTTTTCCTATTATTATTTTCCATAATACTAGTACCTTCATCTATAGGTATTAAATGAGGGTTACAGTGAAACATATAGGAATTAACATTAATGTGATTATCATCTCAATTATCTATTTATGACTAAAATCATATCTCATTAAAAACAAATAATAAATCAAACATTTCATTAACACACATATATTACATGGAGAATAAAATTTATATTAGAAGACTATCTCAATTAAATTAGCAAGATAATATAAAATAAACCAAGAAAAACCATTAGACTTTATTTTGTTATTATTTATTATATTTTATAAATGTTAATATTATTGATGTAATTTAACATTAAAATAATTTAGCTAGCATCATTACAGCACTACAAATAATTAAAATTAAAGTCGCATACTGAAACACCCTATCAGGCATTCTTATCAGCAACCATTTAGACAGCGGAATAGAGATCAACGAGCCTAAAAATAACAAAAGTGCTAAATGAATATCCGTATGCCCGTCTTGCATATAAGCCAGTGCAGAAGATCCCGATAACAATGTTGTGGTAAATATAGAAGTACCAATGGCCTGCTTAATAGAGAGATTTGCATAACGTAGCAATAACGGTAATACAACTACACCGCCCCCTACACCAGTTGCACCTAAAATAACCCCAGCCATAACCGCAGGAAGTAAAAGTGCTTTAATATTTAAAGGCGCTAGCTTTGTATTTTCAACCACAACGGGAGGTAATGAGAAAAACATTCTCTGTATAAAGAGAAAGAGAGAAAAAACAATCGCACCCACCACAAGCGCATTAATTCCCCACTCTACTTGTTGCTGATACTGCTCTAATGAACCTAAATAATTAACCAAAACACTAGCCAAAAAGGTACTTGGTAGCATTATTCCTAATACAATCATTGCTCTTTTAAAAGGAATATTACCAAGGCGAAAATGCATATAAGACGAGGTGACTTTCATCAACATAGATAATAAATTTGCAGTCGCCACAGCCATTAATGCATTCATACCAAAAAAATACGTCAATACAGGTAAAACAATAACACCGCCACCCACGCCCGTTGTGCTAATAATTAAACCAATAGCAGCACCTACCGCTAATGTGGTGATAAGTAACATTATTGATTTCCTTGCATGACAGCTTTTCGTCCTTTTAATAAGGCTTTTTCTGCTGACTCACTCGCCAGTGTCATATATTTAAAAAATAACACATCAAAAGCCACCATTTGTAAAACTTGTGGCGTGATGACACCCAATTGAGAGTGCTGTTCGTCATAGAAATAAGGCAACGTATAATCAGATAATCGCGTCGCTTCATCTTGCCCAAAACGGGTTAATGCCACCGTTAAACAGCCTTCATCTTTTGCTGATTTCAACATACGATTAATATCAGCAGTATTGCCTCGTGCGGTAACCGCGATAGCAAAGTCATCAACTGATAAATTGGCAGAATAAGCCAATTGAGCATGAAGATCCGAACTAAATAAGGCGTTTTTATTCACGCGAATAAGCTTATGAAAAATATCACTTGCTACGATCGCAGAGGCGCCAATACCAAACAGGACAATGCGTTTAGCTGAGACCATTTTTTCAGCCAGCAGATCAATACAATTAGGATCTAACAAAGCCAATGAGTCCTGAATAGCACTAGTAAATAGATGGCCTGTTTTTGAAATAATTAATTCTGTTGGATCTGTTTTCGCTAAATTACCATAGAGAATATCGCCACTGCTTTTTTGTTGCTTTTCTTCTGAAAGGTAATCAATTTTAAATTCAGGATAACCACGATATCCCATTTGACGAGAGAAACGGATAACAGAAGCACTGCTTACACCGGCTTTAAGTGCCAATTCAGCCGCATTCATACTGGCAATATTCTCACTATTTTCTAATAGATAATGAGCAATACGTTGTTCTGTACCTTTGCCCTGTATTAGCAAACTTTCAAGCTTTTTGGTCAGTGTCGACATTCTGTTATCCTTTTTATTTCTGACTTATTTCTCTGGATCAGTAAATCCCATTAGCATACTGGCAATAAAACCGACAATCCATGCACCTAATACTGCAATCAAGAACTTAATAATTTGACCATCACCGACTAACGGAATTAATGATAACCCAGCTGTACCAAATGGAATAATGATCCCAACTTGGAAATATGCCATTAATGCGCCACCCGCAGCACCACCAATACATCCCGCCACAAAAGGTTTTCCTAATGGAAGAGAAACACCAAATAATAGCGGCTCACCGACACCGAAAATACCCACAGGTAATGCGCCCATTAATGTTTTCTTTAAACGTTGATTTTTAGTACGTAGATAAACCCAAAAACAAGAGCCTACTTGTCCCATTCCGCCCATCGCTAAAATAGGGAATAGGTAATTTAAACCAAAAGTATTTAAGATTTCGGTATGAATAGGAATTAACCCTTGATGTAATCCTGTTAAGAGTAAAAATAAGAAACTTCCTCCTAAGGCAGCCCCAGTAACTACCGCACCACCACCTTGATTTAATAGTGATAATGATACGCCTTGCGCTAATAACTGATTAAGATAATGGCCAATAGGTTGGAATATCATAATTGCCACCAGTGAAGAGACTAAAATCGTCACAAACGGCGTTAAGATAAGATCAAGACTCTCTTTAACGATGCTACGAAACCATAATTCTAGTTTTGAAGAGAACACCACCACCATTAATACCGCAAAAATCCCGCCACTGTTTGGCTGTAATTTCTCGCCAAATAAAGTGATATCAGCAAGCCCCGGCATGGCTAATAACCCCGCCATTACCGCACCAATCGAAGTTGACGCTCCCAACTCTTTAGCTGTATTTATCCCAATCATAATAGAAAGATAGGCAAATACCGTACTACCAATTAATTTGAATAATTTAAATAGCTCAGGGAATTGCTCAACTAAGCCCGGTGCGACTAAACGGATAATATTAATTAGCCCCATAATCAAACCGCAGCCAATTAAAGCAGGAATTGTCGGAACAAAAATAGCCGCTAATGTATTTAACATGCGGCGTATCGAGAAGCCTTTTTTCACTGGTGTTGACGCAGGCTTATCTTCACTACTTGCTGAACTATTTTGCATACGTTTATTCATAATAGAATAAACTTTTGCGGCGGTTCCCATTCCGACAATCACTTGATGCTGTTCGCCATTAAATACAACACCTTTAACGCCTTCGACTTGTTTTAAAGCATCAGCATTAAATAGTGAACTATCTTTTAAAATCAATCGAATGCGAGTCATACAATGTGTTAGGGTTGCCACATTTTGAAACCCACCAGCGTGTTTTTCTATTTCTATTGCTAACGTGTCGAGGTGTTCTATTTTATTAGCCATATGTGTGCCTGCTAAAGTTCAGAGTATTTACTCATATTGTTATTAATTAAATAAGGCAAGTTGCTGTTGTAGCGAACGATTAGGATATTGCTGTGTAATTTGATCAACTTTCTCCACACTCAAGTGAAGTTCATACATTAAAATGGCTTTTCTAGGATGATAATTAACCATTTGTAACAGCGTTCTGGCTCTTTCATTAGAAATTCCGCACACTTCGCTGACAATACCTTCAGCACGACGTTGTAATTTCTCATTACTCGCGATCACATCCACCATCAGGTTTTTATGCACTTTTCCAAGCTTAGTCATTACGCTGGTGCTTAACATACCCAAAATCATTTTTTGAGCCGTGCCGCTTTTCATTCTTGTAGAGCCTGTTAATACCTCTGCGCCCACATCTGGCGCAATAGATAAGTCAGCAATTTCACTCATCATACTTTTGCCACGCGTGGTAATAGAGATAGTCAACGCCTTTAGTTTCTTACCATATTGCAACGCTGCAACCGTAAAGGGAGTTCGACCGCTTGCGGCAATACCAATAACAACATCTTTATCACTGACATGACGACGTTGAAGCTCTTCAATTGCCGCTTCTTGGCTATCTTCAATATTTTCAACCGCTTTTAACATTGCATCATGACCACCTGCAATAATTGCCTGCACTAATGTAGAAGGTACACCAAAAGTTGGCGGACATTCGGCACTGTCTAATACAGCTAATCGGCCACTCGTTCCTGCACCGACATAAAATATACGCCCACCTTTTTGTAAACGTTCAGTGATTTTTTCTACCGCATTGGCAATAGCGGGTAATTCTTTTTTGACTGCATTTGCAACCGTCATATCTGCACTATTGATTAATGTGACCAATTCCAATGCACTTAACTCTGAAAATTGGGTTGTTTCTTGGTTACTTTCATTTTTAAGACATTGGCTCAATGCATCTTCTTTCATCACAACAACCTTATGAAACTAAATTTCAATTAAAATTACATCCAATGAAATTATATTTCAATCCTATTTGTCATGATGGTGTGAAATGAATCACATTATAAAAAAGCCATAACGGATCTGTTTGAAATCTGATTAATGAAATTGTGAATAACATCACGTCGACTTTGGTTATTCTGCCAACTTTTCAGTTTATTGGCAGAATGTTTAACGCATCATTTTTGCCCGCTTCTTAAGATAGTTTCAATTTCTATATCACAGGAATTTAGACTATGAGTATCTGCTACACCGTTGCTATCGATCTTGGTGCTTCAAGTGGTCGCGTCATGTTAGCCAGTTTTGATAAAGTCCATCAGCAATTATCACTGACTGAAATTCACCGCTTTACTAATCGTTTTGCTATGAATGAAAGTCATACTTGTTGGGATCTGGATTTATTAGAGCATCATATCCGTACAGGCTTATCTTTAATAGAACAGCAAAATATTGTTATAAGCAGCATTGGTATTGATACTTGGGGCGTTGATTATGTGCTACTAAACGCACAAGGAGAGCGTATTGGTCTAAGTTATTCTTATCGTGATAAACGCACTGAAAATGTGATGCAACAAGTACAAAGCGATCTCAGTGCTGAATGGATCTATCAACAAACTGGTATTCAATTCCTTCCTTTTAATACTCTCTATCAACTAAAAGCTATGCAACTTGAAACCCCGCCATGGCTAGAGAGTGTGGCACATTTTGTGATGATCCCCGATTACCTGGCTTACCGTTTAACTGGCAAGCTTAATTGTGAATATACAAATGCCACCACATCACAATTAATCGATATAAACACAGGAGATTGGAATAAAGCACTGCTTGATTATCTGCAACTTCCTCATCATTGGTTTATGCCCATTAAACAACCCGGAAATACGATTGGTTATTGGAAAAATAGTAAAAACGAGGCAATTCCTGTTATTTCCGTTGCCAGTCATGATACGGCGAGTGCAGTAATTGCTACACCGTTAAAAAATCAACAGTGCGCTTATTTAAGTTCAGGAACATGGTCTCTAATGGGAATTGAACGCTTCACACCTTGTGTTTCAACCCAATCATTGCATGCAAATATCACTAATGAAGGAGGTGTTGAAGGTCGTTATCGTGTTCTTAAAAATATTATGGGGCTATGGTTATTTCAGTCTATTTGTAAAGAACACAACATTACTGATATTGCTGCATTAATTAATGATGTCGAACACATCACACCTTTTACTTACTTAATTAATCCCAATGATGAATGCTTTCTCAATCCAGATTCAATGAGTAAAGCAATCCAAGACTATTGCCAACAACAGGGAAAATCTGTTCCTAACACACCAGCACAATTGTCACGATGTATTTTTGACAGCTTAGCGCTACTTTATCGCTATGTTTTCCTTGAATTACAATCACTTAATTTTACACAACTAACACAATTACATATCGTTGGGGGCGGTAGTCAAAATGCGCTGCTTAACCAACTTTGCGCCAACACCTGTGGAATTCCCGTTATTACGGGCCCTATCGAAGCATCAACATTAGGTAATGTGGGCTTACAACTCATTGCGCTAAATGAGATTGAAGATATCAGCCATTTTCGCCACTTAATAAGCCAAAACACCACTCACACCACGTTTATGCCCCAAGCGCCACTAAACAAAAATACGTGGCAATCATTTTTACAACTTATTGAAATTAAACACTAAATATTTTTATACGCGATTGACGGATAAGGAAAGTGCTATGTCTAACATTAAAGAGAGCTATCAACTTGCCAAACAACGTTTTTCACAGATAGGTGTTGATACAGAAAAAGCTATTCAGGCAATGGATGTATTACCTGTGTCTATTCATTGCTGGCAAGGTGATGACGTCTCAGGATTTGAACCTTCAAATACCGCATTAACTGGCGGCATTCAAGCAACGGGGAACTATCCGGGTAAAGCGCGTAATGCTACGGAACTACGTGCGGATATGGAAAAAGCAATGAGCCTTATTCCTGGCTCAAAAAGAGTTAATCTTCATGCCCTTTATTTAGAATCCGATACACCTGTTGAACGCAATGAAATCAAACCTGTGCATTTTGCTAATTGGGTTGAATGGGCAAAACAACAAAACATTGGGCTCGACTTTAATCCTTCGTTTTTCTCTCATCCTTTAAGCCTTGAAGCTACATTAACGCACGCCAATAAAGAGATCCGCGATTACTGGATTGGTCATACCAAAGCATGCCGTCGCATATCAGCCTATTTTGGCGAGTCACTAAATACGGCTTCGGTGATGAACATCTGGATACCTGATGGTATGAAAGACACTCCTATCGATCGCTACGCCCCAAGACAACGTCTTGTTGAAGCGCTTGATGAAGCGATTAGCGAGAAACTCTCCACTAAACATCATATTGATGCTGTCGAAAGTAAATTATTTGGTATTGGCGCTGAATCTTATACCGCAGGCTCTAGTGAGTTTTACCTTGGCTACGCCATTACTCGTCAAACCGCACTTTGTTTAGATGCAGGGCATTTTCACCCAACAGAAGTTATTTCAGACAAAATTTCTGCGGTGATGCCTTACGTTGAACGCTTACTTCTCCATGTGAGTCGCCCTGTTCGTTGGGATAGCGACCACGTTATTTTACTTGATGATGAAACTCAGGCGATCGCAAATGAAATCATCAGACATAACTTACAAAACCGTGTTCATATCGGTCTCGATTTCTTTGATGCTTCTATTAACCGTATCGCTGCTTGGGTTATTGGTACACGTAATATGAAAAAAGCATTGTTACGAGCCTTACTCGAACCAACGCCAATGTTACGACAATTAGAAATTGATGGTGATTTCACAGCTCGCCTAGCCTTATTGGAAGAACAAAAAGCACTGCCTTGGCAAGCGGTTTGGGACGAATATTGTGAACGCCAAAATGTTCCTGTTGGTGATAAGTGGTTACAAGAAGTTCGTCATTATGAAAATAGTGTTTTATCAAAAAGATAAGGTGATCACCATGCAAAAAATTCTCACATCTTGTTTTGTGCAAGGCATGATCAAAGCGACCAGTGATATGTGGTTAAAAGGCTGGGATGAACGTAATGGCGGGAATGTCAGCTTACGTTTAACACCTGAGGAAGTTTTACCTTATCAAGGAGACTTTTATTCAACACCACGTTATATCGAAGTCACAGAACCCGTTAAAGAATTAGCAAATCAATATTTTATCGTGACAGGATCAGGTAAGTTTTTTCGCAACGTAGCACTAGATCCCGAAGATACCTTGGGATTAGTAAAAATTGATGAAGAAGGTCAGGGTTATCACATTATTTGGGGATTGATTAATGGTGGCGTTCCTACTTCTGAATTTGCAGCCCATTTTCAGTCACATATTACACGCTTAAAAGTTACTCAAGGGCAAAATCGCGTCATTATGCATTGCCATGCGACAAACTTAATTGCCCTTAGCTACGTACTACCGCTCGATAGTGCCACGATCACACGTCAACTTTGGGAAATGAGCACCGAATGTTTAGTTGTATTCCCAGATGGTATTGGCGTTTTCCCTTGGATGGTACCCGGAACAGATGGCATTGGGCTTGAAACAGCACGACAAATGGAAAAACATGGGCTGGTTTTATGGCCATTCCATGGCATTTTTGGCTCAGGCCCGACCCTTGATGATGCATTTGGCTTAATTGATACCGCTGAAAAATCAGCTGAAATTCTGGTTAAAGTGCTCTCTATGGGGGGAAAAAAGCAGACTATCTCTACCGAAAATCTCATTGCATTAGCTAAACGTTTTAATGTTTCTCCAATGCGCGAAGCACTGAAATAACACCTATTTCTTTGTGACAGAGTCGTTCCTTTGTCACAAAGAAAAACACAATAATAATGGTATGAGGAAAAACTCATGGGTAGTGGAATTATATTAGGCATTTTCTGGCACTTTGTCGGTGCCGCCTCCGCTGCATGTTTTTATGCTCCACTGAAAAAAGTTAAAAGATGGTCATGGGAAACCATGTGGTCTGTGGCTGGAATATTTTCTTGGATAATTTTACCTTGGACAATCAGCTACTTATTGCTCCCTGATTTTTGGTCATATTACGCGTCTTTTGGTAGTGAAATACTTGCATCATTTTTTGCTCATTACTTCCATCCGTTATAGTATTATATTTTCCTTCTTGTAACGTCACTAACAATTGAAAAAATAGACTTTCTTCTTCAGCAATGTCATTTCCTGTCACTTTACTTAATTTATCTATTATTTTTTGTGATTTTATAAAATTAGTTTTATTTAATAGCCAATGTGAACCTTTATCTTTATTATTTACAGGAAGAAATTGATTAATATTATTTAAATATTTAAACTCTGATATAGAGCGATATAGAACATTCGTTAAATTCAAACCTGAAACATTATCAAATAAATGGTAATCCTCAGATTTAATATAACAAACCGTTCCTGGACATAATGTATAAGGTCGGCCATTAAGGACATGTAATCCAATACCTTGCGTAACAATAAATATTTCACTGAAATCATGAGTATGTTCAGGAAATATCGGTTGTGGCATCCTAGGCTCTACAGCTATAGGTTGATTTGGTGCTGAAAAATAATCTTCACTGTATAATTTCATTTAGCCCCCTTAGCATAATTATTATTTACTTTCTCAAATAATTCTTTTATTAAGAAATACTTTTGAAAAATACGGTTGAAAAATAAAAATATAAAATAAAGTGGACTGCTAGGTAAAATAATAAGAACAACTAATTCTAAGCAGTAAAAATAAAAATCACCTTTAACATTCAGACAAGAAGCTTTTATTTTTGGCAAAAAATCAAAGAATAGCCTCATAAATTAATAAATTTGTGAAGTCACAGGCAATTAATAATGTATTAAATCTTATTTTCTCACTTAATTATTGCTCGATTTAACCGATATTCCCTCACCTATATAGATGAGGGAAATGATAACAATGTGGCTTAAACGATTAAATATTCAGAATAAGATAATATTCAAGATAAAATTAACCGTTATTTTTTATTTCCTAAAAACTGCCCAAATTCTTCAATACTCGGATAAGAAGATTGTGTGCCTTTTCCGGCAACACTTAAACCTGAAAACATCACCGCTTTATTTAATGCTTCTTCAATATTATTAGTGTGAACATAATAATGGGAAAAACAACCAATAAAAGCATCACCTGCTCCACTGGTATCTATCGCATCAACTTCAATAGCAGGAATGTATTTTTCAATGTCACCATTCATCCATAATGCGCCCTTTTCACCTAATGTGACAATGACATTCTTAAAGCCTTTTTGTAGTAAAGAACAAGCGGCTTCGCGAATTTCATCCATTGTGGTGATTGGCATACCTGTCAAAATTTCAAGCTCTGTTTCATTCGGAACAAAAAAATCACAACGGGCAGCAATATCAAGATCTAATGCTTTTGAAGCGGGTGCAGGGTTAAATAACACAGGAATATGGTGTTTGTTACCAAACTCAATGGCGTGATAGACCGTTTCAAGTGGGATTTCTAATTGCAGTACAATTATTTTGCATTTTTTCAGACTATCGGTCGCTCTATCAATATCTTCTGGCGACAAATGCTGATTAGCACCTTTAACAATTAAAATGCTATTTGACGATTGGGAAGTCACAAAAATAGGTGCAACACCACTTGTTGTACCTGGTACTTTTTCAACATAACGTGTATTGATGCCATAAGATCCTAAATTCATGATGGTGTTATCCGCGAAAATATCATCGCCGACTTTTGTTAACATCATCACTTTTGAATTTAATTTAGCAGCAGCAACCGCTTGATTTGCTCCTTTACCACCACAACCAATTTTAAATGCTGGCGCCTCAAGGGTTTCACCCTCTTTTGGCATCCTATCTATATAGGTGATCAAATCCACCATATTTGAACCAATCACTGCGATATCCATAGCGCCTCTTACTCTTATGTAAAATTTATAAATGTGAAAATAGTGACATTTTGATAGATGTATAACAGTATCATGTTATTTAAATATCATTTGTGATTGTTATCCCGTTAAAACAGCACTAATATGTTGCCAAACTAACATGAGTGATAAATAACAATCTTCTTATTAAGGAATATACAATGCGTCCATTAGCTAATTATATCGATCATACCCTTCTTGCTGCAGATACAACTGAAGCACAAATCAAGAAATTGTGTGCTGAAGCAGCTGAACACGGTTTCTTCTCTGTTTGTATTAACACTTCTTACATCCCTTTAGCAAGAACTTGCCTTGAAGGGAGCGATGTAAAAGTATGTTGTGTTATTGACTTCCCATTTGGTGCTGGTTTAACTGCAACAAAAGCATTTGAAGCCGCTGAAGCTATCCGCCAAGGCGCACAAGAAGTCGATATGGTTATAAACATCGGTATGTTAAAAAGCGGTCGTTTAGACTTCGTCAAACAAGATATTGAAGCTGTAAAAGCGGCTTGTGGTAACACAACACTGAAAGTTATTTTAGAAACTTGCTTATTAACTGACGACGAAGTACGTTTAGTTTGTGAAATGTGTCGTGAGATCCGCGTTGATTTTGTGAAAACATCAACAGGATACAGTACAATGGGCGCCACAGAACATCATGTTGCATTAATGCGTAAAACAGTAGGTGACGAAGTGGGCGTAAAAGCGTCTGGTGGTGTTCGCGATCGCCAAACAGCATTAAACATGATCAAAGCAGGTGCAACGCGTATCGGTGCTAGCGCAAGCGTCGCTATCGCAACAGATTCAGATGCGCCTGAATCAAACTACTAATTATTTAGCGTATATTTTCTTGGAGTACGCTATTCAATAACACAAGGATCCTTCGGTGATAGAGACCAAACAGCACGAACGTTTGCGCCGCCTCAGTGAATGTATAAAACGCTCAGGTCGCATACATCTTAAAGACGCCGCGAGGATCCTTGAAGTTTCTGAAATGACAATTAGGCGTGATCTTAGTTCTGACGCTGAAAATCCATTTCCAATGTCATTATTGGGTGGCTATATTGTTGCATTAGCCCAGCCTCATTTTGGATTAGTTTCAACATCATCCGATATTATTACACCAGATCAAACAGAAGAACTTCACATACCCAATCTTGCCGCCGGTATGGTCTCTGAAGGTGATGTCCTTTTTTTCGATAACGGACAATTAATTCCGACACTAATTGAACTTATTCCTGATAATCTGCATTTCACAGGGATCTGTTATTCTCATCGTGTATTTTTGGCATTAAGCCAGAAGAAAAATGCCACCGTATTACTCTGCGGAGGTGAATATCGCCCTAAAAGTGATTCATTCTACAATCCTACCCAACCTTCTTATCTTGATAGCATTAATCCTAAGAAAGCCTTTATTTCAGCTGAAGGTGTTCATCTCGATTTTGGCGTTACCTGCTATAACATCGACGATCTTTATATGAAGAAAAAAGCGATGGATAAATCTATTCGTAAAATTTTACTCACCAAATATCACTATTTTGATGAAACAGCGACAGGCAACATGGGCGATTTAGCTCAGTTTGATGTTGTTATCACTGATAGAAAATTAACAGATGATTACGAAGATTATTGCCGAAAAAGCTCAGTAAAAGTGATTTATTAATTAAAAGTAGAGAACTAACTAAAATAGATAATAAAGAAAAATCAACCTTAAATTAAATAAATTATATTTATTCTCTTTTATAAAAATAAAGAAAATTCACACCACTTTTTAATTGCTAATGCAAAAAAAAGTGGTTACTATGCCCGCGATTTATTATTTCTTATCCATTTCACTTAACTGCAAGGAGGTATCCCATGACAACTACAAATATGAATACTCTTTGCGGACAATCTCAGAAGTAATCTTTTTTCCTTCTTTTTGCTGTCCGCCAATCAATTTATTTTTTATCCTTTACATTATATGGATTGGTATATGGACAAGTGTGTTCATTATTTATCTGATAGCGTTTGTTATATCGCATCGGATAATACTTGGATTGAAAGCAAAGCAATCCAACAATTAGAAACAACGGCTCAACTTCCTGATATGACTTATGTCGCAGGTATGCCAGATCTACATCCTGGTCGTGGTTATCCCATCGGCGCAGCCTTTTTTTCTGTTAATCGTTTTTATCCTGCCTTAGTCGGAAATGATATCGGCTGTGGTATGACGCTCTTTCAAACGGAATTTAAAAACAGCAAACTTAACTTAGATAAAGCAGAAAAACAGTTGAGTGAAATGAGTGATATCGCACCTTCAGAATGGTTAGAAGCTCATCTACCAACTGAAATGCAAAACCACTCTTTTGCTGGCTCTTTAGGCTCTATTGGTGGTGGTAATCATTTTGCTGAATTCCAACAAATCGACCAAGTGATCAATGAAACGCTTTTTGCTGAAAGTGGTATCAATAAAAAACAGTTATTGCTATTAGTCCACAGTGGCTCAAGAGGTTTAGGACAATCTATCTTACGTGCCCATACAGAACAGTTTGGTCATAAAGGACTGACTGCTAACACTGAAGATGCAAATGAATATTTGCAAGCTCACAATAAAGCACTTGATTATGCAAAGCTAAATCGCCGCCTTATTGGTGAAAGAATGATGCGCCAAATTCGTACTCAAGGTGAAGTTATTTCTGATGTTAATCATAATCTTGTAGAGCCTTGTGAGTTATATGGTCAACAAGGCTGGTTACATCGTAAAGGTGCAACACCGGCACATCACGATATGGTGGTTATTCCAGGTTCACGCGGTGACTACAGTTATATTGTTAAGCCCATTGTGTCTGAATTAAGCCTTCATTCATTACCGCATGGTGCAGGCAGAAAATGGATGCGTACCGAGTGTAAAGGCCGTTTATCACACCGTTTTACCCCCTTACAACTTTCACGAACTGCATTAGGTAGCCGTATTATTTGTGCCAACAAACAACTGATTTATGAAGAAGCACCACAATCTTATAAATCAATTGAAACCGTGATTGAAAGTATGGTCAGCATTGGATTAATCGAAGTTATTGCACGTTTAAAACCCGTGATCACCTATAAAACAAGTGGGGAGATGGCGTAATGTTATTACAATTCACCTCCGCACAAGGCCCTGAAGAGTGCTGTTTAGCCGTTGAAAAAGCCTTAAATTACTTTTTGAAATCAACGACAAAACAGCAAGTGAACGTTACTGTTCTTGAAAAAGAACCTTCACGTCATGGCTTAAAATCTGCGTTAGTTTCTCTTGAAGGTAGTGATGCACAAGCTATTGCACAACAGTGGGCAGGTTCAGTGCAATGGCAATGTACAAGCACGTTACGACCACGACATAAGCGTAAAAACTGGTTTATTGGTGTTGCTTGTTTTGAACAACCAGATGAAATTAGCGACACAGAAATTGTCTTTGAAACTATGCGTTCAAATGGCCCCGGTGGTCAGCATGTTAACAAAACAGAATCGGCGGTCAGAGCAACACATATTGCCACAGGTATTAGTGTAAAAGTGCAATCAGAACGTAGTCAGCACGCTAATAAAAAGCTCGCTAAGCAACTTATTGCATGGCATTTAGAAGCTTATATGATGAAGCAACACGCCTCATTAAATAGTCAACGCCATATTGCTCATCATCGAGTGATCAGAGGTGATGCTACACTCTGTTTTAGTGGTAATGACTTTGTGCTTATAAGCAAATAATGTTATTAATCTAACAAAAGCAAAGCCACGATTTTTTTATCGTGGCTTTTTTTAAGACAAAAAGACCCTACAATAAGATTTTTTAATTTAAAAAATCAATAAAGCGTATAGTGAATTTTAATAAATAAATCTTACAGTTAAGATATTTATTCTATTTAATTAATCTTATTTATTTTAATAACATCACACTTATTCAAATATAAACGTTATTAATACTGATTAATTAAATTTCTGCAGGTGTATTTCTCATTTTAACAGTGAACGTCACAACAGCAGAGGCGACTAATGCAATTATCATAAACATAAATGCACTATCATAACTGCCACCACTCGCTTTAATTAAGAAGCCCATAACGGGAGCAGAAACAACACCCGCCATTTGGCCACCGAAGTTAACAATTCCCGAAGCACGGCCCATGATTTTATTTGGGATAGTATCCATTAAAATACCCCAGAACATTGCCATGGCGAAGAACATAAATAATGCTGAAATACACTGATATACAACAGCCATATCCGCACTTTCAACGGTATAAGTCATATATAAGAAGCCTGCTGCAATCACTGCGGTAACCATATATAACCATTTACGCTGTGATTTACATTTATCAGAAACATAACCACCTAATAATGTCCCACCAGCACCAAATAAGAATGGAATAGCTGCCATTACCCCGGTTTTAGCCAAAGAGAATTCACGAACAGTAATTAAATAGCTTGGTAACCAAGTTGAAAATCCCCAAAAGGTAATATCAAACAGAAACCAAATCGCTGCCATTTGCCATAATACGGGCATTTTTAACACATCTTTAAAAGGTACGGCTTCAACAGGTTTATCCGTTAATGTACCATCTGCCGCCAATTCATCGAGATCTTGCTGAGTAATACTTGGGTGATCTTTGGGATTATCACGAGTAAAGAAGTAGATACCTGCGGCAATTAATAAGCCCGGAATACCTAAGACAATAAAGACCATGTGCCAGCCAAAAGCGCCGATAATGCTGGCTGCAACAATGACGGCTAATGCTGGCCCTAAAGTATTTACTGTTGATTGAATTGCAGTAGCACGACCACGCTCTTTAGATGGGAAATAAGTTGAGATCATTTTCCAAGAAGCGGATGGGAAACAGCCTTCACCAATACCAAATAAGAATCGCACTGCTAACATTAACGGTAATGTAAACACCATCCCCGTTAAACTGGTAAATACTGACCACCAAGCGATACCAATTGCCATAATTTTACGCGCACCAAAACGGTCAGCTAAGAAACCACCCGGTATTTGGAATGCAGCATAACCGACAAAGAATGCACTGATGATTAAGCCTTGTTGAGTGGTATCAAGATTAAGATCACGCCCAATAAAAGGTAATGAAACGCTCATCACCATTCTATCTAAGAATGAAAGTAACCATGCTAACCAAATCAAAGATAAAACGGTGTAACGAGCTTTCCATGTTTTCTTCTGTTGAAGATCTGGAATAATATTTGAACTCATTTTCCTGTTCCTCAGGTAAGGGGAAACCATCACGGTTGAAAAACAACCGTGATAAACAGAGATAAGATTTAACGTTTAAGAGTGCTATTGTGTTGTTATGCTCTTAAAACATGACCGCTACAGGCGTAACTTTCGACTCCATTAATTAAAGCAATACGCCCATTGACCATCACCAAATCAATCCCTTCTGGGTATTGGTTTGGTTCAACAAACGTGCCTTTATCAATAATGGTTTCAGGATCAAACATCACAATGTCTGCCGCATACCCTTCTTTAATTAAACCTCTGTCGGTTAATCGAAGGACTTCCGCTGGTTTACCGGTCATTTTGCGGATAGCTTGTTCCCAAGTAAGGCATTTTTCTTCTCTGACGTATTTCCCTAAAACACGAGGGAATGCACCAAATACACGGGGATGAGGTTTCCCTGCGCCCATTAATCCATCAGTACAGACGTTTTGTTCAGGACGACATAAGAATTTGATAACGTGTTCTTCTGTACCGTAAAAATCCACCATTCCTACCGCATTTTCTTCTTCATATAGCAGGTCAAAGGTTGCGTTATACGGATCTTTACCTCGCAATTTGCCTAGCTCGACAAGGCTAAGCCCAACAGCATCTTGGTTTTTTTCTGTTTTAGAGCTAGTGACATAAATATTTTCTAATCCTGCGAAATCAATAAAGTTATCCCAACCTGGAATGCCTTTTTCGATATCTTCAATCATCTTTTTACGCAGTTCAGGAGAAGCTAAGCGTTCTAATAATTTCTCTGTACCTCCTGCGTGAACCCAAGGCGGTAAAATCACCCCAAGCATGGTACTGCCTGCCACATACGGATATTGGTCAAAAGAGATACGAATACCCTCTTTTTGGGCTTGCTCTAACATACCGAGCATTTCATCGATTAATCCCCAGTTTTTCTTACCACACACTTTCATATGAGAGATATGCAACCAAACACCCGATGCTTTAGCGATATCAATAAGCTCTTGAGTAGACTGAATAATATCGTCAGCTTCACTACGCTGGTGAACCACAAAAATACCATTGTGCTTCGCGGTAACCTTGCAAAGTTCGATCATTTCTGCGGTATCGCCAAAGGCGCAAGGCATATAAATCAATCCTGTTGATAAACCAAATGCCCCAGCTTTTAATTCACGCTCTAAGATCTCGCACATTTTGGCGACATCTTCACGAGTAGAGGGATTACCTTCTAATCCCATTGCTTCCATTCTGATATTGCCATGAGGCACAAGGTAAGCGAGATTAGTTGCTGAGCCTCTAGCTTCCAACATCCCTAAGTAACCTTCAGTATTTTTAAAATGCCAATCAATACTGTCAGAATCTCCATCTAATCCTGCAATATTCTTACGCCATGCAGAAATATACTGTTCTGGCAATGGTGCTAACGCGACACCATCTTGCCCTAACAATTCCGTGGTGATCCCTTGACGGATCTTTGCCGATAATGCGGGATTAAGTAGTGCAGAAAGATCCGAGTGAGTATGCGTATCAATAAAACCAGGACAAACTATCTTCCCAGTAGCATCAATTATTTGATCATTTGTTTTTGCATCACACTGACCGATTTTTATTATTTTGCCTTCATTAACCACGACATCAGCTTGAAATGCACTTGCCCCTGTTCCATCAATAACAGTGGCATTTTTAAATATTGTTTTCATTCTGTTATTTCTCCAAAGAGCATCTGGCTATTTCGCCAGATACTCTTCTAGTAAGGATTTATTTTAGTAAGAATTAAAGGTGATAAAGGCTGTTCATAATGCTGTAGTAACCGCTTGCTGCACCTTTTAGTTGTTCAATTTCGATATACTCATCAATGGTGTGCGCCAAATTTTCGCGAGATGGACCAAAACCGATAGTTTTAATGCCGGCTTCACCCGCGTAATGACTGCCATTAGTACAGAAAGAGTATTGTGTAACAGTAGGTTTAAAGCCCGACTCATATAGCCCTGTTAAAACGCTTTGTACATAAGGATCACTCTCTTCTAATACCCAACCTGGGAAGAAACGTTCACCTTCAATAGTGGCACCGGTGTAACATTTTTCAGTACCATAGGCATAAGAGACTTTAGCTTTAAAATCAGCATCTTGATTAGCCAGTTCGTCAATTGCTTTTTGTAATGGTGCGAGTACTTGTTCTTTAGTTTCACCCACTAACAAACGGCGATCATAAGTGGCTCGACAATATTCGGGTACAACCGAAGCTCCAGGATAAGGTGAGGATTTTATATCCGTCAGTTCTAAGATCCCTTTTCCTAATATCGGATGAACTGGTGGCGTTAAGGTTCTGATCTTCTCGATCAATTTTGCCATTTTATAAACAGAATTGATCCCCGCATCTGGATTAGCGGAGTGTGCTGGCTTACCGAAGGTTTCAACAACAATTTCGGCTCGACCTCGTTGGCCTATTTTCAGGTTTAATTCTGAGGCTTCACCAATCACCACGTAATCGGGTTTATAGCGCTCTGAAACCAGTCTTGCTGCCACACCTTCAAAGCATTCTTCATGCACAATACAAGAAACATAAATACGGCCAGCAAAATTTCGCTGATTATCTTGGCCATAAAAACCAATTGCCGAAATCATTGCAGCCACAGCACCTTTCATATCACTAGTACCACGACCATAAATCTTGCCGTCTTTTATTTCTGCACCATAAGGTTTTTCTTTCCAGTCATGCTCACTTACCGGTACAGTGTCGATATGACCATCAAAAATAAGGGTTTTCCCTGGGTGTTGGCCTATAATCCCACCAATAATATTGCCGTATTTATCAATATGAATATCATCAAAATCATAGCTTTTCATCATCTCTTCTATGACTTTAACAACGTTACCTTCTTCACCTGAATAGCTTTTTTGTTGGATTAATAATTGGCAATTCTTAATAACTTCATCAAATCGGTTTGCTGATAACATACTTTTTCACTCCAAAAGACTTATTTGTTTTTTAAAATTGTTTGAAGCTAGGCAACTCACCATCCCACACGATATCGCGATAACGCTCAGGATCTGTGTCACCTTCAGTGCTGATCACAAGCACTCTTGCATTTTCATCTAATCCCAGCTCTTCTTTCACGCTTTGATAAACCGGTGATTGCATTAAAATAGAGAGCAACCCTGTTGTCACAGCGCCAGATTCACCAGAAATGATGTGCGGATCACCGGGTAAAGGGTTTCCTAAAATCCGCATTCCCCTAGTTGCGACGGCATCAGGGCAAGAGAAAAATGCCGCTGAATAATCGCGTAATAAATTCCAACCAATACTATTCGCTTCACCACAAGCAAGCCCCGCCATAACGGTTTGCAAATCTCCGCCAACAGGAATGGCATCCGCTTTTCCTGATACGGCAGATTGATATAAACAGTCGGCAATACGTGCTTCTGCCACAATTACTTTCGGGGCTTGTTTGCCATAAGCAGCGGTTACCATGCCTTGCACCATACCCGCAAAAGAGCCCACGCCGGCTTGCACAAAAATATGCGTCGGTGGTACTTCATGTAATTGCGCGAGAGATTCCAGCATTAAAGTGCCATAGCCTTGCATGATCCATAGAGGGATCTCTTCATAGCCATCCCATGCAGTATCTTGAACCACGATCCAGCCATATTTTTCAGCCATTTCCGCCGTCATTCTCACTGCATCGTCATAGTTCATATCAACGATTTCAGCGACTGCACCTTCTCGTAAAATGGCATCCAAACGTTCTTGTGATGATCCTTTTGGCATATAGACCACTGCTTTTTGCTTTAACTGTCTTGCCATCCAAGCAACGCCACGTCCATGATTCCCGTCAGTGGTTGTCGCAAAAGTTACGCCATTTAACTTTTTCCTGATCTCATCACTGATCATTACTTCATAAGGTAATTCACTTATGTCCATTTCGAGGAAATCAGCAATATGGCGTGCCATCGCGTAAGCACCACCTAACGCTTTAAACGCCTTTAAACCAAAACGGAAAGATTCATCTTTGAGATATAATTCACCAACCCCAAAAGTTTTAGCTAACTGGGGTAAATGAAATAACGGTGTAGGTGCGTATCCTGGAATAGTTCGGTGAAAATCTAACGCTTTAGCTAACTCGTCATAATGAAAAGGGGCAAGCTCCGCGGTTGGTTTTCGCGTAAATGAACTTTGGTTAATCAGGTACTGCAATTGCTCCTGCATGGAATTACCTCTTAATCACACTTTAAAATTCGCGATAACCCAATATCGCGATTAATCGGAATACATAGGGTTATTCCCTATATCGCAATATGTATGCCAACTCACTCAAAAAGCATCCAATAAAAACATAATTAATTGATTTTAAATATATTTATTGTTTTAGTGATTAAGGAGGAAAATTCTTGAGACAGAAAAGCTGTGATCTAGACGGTTTTATTTAGCTGATAAATTATCAATAATAAGAAACTGTGTGAGCTTTATACAAAATAAAAGCAACCAATTGATAAATAACAATTAAATAAACATCAAAAATAGATGATGATAATTTATTATCAATAATGATAATTTTAAGGTGAGAATGTGATGCACTCATTACTTAGTACACTGCAAGATGAAATCAGTAAATATACCGATGCCATTGCGGGGATCACTGGCACTGATGTTGAAATTATTGATAACAATTTAATTCGTATTGCAGGTACAGGGCGTTACCGTTATATGCTTAATCAAGATGTCTCCAATAATGGACATATTTATCGCCATGTGCTGCAAGTACAAAAGACTATTTTGATTGAAGATCCGAAAGAAAATAGCCTCTGTCAACTCTGTCAAAATCGCTTAACCTGCACTGAAGAGCTTGATCTTAATGCCCCTATTTTTCTGAATAACCAAGTTATTGGTGTAATTGGAATTATCTGTTCTAACCGAGAACAGAAAATGTTTTTGATGAAGCAGAAACAAGCTTTTATCACCTTTATCGAACAGTTTTCAGAAATGATCTCAAGCCGTATTTTTGAATGCCTTGAAAGGCTTCGTGAACAAGAGCGATTTGGCACTTTTCGAAATTTAATTGATGTGATGGATAGAGGGGTAATTGCTATTGATAGCCAAGGTAAAATTTGGCACGCCAATCTTTCTGCTTTGCGTTTTTTTGATTGTGAGCTTATTGGTCAGTCTCTTGATATCGATATGACAGGCGATATCCTTTATGGTGATGAAGAAGCGTGGCTGATATTAAACCAGCAACGCTACCACGTTCTGTGTAAAAAAATCACCTTTTCATCGGTTGATAATGACCAACTTACCATGGTTATCTTTCATGATGCTCGTGATTATATGACGCAGGTAAATACCCTTTCCGTTGATGAAAACCCCCACTCTCCTTTAATTGGCAATTCACAAAACATGCTTCACTTAAAAAGTATGTTAAGTAAAGTTGCCGTAAGTCATGCTAGTGTGCTTATCACAGGAGAAAGTGGCTCAGGTAAAGAAGTGGTCGCTTATACTATTCATCAACAAAGCCTACGCACAAAGCAGCCCTTTATTACTATTAACTGTGCAGCCATTCCTGAACAACTCTTAGAAAGTGAGCTTTTTGGTTATGTACGTGGCGCCTTTAGTGGTGCTGATCCAAAAGGACGTATTGGTAAATTTGAATTAGCTCATGGTGGTAGCCTATTTCTTGATGAAATTGGTGATATGCCTTTACATTTACAAGCCAAACTTTTGCGTGTACTTCAAGAAAAAAGCATTACCCGTGTTGGCTCTAATAATCTAATTAATATTGATGTGCGTATTATTGCCGCCACAAACAAAGATCTGCGTGAAATGGTAAATAAAGGCCAATTTCGTGAAGATCTATTTTATCGTCTCAATGTTGTTCCGATCCATACACCAGCATTACGTGATCACAGAGAAGATATTGCAGAGCTAGCACAATTCTTTGCTGATGATCTGGCTTTAACCTATCAAAGGCCCTCCACGAAGATCCCCAACGTTGTTATTAACTACTTATATTCCTATGATTGGCCGGGTAATATTCGCGAGTTACGCAATGTGATTGAATATATGTATGTTATGCAAGGCGATACCGTCGATTTAAATCTCAGCCACCTTCCGCCTTACCTGTTAGAGACTTCTCATGGTGATATTTTAGAAAAAGAAAATTTTAATCGTGTCTATACCAAGACTAATCCCCCCCACGAACATCAAACTCAATCTTTAAACACACAAGAACTTCTCAAAACTAAAAGCTTAACATCAGAGTATCAAACCATTATTAGCATATTAGAAAAAACGGGAACAACATTGGAAGGAAAAAAGAAAGCGGCAGAAATCTTAGGAATAAGCATTGCCACTTTATATAGGAAAATGAAAATACGATAAAAAGTATTTAAGATGAAATTTTAAATACTTTTAAATTTAATCAAAAGATTTAAATAAAAATGAAAGATTTAATAACAATTATTTCTACTAATTATTCTATCTAGATTATTAGAAACTCTTCTTTTAATGACTACCTTTTATAAAGTATTGTCATCATGATATTTTAATATTAATGCTATTTGTAACAAAATATATTTTCCATAAAGTAAATTTAAACTATCTCCCTTTCTTCCTTACATCACATAAAAAACCAACCATATGAAAAATAAGAATAAATAATTTTATTTTTATTATCTTATTAATGTTTTTTCTAAATTACATAAGAAAACTTTGTAACACTGTACATGAGACATAATTAAATAAACTACATAGAATCCACCTGTACAAAAATTGAAGTTATTTTCTACATCCAGATTTAGTATTAATTATAAAAAGCAAAGTAATAAGAGTTGATTGTGAATTTTATGATTAATACTAAAAGCTATTTTATCTAAGGTTATATTTCTATTAGAACCATCTTTTTGAATTGCTTATATCTACTGGTGCTTTTAGTTAACTTATGAGCAATAAGGACAAACTAATCTTAGAGTAAATAGCACTTAATATGACTAATTAAACACTATTTATATCAATCACTAGGGGTCAATAATGCCTATTTTAACAAAAAAACTACTTCCAATGGCTTTCGTTATCTCAGCAATAACGGCAAGTGCAACAGTTTCTGCTGAAGAGCAAACAGGACAAATTTCTTTTACTGGTTTAATTTACGCATCAACTTGCACCATTGATATTAATGGCACTGGTTCTGACGGTAACGTCAATATGGGGCGCTATGCTACCAGTGAATTTGACGATGCCGGTAGCGAAGTGGGCGGAACTGGCGGTAATGGTCAATTAGATATCTCTTTAATTAACTGTCCACCTCAAGGTAAAGTTAAATTAAAACTAGAGGGTAAAACAGATAGTAGTTCTAATCAAATTTTAGCATTAGATAATCCTAATGATCCTAACACCGCAAAAAATGTCGGTATTCATATTTATGATCATGATGATTTAGATGATCCTTACCATATTAATCTTACTGAAGAATATGAAATTAAAGATAATGGCGATCTTAAATCTAAAACATTATCTTTTATTGCCAAATATGTCAGCACTGATAATGACGTTGAAGCTGGTCGTGCTGATGCAACATTAAATTATACTTTGACTTATCAATAATAAATAAATGCAGGTTAATTATTATATTAGCCTGCCTCAATTAAAGAGGTGCTTATCAATGATATTAAAAAAAACGCTGTTAGGACTAGGCTTAATATTTAGCTCAATCACATCTAGCTTTGCTGGATTTGGTTTAGAAACAACACGAGTTGTTTACAATGAAAGTAATAATAATGAAGGATTTGTTGCATTTAATAGCGATAAGAATACTAATTATTTATTACAATCTTGGGTCGAAGATCTTAATGGAAAACTTACACAAGATTTTGTTATTACACCACCATTAATTAAATTAATGGCTCAACAAAAAAACACATTACAAGTTACTAAAAATACCACCTTACCTAATGATATTGAATCTATGTATTGGATCAATGTTAAATTTGTCGCACCAAGTAATGAGAACTTAGAGAATGTACTTCGCTATTCTATGACTAATAGAATTAAATTAATCTACAGACCTCAATCTCTTAAAAATGCAAATATTGATAAAGAAATAAAAGCATTAAATTGGAATGTGAAAAATGAAAACCTCGTAGTATCCAATAAATCACCTTATTTTATTAATATTGGAAAGCTAATAATCGATGGTAAAGAGATTGAAAACACACCTAGTTTTCTTTTACCAAAATCAGAAACAACGATTAATGTAGGTAAAACACTTTCGAACAATAAGAAAATAGAATTATTTTATATCGATGATTTTGGAAAAAGCCTTCCAGTGGAATTCTCATTATAATAAGAGATATTATTCAATATGAAAAAGACAATGGATAATTATTTAAATAAATCGCCACTCAATTTATTTATTGTTGGCGTTTTATTCGCTTCTTTTAATACATCTGCAAACGATTATTATCCTGCTAATTTATTAAATATTGAAGGAAATACACAGCAAGTTACCAATGAAGATCTTAATGTCTTTAGAGAAAATAGTATTGCTCCCGATCGTTATACCGTAACACTTTTTGTGAATGAAAATCGCGTATTAACTCGTGATTTTGATTTTATTCTCATGGAAGATGAGAATGGTAATAAAATATTAGCACCTCGTCTTTCCGCTGAAGAATGGTATAACGCAGGTATTGATCTCCCTTATGATGTGATTAATAAAAACAAAAATAATGATTTTATTAATCTCAACGATATTAACAATGCCAGTGGCTATCTTGATTTAAATAGAAAAAAATATATTTTAACAATACCACAGTTATATGTTAACGAAGACAGATTAAAAGAAAATGAAATAAAAAATTGGGATTCAGGTATTCCTGCATTATTAGTTAACTATGCCTTATCTTCATTCAATAGCCGTACTCATGGTAATACAACAGACAGTTATTATGGCAATATTCAAACTCAAGTTAACTTAGGGCCTTGGCGCTTTAATAACTATTCAACCTGGACAAAGAATGAGAATGGCGATAAAAAATGGAATACGCTAAGTAATGTGATTTCTAGAGCAATCACCAGTATTAATAGTGAATTAATGATTGGTGATCTTTATTCTTCTTCACAACTGTTTGATTCAGTAAAATTTAGAGGTATTAAATTAGTTACTGATAGATTAATGACACCGACACAAAATAGAACTTATGCACCGAGTGTTTCTGGTATTGCCAATTCAGAATCTATAGTTACTATTACCCAAAATGGCCAAGTTATTTATAAACGCAGTGTACCTGCGGGGCCTTTTAATATCACTGATTATTATCCGATGAACAGTGGTGGAGATTTACATGTTAGCGTTACTGAAGCTGATGGTTCTGAGAAAAATTTCATAGTCCCCTTTTCTTCTATTGCCAATCTTGAACGAAAAGGCGAAATAAAATATAGCTTTTCGACTGGTAAATATGACGGTAACAATAGCGGTAATGGTGCTTATGTTGTCCAAACCGAAGCTTTCTATGGTTTAACCGATTACGTTACCCTTTATGGTGGTGTACTTATTGGTGAAAAATATCAATCTGTTGGTGTCGGTACAGGCGTAAATTTAGGTAGCTATGGTGCAATCACGACCGATTTACTCTACGCCCAATCTTCCACTAATCATGGCAATGATGCATTACATGGTAATGCCGTTAGAGTAAATTATTCTAAAAATATATCAGTTACAGATACAACGCTTTCGTTAGTCGGCTATCGTCATTTCGATGCTAACTTTCTTAATTTTACCCAAGCAATGGAACACAAGGACACAAAATATAATCCCAATAATGGATTAAAAAATGAATATACATTCTCCATTAATCAGCCTTTATTTTCTAATAGTGCTTCAATTAATTTAAACTCTGTTATTTATAAGTATGTCGATGGTAAAACTGTTCACTCTTATAATGCAGGTATTAATAGCTCTATAAATAAAGTTAACTATAGCGTTTATTACACTTATTATGATGGCAGTCGCTATAACGATAAAAATAAAAACAGTCATGATTTAAGTATGAATGTTAGTATTCCATTTTCATGGAATGAAAACTACATTTGGGCTAATTACGGTATTTCGACTAATAATGATAACCAAGTCTTACAAACTGCACGTCTAAGCGGAACCTATGGTGACAAAAACCAAGCCAATTGGGATGTTTACCAAGGATATGGCAATAAAGGTGTTAATTATAGTGGTGGTTTAAATGGCTCTTATAAAGCACAAAATGCTGTCGTTAATGCAGGATATTCATACACAGAAGATAAACAAAATATTAATTACGGCATTAGTGGAGCATTAGTCGCAACACAATATGGCGCGGTATTTACGCCCTCATTACAACAGACAAACGCATTAATATTGACCAAGGATACCTCTGGTGTAGAAGTGGTTAATGGCCAATCCATCAAAACAAACAATAGTGGATTAGCGGTTGTTTCCGGCATGTCTCCTTATCAAAAAAACAGCATTAGCGTGAATACTAATTCGATCCCGAGTAACACTGAAATTTCAAATAATATTATTAGTAATATTATTCCGACCAAGGGCGCATTAGTGTTAGCTGACTTTGATGCTAAAAAAGGATTTAAATTCCTACTGACATTACAAACACCGGATAAAAGTACCATTCCAATGGGCGCTAAAGCCGTGATTGATAATGATGATACACAATTAGTAGCAAGCTTCCATCAACTCTATTTTGTTGCCAATAAACCACAAGGCAACATTCAAGTTTCATGGACTATTCACGGTGAGCAGAAAACCTGTCACGCAACTTATGACATTAATAATAAAGCGCCAGTTAATGGTTTATATATTTTAGATACTGAGTGTAAATAAGGAAATAAAATGACTAATTTAAAAAATAAGATGAATAAATTATTATTTCTAATTTTTATTCTTAGTTTATCTTCTCTCTCATTTTACAGCCATGCGGCACCAGATTGTGTTAATAACGGCGGTATTAAACATGGCACAATGGATGCCAGAGGTGGCACAATTGAACTAAAAGGAATGGTCAAAAAAAATCAAGAGGTGGCGCGTTTTACATTTAAACGTGATGGCTCTGATGTTGCTGTTGCGGATTGCCCAGATGGTGCTGAGTTTTATGCTTATGCAACATATAGCGAGGCAAGTGGTGTAATGCCAACATATTATGGAGATATTGATGGTAGGCCCGCATATTATGTTGTACGCAATGGCCCTACAGTAGGCTTAGACGATTATGCTTATGTTCTAATCGAAAACCAATCTGGTCTTGCATTTAGAAGCCAACCTGGACAAGAAATCCCAGTTAATGCACCTAAACTTAATACCAGAGACGCCACAGTAATTGTTTACTCTACTAAAGATAATCCTAAATCACACCGTTTTACGACTCAATATATTGGCTCTATATTAATTAATCGGTTTAATTCAGGTGGTGGCACAACAGCGGTTGGTTTTAGTTATCGTCTATCGGTAAATATTATTAGTGCACCAACATCTTGTAGTGCAGAAAATACTAATCTTGAAATGAATTTGCCTAAAATGCCTATTACCGCATTTTCTGACATCGGTTTTCCTCGCGATAATCAGTATGTAGAAGATCATCTCAGAATAAACTGTACAGGTAACAGCTCTGCTAAAATTAAACTGATGGCACACAACACCACCAGTTATGATGGACAAAAAACGATTATCAAACCCGATAATGAAGGTGATAGGAATAATGCTAAAGGCATAGGCTTTGTAGTTTCATCCCCTTTAAATGATAATACGGTATTAATTAATAATCAGTTTGTAAAACTGGCTGATTTAACCAGTGGGATCAATAGTGTTCCATTAAAAGCTGAATATTATCGTTATGGTGATGAGATAAAACCCGGCAAACTTAGTGCCTCTACAAATTTTGTATTAGAGTTTAATTAAAAAGTCTTTGATAATTAAATAACCCACTATCTTTAAACAAAAAAAAACGCTATTAAATTTAATAGCGTTTTTTAAATCAATAAGAAAGAATTAAGGATAAGCAGCTATTAATACGGCTGTACCACTATAATTACCTCCACTAGCATTTGTTCCTTTTAAAATACTTTCTATTTGGATCTGCTTATATTGTCCAACTCTAGAAGTAAATTTTTGTCCTCGATTACCTGTCTCAGCATCAATCATTTGAATTTTGCTATAGATAGTTCTATTTGTACCATCGACTTTTAAAGGTAAACGTTGTTGAGGATCACCATCTTTGGTATAAAATAGTTCAAATTCAACAGGGGTTGGAACAACGTGATCACAAGAGAAATTAATTGGTCTAACAACTCGGCTTTCATACTTTTCAGCATTTAATACACCGTGATTAATAACCAAGTTATAACCTACATCAGTTCGACATTCTGCTGGTGATATCAATGTAGCTCCAAGTAACCTCATTGGTGCCGATGTACTGCTAATTGGCATGGATTGAGGTAATACTCCTTTAGCTAGAGACAGGTCGGATAAATTTGTCCAAGCCCTAGTATAGGCAGCAAATTCAGAGCTTGGAATAACAGTCACACCATCAATATTTCTTTTTTTAATATAAATTGTTATATAAAACGGGAATTGATAGCGAAAAGAATCAATTTTTTTAGTTGTAGATTTATTAAACTCATTTCTACAGTGAACCGCCGTAGAATTAGTTTCACTACTCCAATTATTTAATATGGGTGCTTCTGGTTTAATTGTAGCAAAAGTATTATAGCTTAATTGAAATGTCGCTTGATTATTAATTAAAAATGGAGCTTGTGGTGAATAAGTAAATATTCTATGAAAAGGAGTCCAGCTTTTAGTTTTTGCCCCAGGAAACACTTTAGAGAAATCACCATGGCACTTTACCATTCCTGAAAATCGAACTTGAGAAGCACCTTTTTCTATTTTATAAGTATTACCCACTTGATAGAAAAAATCACCATTTGACGCAATAGTGGGTGTTTTTGAGATTTTAGCATTATTAGCAGTTAAATCGATTGTATACCCATCAGCACTAGAAGTTATTGTATCTGTATAAACAACCGCATCTGCCGCAATACTGTTAAATGGAATAGAAAAACTAGCACCTAAAACAGCACTCAAATATAATGTTTTATATTTTTTTAAAAAAAATAAATAATTTTTCATACTAGCCTCTAATTATAATCAACTAATAACGAAACATTAGCTGTAAAAGGTCCCATTTTAAGCTGTGTGCCAGATCGATTTGATACTAACTGAGTGCTTAGTGATATTTTCCCTGAATTACTGCTACTAAGAATTGGTGTAATACGTTCATAACGCTGAACATTAATTTTACGTTTACCACTGGTAATATCAGAAAATTCAATTCCTAATTGATCTGTTGTTGTGGCTAATACATCAACACCATTATAAGAAAAATAACCATTATCTTTAGGAGAAAGATATAAATTCATCATTTTATTTAAGTTACAATCTTTAATTAATACATCAAAGGTTTTTGGTGGTGTTTTTACTATTGCGTTAACATCCACATTTTGAAAATCAATAAATAGCTCTTTGGCTCCTTTAGCATCCGTCACTGTACATGCAGGATTAATTAGTGTCGCATTAACTGTAATATGGATTTCAGCCGATGAAATAGGTACATATAATAAGCCAATAGTTAGCGCTAGTATTATTTTTTTCATTATCGCCTCCTATTGATAATCAATATTAAATGTAATGGTCGATGAAAATGCACCTTCTTTTAAATCCCCTGTAACAGGTGGACGTGCATAAACCTTAAAATTCAATAAATTTTGCTCATTTTGACCTGTCACTAAAACACGAGCCATATCAATTTTTTCATTAAATTTAATGACTGTATCATTGTTATCCAGTAGACCTAATAAAACATTAGAGCCACCTTCTGTTTTTAAATAGCTAATACCTTTATCTGTTACAAGAGTATTACTATTTAATTTTATTGAAATTGTTTTATTTAAATCACTCACATAACAATCAACAATGGGTATAGAAAAATCGACAGGTTGAGAACGTCCATATTCATAAAGATATTTACTACTAATTTTATTAAGCTGAACCTCTAAGTTATAAGGCGATTCAGGGAGCTTACATCCTGTAGAAACTAGATTTCCCATAAAAGAAATATCTAATGAACCACCTGCATAGCTATAAGTGGAGAGGCTACATAATGGCAATAGTAGATAAATCAATTTATTCATAATATATCTCCATCAGATAGCTATGAGCACCTAATTCTCGCGCTTCAAATTGCAATGCATTTCTACCATTTTGTAATGAAAATTTATGCTTTGATAAAACACGATCATACTCAATAAAAGATAAATTAATCGGTGTCGGTGCCGTCATATTTTTAACAGTCTGTGGAGAAAAAGAATTACCCATACCACATTCAGATAAATTCGCTGTAATTAAAAAAGCGTCATAACTTAGAAATTTATTTTTTGGACGATAACTTTTTATTTTGTAGTCAATAAAATCACAAGGCGAACTGACAAGATTAGCAGTGACATAAATATAACCACTGCTTTTATTATTATATGCGCTTTCTATCGTCTCAGTAGAATTTAATAAAGGTTTTGTTTCAATAGTAATTATTTTGGCATAGGCATAACTCCCAGATAATAAAATTATCATAGATAAACAGCTATTTTTTAGATAACGAAATTTCTGGGAATTCATATTCTATTCCTTATGTTACATTTCTTTTGCTACTGTGCATTTAGCTTGTTCACACTTAAATTGCAGCGTCGGTTTTCCGCCGTAATCATTAATAATGGTCATATAGGGAACATTCGTTTTAGGTACAGCGAATTCATGATCTGATTTAGGAGGGATCATCACAACGCTAAAGGCACCTGTTTCAGATGCTTTTTGTGTTGAAGCCAATCCAATCACAGTTAAATAAAAAGGTGTCACGTTATTCACGGTATACCCTTTCGCTGACGGTGTTAATGTCACACTATGGAACCACATGCTGTCTGCTTGGGACAGAATTTCTGCCGGACGATAAAACAATTTTACTCGACTTTGTAATGCAATTTGTAAAACGTTCGCTTCTTCAGATTTAGGTGGAACTTCACGTAAGTTATAGTAAAAAACAGTCTCTCTATCTTTTGGTAATGATGCGATAGAAGGTGTCGTACTAATTTGTACGATACTTGATGATTTAGGATCTAGACGCTGGATCGGCGGCGTCGCAATTAATGGTCCTGTTGTTAATTTTTTCTCATTAGCATCATCAATCCATGTTTGTGCTAAATAAGGAAGCGTTGGATTATCATTACGAATAGTAATGTTAATCGATTTTTCAGTTCCAGGAAAAATCACTCTCGTTCTATCTAGTGTTACTGCACTTTGAGCAACACTAGAGATCCCCATTAATGAGATGAAAAGAGTGGAAATAACAGTTTTATTAAATTCTTTTTTCATTTACGGTTAACCTTATTAGCATCACTTACATGGCATTAATAGCATTTGTGTTTTTGGATCAATGGTTTCAGGTAAATTAATGGTGCAACGCTTTTCATTTCCCCAGAAGACGCCCAGTTCTTCATTTTCAGCAACACCAACTACCCAAGCTATACCTTCGTCTCCAACAATACCTAATTCCACATTATCTTTATTACGAATACTTGCCCCAAATGGTGGATGTTTACCATCACTCATCTTAACTGTGGCAAATAGCTTATAGCCTTTAATTACTTTCATTTGACGATAACCAATTGCACCTCTTGTTAAAGTGACATCTGTCATCGTATCAATAGCATCATAATTATCCGGTAATGCACTCACATCAATCGCTGCTGATGAACTACGGAAACTAGTAACACTAGGTATAACAGCTAATCCAAATGCGTTAGTTTTTACTGATTCACCTTCAATCGGAACATCCGCTATTCCCGGAGTTTCAATAAGTAAGCGTGTATCCCCATAAGCAGGTTGATGAAGCACCAAACCATGAGATGTTCCTGTTAAACCACCTGAAAGTGTTCCGCTTAAACTCTTATATTGACTAGGTACATAACTTGCACTTGCTGCAAGGTTTGCAAGACTCATATCTTTACTAACATAACCACTAAATGAAGATTCTGAATCGACTTCTTTTCCATGTGTTAAGCCTGCATTCATACTGTAGCTTAAACCTTCATCATATCCACTATAGCCCACGTTATGGTTGTAGCGTCCTTTTCCATCTGTTTTTGTATATTGTTCAGAGAAAGTCAGGTTGCCACCTTGATCGAAAGGCACAGATACATACAAACTTAGCGTATCATCATTCACGCCTTCACGCTGAGAGCGAAAAGCTGAAAGTGTTAAGTTAATATCGCGGATCTTCACTTTAGATAAAGAGAATCGCGTATTTGCATAAATACCATATTGCGTTTGAGAGCGACTATTCCAGAAAGTATTATGTTGATAATTAAGCGATAATGAGAAATTATCAAAATATTTATTTAAATAAATTTGGTAACTTTCTTTTGGAGAATAAGCATCCTGCCCAGTTCTTCGCTCTTCCATAGCTTGACTTAAGGTACGATAGTCTTCATCCGTAAAACGATAACCAGCAAAGGTAATATTGGTTTTTACTTCATCAAATGATTTCGAGTAGTTCACACGATATGAACGACCTTGTTTATCACTCTCTGATAATTTGGCAAATGATTGGTTGATATCAAAAGAGAGCGCACCAAACATAGAAAGGTCACGCCCAACACCAACCGCAACAGATTGATAGTGTTGAGATAATTGGCTACCACCATATAAGCTCCATGCATTACTCACACCATAGGAAATTTCACCACCAATTGCAGTATCACCCGTTAATCTATGATCTTCATAACGTGATTTCCCCCCCACTAATTTATAGCGGATTTGCCCAGGGCGAGTTAAGTAAGGCAGTGTTGCAGTAGAAATAGTAAACTTACGTTCTTCACCATTATCTTCACGAATTGTGACATCTAGCTGCCCTTGGATAGAGCTATCCAAGGTCTGAATTCTAAATGGTCCAGGTGGAACCGTTGTTTCTAAAATAATACGATCTTGGCTTTTAACAATAATGGTCGCATTTGTTTTTGCTACACCAACAATTTCTGGCGCATAGCCCACCAACTTAGGTGGTAACATGCGATCGTCACTTTCTAAGGTGATACCAGTGTATTGCCAAGCATCAAATAATTGTGAATAAAAGTAGTTTTCACCAACAGTTAATGTCGCGGCCAACGCTTTAATAGAACGATAAGCATAGAAACGATTGAAATCAAAATTATGTGATTCATGTTTATCACTGCTATTTCCGCCGTTTTCTTTTTGGTAACTCATACTATAGTCACTACGAAAACGCCAAACGCCCATATTAAAACCACTGGTACCATTCATAGATGCATAAACAGATTTAGAACCTGAATTATATTTAGCACCGCTGAGTGATAACGTGTAATCAATAAATGCACCTACAATACCTTCTTCCCAACGCGAAGGAGGTACCCATGAAGGATCTGAATATTGTAACCACGTTTGTGGAACCGTTAATTTAAGCGCGAGTGCGGGCAAATCAAATGTTAAATTTGTCCCGGTTAATGGGGATAGATCTAAACATTGGCCATCATGGTGTGTTAGAACTTTTTTTTCTGCTTCTTCTGTTAACCCTAATTTTTCAAGATTATTACTAGGTACACAGACCGTATTAAATATATTTTCTGAAGATGCTGTTTTTTCAATTGGATAAACAGAGACTTTTTGACTAGGACCGATCCTTTCACCATTACTAAAAATAGTAAGATGGTAATCCCCTGGCATAATATAACCAGCACTATTAAATTGGCTGATATCAATATTTGCAGCATCGGAAGCATCAAGAATATCTGTATTAAATTCGACAGAATAAGCATAGAAGCACGGTGACATTGTGAGTAATAAAACTACTTTTGCCATATTTTTTGAAATTAGCATATTCATTCACCGTGATAATGTGATCAAAAAAATAAATTTATTATCTATTTATAATCGATTGAAAAATACACAAATGCAGAGTGTTTTCCTGCTTCTATTATTTGATTAGTAAAAGCAAGTTCAATTTGATAATTTAATATAGGTTCTCTTTTTGCATCTTTAGTATGATATATAAGATGATCAATATAATAAGGCTTATTAGGGGTAATTATATTCTCATCTTCATCTAAAATATAAAAACCTAATCCATTAGAGCTTCCAGACATCGAAAATATAGAATCATTATTAGCTTCTAATCCATTAAATTGAATATTTAATGCTTTCTTATCTGTATCACTATATTGACTAACACAACTCGATAATCTTATATAAAATTTCTTTCTTAAATTTTCTCTCTTTACTTTATTATCAATAGCAGATAACGATATATCTCCAAATTGGATATATTGGTAACGATCTTCCATTTCAATAGAGCAAGGCGATGCTATAATTGAGCCAACTAATGATGCATTACCTTTGAGAACTTTGGGTTTTACCACGTCATCAAAAGCAAAAGAGACTGATGATACAAAAAATAGTACTCCCATCGTATTTAAAATAGTCAGATACTTATTTTTATTAAATTTCATCATCTCATTACCATTATTTAAATATGTATAGGGGAAAATCCCCTATACATATATTGGTGCATTATTCGTATGAAATACGGAAGTCAGCGATAGCAGAGAATTCGCCTTCTTTAACTTCTTTAGATGCATCAACAGCTTTAGCTAAAGCAGTGAATTCAAGTACGTTAGTACCTTGTTTGTTACGCATTTTAGCTAAGATATCAGTAGCTTCACCAAATTTGTAAGTATCGATAGCGATACCAACGTTGTTAGCTTTAGTTCTGTCAGTTGCTAACAGTGTATTTGTTGCATCTGCATATGAACGTCCGTCAAATTGGATTTTCATAGTTTTAACAGGTAACCACTCGCCATTTTCGTCTTTTTTGAATTTGTCGAAGTTACATTGTTCTAATTTAATAGTGAATGCTCTTTCTCTTTCATTACCTTGCTCTAAGAACACACGAGAAATTTCACCAAATTTAACTGTTTGATTTAAACTTTCGTCAGCGATGTTACATGGAGAATCAACAACTGAACCAACGAAGTTAACTACGCCATTATTATCAGCAATAGAACCGAATGATGCTAAAGATAATGCAACTGCAGCGCCAACGATGCTTAATTTCTTAAATGTCATTATGTATACCTCAAAAGTAAGTTAATATCTGACTAACGTCATTTTTTTAAAATAGTAGAGCTTATCTTTATTAGATTAAGATGTTTAAAAAACTTAATCTAATTACCTAGATATTATTAATGGAATAATTAATTTATATTTTTAATTACTCCACCAAATTTCGTTACGCACATACTATAACTTGAAATATTTATTTTCAATTTGTAAAAGAACTTAAGATTAAATAAATAATAGTAATGATTTTTAATGAAATATAGGAATAAAAGATCAAATAACATCAAAAAACGATTAATAAAAAGTGCAATAAACTAAAAAGCGAATTAGGATAATCTGTATATGAACGAAGGATTAATTTATTAATACTCGTATTAGGATTAAAAACGGCATTATTTACTAGAAATTAAGACTATTCTTGGTCATTGATATTCAATAAGAAACAGCAAAATTACACGTAAAACACGTAAAACACACACATATTTAATTTCACAAACAAATTTGAAACAAATAGTAAACAAAATGCGCGGTGGATATATGTCAATAATTACATTTAATATCACCAACCCAGATAACGACTTAAATCAAAAAAATAATTTTAGAATTATTATCTAATAAATCTCATCATTAAGTCTTTATTCATCTATCTAAAATAGAACACCGACATAATTGTATGGTTATATTTTTACGTATGATTAAATTAAGTATCATTACCTAACCATTTGCAATCTCTTTTTTTCAGATAACAGAATGTTAATTGTTAAAAAAAGGTAGCAAAAACACATCTTATTCACAATTAACATTGATATACATAACTCAATTTAATATATTGAACCTCACTTAAATCAATCTATTTTTATTAAATGAAGTTCATTATCTTGATGTTATAAAAATAAACACCAAAAATAGAATATCTGGTAAATACTTATTTTTAGAATGAGAACGTAATTGTTTTTTATATTTTGCATAAATAATATTATCTATATTTCCTTCATAACCATTATTATCTTAATTCGATATGTATTAAACAATAATAGAAAAAAAGTAAATTTCTTCTCTCTGATAAGCTTTTCATAATCACAGGTAGGTTTGTACTATTCACTAACTGAGTAGTATGAATTGGCTAGCTATATTATAAGTAGAGTTATAATCAATTAAGCTTCTCTGTGTTGTATTGCGCACAATAGCTGTCACGCATTGTTATAATGGAGTCGCAATATCAAACTACCTGCCGTATCTATGCCTTTAATGAACCTAGGATAATGTAAGTTTTCAGTTCAGCCCACTCCCGTTGCCCTAAAGACTTTTAAGGGCTCGACAGCTATCTCCTTCTGACCACTTTTTATTAGTCGCGAGGCCATCACAGAGAAGCTTGTCGAATGTATTAAATTCTTTTTCTGTTCTTCTTTAGCTTGATACAGTGAGTGATCTGTTTTAATAAAACAGATCACTTTAATAATGGAATCTAATCCAATTATTTAGGTGCTAAATGAAAAAACAAACAAACAATATTTATACCACTGAGTTTAAGCAAGAGGTGGTCATATTAGTCACCGAGCAAGGTTATACCGAAGGAATTGGTAAATCATCCTGCTTTGATAAAAATTGAATATGGTATTGATGTTGCTGCCAACGGCATATTCTTGACTTGAGGAAAGCTGACAATGGTGTTAGTGCAATGGCAAGGCACCAAGGCAACCATCACGGATACACAGATGCGATTAGAAATGCTTTAGATAGAATAGATCTTAAACAATCTAAAGAAGTTATATCGCAACAAGTAGCTAACATACAAGATATAGCTAAAAAAGGCATAATGGATGGGAATATAATTAGATCTAAAGATATGTATAACACAAAAATATTTGGTAAGGATGTTAGCCAAATAGGAAGGCAAAGAGTGTTTGATTGTTGGAGTAAAATATTAGGGTGATATCAATGCATGAAACAATAGATTTTTATATGGAGCCAATGCTTTTTTTAAAAAGCTCTAATTTTCTTTCTGGATCTTCTGATAAATTAGAAGGATATGAAATTATAGAAGATAAAGAAAATGCTATAAAACTCCTTTTTGATCAAAATGTTTCAAGTCCATATGCAATTTGGAGCGATTTTTTTTCTGATCTCATATCTGAATTTTACCTTCATGAAGATTATAAAAAGGCAGATAAAAATATTCTTGACAGAACAAAGCTGTCAACTGAAGACTATGTAAAGGAAAATATTAGGAAAAGAAAATTATATCTCATGAGAAAGAAGCAAGGATTAGCTGACAATATCGAATATGATTCATTTTTAGAAGAAGTTAGTGATGAGTGTCATCATATGCTAAGTATGGCTAGTATTTATCGATATTTATTTTCTTTTAATGAGAGTTCTAAATTAGAAGAAATATTCTCCATATTTAAAAAAGGTTTTATGCCATGTGGTGTTACTAAGGATAAAAAAATAGTCGTTTTTAATCCAATGGTATTAAAACAATAGTTGGTATAGAAGCAATATCGACTGCCCGCAATTATATTTATATGGAAAATCAATATTTCCGTTATTCACCTCTTGTAACAACATTAACAGAGGCGGTAAAAAAGAGAAAAGCAGAAGGATATCATTTACCCCTGTATTTATTTGTGATGACAAATACCACGGCACTTGAAGAAATGAAAGTGGGGAGTTTTACGACTTACGATATGCTAAAAGAATTAAAGTACCCTGATTTGTCTCCTAATTTTTTTAAGAAAGACAAATTATCTGAAGATAAAAAAATGAAATGATAGAAAAAAGAATACCGGACTTAAATACGATTATTTGTACGTTAGTGTCGACTAATCCAGATATAACTCAAAAATCTCTTTGGCAACCGACTTATGTTCATAGCAAAGTATTAATGGTGGATGATGTTTTTCTGCCATTAGATCCGCAAGCAGACAATTGGTTTAAACAGGCGGTGCAATTAAGCGAACAGGATAATCCCAATTTTAATCAAATAGCGCAGCTTTATCGCCAAGCCGCTGAAAAAGACCATTACAAAGCGATAGGTAATTTGCAAGTTATGATAACTGAAGGGGATATTGATCCTTCCGTTGGTAAATATCGAACGGATGAAGTTATCGAGTTAGTCGAGCGCTTAATTCAAATGAATATTCCTTTTGGTTATTACATTATGGAGACTTATTTAGAAAGAGGATATGGTGTAGAGCAGGATAAAGGAGCCGCATTTAGTATATGTTAAAAGCTGCCGTGATGGAGGATCCCGAAGGACAATATGTAATAGGGCAAAATTTTATAAATATTCGAGTGCCTGAATTATATCGCCTAGATTTAGGGCGTGCGATGTTGGATCGTGCATCTCGTCAAGGTTTTAGTAAAGCCTCTTTTCGTTTAGCGATGAACTATTTGGTTGTTGATGAAAATTACTCGCAAGCTTTATTTTATTATCAAAAGACAGTTAAACAAGGAGATTCTCAAAGTGCTTATAATTTATCAGGAGCATTTAAAACGAGTGATCCTAATAATAGCTTGGATTATTTAGGACAGAAAATCGACTTAGAACGGTCTCGTCGTTATGCTTTGATTAATGACGAAAGAGATGAATACCCCAACGCCAAATTTTCCGATATTGATAAAATTGTCCCTCTTCCTCCTGCTGAACTGCCCGAATGGGATGGTACTTTTGAATATCAAAAATAGACTCAAAATCAATAATAGGGTTTAGGCTAAATATAAAAAAGACGCTCTTAGCGTCTAATTTTTGGTGCGGAGGCCAGGCTCGATCTTAACATTCAATGCATTTTTTTATTTAATATAAATTTATAAATAATTTTTTGTATACTTAAATTTATACTCAGTAGTTTGGGGTTTGAAAACTAGATTAATTAACACCATCCCCCCTCTTACATAAGCTGTTGCCATAATAGCATCTTTATCATTTTCATTGGATATTATTAATAACGTCAATACTCTACTCTTATCTATTGTAACTCTTAGTAATTGTTAAAAATAACTTGTCAATACCTTAACGCTGGTCAACAATAACATTTAACTTAAGTTCAATTACGTTTAGGGACAGATATGGCTATAGGATATTTTTTACGAGTTGGCGATAAAACAACCTGTGGCGGTCAGATTTTAACGGGTGATGATACCTTTCAATTTTATGGAAGGTCTGCTGCACGTCAAGGAGACATAGTAACCTGTGGCAAACACTCGGGAACATACAACATACTTGGTGGTGTTAGCAACGTATGGGGTAATGGTAGAATGATGGCTGGAACACTGGATAGCTTTAGCTCCTGTCCGTGTAAAGCAAGACTGATAAACTCCATCACAGATTGCTACAGTAAAGAAGATGAACCGATGTCTCGCGCATATAATCTTGTAGTACAAGATAAACCTATAGCTCCTCCGCACCAACACTTTAATAGTTCGCAATCTACATATAATGAGTATGCTATAGGAGTGTGTGATAGAGCTGATGAGCAGCTATCGGATGGAGTCTACGTTTGGACTGAAAGAGTAGAGGCAGGACACTCTTATATTTCAATTCACAAAGATAACCATATTCACGTTTTTACTTATGGTCGATTTGGGCGTACAGGTACTGCTGGCGTCGCTGGCGATGGTATTCTTATATATTTACAAGGTGAGGATGCTAGAAATTATTTTAGGCATGAGCTGTACAAAATGAATGCTCGTGTTTTTTCAATCAACGATGCAGATGTTGAAAAAACATATCAACATTTCTATTCATTATGGATAAATGGCACAAAACCAACATGGCTACCCCAAAATGCGGGGGAAGCGACAAAAAACTACGGTCATGTAATCGACGTCTATGACTTAAGTTCAAGCAATTGTACAACCCATACAGTCCATGGATTGAAGGCTGGGGGATCAAAAATATTCAATAGCAGTTATACCCCAACTAGAACCCAATATCCCATAGAAAGAGAAGAGTCTTTTGTTATCCCTTTATCGCTAGAAGATTACCTGGATAGTAAAAAACACGATTTTTCTTCACTGACTATTATTGAAATGACAGGTGTGTTTAAAGAAAAATATCCTAATATTAATAGCGGAAAACCCACTGAGAAAGGAGTTAAGCAATCTGGCTATGAAGCAGGAACCCAAAGCTTATCAACCGTAGGCTCGTCCGGTATTTCATCTGAGGGATCCAGAGGTATTTTTGGTAGCACTTTTGATGCAGAGACCCCTGATGAAAGCTAAAAGTATAGTAAAGTGGGCCTTAACGGTATTTATTATAATTACGAATTATTTAATTCTTTTTTTATTAAAGATGGGATATGCGGTTACTAAAAAATACCAACTTGATCAACCTTGGTCAGACCAACTAACGCCCCAAGGACTACAAGAAATTGCAGATATGTTAACTCAATCAAATGAATTGATTTCTACTTTTGCAATGCTGAGCTTTCCCACTAGTCTATTGCTAATAGTCATTATTCATAAGGTCTTAAAGTAGCATTTAAGTGCAACATATCACGCTACAGTATCCTGTTTTAGCCAAAGGTAAATACTATATAACGAATATTAGTATTTTTAATACCGTGAGCTAATCGGTAGAAATAAAAGGTAATATAAGTAAAGGGTTATAGCTCTGTTACCTCAGTCGTGTAATCAGGGCTTCGCTCAATATCAGGCAGGATTATCTAACAACCACCAGCTTTTAGAAGTGTACACCGATGAACACTGGCGCACACTTATAGTTAAACTATTCAAAATTAAATTTATTAACAATATCAAATAATTAATTACTATATTTATATGAAAGTGAACAGTATAAACAGTTATATATAAAAGTATTTAAAACCTAATTACCTAAAACAGTAAATAACTACATTTAGGTGGTGGGGATGTTATTCCCTGCCTGTGGATTGGGCGTAGTCGTAAGGCGAGATAAATCTTTGCCTATTGGTATCTAGATTAATCAGCCCACCATTGCAACATAAGCCGGCGCTCATCTAAATGATGTGATGTGTGCAAATAAGCCACTTTAACGTTATTTCTTTCCAAATGGCTAAGCTGTCTCTCGATAACGTCATCTGCCCAAAGCCCAGCTCCCCCCATAGCGCATAATAGCTGTCACACGCTGTTGTAAGCGTGCCACAATATAAAGACGTCCAGACATCTCTACGGCTTTAATGGGTTCTAGGAGATCGCGAGTTTTTAGTTCAGCAATATTACGTTTACCAATAGCAACAAAGATATTGTCCTCAAGGCTTTTGAGGACTCGATAACTATGCCCTTCTGACCACTTCTTATTGGTTGCATGCCAATCACGAGCTACCTTCTCAAAAGTATTAAATTCCTTTTGTTGCTCTTCTTTCACTTCTTTGCGTTTTTCGCTTGGATCAAATCCATTAGCAATTAACTTTCTGGCTGTATCTCTTTTCTCTCTGGCTTCTGCGAGTGAAATATCAGGGTAAACACCCAGCGCTAACATTTTTTGCTTACCGCCAAAGCGATACTGTAAACGCCAATATTTTGAGCCGTTGGTATGTACCATCAAGTGCATACCATCACCGTCTGTTAATTTATACGATTTATCCAAAGGCTTAGCAGCCCTGACTTTAGCATCAGTAAGAGCCATGATTTATCTCCTTCTGTTGGTACAAACTATTATCGAATCGAGAGATACCAACACATATACCAACAGCAGGTACTTGATGTGGGTTGACCTTAGTATACTTGGGAAGACTGAAAAGTGGGGAAAAGCCTTGTAGAACTGGGATTTTAGATACAAACAAGACGTCTTGTGACGTCCATTGATGTTCTTATGGTGCGAAGGCCGGACTCGCAAAGAAAGACTAACAACATGAAATTTAAATAATATATTTTTAGTGATTATTTTTATACCCGGAAATGTACCCACAATGAAAACATTGCATTAATAGATATAAAAATTAGAACAACACTTGGTTTATACTTTGTCAGCCTAAAACATGCTAATAAGTCAAAACAATGAAAACGATAAACGAGCTCAGAAAAGAAGCATCAAAATTTCGAGAACTACTTAACAACTGTGATAAATCAAATACATAACTTGTAATAGATTGCTTTCCAATTATGAGCTGCAAGCTTTCCTCAATGCTTTTAGCATACCATTTTCTAAAAAAATGGCCAAACCTTGAACTTAAAGGTGTATCCGCAGCAACAGGTAAGAGTGAAGAAATAACCCATTATTGGCTAGAGATCGACGATATTGTAATTGATATAACTGGCGATCAATACAATATGATTGATGATTGTGAGCTAAATAAAAAGATCATAAAAAATAGACCTTTTCCTTCAGTTCATGTTGAACACATTTCTCAAAGCTATCTATATATGTTATTCAAAATAAAAGAAAAAGAAACATTAACATCAGGATTTCCTGATATTAGAGCTGATTTCATAGAAAAAATGGAAATCAGCTATAAACAACTTTTGAATCCTAAGGCTATTTAACCAGCCACTGGAGTTTCATTTAATGATTTGATATAACTGGATAAATAATAGTGACCTTAGTTATAGTGCAACTGAGTTGAATTATAATCAAACCATTATTCAGAGACTCACATATTCGATATTAGATTTCAATGAATCAAAAAAATTAATGTAAGAACAACAAAATTACTTAAAAGGTAAATATGTTATGCCCATTAGTCAAAAAGTAAGACGAATTGTTTGGGTAAGAGATGGTGGTTGCTGTGTAATTTGTAGAGAAAGATTGCTCATTGAAGATGAGAGTGGGCTATCATCTCAGTTTATTGGTCAGGTAGCTCACATTGTTGCGGAACAGCCAGAGGGGCCAAGAGGGAATTCATCGTTAACTATTGAGCAACGAAATCATGAGTCAAATTTATTACTACTTTGCTGCAATCATCACTCAGAGATTGATTCTGCAGTAGAACGATTCTCTGTTGAAACCCTGTTAGCACTCCGGAGTGATCATTCTATTTGGCTAAAGGATAGATTCAAAGTCGAAAGTCCATGGAAAACTAAATTACATCATTTTTACTACCTAAATATTCCAAGATTACTTACCTTAGCAGCTCATGCTGGCTTCAAAATTGATCTATCTAAGTACAATAAAATCATTGCGCTACATGAGTTAGGATGGAACTTAAATTACCTGATGATAGCATTTGAAAATCTCTTTAAAAAAATAGAAATTAAAGCCATCACACCTGAAAAATTAATTGAGCTTGGACATCAAGGTAGAGGGGCAATTGTTGCCTTTGATCAGCAATTCCGTACAAAAAATATAGAAATGCCTAGGTCTCTAGATGCCTATGTACATGCGGTTCGTGGAAATATTTCGACAGACCCACAAATTTACACCTCATTCTCAGGAGTAAAAGCGACGCTTATCATTGATCCTCGTTGGATTACTACAAGCACAGCTTTTGTTCAGTTTCGCCCTTCAGGCGGACGAGGTAATTTCACTGGATTCGGTATTGTTAATCATATCGATGAGGTTCGTATAAGCATTACACCATTAGTGATTGGCTTACCTTCCAACCCATTTTTAGAAGCATTTTATGGCACCTCATAATTTTTAAAACAGAGTACAGGGGTAGTCATATTGTCTACTTCCCATTAATTGAGACACGTTAAATTAGAATTTTCTAACTGTTTTCGATATATCTCCGATGAAGCGCTACTTTGAACTTGCTGAACAAAAGCTATATTCTGATACTGTTCACGTAAACTATCGCGTTAACCTCCTAAGCCAAGTATCCCAAGATTCAATACGGATAGGTGGAGTCGAGCGCATTTCATAGTCATGGCGTTTTTTACTTTCCTCTAAATCGTTTACTGTACGCCCCCCAATAACAACAGAGCGAATGTATACATCTTTGTTCGGATCCACTTGTACGCATGATTCAGGCCCAACAAATGCATTATGAATTAAATCACCCGATAAAACTTTCATTCGTTTTTCATGGGCATTTTTCCTAAATAATTCATAATTCCTATAGATTATACCAAGCCTCTTTTGGATCTGTTCTGCGGCATCACTCACCTTATGGTTAAATGAGCCGTAGCTATTTGCATTAATTAAGTTAAAGTTAGCACCTTTCACTTCAATCAGTATGATATCCATACGCGACCTTCCTGTGAAAATTACAAAATCGATTGATCCGTCAGCTAACGGATATTCGGAAAAACAAATGTATTCATCACCGCGGACGTAAGCTTCTGCAATTAAAGATAAATCTTTTTTTAAAACCCTCTGTATTTCTTGTTCTTTTGCACCTGATTCAATTAGTTGAACAATTGAAGATTTGGGAATCATAGAGTGTAATATTTCACACTTGCGAGAAATAAACTCTGGTGATGGAATATAAGTTGAATCGACAAAAGGATCTCGAGCGTATCTTATTTTATCTGCTTGCTCATAAATTTTTCTGTTATTTATACTTCGTTCGGAAAGCTCATCTTCATCACAACCGAGTATGCCTAATACTTTTTTTCTTGATATTGATTCCCATTCTGTTTTTGGGCTTATACTCACAATATCAAACGTATCAAGCTCATGTGAGTTTCTTTCGTAATGCTCTATGAAAATGTCAGGTTGTGTAACTATCCCATGTTCAATGACTGAACTTATTATCTTTTCCACCCCATTAGTTACTGACAGGCCATCATTTAATGCCCCCAAGTCTGTTAACAATACAATAATTTTTTCTTGATTTATGTAACATCTTACTCTGCAAATTCCCCCAGCCCCTGAAGTTCTATTATTGCCAAAGTCGTGAACTAAATCTAATGTCTTCAATTTTAAAATATCCTTATGCTCCTTGAAATTGCCTTTCAATTTAAGACATACGAACTCACGTTTCAACTTAATGCTTATATGTATCCGCCTCTAGGACAAAACTGACAATCCGCAGTTGTTTGGTAAAATTGAACAACAATATAGCATTTTTAACAAAAAAATAAGGCCACCAGCAAATAAATAGCAAGCACATTATTTGATGAAAAACAATGTGCTACTATTATCTATATACTTTCCCTTCCAGAAAAATGTTCATGCATCTTTTCTGTCATTACCCACAGTGCCTTATTCAATTTAATATCACCATCAATGCCATTAACTGAACGAGTACGTGCTCGCTTACCTTTCGTATTCCTTCCCGATAATCCTCCCTTGATTAAATTCTCCTGCAAACGTTGGTATACCGTCCAAAGATCATCTTTCTTATCTTCCCAACGACGAGGTTGTAATACTTGGTTCTCTGTAATTGGTTGATGCTCCTCGCCATAACGATATGTGAGTGCAGCTTGCGCTAAGGCTTGTTGTGCTGGTGGCGGTAACAATAACGATTGCATTTGTTCTTGCTTTTCAGCTACTGCATCAAACGTTTCTAGTACTTCATATGCTCCCTCAATTACCTTGCCAACAACATCACCTTTGTGTGGCACTCGCACTTCACCGAAGGTATCACCGCACACTAGCCCATTCTGACATACCGCTCTAAATAAGCCCGGTAACATTTGATAACTGCTTGAGCCATCGTGACTATTTAAGAGAATAATTTCAGGTACTTGACTACCGGTAATTTGGTCATATCGTCTCAGGCGAAGCATGTGTTTGGTGTGCTCTCGACGACTAGCATCACGTACACGAGTCTGGCAGGCAAAGAACGGATAAAACCCTTCTTTTTGTAGGCTATCAAGTAAAGTAATAGTGGGGATATAAGTATAACGGTCACTTCTCGACTCATGTTTTTCTTCAGAGAAGACACTGGGTACGGTACAAAATAACTCTTCTGTTGTGAGTGGACGGTCACGACGAATACTGTTGGCACGCCCAAAGCGTGAGGCTAATCGACTCATCATCAATTCCTTAAATAATATATTGGATTAGGTGAGATAAATAAACGCGTTAAATACGGTGAAATAATGTCAATAGAAATAAGACAAATGGGTGAATGCAGAAAGGCAAATGTAAATGGGGGATAACGGATTAATCAATCAGGTAAAAGATGACCTCTGCTTCTGGGTGTTGCGAAGCAAAATCCTTCAGTTGATAAAAACGTTCACACATCACCTCACTCTCTGTTTTAAATGACCACAAGCTGAAAACTAATAAGCACACGACAATGCCCATCGCGTGAGGCGAAACCTGCGCTTCATGCCCGTTATGCGGATTGATTAATAGCAGCTTCTCTTCAAGCAAATCAGGGTAAAGGTAAGCGCCTTGATTTGATAACGTACAGAACGACCAAAAACCGCCGTGATAGTCAGGGCATAATTGGTCGAGGGTGTGAAAGATAACGGATTCTATTTTTAACCATTGTGGAATAGCACCAAAGTGCTGAAACCAAAAATTATCACGATGGTGTAACGAAACTTCTTTAGAGATAACGTGTTCAATTGAAGACATGATAAATTTCCTTGTTGAGGGCATAAAAAAACGAGGCGTGATGAGCCTCGTTATAGGGATTAAAATGTTAATGAAAGCAAATCAGGATGGAGTGAGTAAAACCAACGGCCCATCGCGATAGTTAGGGTTTAAAAAGCGCTTGTATGCTTTTATCCACCACACTGCCGACGATAACGGCACACGTAAACGCCGCACCCAAACGGGCTGTTTGACGGCTATCATCACTGAGTTCAGGGCGTTGCTGTAACGCTTCATCCACCGCTTTTTGGGCACAGTAGGCGGACGCTAAAACCACAAGTGCCCCACTGGCTTGGGCAACCCATCGACATAACGACATAGAAAAACCTCAAAAAAAAGCCACTCAATTTGAGTGGCATATAAAAAGGAAACGTGTTGATGTTAATAACGCTATCAACCTATATTGACTCATTGAGGGCCAGACCATGTATCTGATTGTAAGGTTAAAAATGACTCACAGTGTGGTTCACCCACTTTACACACTTTAGTGGCGATGGACTTAGCGGGCCATTGACGTGACGTGCTGTACTCAAGACCTTGGTTATCTAAACACGCCACTTTTAACCAATTCGCTTGTGCACCCGTATTAAAGTAAATACTGCTGATACAGGTAATTGCTTTTGGGGCAGGTTTATTCCCCGATTTTCGCCAATCAGTTTCTGAAATAAGTTGTCCTGCTGGCAATCCTGCACGCCATTTACCTTCCCGTTTATCATTTTCCACTTTTAACGTTTGTGCAAATTCAGGGGTTAAATAATAGGTATAACGGTCAGGTTGAACTTCACCGGGTAAATAAAGGGCACTTGCGGAAGGAATAATCACTGCACTCATCACGAATAAACTGATTTTCTTAAACATCATAAAATTCCTTAATGAATCAAATTATTAATACAATAATAAAAAGTACGTATTACTTATAAAGAAGAGAAAGTGGCTTTTATCATGGCGTCAGATATCCCACCGATAATCACCACCGTCATAAAGGCCATCAGCAGTCGCACCGCGCGTTGTAAGGGAATGGAGACATCATCGTGTAACCTATTCACCTTACAGCGTGCTTGGGCTTGGTAGGCGAGATAAAGCGTAGTGACGGTACCGAGTAAGCTTGCGACACCTCGATTGAATGAAAACATCATAAAACTCCTTATTGCTCACTGGACTAAGAGGGCGAAGTCAGTGCCTTGATATAGTGAAAGTGAGGTAATGCGGTAATAAATTGGGGTTGTTGTATTAGGTGTTCTATCTCCTTTTGTTTAATAAAGGTACGTTGGGTGACAAACACATCACTCATCTCTTTCATGTAGAAAACCTGTATCGCTTTCTCTTTGGCACCGCAAAAATACCAATAGCCGTCGAAGTAAATCAGCTTATAAGGCGCAATCCCTTTTACGGTCGTATCGCGATACAAAAATTGAATACAGCGTTTATCAATAATGGCTTGCGTCAATACAGCAAACGCGCCAAACAGCGAAGGTGAATGCTGAGGTGCCTCGTGATAAATCAGATAAGGTGGAGCTTCTTCGGTGTCTAATAACACCGAAATAAGCTTTCTATCGAGAGAAGGAAAGAACGGCACCATACTTGTCATGGACGCAAATTGCAGAATGTCTTTATCGGTTCTAAAAAGACGTTGTGATTTCGCTAACCCATAACAGCCGTCTTTGTATTCCAAGTCGAGATAAATCAATCGTTCATTAAAGTCACGCTGTAAAGTGCGCACTGACACATTAAACTCGTGTGCCAATGCCGTCAGCGACAGCGTTTCGCCTTTAAACAACTGCGTAATAATAAAGGCTAACCGTTGTGCTAAACGGTCATGACGATGTTGAGACAATGACATAGACGTTATTCCGTTAAAGCCAACAAGCGAAAAATGACGTTAGTCGTGAGAAAGGTGTTTTTGGCGTAAATAAGCCACAATAATGCAAGCCGGTACCGTGACACGATAGGCGGGGCCTGCGATATCAGACAGTAGCCAAGCAGAACTGAGAGCGAGACCAATAGGCCCAGCAATAAACGACAGCGCGCGTTGAGCCACAAACAGCGTGCCAAAGGTCGCTACACCGCCTAAGGCATTAATCACGCTGATAGCGGATAAGGTCGCAAGTTCTAAGGCCGCAAAACCGGATGTTCTAATGGCGGCCTGCATGGCAATTAACACCAATTGCGGGGTGGGATTGGTGAGATTTAATTGTAATTCTTGAGCCAGTGTTTTTAATTCCTCCTGTGTCATGTTATCTAAGCTTTTTTCAAAGACTTTTAATAAAAGATTTAATTCAATGGTTTCTGTTTCACTGTTTGTGGCGTAATTCACCGCCAACTTATCACAGACGTCCGTTAATATTTCACGGTATAGCACGCCTTTATTACCGCGAAATAAACTGACGACGCTATTAGCACCATAGGTTTGTAATTCAGCACAAATAGCAGGCCAATATTTTTGGTGATTAGGATAGAAGAGTTGATATTCAGGCGTGCTTGTTAAGGTTTCAGACCAACGTTTTTCACCGTCTTTAACATCATGCGTTAATACTGATAATAATAACGAGAGGTCTTCATTACTGCATTGCCCAATAAAGGATAAATCTGCATCAATACGATAAGTTGCCATCTTGGTATACCTCATTAAATATAAGATGGCATTACTATAAAACACCCGACTGACAGGATATGGCAGGCAAATTGATTATTTTTGAATAATAAAAAAGACTGAAACGACAGGGTGTGTCGCTTCAATGATAAAGCCTTTTGTTTGGCTTCGCGTGATTAATATATATCTAAGATTTTTTTGATTTATTCTTTTCCTTATCTTTTTTTAGTTTATTTTTTGCCATTTCTACTGATGCCGTACCACACCCTCTAAAATTCGGTATATAAAAAGATTTTTTTGCTAACGATATAAGGTAATTTTCAAAAAACTCTTTTTTATTGCTGTTATTAAAATAGTATTCATAATTTTCATTACCTTCATTAAAATCAGGGTAAAGAATAAGGGTTTTATCATTTTTTATGGATGCAATAGAAACCACTTTTTCATATTTCTTTTTTATCTTTCTTCTTGTGGTACTATCACCCATACTTTCATACTGTTCAGCCGGGTTGATATTTTCTTTCATTGTGAAATATAAAACCTCACCTGTTCTATTTTCTGATTTAATAACCTTTCGCCAAACACTGTTTATTTCCCTTATTAGTTTTTTATTAAAACCCTCCTCTTTTAAGTAAAAGTTAATATGAGCATAGCAGTTATTATTTTTCTTTTTTTTAAGAAGAACCCAGAAATAACCTATCACAAAATCTCGATAAAATGCACGAGAACGGATGTTATTAAAAAAACAAGATAATACCTTCTTATATTCATCATAAAAATCAAAATCAGGCTCATTATTAAATTGATCCATTCCTAACGAAAAACAGAGCATATATCTATTTTTATTTATCGTTGTAATTAGTTCATGATATTCTTTTATTTTTCTATATAAATAAGTTTTTTTATACATCTGTTCACGCAGTATGTAAATGAGTTGATGATTAATCTCCTCATTTTGTATTCCTCTTATTTTTATTCTATTAAAATATTCATAAATATACTCAACAATAGACATAAAGTATTTTTTTTCATTATGTTTAACTTCTGTAAAAAAACAATAATCCTGTTTTAACCTTCCTAGTTTTTCCAACAACTCTTTATCAACCTGAGTTTCAATATAAGCATCCTTCTTATCAGGTAAAACAAAGTAAAAATCCTCTCTCATTTCCTCTAAAATCATCACATAAACCTTATCTATTTAAAAACAAATGTTATCTAAAAAAATACAATTGTTATCATTTTAAAACACACAAGTTATCATTTTACATAGAAAGTACAAGGAAAAATAGATGATGATAATTAAAACTAATATCAGAGTAAAAAAGGGGAAAGGAAACGCAAAAAAAGAGGGTATAGAAAGCCTGTTTTTTCTCAACGATGACTGAGGGTAAACTCCCCTTTGTTGGTATAGTAATATACCTAAGATTATTACATCGTTATCTTTGTTACATATTCACCTTACTTATATAACGACCTTACTGATATATCTCTCAGTGATAAAGATAAGCAAGTCATCACTAAGCACTCTTTCAGTAAGATATATTAAGCATTCATATTAACTCACCAATAACTGTTCAATTAAACCATCCACAATAAGATATAAAGTTAAAAATAAATAAACCATCCATTGATATGAATAAACCCATTATCAAGGATAAAGATCATGCTTATTAACTACCCTGACGAGAGTTACAATTCGTCTTACCTCACAATCATTCGCGATGTGATTAATGATGCGATAAATTCATTATCACGTATTATTGCTATTCGTGTTGATCTACGCTTTCCTTATTCCTCTAGTGATATTCCACCTAATAATAAAGTGATGACTCGCTTTATCGAATCACTCAAAGCAAAACTAATCAGTGATACGAGAAGAAAAGAGAAAGCTTGGGGTAGGCGACTCAATAATCCATTACATTATGTTTGGGTAAGAGAATACGGTGAAAGGAATAAACAAAAGCATTACCACCTTCTTTTATTGCTGAATAAAGACATCTATTACACATTAGGTCGATATAATGAAAGTGATAATAGCTTATCTTCCATTATTCAATCTGCTTGGTGTAGCGTACTTAATATTAATTACCCTGCTAATGCTTCTTTAGTCCATTTTACAGAGTACGGGAAATATTATTTAGATGGAAACTCACCTTCTTTTAAACAAGACGTAAATTCCCTTTTAATGCGAGTTAAATACTTAGCTAAACACCACACAAAAGACTATAGCGATGCTTATCGTTCGATTGGTTATAGCCTCTAATAGTCTTTTTTTACACGGAAGAGTAATGATATAGAAGTCATACTCTTCCTTTAATTAAGAGACGACTTCTGCCTTTTCATTCCCATAAAAGACAGGAGCATTATTATGAATACACAACCCACTTCTTTACTAGACGGTGAGTTAATCGATATGAAATTTATTACTCAATTTACTAAACTCACCGATAAATGGTTTTATGCACTGATTCAAAAGGGTGAATTTCCTGAACCCATTAAACTAGGGCGAAGTTCACGCTGGTATAAATGTGAAGTAGAAAAATGGTTAGAAAAGAAGATTAGAGAATCAAGAAAGTAATTAACACCCTTCCCATTTTCGCTTACCTCGCTTATTTCTGAGTTAAATTATTCCATTACACTCACTCTTATCATGTTAATCATGAGGAATAACTGTATCTGTCGTTTCTATTATTAATACATTTATCTATTATCTGTAATCCACCGCCTAAATTATAGCGGTGGATTACAGCGATCATTAAGTTCATTATTTAATTAAGGTAACTCGACTTCACTTATACTTGGTGTTGCATTCGTGCTACCTTGATAAATATTGGCATATCCTTGCTGTGGATAAATAACCACGGCATTTTTTTCAATATCAAAATCGCAGTTAGTCATCTTAGGCATAAAGACTGCTTGCTTATTCTTAGCATTAACAACCCAGATACCACCTGATTCACAGTCCCTTCCTAACTGAGTTTGTACCACGCTATATCGCCCTTCCTCAGCTAAAAGCTCACATGAAATAGACTCATTACACCCCTCAAAAGGTGAAGATCCTTCTGAAGTCTTTACCGCTTCTAATTCATCCCAAGTTACTGCATAAGCATTTATAGATAACAGTGATAAACTTAATCCTAGTATCAATTTTAGCTTCTTGTTCATTACGACATCCTATTTTGTCAAATTTCAATGAAAAACATAAATTATCTTAATATTGTAGCCGTTTTTCTGATCTTTTTATCTCATTTACTCTTATAACTAACTTATAAAAATATTTTCTTTTCTTACCAATGAGCACTGAATTTAATCTATCACTTTATGGTATTATCTGAGCAATGATCATGTTTGGGTGAAAGAAACAGGAGAGGTAAATAATAAAAAGCACTACCGCATCTTATTGATAATCAATAAGGATATTTGGTCAACTTCAATCAGGATGACATCTGCTTAGGCATGTTAATACAATAAGCTTGGTGTAGTGCAATGAACATTACCTATCCTAAAAATCGTTATTTAGTCCATTTCCCAGAAAATCCAACTTATTGGCTTGACGCCAATTCAACTGAAATTGACAATCAAATTTCAGCATTAAATGAACGCTGTCTGTATTTATCAAAGCACCGCACCAAACATTACGGAGATGGTGAACGTTCATTCGGCTGTAGTCGGTAGTTTTTTACAACAAGGGGATATCTTTTGAAGAAGGGATATCCCGTTTCATTCTCGATATCCCTTCTGCCTTTAAACCTAAAGACAGAGGATTAAATATGCCTACGCAATCTATTTCGTTATTAGACGACCAATTTGTTGATATGATATTCATAACCCGTTTAACCGGGTTATCTGACAAATGGTTCTATAAATTCATCCAAGATGGTGAGTTTCCGAAGCCAATCAAACTGGGTCGAAGCTCTCGCTGGTTGAAGAGTGAGATTGAAAACTGGTTGCAGGAGCGCATTGCCAAATCCAGAGCTTAGCTACCCTTCCCGTACAAACCGCAACATCCATCGGAAATTCAACTATGAAAAAGTATCATGCCCACCATGAGGCATTACTACGCCATTACCAACACTGGTTGAATGGTTTTACCAAACTCGCGGTTTGTCAGTGAATGTACCACCCCCCTCATTAAGAATAGCCACCAGCTTATGGTGGCTGATATACGCTTTCCTGATAACGACAGCGGGTGTGCTGTCGTTCCTGTATGTCTACACCGCTTAATTCACGGTAAACGCTCCCTGAGGCATTATCAGTACAATCTGATATGGATGTGAGCCTAGAGGTCGATAACCGCCTACTGCACTGCTGGAGGGCATCCTACTTAGTGAGTGAATGCGACTTGAACAACGTTCGTTTGCCAACAAACTGATTTATCTGTTTAACAAGTTCAATAATCCTGAGCTATATCCCAAACTAATATGGCTGTGCTGGTATGATTTGATGCTAAGTTTTCCGTTAGATAATTGGCTGGGTGCTTTGAAGATGAAAACTGAAGAACAGCTAGTGGAATGGATAATTGGCAGGCAAATGGAGAACTGTGGGCTAGAGAGGATCATGGATGATTATGTGTTGTTTACAACAAAAAATTTTATTCAATTAAATACATAAAAACATAAAATATACTGAGTGTTGAAGTCACCAGCAACACTCAATTTTATGCTAATCAGTCTCTTCTTTTTTGTTTTTTATATTGTGACCACTAATCACTATTTGACCATCTTCCTTTATGAAATTACTCTTTAGAGATTGAGGTAAAATATCGAGGATTACCTCTGAAGGCCGGCACAACTTTACACCTAGAGGGGTGACAACAATCGGCCTATTAATCAATACTGGGTACTGCAACATGAAATCAATGAGTTGGTCATCTGTATAGCTATCTTGTTCTAAATTTAATTGCTCATACGGCTCAACATTTTTTCGTAATAACGCCCTCACTGTAATTTTCATATCGGCGATAAGCTGTACTAACACATCCTTAGTCGGTGGCGTTTCTAGATAGTAAATAATCGTTGGCTCAACACCACTATTGCGGATCATGGCAAGGGTATTACGCGAAGTGCCACAATTGGGATTATGGTAGATAGTGATCTCATTCATGGGGTTACCTTTAATTTAACAGTGAAAGTCGAAGTACTAAAGCAACGAGTGTGACAATGAGCACAGGGATAGTCATGATAATCCCGGTTTTGAAATAATATCCCCATGTAATGGTCATGTTTTTTTGCGATAAAACATGCAGCCACAGCAATGTCGCCAAACTACCTATTGGTGTGATTTTTGGACCCAAATCGGCACCAATCACATTCGCATAAACCATTGCTTGCTGAATTAACCCTGATGCTTCACTTCCTTCAATGGACATGGCACCAATTAATACCGTTGGCATGTTATTCATTATTGAGGATAAAAATGCAGTTATAAATCCCGTACCAATTGTTGCAACCCATAACCCTTTATCGGCAAGGTAATTGAGCGTTTCAGAAAGATAATCGGTTAACCCTGCATTTCTTAAACCATAAACAACCAAGTACATACCTAAAGAGAAAATGACGATTTGCCACGGTGCGCCACGTAATACTTTTTTGGTATTAATCGTATGGCCTCTGGCTGCAATCACCCAAAGAATTAAGGCACCAATAGCCGCAATCGCACTCACTGGAATACCTAATGGTTCTAAGACAAAGAAACCAATAAGTAGCAGTACCAATACCAGCCAACCTGCTTTAAACGTTGTCATGTCCTTAATGGCTAAAGTCGGTTCACTCAGTTTGGTAACATCATATTGTTTAGGAATATCTTTGCGGAAAAACCAATGCAGTATCGCTAATGTTGCAATAATTGCGGCAATATCCACTGGCACCATAATCGATGCATATTCAGTAAATCCAATATTAAAGAAGTCCGCAGAAACGATATTCACGAGGTTCGAAACGATCAGCGGCAAACTTGCCGTATCGGCAATAAATCCAGCAGCCATGACAAATGCTAATGTCGTGCCTTTGTTGAAACCAAGTGCCAATAACATCGCAATCACAATGGGCGTTAATATCAATGCTGCGCCATCATTGGCAAATAAGGCCGCAACCGTTGCACCAAGTAACACGATATAACTGAATAACAGTTTTCCTTTACCCCCGCCCCACTTGGCAACATGTAATGCCGCCCATTCAAAGAAACCACTTTCATCTAAAAGTAGGCTAATGATAATGACGGCAACAAATGTCGTCGTGGCATTCCAAACAATGTTCCAAACAATCGGGATGTCTTGAAAACTGATCACACCAAAGATCAGTGCCAATACAGCCCCTGCCGTAGCACTCCAGCCAATACCCAGTCCTTTGGGCTGCCAAATAACAAAGGTGATCGTTAAAATAAAAATTAAAGCGGCAATAAACATAACAACCTCATTTAAAAGGTGCTTTTCCGCACCTTTTATTTTTAGAAAATAAGACTTATTCTGCGAGCTGACTTAATGCAGATATCCCCACAGGCTCTGTTTCAAGCAAAGGAACAATAGCAACACGTTTTGCCAATGTTGATGTCACCTTTTCAATCTGAGCGACTTCCTGTTCTGCTCTTGAAAGTAACAATGGTGATGTTGTTTCCGTGATAGATAGACTGTTATTGATCACCCACGCCCACGGATGTATGTCTGCCCGTATTAAATCATTTTGTAAGTTCTCCGCCTCAAGCACAGGCGTAGTTTCAGCGAGAGTCGTAATAATAACTTTGGTGCGTTCAGGATCTTGTAATTGCATCATCGGCGTTAAATAGTGGCCTTTTTCGCCCATTTTTTTAGCAATTTCTTTATGGTATGCCCCTGTTGCATCTAGAAGTAATAATGTATGCCCAGTCGGCGCAGTATCCATGACGACAAAACGTTTACCCGCGTCTCTAATGATGCGAGAGAAAGCCTGAAATACCGCAATTTCTTCTGTGCATGGAGAGCGTAAATCCTCCTCTAGTAATGCACGCCCCTCGGCATCTAAATCTTTCCCTTTTGTTTCTAAGACATAATTACGATAACGTTCAGTTTCAGCTATAGGATCAATTCGGCTAACTTGAAGATTGGGTAAAACACCATCGAGGGTTGATTCAATATGCGCGGCTGGATCAGATGTGGTCAAATGGACATCAAGCCCTTTTTCTGCCAATTTAACTGCGATTGATGCCGCAATCGTTGTTTTCCCTACACCACCCTTGCCCATTAACATAACCAGCCCATGCTGTTGCTGGGATACTTCGCCAACCAGTTCTGACAAGGTAGGTAAAGACATAGGTTGTTTTGTCGGGGTAATAGTTGGAATTTGTGGCATGTCATTCGATAACAACTGTTTCAGTGCATCGACACCCACCATATTGATATTTTGTAAATAAAGAATATCGATAGGTAACGAGCGTAGTGCTTCAGGCATAGACGCTAATGCCGTTTGTTCACGAGAGTAGAGCGCATGGGATAACTTATCATTTTCAGTCACCGCCGTTTCAGGGAAAACACCATTGACAATCAATTGCTGATTTCTGATACCCAGAGATGACAACTCGCTATAGGTTCTCGCAACCTCTCTCAATGCCGCTGATTGAGGTCGTGCAACTAATACTAACCTTGTTAGTGATTTATCACTCAACGCTTCCACCGCCATACTGTACTGCTCACGTTGTTTATCAAGACCAGACATTGGCCCTAAACATGACGCACCATCAGGATTGTCACTAATAAAATCACTCCATGCACTCGGGAGTTGTAATAAACGGATGGTATGCCCCGTTGGTGCGGTATCAAAAATGATATGGTCAAATTGCTCTGTAATTTCGGTATTGGTTAACAACCCAGTAAATTCATCGAAAGCTGCAATCTCTGTGGTACAGGCACCTGATAGCTGTTCCGTAATACTTTGAATTACCGCTTCAGGTAAACTTTCTTTGATTGGATTAATAATTTTGTTTCGATATTCCTCGGCTGCGGCTTGAGGGTCTATTTCAATAGCAAATAGATTTGGAACCAATGTTATTGGCTTAATATTGTTGCCTATCAATTGAGAGAATACTTGCCCAACATTAGAAGCTGGATCAGTACTCACCAGTAAAACTTTTTTCCCTTTTTCAGCCAACTTAATTGCAGTCGCACAGGAAATAGAGGTTTTACCCACACCACCTTTTCCTGTAAAAAATAAATAATTAGGTGTGTTATCTAAAAATTTCATTTTATTGCTCCTGTTAACAACACGTTTTATCATTACCACAACACGATTTAACAATTTCGGCTTTTTCAATATTCGGTCGAATACCAAACCATCTTGCTAGCTCATGTCGTTTTGGGTATCGACCAGTCAGCACAATCTCACCATCAAGAATCAATAGTGGAAGTGACTCGGCACCTGCGGTTTCCAAAAATGTTTTTACTTTTGTGTTGTTAACGAACTCCATAGGCTCTTGTGCTAAATTAAAACGTCTTATACTTGCCCCTTGTTTTTTTAACCAATCCACATCTGTTGCGAAGTCTACCAATGCTTGATCGACTTCGGTTCCGCAAACACCAGTGCTACAGCATAATGCGGGATCAAATACTTCTAGTTTTTTCATACCTAAACCTCACATATGTTTTTTCGAATATGTTGACTTAAAAATTTTTATCTAGAACAGCTACTCGCAGGTTCTTTTGTCTCTAAGCTTTTGAGTAAATCTGCAACTCTATTTTTCTCTGTGGCATAGGTGACATCAATGATACTTTTTACCCACGGTAGTAATGCTGGAGATAATCGATAATGAACCCATTTACCATGTTTTGAATCGAGCAAAAGACCCGACTCTCTAAGCATTGCTAGGTGCCGAGAAGTCTTTGGTTGCGATAGATTTAAGGCCGTATAGATGTCGCAAACACACTGTTCACCAGATGCTTTTAACAATAGCACGATATCCAGTCTGGTTTGGTCACCTAAAATTTTAAACAATTGTAATGGTTCCATGTGTACCTCTTTAGTCTTTTCTTTAAACTACACCTAAACAATATATACGTCAAATCGAATATGTATCTAGCCATAGATTAGTATCAACATGGAATTTACTAACTAAAAAATTATAAAATAAATATATTATTAACTTGCATTTTAATTCTAGAAATAGATTTATTATTTACAACAATGTTATTCATAATAAAATATTGAGTTTTAATTGTAAATAAATGGATTATGATAACGAAAATTTATCATATATTAATGGTCGATTTACACATTCATCTTAAATAACTAATAACATCATGACGGTATAGCATAGATGATTTTATATAGCGATATAACCACTGCTGATTTAATCAGTAGTGGTTATATCGCGAAAAAATTCATGTGTATACATCTAATGATATTTTTAAAACTGAAATTGTTAAGAAACATGCAATTACCAAAAAATTTAGATTAGATATATTCATGACAAATTAGCTTTTCAATTAAATCAATTGGTGCCATATTATCTACTGTTATTCCTGAGTTTTTTATATCTAATGTATAAGTTGTATTATCATAAGAAAAAGTTAGCTTTGCATACTCTAACTTAAAATCTTTTACTTTGAACTTATCCATAAATATATCTAAAGCATTAATTGAAGATGTAACTTCCACTATAGCAGAAGAATATGTGTTTATAATAATATTAGATGCTTTTATTTTTTTTATATTAATATTTTTTAGCGTATCATTCATCATTAATGGTATTAATTTAAAAATATTAATATTTACTGATTCAACAAAAAAATTATAATCTAGTATTTTTTTTAGATACATAATAAATTCATTCAGTGTTCTAGGTGAATTTTCTATTCTTATTAAAAACTTATTACCAGAAAAAATAGATATAACAAAATATGTATATAAAAACCTTTCAATCTTTATTTCATCCTCAGTACCATCAGGCCTATTTATTTTCTCATACTGTATTACTCTTTCAACAAAAACAGCATCTATTGAATCATGATCTAGATTATTTACTATATAACCCTTATTAGCCCTTGAATCAAACCCATTATTTAATATAATATTAACAAGGTCATCAAGAGATATATCTATATTAATTAAAACCCACCTATATCGTGTCTTCATCATTCCTCCATTATAGGTAAATCATCACTATTACCGCTTGATCTAATTTCAGATATTATTTTCTTTGCTGTTTTTAACACTAATTTATTGAATATCATTTCCTCTGATTTACTCATATTAATTCTATTTTTGTGATGAGTATCATTAATATCTGAACTATCTATTTTTCTCGGATAATAACCTTTAACTAAAAATACAAATCCAGTACAGTTTTCTGGTTCAGAAAAAAGAGCTTCTATTTCATAGATATCAGATTCTACATATCTATCATCTGTTATTGTCCAAACTATTTTCCAAATATAAAACCCTGATTTATATAGTGATGATAGTTCTTGAGATAATGTAACACCTGTTCCAGATAAGGATGCCTTTTTTATATGAGTGCCTGAACCGTTATCTTTATCCGGGTTGTAGACATATACATCGGTAACACTTTTGAGGCTGTAACCTTTCATTGATGTTGTTAATTTATCAAATAAAGAGCTAATTAAATTATTATTAACCAGCCCTTCTAAATTTATTTCATCACGTGAGATAGTTGGATCTTTCTCCGCTAAAGAATCAAAAATAATATTAGTTATTTTTTCCATCTTTTTATTATGCGGTCCAATTAATCTGATCACTCCTTTAATTTTTTCAATAGTAATCTCTGCATCTTTATCCACAACTTGTCTAAATTCTGATTTAGTAAAGTCAGGTTCACTATACTCAATTTTTAAAATATATTTTTTGTTAACTATATTATAATCAACTATATCGTTACTATCTTCATAACTTAGACAATTTTTAACTTTATCTAAAGCCTCTTCAATATCACTTGCTTCAATAGATTTACTTATTAAATCTATTGATCTAGTTCTCTCTCTTTGAGTCGCAACACCTAAAATCTTTGATAAATATTCGTAATCTTCATACCCATGAATATATTTTGAAAAGTTATCCGCCAAACTCTCTTTAGACGTTTTATTTGATATAATAATCCCTCTTTTGAAATATAAATCTTTTAAGTCATCTCTTGTTACCTTAAATTGCTGTAACGCATCAAAAATTGCTTTGTCTGTTGCGCTATATATAGCACCCGTTTTATTTCCATAATTATCTTTACTCATTTTTTCCTCTGTGCAACTTCTTTTGTTTTAAAACAGGTCTGTTTTAGCGTTATTTCATTTATATCAATTTTATTTAAAATATTCCTTTTATTATCATCATACCCCCAACTACGTATATATATCTCCTTTGCCCTCTCAAAATGACTAATAACATCTTTATTGGGTAAGTAATGAGCTAATCTCAGTCTAATATTATAATCTCCATTTAATATCTGGTATCTAGATAATGTATCGAAGAGATACACAAATTCATATGGATCATTACCTTGCCTATTATAATAAATAACAAATCCCGCTGGATATGTATCATTTTTACCTTCCACTCTACTCTCAACAATTACTTCATCATGCTCAATAATTAAATAAGGTGCGGTTATTGCCTCTATAGTTGCTGGCCTTGAGTATTTATCTCCACTTATAGTTTTATTTCTTATCAATTCAGGATAATAAAATGAATATTTATGTCGAGGAAATGAACCTTCTCTATGTAGTTTATCAACATCAGCAATAATAGTAGTCATATAACTGATCATTAATGGTTCAACAATATGTATCTGCTGATTTGTTTTTAATCCAATAGATGCTAAATTGATTCCTAACTTACGTCTATTATTTATCTTTTCAGTTTTAAATACATCATAAAAATTTCTATGGTAGTTTCCATCATGGTTATAGATAAACAACATTCCTCTTATTTCATATTTAGTTGACTTAATTGCATACCTATTCTTCCATTCAGAACTTATTGAGGCACAATCAATTGTTTTAGCAATTGATTTTAACATATCCCTCACATCACTTGGCTTAATACTATTGGATGCATAACTTTTTAAATCAGTATTAAATAATATATCCTTTCCACTATATGGGTCTCTATATTTGAAGACAATATCGACAGGATGAGTCTTCACTGCATCTTTTTCTTCACTATCGGTTTCATCCTCTTCCACAACACTTTCTTTTTCTTCTTTAGAGAAGTGCTCATCTTGTTTCCTACAAGAAAAATTTTCATCATAAAACTCAATTGGCTCCCACCTAAACCAATCAAAAATATCCTTTGATACATTGTGGGCTAGCTCACTAATATTGATAGTCTCAGCCATAATATAATCACCTCAAAAGTTAATAATATTAATGAGTCTAACCTATAGATATCAGTTTTCAAAATCATAAAGTTTAAGTTAAAACACAATCAGTTATATAAATCCCCCATTATGATGACAACTTTATCCAGCTATCTAAACAACTGAGTTTAGGATACCGATCCCCTTTCCAACTCATCCATATAGTCCGCATACCACTGCATCATCTCCCTGCGCCCATCCATATACTGAGCATGATTATACGTGCCACGGATCGCATACTTATCGATATATCCAGTTCAGTCCATGTAGAGTTATATCTTTTTTCATGCAAAATTGTGCTCATCGTATAGAGGAATACATCCCCTGTCAGCCTCCCTTTATACCCGACAATTCAATGATCTAATTTAAATTGCCTTTAATGGATTACCCGACTTAGCAAAACTAAACGGCGAAATTTCCCCTTCCCTATTCACATCCAAATAATCCGCCCACCATTGCACCATCAATCGCCTTTCCTCAATATGCTCCGCCTTATGAATATAAGCCGCCCTCACTGAGTTACGCTCTTGGTGGCTCATTTGCCTTTCTACCGCATCCTTCGACCATAGCCCTGACTCAATCAACGAACTACACGCCATCGTTCTAAAACCATGTCCACAGACTTCCATCTTAGTATCATAGCCCATCACACGTAATGCATTATTCACTGTATTTTCACTCATTGGCTTTCTAGGATTATGATCGCCGATAAAGATCAGTTCGTGGTTACCGCTGAATTGATAGATCTGTTTTAAAATATCAATGGCTTGTCGGCTTAAAGGCACTAAATGAGTAGTACGCATTTTTGATCCACGATGGGAATGTTTAACCCCTTCTATCGCTTCGCGTTCTGCGGGGATCGTCCACATGGCATTTTCAAAATCAATTTCATCCCAACGAGCGAAACGCAGTTCACTGGAACGAATGAAGACTAACAAGGTAAGTTTGACTGCAAGTTTAGTTAAAGGTCTTCCCTTATAATCATCAATGCGTTGTAAGAAATCAGGTAGGCGTTTGAGTTCTAAAGCGGCTCTATGGACTCGTTTACCAGTAGCAACGGCACCCGCCATATCTTGCGCTGGGTTATAGTCAATTAAACCACTTTGTACTGCATAGCGCATAATGGCGGTCACACGCTGTTGTAAGCGTGCCGCCACTTCAAGACGTCCAGACATCTCTACGGCTTTAATGGGTTCGAGTAGATCACGAGTTTTTAGTTCAGCGATATTACGTTTACCAATAGCGGCAAAGATATTGTCTTCAAGGTTTTTGAGGACTCGATGGCTATGCCCTTCAGACCACTTCTTATTCGTTGCGTGCCAATCACGTGCAACCTTCTCGAAGGTATTAAATTCCTTTTGTTGCTCTTCTTTTACTTCTTTGCGTTTTTCACTAGGATCTACTCCGTTAGCGACAAGTTTTCTTGCCTCATCTCGTTTTTCACGGGCATTCGCTAGGGAGACATCAGGGTATACGCCAAATGCTAGCATCTTTTCTTTACCGCCAAAGCGATAACGAAAGCGCCAATATTTAGAACCATTGGGGTGAACCAGAAGAAATAATCCTTTACCATCTGTCAGCTTATATGCTTTATCTTCAGGTTTTGCAGAACGGATCTTAGTATCGGAAAGTGCCATTTGAACTATCCTCGCAGCCGAATTGCGGGTACAAAACTTTATCGAATCGGTATATACCCGCAAATGTACCCACATCATTAACTTGATGTCGGTTGAGTTGAGTATACGTTGGTAGAGTTAAAACGCGAGGAAAGCCTTGTAGAACTGGGATTTTAGATACAAAAAAGACGTCTGTTGACGTCCATTGATGTTCTTATGGTGCCGAAGGCCGGACTCGAACCGGCACACCCGAAGGCGGTTGATTTTGAATCAACTGCGTCTACCAATTTCGCCACTCCGGCACTGAAGTGTGTCTGGAAAACCCGCTCATTATACTTGCATGGTGAACCCTCGCAACAATTATTGTTAGTTTTCAGCTTGATTGGCGAAAAAAAGTGCATTTATGTTGTTGCATTACCATTAAAGTACAATTGTTATGTTGTTCAAAAACCACTGTTGTATAGGTTTAAGCCGCATTATATCAATCATCAAAATTCTTGAGGCAATTTTACCTAGTTTCTATTTATTTCTATTCTTTTTATATATTTCATCTTTTATTTTATTCTCATTTATTTAAGAAATTAATTAATAGTAAATATATTTACTCTCTATAGTAATATCTTTTTTCCATTAAAATAATTTTTGAATCATTATTATCTTACACAATCGATATATTATAATTTATATAGCGATAAATAAAAAAAGGATCAAAACTTGGGTTAGTGTTTTGATCCAACAGTACTGCTAATAGAGGGCTTAATTTTATTTTAATGACTATAAGTTATTTTTATAGCGTCATTGCCCTTTTCTTCCCTGGTGTGAGGAAGAAGGTAGTTATATTTTAATATGATAAATAAACTTCTTTATCGGTACTACATTTTATTGATATAAAGGTACTTATTATTAAATTAAAAAACTTACTTTTAAAACAAAGGTATACATAACTACTATAACGAAAGTTCTACTATCTAATATAAAGGTACTTCTTTACTACTATAACGAAGGTACAGCTATCTAACATCAAGGTATTTACAACTAAATTAACAAACTTACTTTTAAAACAAAGGCATACATAACTACTATAACGAAAGTTCTACTATCTAATATAAAGGTACTTCTTTACTACTATAACGAAGGTACAGCTATCTAACATCAAGGTATTTACAACTAAATTAACAAACTTACTTTTAAAACAAAGGCATACATAACTACTATAACGAAAGTTCTACTATCTAATATAAAGGTACTTCTTTACTACTATAACGAAGGTACAGCTATCTAACATCAAGGTATTTACAACTAAATTAACAAACTTACTTTTAAAACAAAGGTATTACTATTTAATATAATGGTGTTGAAAAATTACTACTAATATATAACTTATTTATTATTTAAGAGGCTATTTTATAATATGCCTTCTTATTACTTCGCTCTATTATTGCTGTGTTATCTTTGCTCTGTAACGCTTATATTCTCAGTCTCTCGACTTGATGAAACTATAATAAGTTTAATTTTATGTTCCCACAATCACTAAATTATTACAAAATATGACACACTCTTATATTGTCTTTATAAAACACTATTAATACCATCTAAAAATGATACATGTCGAGTTAAAATACCAATAAAATTAACCAATGAAAAATATAACACCATTCATTAACATTTTCTTGATATACATATTTTAACTTAATAATAAAGAAAAACTAATAATAGAGTAAAAATGTACGATAAACGAAGGAGATTGTAACTTAACGGTAATACTTATCTCATTTTTAGATGAGAAATAGCAGGGAATTATCTTTTTATGATGCAGTTTTTCTTCACTATCTTTATATCAGAGACAATTTGACACATTTAATGCCAACTTTCTGATAACTGGCACTTGCACTGATAGACATTCTTATTTCTGATAATATAATCAAAATTTGGTTTAAATCGGATTAGAAGGCGGTGTTATGGGCATTGTTGGCTGGATTATAACGGGTATATTTGTTGGTATTATCTTGGGTGCCGTATTAAAAATGATAAAGAAAAAATAGCGCGATAAGAAAGGCACCAATTTAAAACATAAGCCACTTATGTTGATCGCACTCCTTTCACCTCACTGACTTCTGTTGAAAGTAAAAATGAAAAAACATTTTCTAAAATATCTTATGATCCCAGTCGCTTTGCTGACATTGAATGCCTGTAGCCAGAATTCATCACTACCACCAGCAACGCAACCTTCTATGTTAAATCAGCAGAATAATAATGTACCTGAACTTACACAATGGCCTACAGCATTAAGCCCTAATGTGAGTAATGCGCGGGTGTTGTTTGATAAATATGCTTCTCAGATCTATCAAAAGAGTAACCCTCAAGGCATGGTTATTGTCATGATCAATAATTCTCAAACCTTGAATCATGCTTTTGGGACAACAACGCCTGAAAGTCGCAATGCACCATCAATGAATTCGCTTATTCGTATTGCTTCAATTACAAAGTTAATGACCAGTGAAGTCATGCTTAAACTACAAGATGATGGGAAATTATTAGTTACTGATCCATTACAGAAATACAATTACTATGGTGTTGATATCCCATTAGTGAGTGCTCAATCACCTATCCGCCTTTATCATTTAGCCAGTCATACCAGTGGTTTTCCACGAGAACAACCTGGTGGAAAATGGGGAAGACCTGTTTTTATTTGGCCAACTCATGGCGACCGTTGGAACTGGTTAAAAAAAGCAACATTAACATCACCTGCGGGTAATCAAGCTGCGTATTCAAATTTAGCGTATGACTTATTAGCAGATGCCTTAGTGAAAGCATCCGGTAAAAGTTATCCGCAACTCCTAAAACAATATGTTACTCAACCAGCAGGAATGACCAATACCACATTGACGCCAACACCTGCACAATGCCAACGATTATTAGTCGGATATAAACCAAGTCCATGTTCTGACACAATAGCAGCGGCAGGAAGTGGTGGTGTGTACTCAACACCTGCAGATATGCAACGTTGGATGCAAGGCTTTTTGACCTCTCATAATGCCATGCGAAAAGCAACGGCAAGTAAAGAGCAGTCTGTCTATTTTCCTCGTAATCGGCTCTCTTCAATAGAGGGAATGGATGTTGCAGGTCGTGCCGATGGTGTCGGTTTAGGTTGGGTTTATATGGCTCCAGCCAATGGAATTCCGGCTATCTACCAAAAAACTGGCGGTGGCGGTGGATTTAATACCTATATGGCAACAATACCTGAATTAAATATTGGTGTATTTGTTGTGATCACTCGTAAACCAAATGGCACTAAGTTTAGTGAAGTGACCCAAGGCACCAATGCTCTTGTTCGCGCACTAGCAAAAGATTTTTATCAGTGATCACATCCCCCGATAGAAACAAAAAGCGCCTTGTTAGGCGCTTTTTGTTTTTTCTGGCTACAGTGGATATTACCTAACGATTACGCCTCATCAATAACCATAGACTTAACGTTAGGAATAATATTCCTGGCACTAATGCTGCAATCACAGCAGGTATGCCATAAACCAGACTTAATCGTCCTGAAACTTCATTGACGATATAAAACAGGAAGCCAAAAGAGATACCCGTTAGAACTCTTAATCCCATTGGCACAGTACGCAATGGACCAAAGATAAATGACAATGCCATCAACATCATTACTGCAACAGAGACTGGCGCAAAGATTTTTTTCCAGAAATTCAGCTCATAGTTTGCTGATTCTTGTCCACTCTGTTTGAGGTATTTAACATATTGATAGAGCCCACTAATCGATAATGCATCAGGATCTAAGGCCACAACGCTCAATTTTTCTGGCGTTAATCGGGTTGGCCATTCAAGTGATACCTGTTTTTTACCTGTGATTTTTTGTGGATCGGTTAAATCTGACTGTTCGACTTGTTTTAACATCCACGTTTTTTTATCGACATCATAGGTTGCACTTGATGCATAACGCACAGTTTCTAGTTTTCTATCATTATTAAAATCATAGAGTGTGATGCCTTGCATCTCATTTTGGCTCTTTATTCGGTTGATATGAATAAATTGATTGCCATCTTTAGCCCACATACCACGGTTAGTGGAAACTAAAGAGTTACCCATGATTTTTTCAGCGCGATAGTTACGTGCATATTGTTCACCTTGTGGTGCCCCCCATTCGCCAATCAGGACTGTCAACAGTACTAATGGGATAGCGGTTTTCATCACAGAGCCTGCGATTTGCAAACGTGTAAAACCAGATGCCTGCATCACCACCAGCTCACTGCGTGTTGCCAATGCACCTAACCCTAATAATGCACCGAGTAACGCAGCCATGGGGAAGAAGATCTGCACATCTTTAAGGATATTTAAGATCGCATAAATACCCGCATCAAGTGTGGTGAAATCCCCTTGCCCTACTTTACGGAGTTGATCGACAAATTTGATAATGCCAGATAGAGAAACCAGCAAAAATAGTGTCATCAAAATCGACTGTAAAATAGTACGCCCGATATATCTATCTAATACACCAAACATCAGGCAACTCCTTTCTTAAAGCGAGCTCGGAATTTACGCATAGGCAAGGTATCCCAAATATTCAATAAGATAGCTAAGCCAAGATAAACGCCATTAACACTCCACATCGCAATGAGAGGGTCAACTTTTCCTTTTTCGCCATTAGAATGTAGCGAGCTTTGTAATAAGAAAAAGACCAGATAAAGCAACATTGCGGGTAACATACTTAATACGCGACCTTGGCGTGGGTTCACCTCACTTAAAGGCACCACCATCACAGCCATAATGACAACAGAGAAAATCAAAGTTAATCGCCAATGGAATTCTGCGATAGATTCTGTTTCATTAGAATGCCAAAGTTCCGTCATCGTTTTTTGTTCTACACGATTACTGCTAATGGTAGATTCGCGATGCCCGATAACAGCTTGGTAGTCATTAAAATCGGTGATACGAAAATCACGCAATACAGCCGTACCTTCATAGCGAGTTCCCTCACTGAGTACAACAATCTGATTTCCGTTAGGCAATTCCTTGGTATAACCTTTATCTGCCACCACAACCGACGGACGCTGATCTTGCGTTGGACGTAACTGTGCGAGGAACACATCTTGGAATTGGTTACCTTTTACGCTACCTAGATAAAGTACCATATTACGGTCACTGGACATTTTGAATTGTCCTTCCATCAAGGCCGCCAAGCTTGGGTTTGCCTTGGCATCTTCAAGCACTTGCTCTTGATGCGCTGATGACCATGGAATAAGCCAAATGACATTCCCTGCGGCTAATGCGCTAGTCAGCAATGAAAGCAATAGTGCTGCTTGCACTAATGCTTTTTTACCTATCCCGCACGCATTCATGACGGTTATCTCACTTTCAACATAAAGTTTGCTGTAAGTCATCAGAAGCCCAAGAAAGAGGCTTAATGGAAGAATAAGCTGTGCCATCTCTGGAATTCCCAGCCATAGCAGAGAAATCACGAGGTTTGTAGGAATGTTACCTTCTACAGCAGCCCCTAAAATTTCAACCAGTTTCTGGCTAAAGAAGATAAGCATCAGGATAAACAAGATGGCTATCTGGCTTTTAAGGGTTTCCCGAGCTAAATATCGAATTATAATCACGCTAGTTATGCCTGTGAAAACTTGTCTTTTTGCAGGAAAATCGCTAACTTCGTTGTATATCTATCATTTGTGCATCTCAGTTAGACATTCTTGCAGCCCAAATGATATCAAAACATGCTATAAACAGGTTCCCAATAAGAACAAGCTTATAAGTTAGCTAAATTAGTTGTGTTCAATTAATGCATTTAGCTTAACATAAAAAGTAAACTTTCTATGGGGTAGATTAATGCGGATCACTATTCTAAACGATACTTTCCGTTTTTGTCTTTAATATTCAGGAGAACGCATGGAGTTTAATGTAAAAAGCGGCAGCCCAGAGAAACAACGCAGCGCTTGTATTATCGTGGGGGTGTTTGAGCCTCGTCGTTTATCTCCGATCGCGGAGCAACTTGATAAAATCAGTGATGGCTATATCAGCGCCTTATTACGCCGAGGTGAGCTGGAAGGCAAAGTTGGACAATCATTGCTGTTACATCATGTACCTAATGTTCTCTCTGAGCGCGTTTTACTGATCGGTTGTGGTAAAGAGCGTGAGTTGGATGAACGTCAATATAAACAAATCATTCAAAAAACTATTAATACGCTCAATGAAACTGGCTCAATGGAAGCGGTCTGCTTTCTCACTGAGTTGCATGTTAAAGGTCGTAATAATTACTGGAAAGTACGTCAAGCGGTTGAGACTGCAAAAGATTGCCTCTATACCTTTGATCAACTAAAGAGCAATAAGACAGAATTACGTCGTCCATTACGTAAGATGGTCTTTAATGTTCCTACTCGTCGTGAACTACCTAGTGGTGAACGTGCCATTGCTCATGGTTTAGCTATCGCATCAGGTATTAAAGCATGTAAAGATTTAGCAAACATGCCACCAAACATCTGTAATGCCGCTTATTTAGCTTCTCAAGCGCGTCAATTGGCAGACTCCTCTTCAAATGTTTCTACGCGAGTTATTGGCGAAGAGCAAATGAAAGAGCTGAACATGAACGCTTACCTTGCGGTAGGTCAGGGCTCTCAAAATGAATCTTTAATGTCTATCATTGAGTACAAAGGCAGTAAAGATCCTGAAGCTCGCCCAATCGTATTAGTCGGTAAAGGGCTGACATTTGACTCGGGTGGTATTTCTATCAAACCTGCTGATGGCATGGATGAGATGAAATATGACATGTGTGGTGCTGCAACAGTCTATGGCGTGATGCGTGTGGTTGCAGAACTACAATTACCGATTAACGTTATTGGTGTACTTGCGGGTTGTGAAAATATGCCGGGTGGAAAAGCCTATCGCCCTGGTGATATCTTAACAACTATGTCCGGCCAAACCGTTGAAGTATTAAACACTGATGCTGAAGGCCGCTTAGTTCTATGTGATACGTTAACTTATGTTGAGCGCTTTGAACCTGAGTTAGTTGTCGATATTGCAACATTAACAGGTGCATGTATGGTGGCTTTAGGGCATCACTACAGCGGATTAATGTCTAATCATAATCCGTTAGCACATGAGTTAATGAATGCATCAGAGCAAGCGGGTGATCGCGCTTGGCGTTTACCATTAGGCGATGAGTTCTATGAACAAATCGAATCTAACTTTGCTGACTTAGCGAATACAGGTGGTCGTTTAGGTGGCGCAATTACTGCCGGTTGTTTCTTAGCGCGTTTTGCGACGAAATATAACTGGGCTCACTTAGATATTGCAGGTACAGCATGGCGTTCTGGTAAAGCCAAAGGCGCAACAGGTCGTCCTGTTTCTTTACTGTCTCAGTTCTTACTTAATCGCGCGGGTTTGAATAGCGACGAGTAATACCGCATAATTATCAGGGTTAAGGTATTACCCTATTATTATGGTAAATAGAGCAGACTCCAAGAAGGGTATTGCAACGCAATACCCTTCTGTTATCGGGATATCATGAAAAACGCCACGTTTTATTTAATGGAACACCCATCAATACACGATGATTTACAGGCTCACGAGTGGCTTGCCTGTCAACTTACCGCTGAACATTGGCGCTTAGGCAAACGTATTTTGTTGGTTTGTGAGTCTCAGGCTCAAGCTGAATTGCTTGATGAGGCATTATGGGCAAGAGAACCTCATCAGTTTGTTCCTCATAATCTTGCAGGTGAAGGCCCTCGTTATGGCGCTCCTGTTGAATTATGTTGGCCTGGAAAACGTGGTAATGCACCTCGTGATCTCTTGATTAATTTGCAATCGCAATTCGTAGACTTTGCCACAGCTTTCCATGAAGTGATAGACTTTGTACCTATTGATGAACAATTGAAACAGTTGGCGCGTGAACGATATAAAATTTATCGTAGCGTCGGCTTTACTTTGACAATGGCTACGCCGCCAACCTATTGAATACGTAAAGAATATGGAAAATAAATCCGCACCGAAAGAGCCATCGCTCGACACAACATATAATCCAGCAGAGATTGAACAACCTCTGTATCAGCATTGGGAAAAAAACGGCTACTTTAAAGCCAATGGCGATACAACAAAAGAAAGCTTCTGTATCGTGATCCCTCCGCCAAACGTCACAGGTAGCCTACATATGGGCCATGCTTTCCAGCAGACCATTATGGATACCATGATCCGTTATCAGCGCATGCAAGGTAAAAACACCTTATGGCAGTCAGGGACTGACCATGCTGGTATCGCGACTCAAATGGTCGTTGAGCGTAAAATTGCCGCTGAAGAAGGTAAAAATCGTCATGACTATGGTCGTGATGCGTTTATCGACAAAATTTGGGAATGGAAAGCTGAATCAGGTGGTAACATTTCTAACCAAATGCGTCGTTTAGGTAACTCTGTTGATTGGGAACGTGAACGTTTCACCATGGACGAGGGTTTATCTAAAGCCGTTAAAGAAGCTTTTGTGCGTTTACATAAAGAAGATCTTATCTACCGTGGTAAACGCCTTGTTAACTGGGACCCTAAATTACACACAGCGATTTCTGATCTTGAAGTTGAAAACCGTGAAGTTAAAGGTTCAATGTGGCACCTGCGTTATCCTTTAGCGGATGGGGCAAAAACAGCTGAAGGTAAAGATTACCTCATTGTTGCAACAACTCGCCCAGAAACCATGTTAGGTGATACTGGTGTTGCGGTTAACCCAGAAGATCCTCGTTATAAAGATTTAATTGGTAAAGAAATTATTCTACCAATCGTCAACCGCCGTATTCCTATTTTAGCGGACGAACACGCGGATATGGAAAAAGGGACGGGTTGCGTAAAAATCACCCCTGCTCATGACTTTAATGACTATGAAGTTGGACGTCGTCATCAATTACCAATGATTAATATCATGGATTTTGATGGCAATATCCGTGTTAGCGCAGAAGTATTAGACACCAATGGTGTTGAATCTGACGTTTACAGCACTGAAATTCCAGAAGCCTACCAAGGCATGGAACGTTTCGCAGCACGTAAAGCTATGGTCGCTGAATTTGAACGTTTAGGTTTATTAGAAGAGATCAAACCTCACGATTTAACCGTACCTTACGGCGACCGTGGTGGCGTGGTTATCGAGCCTTTACTAACAGACCAATGGTATGTTCGCGCAGCACCTTTAGCGAAACCCGCAGTTGAAGCTGTTAAAAATGGCGAGATCCAATTTGTACCAAAACAGTACGAAAACATGTACTTCTCATGGATGAATGATATTCAAGATTGGTGTATTTCTCGTCAACTGTGGTGGGGTCACCGTATCCCTGCTTGGTACGACAATGAAGGTAATGTCTATGTCGGTCGTGACGAAGAAGAAGTTCGTCGTGAAAACAATATCGCCGCTGATATCGCATTACGCCAAGATGATGACGTACTGGATACGTGGTTCTCATCTGCACTGTGGACATTCTCAACATTAGGTTGGCCTGAAAATACCGAAGCACTGAAAACATTCCATCCAACGAATGTATTAGTCAGTGGATTCGATATCATTTTCTTCTGGATCGCTCGCATGATCATGATGACCATGCACTTTATCAAAGATGAAGACGGTAAACCGCAAGTTCCATTTAATACGGTTTACATGACAGGTCTTATTCGTGATGAAGAAGGCCAGAAAATGTCAAAATCCAAAGGTAACGTACTTGATCCTCTGGATATGATTGACGGTATTTCATTAGAGAACCTGTTAGAAAAACGTACTGGTAATATGATGCAGCCACAAATGGCTGAAAAAATTGCTAAACGTACTAGCAAAGAGTTCCCAGAAGGTATTGAAGCACACGGTACAGATGCTCTGCGCTTTACCTTAGCGGCATTAGCTTCAACAGGTCGCGATATTAACTGGGATATGAAACGTCTATCAGGCTACCGTAACTTCTGTAACAAGCTGTGGAACGCAAGCCGCTTTGTTCTGATGAATACGGAAGATCAAGATTGTGGTTACCAAGGTGGTGAGATGACATTCTCACTGGCTGACCGTTGGATCTTAGCTGAATTTAACAATACCGTTAAAGCCTATCGTGAAGCGTTAGACAACTATCGTTTCGATATCGCGGCGGGTATTTTATATGAGTTCACTTGGAACCAATTCTGTGACTGGTATCTTGAGCTATCAAAACCTGCGGTACACAAAGGTAATGATGCACAAAAACGCGCAGCTCGTCATACTCTGATTGAAGTGCTAGAAGGCTTACTGCGTCTTGCTCATCCAATCATTCCATTTATCACAGAGACAATTTGGCAACGAGTGAAGGAAGTTAAAGGCATTGAAGGTGAAACCATCATGCTACAAGCTTTCCCTGAGTTCGATGCTTCACTGGTAGATGAACACGCGCTTAGCGATCTTGAGTGGATCAAAGAAGTTATTGTTGCAGTTCGTAATATCCGTGCTGAAATGAATATTGCTCCGGGTAAACCACTTGATGTTATTTTACGTGGTGCGGATGACAATGCTAAGCGCCGTGTTAGTGACAATATTGGCTTCTTAAAAGCCATGGGCCGTTTAGCTGATATTCGTCCATTAGCAGAAGGTGAAGAAGCGCCATTATCAGTGACTAAATTGGTTAGCGGTGCAGAATTGCTGATCCCAATGGCAGGCTTTATCGATAAAGATGCAGAGCTTGCACGTTTAGATAAAGAGCTTGAAAAAGTAGAAAAAGATATCACAACTTTAGACAGCAAATTATCTAACGATGGCTTTGTTAGCCGTGCGCCAGAAGCGGTTGTTGCTAAAGAGCGTGAACGCTTAGCGACATGCTTAAGTGCAAAAGAGAAGCTAATCGCACAGAAAATCTCTATCGCCTCTTTATAAGCACTATCGCTTTAAAGACGCTGAGATTGATAATGAAAAAACCGCGTTCTGAAGTGACCTCATAAAGTTGGACACTTTAAATTCGGCGGCTTGTAAGGCCTGATTTCGACATTCAACCGGAGTCAGGCCTTTTAATTTTTCTTTGTAGCCAATCAGCCACATTTTAGCTAGGTAAATTAAGTGATAGACAAAAGTAAACTCAAAAATATAAAGTTTTTTGAAAACGAACCACTGGTTCACCATTTGAATTACGCCCTTTCAGAGTGCGAAGAAAAAAATATTTTGCGGGGTTGGCGACCTTCATGTATGGAAGACAAATGGCTCTCATACAGTGAAGATGGCTGTGTTTTCGTTCACAGAAGCTGGACTGGTCATTTGATGTACAAATTTACGATCCGTGATCAGTCAATACAAAGCGTGGAAATTGCGATGGATGATTTTGTGAATATGACGAATGAACGGAAAATTGAGGTTTTTCTCTCACTTTTACCACGCTTATCAGAAGAGCACGAGAATGATTGGGAATAGCGCGTTATTGCTTTAAGAGTAAAGCCCCAGAATTTGTTAGTGGTTTTAGTGGCTGCGTCGAATATTTTCGGAGACTCATCAGGGAAAAGCATTTCTAAATCTTTGGTAAGGAAGATATTTCTACCTTTCTTATTGAACTTGTTAAAAACATTAACCGCTGTCATTAACTCCATATCACCCTCTACTAAATCCCCCCTCACAAGGGGTTGTTTTGTATATCGCGGGTTTTTACTTAGTCTCTTTCAGCCAAAAAATAAAACCATTTTTCACTTCATTTCTTATTATTCACGGTTCTATTCTCGTCAATACGTCGTTTCATCCTCTATTTTCACTTAGATTTAATCACTCACTAAAATATAACGCTAGAAATAAAGGGAGAAATTAAGCAAAGAGAAAGGGTTAACGGTTTACAAACACGCTTAATCAATTAAGATAGTTTTTGTAGCCATCAGTGCTACTTTCAATGAAGAAGTTCCTTTCCGGTGCTCTCTCAATAAATAATCAAAAAATATTCTACTAATAAGTGAAAACGATGAGTGCAACTATGACTGCAACCCAAGCTATAACCTCAAATATTGTTATTCGAGCCATTGAAGAAAAAGACAACGCAGGTATTGCTCGCGTTATTCGTGAAGTCTCAGCTGAGCACGGTTTAACTGCCGATAAAGGCTTTGCGGTTGCCGATCCAATTTTAGATACCCTCTATGAAGTTTATCATCAGCCACGCAGTGCTTACTGGGTTGTTGAAATGGATGGAGAAGTTGTTGGCGGTGGTGGTGTCGCACCACTTGCTGGTGGCGATGGCAATACATGTGAACTACAAAAAATGTACCTTTCATCCAAACTGCGTGGCAAAGGTATTGCGAAAAAAATCGTTCTGCAATCTCTTGAATTTGGTAAAGAGCAAGGCTTTAGCCGTTGCTATTTAGAAACCACAGATATCTTAAAAGCGGCTGTCGGTTTATACGAAAAACTAGGATTCGAATTTATTGATGAAGCATTAGGCAACACTGGGCATAGTGATTGTGAGATCCGTATGGTGAAGCCACTTTAAGCGTTCTTGCTGTTCCCTACGTAATACAATAAATAAAATAAGCTCTACTTGACCCGCATTTCTTATGCGGGTTTTTATTAGCAATAAATAGCATCTATTAACACAAATCCAGTTTATCAAAATGATATAAATACAGTATGTTTATATGCTTATTTTCTCAATTAATTTCTTAATTAATTATTATCAAAATATTATTAATGAAATTCTCATCTTAAATTTTATTAAAAACCACAAGTTTAAATTGTTTTTAATTCCACTCTAGATAATTATATTACCCCTCTTAAATAAAATATTATTTATCTTATTTTATATTTTAAAAAAGAGATTTTTTTATATTGCTATTTATAGCTAATTTAATATCTTTATGCAGATAAAGTCATGCATTGGCTTTTATAACTCTAAAATTTAAAAGGAATTTTTTCATGAAAAACTTTGTTAAAATTGCACTTATTGCTTCTGTAATTACCGTAATGACCGGTTGTACTGGTAGCGTATACAATAAAGAAAAAGACTGTAACTACGACTACTTACTGCACCCAGCAGTTTCTATTTCTAAAATCATTGGCGGTTGTGGCGACACAAGCAAATAAGATTTAAGAAATAAACACATTAATAAACTACATTCTGACTTATTGTTGCTAAGAAAGAATGTAGTTTTTTGTTTTATCATACCTTATATTTTTACTCGTTTTTTATGAGTTGCACTCCTCACCAACATAAGAAATCAGAGCTTAGTGTTTCCATTTTAATGGAAGATAGATTAAATTAACCATTAATAAAATCTATTTTAGGTAATTTTATATGACATTAAACTACAAGATTATTATCGTCACATTATTTTTATCTATTCCTATATTGGCTTATTCCTCCCCTCAAATTAAATGTATTGCCGAAGAAAAGAACTTCTCCGCATGTGAGATATTAGCAACGCAGGGAGATAATAAAGCATTATTAGTACTTGGACGTTTCTATGAAACGGGTACCGAAGTTGAAAAAAATGTAGAGAAAGCGGAACAAATCTATCAACTCTTAGCAGATAAAAATGATGCTGATGGATTTAATCAATTGGCAATGCTTAAGGAAGATCAGGGCAAAAAACAAGAGGCTATTTTACTTTATCAAAGAGCAATAGAACTAGGCTCATCATCTGCTAATTATAATTTAGGCATACTATACAAATATAATAATAATTATAAAAAAGCAAAAGAGATGTTTGAAAAAGCAATTACCGATAATAATTCAGGTAAGGCTATGATGAGTTTAGGCGATTTATATTTTGATGGATTTGGTGTTGAAAAAAATATGGAATTAGCGGAACACTGGTATAAAGCTGCTATTCAAGCTGATAATTATCTTGCCATTACACGATTGGGAATACTGTATGGCAATCTGGAAAAATATGATGAAGCGATAATATATTATCAAGAAGCGATCAAAAAAGGTGATCCCGCCGCAATGAATTCAATGGGATTACTATATCAACATGGTTTTGGTGTAAAACGTGATATCAATAAAGCAGTTAAATTTTATCAAGATGCCACTGAACAAGACGAAATCGGAGGGCTAATTAACCTTGGTCTAATGTATGAAGAAGGCCTTGGGGTACCTCAAAATTATGAAAAATCCATCGAATTATATACAAGAGCCTATCAATTAGGTTATACCGATATTCAGTTACGAATTAATTTCTTAAATAACCATTTAATAAAAAGAATGAATAATTAAATTCTATGTTGCCTGTTTTCGACATATCCAGTCTGGTCTCAAAACAAGAGTATGATAAATACGAAAAGAGCGAAAGTTCTCACCACCAATATATCTACTCAGTCAATATCTCTATTTACTTTTTATAAATTCATTCATTTTTTTTGAACACCATCAACAAATTCCCCCTATTTTGTTCATCACGCGAACACTTTATGATCAGCCTCATTAAGAAATCGCAATAATCTGTATTACCTCCTTCTGTGTCTTGGTTATTGCGGTTTCTTTCCTTAACTCGGAGAACAATCATGACTATCAGACAGATTAATCATATTTATTCGGCGCCAAATTCACACTGGGTAGGTAATGGCTTTCCAGTCAGCACCTTATTTTCCTATCAGGAAAATGGTGAGAAACATAGCCCGTTTCTGCTGATGGATTATGCCGAGCCAACACTGTTTAAACCTGTTACTAATGCCCGTGGTGTAGGAGTGCATCCTCATCGTGGATTTGAAACCGTAACAATTGCCTATCAAGGTGAAGTTTCTCATCATGACTCTAAAGGTCACGCAGGAACGATTACCGCAGGTGATGTGCAATGGATGACCGCTGCTTCTGGTATTTTGCATAAAGAGTATCACTCTGAAAAAATGACCAAAGAAGGCGGTGTATTGGAAATGGTGCAACTTTGGGTGAATCTGCCAACAGCGTACAAAATGACACAGCCTCGTTATCAGGCGCTGAAAGCAGAGGATATCCCTCATGTTGAATTACCGGATAACCAAGGTTATGTCAGAGTGATTGCCGGTAATTATGCCAACACACAAGGTGTGGCAATGACCTACTCGCCGCTGAATGTGTGGGATCTACGTTTAAATCGCGCAGGTGTTTCACATTACAGTATTCCTGAAGGTCATAATGCAATGCTGTTTGTGGTGAAAGGTGCTGTACATATCAATGACAGTGAAATTGCACGTCAGCACGATATGGTGATGTTAGATAATCATGGTGATACGCTCACATTAGAATCAATGGGTGACACCATTGTTTTAATTTTAACCGGTGAGCCAATTAATGAGCCGATTGTAGGACAAGGGCCTTTTGTGATGAACACGCAAGAAGAGTTACAACAAGCTTTTAATGATTATGACAATGGTAAATTTGGTGTGATGGATTAATCGCTCTCCCCTTAAAACCAATAACACCAGTCACAAAGCAATAATTTTGTGGCTGGTGCTATTATTTTGCACTGATAAATCAGGCACAAAGGGACAACATTTAGCAAAAATTAATGTAAGCGTGATGACTTATCAGACTCTTCATCTTCGTCGTCTTCGTCTTCACCGTCTTCATCATCATACTCAGCGTCAGGATCTTCAAAGTAAGTTCCCCAACCATCGTAATAAACACCCATTTTTTCAGCTAAATTCATTAACTGTTCAACTTGAGCATCAATAAGCTCAGCATTTAAACCACTTTCACTCACAGCATCAAAACAAACTAAAATTTCACCTGATTCGACTTCGATTTCTTCAGGTTCAGTCACTTCATAACCTAATTTAAATACTTCAACGGCTGCTTTTTCTAGTGTTTCGAAGTTTTCACAAGAAATATGGTGCTCAATGGCATACAGTGCATCAGGATCACTGCCATCTTCCAGTAATTCTTCAATAATAAGACGTGTTTCTTCACGTTGTTCTGCTAACTCTTTGCTGTCCGCCATAATCATGCTCCGCAATAGTCTGAAAAGGTATCTTGTTCATTCTCCCACAGGGCGAATCAACACTCCATACCTAATATGATGCGCTTATCGCAGACTGTCTAAATTAAAAGTTTTCCTTTAGGGGTTGATGATGAATATTTATTGATATAAATTGAATATAAATTCAATGACAGGATATCACTCTATGAACCCTTTTTATCAGAAATCATTCTTACGTTTACTGGATTTTTCACCTGCTGAAATTCAACAACTACTTACATTGTCAGCACAATTAAAAAAAGCCAAAAAATCAGGTCAAGAAACTCAGTATCTTACTGGAAAAAACATCGCACTGATTTTTGAAAAAGACTCAACACGTACTCGTTGTGCCTTTGAAGTTGCTGCATTTGATCAAGGTGCAAGAGTGACTTATCTAGGGGGCGGAAGCCAAATTGGACATAAAGAATCGATAAAAGATACCGCGAGAGTATTAGGCCGTATGTATGATGGAATTCAGTACCGGGGTTACGGGCAAAAGACGGTAGATGCACTTGCTCAATATTCAGGTGTACCTGTTTGGAATGGTTTAACCAATGAATTTCACCCAACTCAACTGTTAGCAGACTTACTGACCATCACAGAACATCAAACCAAGCCGTTATCGGAAACCGTATTTGCTTACCTTGGTGACGCTCGTAATAACATGGGAAATACTATGCTGGAAGCGGCTGCGTTAACAGGTATGGATTTACGTTTAGTTGCGCCTAAAGCATGTTGGCCTGAAGCAGGTTTAGTGGCTCAATGCCAAGATATTGCCAACAAAAATGGCGGAAAAATCACACTCACTGAAAATGTGGCTGAAGGTGTTAAAAATGCAGATTTTCTTTACACTGATGTATGGGTTTCTATGGGCGAACCAAAAGAAGTTTGGAAAGAGCGTATTGCGTTACTGAAGCCTTATCAGGTCAATATGAACGTTGTGAAATTAACAGGAAACCCAGACGTCAAATTCCTTCACTGTTTACCCGCTTTTCATGATGAAGAAACCACAATGGGTAAAGCATTAGCTAAAGAGTTTAATCTATATGGTGGTTTTGAAGTCACTGATGAGGTGTTCGAATCAAAACACAGTATTGTATTTGATGAAGCAGAGAACCGTCTTCACACCATAAAAGCCGTGATGGTCGCAACCCTTGCCAATCCGTTCTGAAATACATAATCATGCAAAACACCTATTTTTTAATCGAGAAAAAATAGGTGTTTTCTTCGTTTTATCTCAAGCTTATTGATTTTTAAATCAAAAAAAAATTTTTAGAAAAAAACAAAAGCAAACGCTTGCGTGTAAATCTAAGATGCGTATAATGCGCCACAATTTGTCAGGAGGAAAGATGAAACAGCGCCTATTCCAATGTGTTAAAAAAAATCGCACCTTAACCGGTCGCAAGCGCATTCACTTTTTTCCAATAGCCCAATTTTTTAAAACCCCTCTTATGGAGGGGTTTTTTTTGGCCTATAAAAAACCATTCATCGCACAATTCATCGCTAAAGGAGAACTCTAATGACTAATCCGCTCTACCAAAAGCATATTATCTCCATCAATGATCTGGACAGGGAAGATTTGGAAGCTGTTCTTCGCGTTGCTGATAAATTAAAACAGCAACCTAATAACGAATTGTTGAAAGACAAAGTGATTGCGAGCTGCTTTTTTGAAGCATCAACACGTACTCGCTTATCATTTGAGACAGCTATCCACCGCCTAGGTGCATCAGTTGTCGGTTTTTCTGATGGAAGCAACACTTCACTGGGTAAAAAAGGTGAAACATTAGCGGATACCATTTCGGTTCTTCGCACTTATGCTGACGCCATTGTTATTCGCCATCCTCAAGAAGGTGCAGCACGTTTAGCCTCTGAGTTTGCTGGTGATATTCCTGTTCTAAATGCAGGTGATGGTGCAAATCAACATCCAACACAGACTTTACTGGATTTATTTACCATTCAAGAAACACAAGGCCGCTTAGATAATCTCAATATCGCAATGGTCGGTGACTTAAAATATGGCAGAACAGTACATTCTCTGGCACAAGCATTAGCGAAATTTAAAGGTAATCATCTCTATTTTATCGCCCCTAAAGTGCTCGCGATGCCAGAGCATATTCTTCACTTGCTGGAAGAAAATGGGGTTGAATATAGCCAACATGAAACAGTCGATGAAGTGATGCCAGAGCTAGATATTCTCTACATGACACGCGTACAAAAAGAACGTTTAGATCCTTCTGAATATGCAAATGTGAAAGCACAGTTTGTTTTAACTAGCGCTGATTTAGTGAATGTGAAAGATAACCTTAAGATCTTACACCCACTGCCACGTATCGATGAAATCACGACAGATGTAGATAAAACACCTTACGCTTATTATTTCCAACAAGCTGGAAATGGTATCTACGCACGTCAGGCATTACTTGCCTTAGTTCTGAATAAAAACTTAGTTCTTTAATAAGGAGCACACCATGACACATGATCACAAACTAAAAGTTGAAGCTATCAAACGTGGGACTGTTATTGATCATATTCCAGCGCAGGTGGGCTTTAAAATTCTTTCACTGTTCCGTTTAACTGAAACGGATGAAAGAATAACCGTAGGTTTTAATTTACCTTCAGAAAATTTAGGTAAAAAAGACTTAATAAAAATCGAAAATGTCTTTTTAACCTCAGAGCAAGCAAACCGATTAGCGATGTATGCACCACAAGCAACCGTCAACATTATTGATGATTATCAAGTCGTTAATAAGATGGCATTAAGCTTGCCAGAATTGCTTGAAGATGTGGTGCCTTGTCCTAATAGCAACTGTATTAGCCATAACGAGCCAGTGCAAAGTAGTTTCCGTGTCAAAAAACTGGCCTCAGATGTTGTATTAACCTGCAAGTACTGTGAAAAAGAGTTCGAACGCCACGCGGTTATTCGTTAATTCTTTTAACTATCTGCTCGCAAGGGCAGATAGTTTTTTATTATTAATACAATAAAATACCAATTTGTACTTATTGTAGATATTTTCTCTACTTAGAATCACCAAAGTAGACCTTCTGTTTTCCCTCATTTTTTGTCACCATAAAGTCAGGATATATCCGCTAAATCATTTACTTAATTACTTTGACAGAGACGAATTTTCGCCTTCTGCGGATAGACTTATGCAAACAAAAACTCGCTTATTACTCTTAACATTATCACTTGCTGTTTTTGGTGTGATCACAACCGAAGTTGCGGTGATTGGATTGCTACCACAACTTGTCGAACAGATGAATATCACTGCACCACAAGTGGGCTTTTTAGTCAGTATCTACGCTATTGTTGTCGCAATAACAGGTCCTACTATTACACTTTTATTTGGGCGATTTAATCGTAAAACGGTACTGTTAGTCATAATGGCTTTATTTATTATTTCCAATACTGTTTATGCATTAACACATCAATATCACGTTATTTTGCTATTTCGTATTTTGCCTGCATTTACCCATGCGCTATTTTTCGCAATAGCACTGATGATAGCCGCAAATTCAGTACCAGTAGAAAAATCCACTCATGGCGTTGCTATTGTTTTTTCTGGTGTTGCGGTGGGAATGGTTTTAGGTATGCCACTTAGTGCTTTTATTGCTGAAACTTGGTCATTAAATATGGCATTTTGGTTTGGCGCTATCACCAGTGTTATCGCTTTTATTGGTATTGTGTTTTTTGTGCCTTCAATTAAAGTCACGGCACCTCTTAAGATTAGTGATCAACTAAAAGTATTAACAAAACCAACGGTTTGGTTAAGTATTGCTACTGTGACACTTATCTTTTCAGCCATGTTTGCTGGATTTAGCTATATTGCTGATTTTTTAGTGAATATCACTGGGTTTTCAAACAATATAACCAGTACATTACTGATTGTATTTGGTGTGAGTGGTTATTTTGGTAATTTTATTTTTAGTCACTATTTACAGCGAAATGTCGTTAAAACAACAATAACTTACCCAATCTTGTTCTGTTTTATCTACTTATTTATCTGGTTAAGCGGTTCTCAGGCGCTTGCTATGATCCCATTGATTATTCTTTGGGGCATGTTACACACATCAGGATTAATTATTTCTCAAACATGGTTAATGAGAGATGCAAAAGCAGCACCTGAATTTGCAAATAGCCTTTATATCGCCTTTTCTAATTTAGGGATAACCGTAGGTTCGATGGTAGGGGCTTGGGTAATTCAACATTTTGAATTACAAATGATAATTTGGGTAGGTATACTTTTTTCACTGCTTGCATTGAGTACTATTTGGTTACGAGTACGATTGCAATCACCAAATGGTAAAATAGTTTATCAGCAATAACTCTCTACTCATCAAACCCACCTTCTTTTGCCACCTGAAGCAATGCATCTGCTATATAACGTGTTTTAGGTGGCACTTTTTGCCCTTTATGCCACATCATATTGATAGGAGATTGATACCCTTCTGTTTTTATCAATATACGCTGTAATTGCCCTCCTTTAAGCAGATCCCCAATCATCCATAACGGAAGTTGAGCAATACCATAGCCATGGCTCACCGCGTCAAGCATTGCATCACCATCAGCAAGTTCATAAAAAGGAGTTGGAATATACTGGCGGAAGGTATCAGCTTCTTTTAGCATCCAATAAAAAGGGGCTTCTTGGCGAAATCCAACAATACAACGATGGTCTGATAACGCTTCAATTTCTTTAGGAATACCATATTTTTGCAGATAAATCGGAGAAGCACAGAGAACCAGTTTTTGTGTTGTCAGTTGTCGAGCAACAACATTGCTACTATCAGGTAAATGCCCGATACGAACGACTAAATCCACGCTCTCCTCATGCATATCAATATAGCGCTCACTAAATGAAATGCTCATCTTAAGCTGGGGCAGCTTATCCATTAATGTCATTAAAACAGGCATAATACATTTACGACCAAAAGCAGACGGTAAATCCAGACGAATTTTTCCTGTTAATACCGACTGATTTTCTTGAACTTGATTATTAGCTTGTTCAAGAATAGAAAGTGCTATTTGGCACTGCTGTAAATAATACTCACCTTCAGAGGTCAACGTTAAACGTCGTGTTGTTCTTAATAGTAGATTAATACCTAAATGCTCTTCTAACCGAGTCACACTTTTCCCAACGGCTGATTTGGTTACTCCTAAACGAGATGCAGCTTCAGTAAAGCTACCTGTTTGAGCCGTTGCAACAAAAGCGGTGATGCTTGAAAGTGAATTGAATTGTGTCATAAGTGCCCGCTGTGATTATTTTTAATCGTACATCAGTAATTCACAGATAAAAAGATCATAAAAAAGCACGATATCTTTCTATTATAGAATAATTACCCCTTAAAATCATAAAGAGGAGATTTGTAAAAAATAGAATTTATACATAAACCTCTTTTTGTGAAAAAAAATTCTCTAATAATCGGATATATACTGATAAAAGCAGGTGTTAATAAAGGGTAATTGCATGAGTTTATTTTCTTTTTATACTCACAGACTTTATGATAAAGCCTGATATCTGTCATATTGCTAACTTACAGCGCTGGCTATAATAGCGCCGTGCTAATCAAGCGTTAGCCTTAATCTTATAAAAACAGGAGTTCTACATGTCTTACGAAATTAATACCGATAAAGCCCCTGCAGCAATTGGCCCTTATGTACAAGGCGTTGATTTAGGTAATTTAGTGATCACTTCAGGCCAATTACCTGTTGATCCAGCTACAGGTGAATTTGTTTCTGATAATGCCGCAGAACAAGCTCGTCAATCTTTAGAAAACGTAAAAGCAATTATTGAAAAAGCGGGTTTAACTGTTGCTAATATCATCAAAACCACTGTTTTCGTAAAAGATTTAAATGATTTTGGTACCATTAATGCCGCTTATGAAGCTTTCTTTAAAGAGCATAATGCAGCATTCCCAGCTCGTTCTTGTGTTGAAGTTGCTCGTTTACCAAAAGATGCAAAAGTAGAAATCGAAGTTATTGCTATCCGTTAATTTCATTTCAAAAATAGGTCATAAAAAAGCAAAGGTCTCTTTATGAGCACTTTGCTTTTTTTATGCTCTCATTTTTTGATAATAATTTATCACTTCTGTTTTTGGCACATATTTACAATTCAGCTAACCCCTCTTGATGCCTGATGTAGCAAAAATACCTTGATTTAGATCAGTTTTAATGAAGATTATTTCCCTTTCAATTACTATATATTGTGCTTTAATACATACCGACATACAACATATAGTAATTATACACATCTTATCCACAATAAGCCTGAATGCTGTGCCATCACCTGTTTTTATGGGATTTGAGCCTGTGGATAAATAGTTAAGGAGCAAGATTGTGAAAACCATAGTGATAAAACGAGACGGATGTAAAGTCTCTTTTGACCAAACCCGCATCAGCGATGCTATCAAAAGAGCCGCCGTAGCTTGTGAGATCACTGATGATGATTATTGCGATTCTATCGCGCAATCCGTTTCACAATCTCTCGCAGGACGTTCGAATGTCGATATCCGTGAGATCCAAGACGCCGTAGAAAATCAGCTGATGGCTGGTGAGCATAAAGATGTCGCCAGAGCCTACATTGAATACCGTCATGACCGAGATGTTGCCCGTGAGCAACGTGGAAGATTAACTCAGGAAATCCGAGGTCTTATCGAACAAAGTGATGTCTCTATTCTTCATGAAAATGCGAATAAAGACAGTAAAGTTATCCCTACCCAACGTGATTTACTTGCGGGTATTGTGGCTAAACATTACGCAAAATTGCATATCCTGCCAAGAGATGTGGTACTCGCTCATGAGCGTGGTGAAATTCATTATCATGATCTCGATTACTCACCGTTTTTCCCTATGTTTAACTGTATGCTAATTGACCTTAAAGGCATGTTAAACAACGGTTTTAAAATGGGAAATGCGGAAATAGAACCCCCTAAATCTATTTCAACAGCAACAGCAGTAACTGCACAAATTATCGCACAAGTAGCAAGCCATATTTATGGTGGTACAACGATAAATCGTATCGATGAAGTATTAGCGCCGTTTGTAAAATCAAGTTATGACAAACACTATAAAGTAGCGCAAGAGTGGCAGATTGCTGATAAAGAAGCCTATGCCAATGCGCGCACTGAAAAAGAGTGTTACGACGCATTCCAATCTTTAGAGTATGAAGTTAATACACTGCATACCGCTAATGGACAAACGCCATTTGTCACTTTCGGCTTTGGCCTTGGTACGTCAAAAGAAGCGCGTCTAATTCAACGTTCTATCCTTGAAAATCGTATGGCGGGTTTAGGCAAAAACCGCAAAACAGCTGTTTTCCCTAAACTTGTTTTTGCCATTAAAGATGGCTTAAACCATAAGTTCGGTGATCCTAATTACGATATCAAACAACTTGCGCTTGAATGTGCAAGTAAACGCATGTATCCCGATATTTTAAATTACGATCAAGTGGTTAAAGTAACAGGTTCATTTAAAACCCCAATGGGTTGTCGTAGCTTCTTAGGTGTTTACGAAGAAAATGGTGAGATGATCCATGAAGGTCGTAATAACCTCGGTGTTATCAGCCTAAACTTACCGCGTATTGCAATTGAAGCTCAAGGTGATGAAGCGACATTCTGGTCACTGCTCGATGATCGCCTCGAATTAGCGAAAAAAGCACTGATGACTCGTATTGCTCGTTTAGAAAACGTCAAAGCGCGTGTTGCCCCAATCCTTTATATGGAAGGTGCTTGTGGTGTGCGCTTAAAAGCAGATGATAATGTAGCCGAAATCTTTAAAAATGGCAGAGCATCAATTTCATTAGGTTATATCGGTGTTCATGAAACCATTAATGCGTTGTTTGGTACTCAAAAACACGTTTTTGATGATGAAACCTTAAGAGAAAAAGCCGTCGCAATTATCAATCGTCTGCGTGAAGCAACAGACCAGTGGAAAGCAGAAACAGGTTATGGCTTTAGCCTTTACAGCACACCAAGTGAAAACTTATGTGATCGCTTCTGTCGCTTAGATGCAGCTGAGTTCGGTATTTTGCCGGGTGTAACGGATAAAGGTTATTACACCAATAGCTTCCACTTAGATGTTGAGAAAAAAGTAAATCCATACGACAAACTAGATTTTGAAGCACCTTATCCTCCATTAGCCAATGGTGGTTTCATTTGCTATGGCGAATATCCAAACTTACAACATAACCTTAAAGCATTAGAAGATGTGTGGGATTACAGCTATACCCGCGTTCCTTATTACGGAACAAACACTCCGATTGATGAATGTTATGACTGTGGTTATACCGGTGAATTCTCTTGCACTAGCAAAGGTTTTACTTGCCCACGTTGTGGTAATCACAACCCAGCGAGAGTTTCTGTTATTCGCCGTGTATGTGGATATTTAGGTAGCCCAGATTCACGTCCATTTAATGCGGGTAAACAAGAAGAAGTTAAACGTCGTGTGAAACATCTGGCAAATGGTCAGTTAGGTTAAGAAAGTGAATTACCATCAATATTACCCTGTTGATGTTGTCAATGGTCCTGGTACTCGTTGCACCCTGTTTGTTGCAGGGTGCATACACCAATGCAGAGGCTGTTATAACAAATCAACGTGGTCATTAACGTCAGGCAAGCCATTTACACAAGAGATGGAAGATCAGATTATTGCGGATCTTCAAGATAGCCGAATCAACCGACAAGGATTATCGCTTTCGGGGGGTGATCCTTTACATCCACAAAATTTATCTACAATTTTGCATTTGGTAAAACGAGTCAAAGCCGAATGCCCTGAAAAAGATATTTGGGTTTGGACAGGCTATTTGCTAGCAGATTTGACACCAGAGCAACAAGAAGTTGTTAGCTATATAAACGTGCTAATTGATGGAAAGTTTGTACAAGAACTTTATGATCCCGCATTACTGTGGCGTGGTAGTAGTAATCAGGTTATTCATAAGTTGAAGTAATATCTAGAAGCTCATTTATAATGAGCTTTTTTTCTTTCACCATTCTCATTTAATCACCTCCGTTATCAAATGCGAATCATTTTCAAAAATGATAGTCAAAGTGATTAGTTTTGTTTTATTATTAACGCTCTTCACTATTCTTTTTATGATGATATTTGATATGAAAATAGTACTTTTCCCTTTTTTTTCAATAGTTTTACTTTCTGGTTGTAGCAGCACTTGGGAACCTAAAGGTGCATCAGATTACACATTACAAGAAGCTAAAATGCTTTGTGAACTTGATGCGAATACTCGCTACCCTATTCGCAAAGAAGTGCTACAACGTACTGTTTATCGTGATGTACAAAAAACATGTCGTAAAGATGATAAAGATCACTGTGGGGATAAAAAAACCTACACAGAACGTGTACCAATGACAGAAAGTTATGTTGAAGACATTAATCAAGAAGACAGAAAAACCTTCTACACCTCTTGTATGTCTTTAAAAGGATGGGAACAAAAAAGTCATTATTTTTGGGAATAATAAGAAGTTAAGAAAATAAGAAGCTTAATTACGTAGCCAATAAAGCTTAGTCCCGAACCCCAATTGATTATTCACCATCTTAATTTCTTGCAATTGTAATTCCCATAAAGGTACATGGATGGCGGCTAATGCGACAGGAAAACGTAAGCAATAATGTTTTCTTGCATTGAAGTCATCCTTACCTGCTAGCAAAGAAACAGCCCCAGTAAATTGGATGCCTTGTAAATTGGATACTACAATTTCTTGTGTGCTAATACTCCCTGCAACTAATAAATTTTCCTGCATCATCTGAGCATGACGAGTCTTCTTTTCTGAAAGAAAAACAAGCCTCATCTGACTTTCATCGAACCAATAAAAACAATTAGCACACCAAACATCACCCAACGAACATGTTGTACATAAGGTAAACACATGGTTATCACGTATATATTGTTTAATTATTTTGATCGAGTCTAATGAAGACATAATATACCTGCATAGAAACAAAAAGAGACGCTGTTTAGATGATAATTATATCATCAAAACGAGCGTCTTACCGCGTGTCTCTTATTACAGATTATTTATCAAAAATAGTCAAAATTAACGATAAATTTCAGCATTTACAGTGAGGTAATCTTCACCAGTTGCGCCAACAACTTTAAAGCCTTTTGCCCCTTCATCTTTTGCGATTTGAGCAATTTTAGCGGTTAAGCCATCTAAAGTATCACTGCCTGTGATTGTGATATACTCACCATTAACAGAAGGGCTTTTTGATACGCTATCAGATGCGATTGAACCGAATGAAATAGCACTTAAAGCTAATGTTGCAGCGATTAATGTAGATTTTTTCATAATAAACTCCAATTTAATTCTAATTTTGTTAGGTATCGCGGAGTGTGTCTCTGTGATGTGGATCATATTATGCGCTTTAGTTTAACTTTAAAATTAGCAATAATTGCTGTTCACTTTCAAAAAAATTGAATGTCATTTTTTAAATAATAAATTTTATTGTCACAAATATTTCACAACATATTGATATACTTAATAGATTTATTTTTGACATACCTTAAATTACTCACTTAAAAAACTAAGAAATATTATTTATCAAAAGAAAAAGTAGCACGAAAAGGAAAAAATGATGGCTGACACAATGTGGTCACTCTATATTGTTAGAAATCGTCTTGGTTCTCTTTATACAGGGATCACGACAAATGTTGAGAGGCGTTTTCAACAACATCAGAATGGAACTGGTGCTAAGGCACTGAAAGGTAAAGGCCCTCTATTATTAGAGTTTCATTGTCAGGTTGGCGATAGACAGCGTGCTTCTCAACTTGAATACCAATTAAAACAATTGAAAAAGACGCAAAAAGAAAAGCTGATCACAGACCAGCCTTCAGACATTGCACTGTATTTAATACAGGACAAATAAATTTAGCTAAATTGATCAAACAATGGCGAATAGTTGACTAAACCATGGATATCATCAACATTGCCATTTTCTAACGCATAAAGCTGAAAAGCCTCTTCTGTATCAGGCCATTTGCAATGCAAACCTTGAGATTTAGCAGGAATAAAACCCGATACTAGATAGTATTTGGGATCTCCCAATACTACGACTGCACCATACCCAAATTCATTTAGGCTATCCAGCCCTTCATTAATCAGTTGGCGTCCAATACCTTGGTTTTGGAACTCTGGTGCAACAGCAAGTGGCGCAAGACCAACCCACTGACAATCTATTCCATCAACATCAACTGGTGTAAAACCGATATAGCCAACTAATTGGCCTTCATCGCTAATAGCCACCATACCTAATGTTAATAGACCTTCTTCACGTAAATGTCCGACTAAATCAGCTTCAGAGCTTGTCGGAAACACTTGGCGTAAAAGGCTATCAATAGCAGGAATATCAACAGGAATTTCAACACGTATTAGCATGAAGTTGAGCTCAGTTCATGGCTGTGCATTTTGTCTTCAGTTTCTTCTTGAAGTCCACTTTTTACAAACTCAGCCAGTTGTAATAAACCAAAACGCAACACAGATGGCATTGAGTCTAATTCAATTGCATCCATCAGGTTCTTAACATATAACCCGAGTTCTGTATCACCCTCAATTTGTAGACGGCGTTGGAAAAATAAGGTGTCAGGATCTTCTTTGCGAGCTGCAATTAAAATAAGATCATTAGCATTACCACTAAAGCTGACATCTTCTTTTTCTAAGCGACTAACCACTAATTTATCATCACAAACACTGATAAACCACTGTAAATGTAAGTCTCTTATCTCAACTTTTAGCCATTTATCTTCTAAAAAGTGTAGATCACCTTCCGCAAGGGATTCACGAAACTGCCAACTTAAAAACTGTTCTAAAATATCGCGTTGCAAAGCAAATGGGGTAACTTGTAAAGGGTAGCGTAAAAAACGAGGCCCTTCTTTTACCAAATGGGCACGAATTTTGTTAAACACGTTCGGACTCCTATAAATAAATTTAGGGGCTATTGTGCCAGAAATGAACAGATATTCTGCGATCCTATATCAATATTCTGTTAATCCATTGTTCGCTTTTTGAGTTCTTTGATTTTACTTAAGTAAAAAACAAACTTCTCTGCCTTAAATCAAAACCTTTTTTTATCTTACTCATTACAATTTCTGATCATTCTTAATTTCTAAAGGGAAGTGAAGATGGAATTGCTGTGCCCTGCGGGTAATTTACCTGCCTTAAAAGCAGCCATAGATAATGGTGCGGACGCCGTTTATATCGGCTTAAAAGATGATACGAATGCAAGACATTTTGCAGGTTTGAATTTCACAGAAAAGAAGTTACAAGAAGCGGTTAATTATGTTCACCGCCACCAGCGAAAATTGCATATTGCAATAAACACCTTTGCTCACCCTGATGGGTTTGAACGCTGGCAAAAAGCGGTTGATATGGCAGCATCTTTAGGTGCTGATGCGCTGATTTTGGCAGATATCGCCATGTTAGAGTACGCCGCAGAGCGTTATCCTAATATTGAGCGCCATGTTTCAGTGCAAGCCTCTGCAACCAATACACAAGCGATTGAATTTTATCAGCGTAACTTCGATGTGGCTCGTATCGTTCTTCCTCGAGTTCTATCTATTCATCAAGTAAAACAGTTAGCACAAACTAGCCCAGTACCTTTAGAAGTTTTTGCCTTTGGTAGCTTATGCATTATGGCTGAAGGTCGATGCTATCTTTCTTCCTACTTAACCGGTGAATCACCCAATACCGTAGGTGCTTGCTCTCCTGCACGTTTTGTACGTTGGCAACAAACACCACAAGGAATGGAATCTCGCCTTAATGATGTCCTGATAGATCGCTATGCGCCTGATGAAAATGCGGGCTACCCAACACTGTGTAAGGGGCGCTATTTTGTTGATGACCATTGTTATCATGCATTAGAAGAGCCAACTAGCTTAAATACCCTTTCCCTATTACCTGAATTAATGGCAATGAATATTGCCTCTGTCAAAATTGAAGGTCGCCAGCGTAGCCCTGCTTATGTCACTGAAGTTGCAAGAGTTTGGAGAACGGCAATTGATCAATGTAAAAAAGATCCCCAAGGCTTTAGCACTGATCCTCGCTGGATGAATGCATTAGGTAAAATTTCAGAAGGAACACAAACAACATTGGGTGCTTATCACCGTAAATGGCAATAATAAGGATAATAAAATGAAATATGCATTAGGCTCTGTACTTTATTATTGGCAAAAAGGAGCACTTGAAGCGTTCTATGAAAAAACAAAACAATGTGATGCTGATATTATCTATTTAGGCGAAACAGTTTGCAGTAAACGTCGAGAAACTAAACCTCAAGATTGGATTAATCTTGCCAAAGAAGTTGCTAAAAGTGGTAAACAAGTGGTTCTTTCTACCTTAGCATTATTACAAGCACCTTCTGAATTGAAAGAAATTACTAAGCTGGTTGATAACGGTGAATTTTTAGTTGAAGCGCATGATTTTGGCGTCATCAATATGCTTTATGAGCGTAATCTTCCTTTTATTGCGGGTCACGGACTAAATTGCTACAACGCTTATGCGCTACGTTTATTGCATAAACAAGGAATGATACGTTGGTGTATGCCTGTAGAACTTTCTCGCGAATGGCTAAGTAACCTTCTAAACCAATGTGAAACATTGGGTATTCGGAATAAATTTGAAGTCGAAGTTTTGGCTTACGGGCATCTTCCTTTAGCTTATTCAGCGCGTTGTTTTACTGCCCGTTCTGAAAATCGCTCTAAAGATGATTGTGAAACTTGTTGCCAAAAATACCCTCAAGGCCGTGAAGTATTATCTCAAGAAAATCAGCAAGTATTTGTGCTCAATGGTATTCAAACACAAAGTGGCTATTGTTATAACTTGGGTAACGATCAAGCATCAATGGCAGGTTTAGTGGATATTATCCGTTTATCTCCTGAATCTGACGCTATTTTTGATACCTTGCAACAATTTCGCCAAAATGAACAAGGCCAACAACCACTGACGACAGTTCATCATCATGACTGTAATGGCTATTGGCGTAAGTTAGCTGGATTGGCGTTGGTAGAGTAAGAATTCAATGATAAATCCACTTCATATCTATTTTGTGAAATGGATAAAAGGAATTTATTACCCGTTACACTATTGAAGTTAGTAGAGAGTTCACCTCTTCTAAAATGAAGATATTTAATTGCTTATAACAACTTCTCTTTTGTTGATAATTTAGCAATAAATAAAAAGCCCTTAAGGGCTTTTTATTTTGACTCACCACGATGATGTAACCAATGTTTAAATTGGTGCGTAATATGTCTTAACTCACCATTACGTAACATACCCACCAGTACACCTAATACAGTATAAATCACACCTAAAACCAACATCATCACGATATCACCCAATATACTTTGGAATGACAATCCCATTTGATTTATGCCTGCCATAGCGTTTACAGCCCATGTAGAAGGTAATGCTGATGAAATGGCAAATACCCAATCAGGCATTGCTTGTAGTGGCCAGATCGTGCCAGAAATATAGAACACAGGTGTTGTTACAAATGCTAGTGTCAGATAAATCATCTCAACACTACGCAAGCATTCTGTAATTAATTTACCTAACCCTAAAACTGCTAATAAGAATGGAAATGTCAGCATCCAGACTTGATAAAGTGGAGCCTCTTGGCGATAGCCTAATACCCAAGGCCATAATGCAAAGAATACAGCCGACAAAAATAACCAAATCGGAATAAGTGCAGATAATGCCCCTAAATAAACAGCTAGCGGTGGTTTTCCTTTCGGTGTACTTCTTACTGCAATACTGACACGGACACAAGCAATTAAGAGCGAGTGCTGTAACAACATCACTAATAACCCAGGAAAAATAATCGCTGCGAAACTTACACCAGGGTTATACATCGCAATGGTTTCACCTTGAATGGGCTTTAACAGGATTTTCGATTGCTCACCACTAAAGCCGGCATTTTGTAAAATACGATCATTGTAAGAATCTAATAACTGTTGATAAGCCAACATCAATTCCTGCTGGATTTGTCCACTGGCAAGACGGTTTGTGGCATCACCAAAGACCGGAACAGTGACATCTTTACCATTGAGTAATTTCTTCTCAAAATCAGTTGGCACAATAATGATGGCAAAAAGCTCTCGCATAATCATATCGTGGCGCGCTTCATCTAAATTATCGTAGTTCTTAATGCTTAATTTGGGTGTCGAGTTTAATGCACGAATAAGTGAATAACTTGCAGGACTGTGATCTTGATTGATAACAGCGACAGGTAGATCCCATAAAACAGGTTTGGCATAAACCAAACTCATCACACACAGAGAAACAATTAACAACATCCACATAGGTTTTTCTAACATGCCCAGTAGAACACGTTTAAAAGTTTGGAAATACATCTGCATCATGCAACACCTACCTGTAATTCCAATCGTTTAAAAATACGTTTACGAACTAAGAAGGCGATAGCAAAAGGATAAATCAGTAAGAGTGAACAAACATACAAAATACCTTGTAGTGATACTTCTCTTAAGAAGATATCAAACATCGCATTTAAAGCGTGTGTTAACGGTTCTAGATTCGAGATAATTTGTGCAGGTAATATCATTGAAAGTTCAGGTACAGCCATTCCTGAAAATGCCAATGCAATACTCACCAACATCCCTATCATACTGTACGCAGTGATCGCACTATTGGTAAACGCAAAAAGCAGTAATCCCACACTTTGAGCCGCAATAATATAAAAGAATCCGACCAACACCATATATAGCGGATTACCATTTACCTTTGCCCCAGAAAAATGCACTAATGCTGCTAATTCAACAATTAATAAGGTCAAGAAAAACAGTGTGTAAGGTGTGAGCTTACCAATAAGTGCAAATGTGAAGGGCTTAATATTCAATAGCATATTACCGCGTGACAACGAATAAATCGTACAGGTCACAACAAATAATTGAAGCATATGGATGGTAGCTGCAAATTGCTGATAATAAATATAACTACCACTGGCATTAAACAAACTGTCATAAGAGAGCGTTACTTTTGCTAATGGTGGAACAGGTTTATTCATTTCTTGTGCCAATACCGTACGATATTGCGCATTAAGCTCTGCAATTAATCCACTAAAGTCCTGTATTGCGTAGCTCCCAGCAGCATAATATAACCCGTTGTAATACATACGTGTGGTGGGTTGCTTTCCAGCTAATACGTTGCTTTCAAAATGGCGGGGTATTGTGAGTATTGCGTAATCTTTTGCGCTACCGAGTCGTTCCATTGCTGTACGAGGGTTGCCATCTAATGTATTTAATTGTGCATGGGAACCTGCATTTAAGTCTCTGATCAGTGTTCTCGATAATGGGCTATTATCATTATTGATCACTGAGACGGGTAAATTCAGCAATGTACCTTCAGAAAAGTTAGCACTAATTAACGTGAATAACATCAATGGAAACAGCCAGCTTAGCCAGTGAAAAACGGGGCTACGAACTGCCATATGAGTTTCTCGTGAAAATGCGCTACTAAAGCCACGCCAAGCTGCGTTTACTCTCATTATTCGCCCTTATTTATCCCAGCGCCATAACGCACTCATACCAGGACGTAGTCCCTCAATCGGTGTCACAGGATACAGTCGAATTTCAAACGTTTTTAAATCGAAATCACCCGTTGCTCTTGTCGCTCTTTTTGTTGCGTAGTCACCCATAGGAGCGATATAACGAATTTCCGCTTCGACTTCTTTGTTGCCCAGTGCAGGAACCATGATAGTAATGCGATCACCTTTGCGAATATCCGCTAATATATCTTCACGCAGGTTATAAACAAAATAAGCATCAGGAATACGAATCAGTGTCGCGAGTGGGCTATTAGCATTAAAAAGCTCACCTATTTCTGCCGGAATTGGCCCAACTTCACCATCAACAGGTGCTTTCACTTGTAAATCGTCTTGTTGGATCTTCAGCTCGATAAGTTGTTGTTCTGCTTGTTGTACCGCAGCCATGTATTTATGACGTAATTCAATGCGATCGCCATTTTTAGCTTCATCTAATTCTGCTTGGGCAGCTCTTACTCGTTGTGATGCAACATCACGACTACGGCGTGCATTATCCAGTTCAGTTGCTGAGACATAACCTTGATTAGCCACAGCGCTAATACGCTGATAATCTCGTGTCGCATTACTGGCTTCTACTTTGGCTTGAGATAACACCGCTTCTAAATTACGAATGCTCTCTTCTCTTGTGCCATGTAGTGACAAATCTAATTGAGCTTGTGCTTGTGCTTTGGCAGCTTCGAGTGCCGCAACTTGTGCGTTAAGTTCGGGGCTTTCTAATGTGATCATTAATTGCCCGGCTTTGACATCATCACCTCGCTCTATATGGCGCTCAATTACACGACCTTTAGCTTTTGAGGCAACAATCACTTCTGGTGCATCGACTTCCCCTTGCAGTAATAAATATTGATTATGCGCGCGGAAAAGTACGGCTAATGCAATTAGTATTAGCATTAATAAAATAAGATAAATGGCTCTTTTTTTCATATAACGATTAGACCTTAATAGTGAAGTAGAACACTCACTGACAGAGTTATATTACACAATAACTCAGAATTTCTTTAAGAATTTTGTGCGCCAGATCACTGACGCAAAGGAATATTTTCTTTGAAAGCGCGATTAAGTTACTCTTATATCAAACTTTATCGCCTAATTAATAGCCCCGTTTTATCTGAACTTTTTATATTAATCAGATAAAAAAGAGAACGGTACTCAACACCTATGTATGAATTTGATCTTATATTGCTGTTATTACAGCAAATGTGCGTTTATTTAATTATTGCTTGGTTTTTAAGCAAAACACCACTATTTACGCCACTTTTACAGGTCACGATAAAACTCCCTCATAAGTTGATGTGCTATGTCATTTTCTCTATTTTTTGCATTATGGGCACCTATTTTGGGTTACATATTAATGACTCTATTGCTAACACGCGCGCGATTGGATCTGTCTTAGGAGGATTACTCGGCGGCCCATATGTCGGCTTTCTTGTTGGCTTTACCGGGGGATTACATCGTTATTCTCTCGGAGGCATGACCGCACTAAGTTGTATGGTTTCAACTATCGCAGAGGGGTTAATTGGTGGATTAGTTCACCGCTATTATGTCAAACGTGGCCAAATGCATCGGATATTTAATCCATGGACTGCGGCTGCAGTAACCTTCTTTGCCGAAATAATACAGATGAGTATTATTTTATTATTAGCCCGACCGTTTAATGAAGCTCTTGCCTTAGTTAAGGATATTGCAGCGCCTATGATTGTTGCAAACACTATTGGTGCGGCAATGTTTATTAGAATATTACAAGATAGACGGGCAATATTTGAAAAATACACCAGCGCTTTCTCAGCACAAGCATTAAAAATTGCCGTTTGTACCGAAGGTATTTTGCGTAAAGGATTTAATCAAGATAATAGCACTCGAGTTGCAAAAGTCATTTATCAAGAATTAAGAGTCAGTGCTGTTGCTATTACTGACAGAGAAAAACTACTCGCCTTTATTGGTATTGGCGCCGATCACCATTTACCTGGTACGCCTATTTCATCAGAACAATCGAAACAGGCAATTAATAATAATGAAGTTGTTTATGCTGACGGTAATGAAACACCGTACCGTTGCACACTTTCTCCTCATTGTAAGCTAGGATCAACCTTAGTTATTCCGCTAAGAGGTGAAAATAATCAAGTCATTGGGACAATAAAACTTTATGAAGCTAAAAATCGCCTGTTTAGTTCAATTAACCGTACTTTAGGAGAAGGTATAGCCAGTTTATTATCTGCACAAATTCTGGCAGGGCAATATGAGCGAAATAAGCAATCACTTTTAGAATCAGAGATTAAACTTCTACATGCACAAGTAAATCCACATTTTCTTTTTAATGCGTTAAATACACTACAAGCCGTTATTCGCCGTGATAGTGAACAAGCAAAACAATTAGTCCAATTTCTTTCAGCGTTCTTTCGTAAAAATTTAAAAAGACCTGAAGCAGTTGTGACATTAAGTGATGAAATTGAACATGTAAATGCTTATCTGCAAATTGAAAAAGCCCGTTTCCAAGATCGTTTACAAATTGATATTCATATTCCAGAAACGTTAACCAATGCTCGTTTACCTGCTTTTTCGCTTCAGCCGATGGTCGAAAATGCAATTAAACATGGAACATCACAGTTATTAGACACTGGAAAGATTACAATTAGGGCGCACCAAGAGCACCATCTGATCATTATTGAAATCTGTGATAATGCGGGGCTTTATCGACCTCAATCTCCTTCCCATGAATTAGGATTAGGCATGAGGCTGGTGGATAAGCGATTAAAATTACGCTATGGCGAGCTTTATGGTGTTTTAGTCGAATGCCAAGCTGATGAATATACAAAGGTGAAAATTTGCTTACCTCTAGAAAAAAGCATGGATAACGTTACATAACAATGAATATATTAATCGTTGATGATGAGCCACTGGCTCGTGAGAATTTACGTTGTTTACTTGAAGTTGAAAAGGATATTCATATTGTTGGTGAATGCAGTAATGCTATTGAAGCCATAGGTGAAATACATCGTAAAAAACCTGATGTTGTTTTCCTTGATATTCAAATGCCTCGCATTACTGGACTTGAAATGGTCACAATGCTTGATCCTGAACATCGCCCTTATATTGTTTTTTTAACTGCATTTGAAGAATATGCGATCCAAGCCTTTGAAGAACATGCTTTTGATTATTTACTCAAACCTTTAGAGCAAGAGCGTCTCACAAAAACATTAAACCGTTTACGCCAAGGTAATAAGCAAAATATTGATTTATTAACTCCTCCAGAAGAACGCTTAAAATGCATTCCATGTACTGGGCATAGCCGTATTTGGTTAATGCCAATTGATGAAGCCATATTTGCTACATCAAGACTTAGTGGTGTTTATGTCACGAATAATCAAGGCCAAGAAGGTTTTACTGAATTAACACTACGTACATTAGAAACACGCACACAATTAGTTCGTTGCCATCGCCAATATTTAGTGAATATGGATTATGTTAATGAGATTATTTTTGGTGATAATGGGCAAGCTGAACTGATCTTACACAATAACAGCCAAATTCCTGTTAGCCGTCGATATCTAAAACCGTTAAAAGAAGCAATTGGCTTAAGCTAATTATTTATATAAGGAAAAAATAGGATGGAACCTATTTATATTAAAGTTTATAAAAACCGTATTGAAATTCGTGATATTCACACCCAAAAAGATGCGTCTGTAGAGCGTGATTTCTCTCATAGTCGAATGTTAATTGGGGATTTCTATCCTGCTATTGAAGCCATTCATCAAGTGCTCTGCCATCAATATAAAAATTAAAGTCAGCACAAGTATCATTATTTTGTTGGATACAACGTAATTCTAGCCAATTACTTTTCATAAATATGTCTATTTTTTATATTGATAAAAATTCGATGTAATAAATTTTATATCATTTAAATAAGCATAAAAAAACCAGCCAATGTTCATTGACTGGTTTCGATTTTTTATCATCAGCTCAATTAACATTGAGTTGATTATAGGCTCTTATTGATTATGAGAGCTGCTACGACGACGTGGAGTACCTTCGTTGTTACGACTACGGAAGTTACCACGTTCGCCACCACGATCATTACTACGTTCGCCACCACGATCGTTACTACGTTCGCCACCACGGTCGTTATTACCACGACGTTGTGGTTGATCACCATTGTTAAAACGACGACCACCTTGTGGTTGACCATCACGGCGGCTGTTATTACGACGTTCACGGAAAGGTTGAGATTGAGCATCTCCCACTAATTGCATATTCAGTGGTTTGTTCATGATACGTGTACGTGTAAAGTGACCTAATAAGTCAGTTGGCATACCTTTTGGTAACTCGATAGTTGAGTGAGAACCATACAGTTTGATATTACCAATGTAACGGCTGCTGATATCGCCTTCGTTAGCAATTGCGCCCACGATATGACGAACTTCAACACCATCATCACGACCTACTTCAATACGGTATAAATCCATTTCACCAGCATCACGACGTTCACGGCGAGGAGCACGTTCACGATCGTTATCACCGCGACGACGATCATCACGATCGTTAAATTCACGACGAGGGCGACGAACTGGATCTGGTGGCAGGATAAGCGCACGCTCACCTTGAGCCATTTTCAGTAATACCGCAGCCAGTGTTTCCATATCTAACGCTTCTTCACCTTGTGGCGCTAATTTAGGTAACAGAGCGCGATATTGGTCAAGGTTGCTTGTTTCTAATTGCTGAGCGATTTGCTGTGCAAATTTTTCCTGACGACGTTGGCTGATAAGTTCTGCATTTGGCAGTTCTACTTCAGGAATAGTCATCTTCATTGTACGTTCGATATTACGCAGTAAACGGCGTTCACGATTATCAACGAATAAAATTGCGCGACCAGCACGGCCAGCACGGCCAGTACGACCAATACGGTGAACATAAGATTCTGAATCCATTGGGATATCATAGTTCACAACAAGGCTGATACGGTCAACATCAAGACCACGAGCTGCAACATCAGTCGCGATTAAAATGTCTAAACGACCATTTTTCAAACGCTCTAATGTTTGCTCACGCAGTGATTGGTTCATGTCACCATTTAATGCTGCACTGTTATAACCATTACGTTCTAATGCTTCTGCAACTTCTAATGTTGCATTTTTAGTACGCACGAAAATAATCGCCGCATCAAAATCTTCCGCTTCTAAGAAACGAATTAATGCTTCATTTTTACGCGCACCAAATGTCATCCAGTAACTTTGGCTGATGTCTGGGCGAGTTGTTACGCTGCTTTGAATGCGAACTTCTTTAGGATCATTCATGAAGCGACGTGTAATACGACGAATAGCTTCTGGCATTGTTGCAGAGAACAGCGCAGTTTGGTGTTCAGCTGGGATCTTACTTAAGATATTTTCAACATCTTCAATAAAGCCCATACGTAACATTTCATCAGCTTCATCTAAAACTAAGCCTTTCAGTTTAGATAAATCTAATGTGCCACGGTTTAAATGGTCTAATAAACGACCAGGTGTGCCTACAACCACTTGTGGCCCTTGGCGTAATGCACGTAATTGAACGTCATAACGCTGACCACCATACAGTGCAACTACATTTACTTTTGGTAAATGCTTAGAGAAATCTTCGATGGCTTCAGCAACCTGAACAGCAAGTTCGCGAGTTGGTGCTAAAACTAAAATTTGTGGTGCTTTTAATGATTCATCAAGATTGTGTAATAACGGCAGGCTAAATGCAGCGGTTTTACCACTACCAGTCTGTGCCATACCTAAAACATCATTGCCGTTTAAAAGGAAAGGAATACATTGTTGCTGAATTGGAGAAGGCTTCTCGTAGCCTAAGTCATTCAGTGCAGTCAAAATAGGTGCTGATAAACCTAGATCAGCAAAAGTCATATCGGTTTCAGTAGTCATGTCACTGTGCCTCATTCATTATGGCAGCCAGTTGACATAACATACCGCATGGTTTGTCGGTCTTTATCATCTAAAATGTGAACTGGCTCAAATTATATTATTAAACGAACAAACAAGCCCTCATCCTATGCAGATGATGGCTTTCAAACTGATCAGAGAAATGTTCGTCAGCTATTGCTGGTCCGATTCCGCTAGGTCTTCTTGTTGGCCTAACAGTGCTAATTCCAACAATGCGTAGCGGTGCTCAACAAAGTTATGTGCGTTGTTGGCAACCGTCAGCTTGAATAACGCTTCTGCGCTATCCATGTCCCCCAGACTTAGGTAATACTTACCTAAATAGAAGTTAGTTTCACTAAGATGCTCAGCGAGCGAAGTGTTATCGGTTGAGGCTTCACGTAGTTTTGACATTAATGCTTTTTCATTAATGTTACCTAAATAAAACTCAACTATATTCCATCCCCATTGCCCCGTTTTATCCGCCTGCTGGTATCGCTGTTTTAACTGTTGTTTAGCTAAATCAGTGTTTATCTCTTTTTCGACAAGATATAACCAAAGCGAACGAATGGGGTCATTTGGATCGACCTGATAAAACGCCTGCAGATCATCCTGCGCCAATTTCAATCGGCCACCGTAGTATAAAGCGATACCACGATTAAAACGCGCATTATTGTAAGTTGGATCAAGCTCTAAAACAGAATCAAACGCTTCATAAGCAGCATCATAGTTCGCTGCTTGCGTAAAATAGATACCTAGAAAATTAAAAATTTCCAGCATATCTGGTCTTATTGATAGCGCCATTGAAAAATCATTACGCGCTAAAGCTCGTAAACCGAGACTATCATACAGCACACCACGCTCATATAAAAGCTGTGCGTATTCATCTTCGGTTAATGAGCGACTCGCAAGAATTTGTTCTATACGAGCCAATATCACTTCTTGTTGTAAAGAAGGTTGTAATGGAGTGGCGAAAATCGCATTCTGACGCCATTCTGGACTAGTGCTGCATCCGGAAATAAAGATGAAAACAGCAATAGAACAACCGCGCAGAAATGTTTTCATTTCTCACTCCCAAAGTCAGACCTTTCAACAAAAAGCGTTCTGGACGTCCTACTTGTCAATCATAATAAATCTCTACCGATACCTATGTCTAGATATCGGTAGTAGAATATCATTAATTCGCAGAATCTTCAGAAGAAGTTTCTGTTGCTTCCTGCTGATTAGCTTGAGCTTCTTTCATACTTAAGCGAATACGGCCTTGACGGTCAATTTCCAGCACTTTAACTGGAACTTCTTGACCCATTTCCAAGTAATCACTCACTTTCTCAACGCGTTTATCTGCGATTTGAGAAATATGAACCAGACCTTCTTTACCGCCACCGATAGCAACAAACGCACCGAAATCTACGATACGAGTTACTTTACCGTTGTAGATACGGCCCACTTCAACTTCAGCTGTGATTTCTTCGATACGAGCAATTGCCATTTTAGCTTGCTCATTGCTTGTTGCAGCAATCTTCACAGTACCATCATCTTCGATTTCGATAGTTGTGCCCGTTTCTTCCGTTAATGCACGGATAACTGAACCACCTTTACCGATAACGTCTTTGATTTTGTCTGAATTAATTTTAATTGTATGAATACGTGGTGCGAATTCAGAAATATCAGCACGAGGTTGGCTAATTGCATCTTCCATAACACCTAAAATATGCAGGCGTGCGCTTTTCGCTTGGTTTAACGCAACTTGCATGATTTCACGTGTGATACCTTCGATTTTGATATCCATTTGTAATGCGCTGACACCGTTACGGCTACCCGCAACTTTAAAGTCCATATCGCCTAAATGGTCTTCATCACCCAGAATATCTGAAAGAACAACAAAGTTGTCGCCTTCTTTTACCAGACCCATTGCAATACCAGCAACAGATTCTTTAATTGGTACACCCGCATCCATCAGTGCTAAAGAAGCACCACATACAGACGCCATTGAAGATGAACCATTTGATTCAGTGATTTCAGAAACCACGCGAACAGTATATGGGAATTCTTCAATAGTCGGCATTACCGCTAACACACCACGTTTTGCTAAACGGCCATGGCCAATTTCACGACGTTTTGGTGAGCCCATCATACCTGTTTCACCAACAGAATATGGAGGGAAGTTATAATGCAGTAAGAAGGTATCAGTGTGCTCACCCATGATATCATCAATAGTTTGAGCATCACGCGCAGTACCTAATGTCGCAGTCACTAAAGCCTGTGTTTCACCACGTGTAAACAGTGCTGAACCGTGAGTACGTGGTAATAAACCTGTGCGGATATCTAATGCACGTACCATGTCTTTTTCACGACCATCGATACGAGGTTCGCCTGCTAATACACGAGCACGAACAATGTTTTTCTCTAAGCTAGAGAATAGATCGTTGATTTCACCTTCATCTAAGGTTTCATCTTCAGCTAATAACGTTGCAACAACTTCATCGCGAATTGCTTCGATTTGTTCATAACGTTCTTGTTTTTCAGTGATACGGTATGCATCACCGATGCGTGCTTGCGCTAATTCTGCAATGCGATCGTGTAAAGTTTGGTTAACGGCTTCTGGTGCCCAATCCCATTTTTCTTTACCGACTTCAGCAACTAATGCATTGATATTTTCAATCACAACTTGTTGTTGATCATGACCAAATACCACTGCACCTAACATTTCTTCTTCTGATAATAAATCAGCTTCTGATTCTACCATCAGCACAGCGCCTGCAGTACCTGCAACCACTAAGTCTAATTTACTCACTTTCAGCTCATCAACAGTTGGGTTCAGAACATATTGACCATCGATGAAACCAACACGAGCACCACCGATAGGACCATTAAATGGAACACCTGACAGAGCTAATACAGCGGAAGCACCAATCATTGCAACGATATCTGGGTTAACTTGTGGGTTAACAGAAACAACAGTAGCAACGATTTGGATTTCGTTTAAGAAACCTTCTGGGAATAATGGGCGTAATGGGCGGTCAATTAAACGTGCAATTAACGTTTCGCCTTCACCTGGACGACCTTCGCGACGGAAGAAGCTACCTGGGATACGACCAGCAGCGTACGAACGCTCTTGGTAGTTCACTGTTAATGGGAAGAAATCTTGACCAGCTTTAACTTTTTTCTTTGCAACAACGGTAACAAAAACAGCGGTGCCGTCCATGTCAACCATAACAGCAGCTGTTGCTTGACGAGCCATCATACCCGTTTCGATTGAAACCGTATGTTGACCGTATTGAAATTTACGAACTGTAGGATTCAGCAAAATAATATCCTTTATCTTATTGTCGCCAGATGTTTAGCGACGATGAATGATCTTTTCTCCGCTACGTCCCCTCGCGACTAATGAAAATATTGACCACTTATTAGCAATAAATACTTTCATTAGCCGCGCGAATTGTCGTAACTAGAGAGACTAAATAACAATCACCACATTAAAACATAACGACTAATATTAAAAATAGCACTTTCTAGTAGAAAAGGGGCCAACAGGCCCCTTTCCACTGAAACTCACTTGATTAGCGACGCAGACCTAAACGTTCAATCAGTGCAGAGTAACGAGCAACATCTTTACGTTTCAGGTAGTCCAGCAGATTACGACGGCTGGAAACTTTACGCAGCAGACCACGACGGCTGTGGTGATCTTTTTTGTGCTCTGAAAAGTGACCTTGCAGGTGGTTGATTTCTGCAGTCAGCAGTGCAACCTGAACTTCGCTTGAGCCAGTATCGTTAGCATCACGACCAAATTCAGCAACGATTTTTGCTTTCGCTTCAGTACTTAGAGACATAATAAACTCCAATTAAATTAAAATTTTTAGGATAGCCAATCTCTAATTCAGCTATCCAACTCAGCCACCTAAACAGATAGCCGCATTATTCTACGCTTCAAACACTTTTAGCGCAAGATTGCTATTAAGTGTTATCTTGTGCGCTATAGTCTACAACGACTCTTTTCGGAGCAACTAGGCCATCTTTAATGATAGCAAGGCCAATGAATTTTTTTTCATCACCTTCAGTTACTCTCACCCATTCGCCTTCATTGATATCATGATTAACGCGAACAGGCTGTCCTAGCTTGAGATAACCCGCAATGATCGTGGTTAAATTCACAACAGGAAAATCGGCCACAGCGGTATCCATAGGCAATAACAGTGCATCAAGTGCCGCGAAAGGATCTTCTTGTGCAGTTTGTGCATTTTCTATCATCGCTCTTAATTGCTCTAACGTTACCATTCGCTCTTTAGGATAATCTGCAACTTCTAATCGGCGTAAGAAAATAACGTGGGCACCACATTGTAATTTCTCACCAAGATCATCAATGATTGTGCGAATATACGTTCCTTTAGAGCAATGAATTTCTAGTTCTAATTCGTCGCCTTCCCAGCGAATAAACTGGAGTTCATAAACAGTAATCGGTCTTGCTTCTCGCTCAACTTCTATGCCTTGTCTTGCATATTCATAAAGCGGTTTACCTTGATGCTTTAAAGCAGAGTACATTGAAGGAACTTGCAATGTTTCACCACGAAAGCTCTCTAAGGCATCGTCTAAAGCTTGCTGCGTAAATTGCACTGGGCGCTCTTGGATAACTTCACCATGTGCATCAGAAGTATCTGTTCGTTGGCCTAAGCGGGCAATAACACGATAACGCTTATCCGAATCCAATAGAAACTGTGAAAACTTCGTCGCTTCACCTAAACAAATAGGTAGCATACCTGTTGCTAAAGGATCCAATGCCCCCGTATGCCCTGCCTTACTGGCATTAAACATACGGCGGACTTTTTGGAGTGCGTCGTTAGAGGAAATATCTTGGGGTTTATCGAGTAGCAATACGCCGTTAATCTCACGCCCCTTACGACGACGCCCCATTATTCTTCCTCTTTATGACGACGCTCTTCGTCGTTTTTAACGACATTAGAAACTAAATTAGACATGCGCATACCTTCAACTAATGAGTTGTCATAAGCAAATGTCAGTTCTGGCACAATACGTAAACGCATTGCTTTACCTAATAATGAACGAATAAAACCCGCAGCTTCATTCAAGGCAGTTAAGCCATCTTCAACCATCTCTTCTTCGCTTTTTTCACCACCAGATAAGTTTAAAAAGGTGACGAACACTTTGGCGTAAGCCAAATCGCGAGAAATTTCAACGCCAGATACAGTGGCCATTCCAATACGAGGATCTTTTACTTCACGTTGTAGAATGATGGCGATTTCTTTTTGCATTTCCTGAGAAACACGCTGACTACGGCTAAAATCTCTTGCCATTTTATCTCTCCCTGACAATAGGGTATTGCCCTGATTGTCACTATTAATTCAGATCTAAAATCAATGATATCTAAAGAGTATACATGAAGTGGTATTTAACAACCGCTTTCTCTGATTTCTTTCTTTAGAAATAAAATGTTTCTTTGTTGCTATTTTACCCTGTTATCTCACTTTCATAAATTACTGAAAGCCAATCTATTTCGGTTATGTTGAAAAATGAAGAGGAAAATAAAAGAGAATACAGCAAAGAAGGGAATAAGAAGGGAGCCGTTAAGCTCCCTTTTAAAACAAGACGTACTAGATTAATCAATAGAACGTTTGATTTCGATAACTTGGAAGACTTCAATCATGTCGCCAACACGAACATCATTGTAGTTTTTCACACCGATACCACATTCCATGCCGTTACGCACTTCGTTGACGTCATCTTTAAAGCGACGTAGTGACTCAAGTTCGCCTTCGTAGATAACCACGTTATCACGTAGAACACGAATTGGGTTATTACGTTTGATGTTACCTTCAACCACCATACAGCCCGCAATCGCGCCGAATTTCGGTGATTTAAACACATCACGGACTTCTGCAAGACCCATGATTTCTTGTTTATATTCAGGTGCCAACATACCACTCATTGCCAGTTTGATTTCGTCAATCAGGCTATAGATAACGGAGTAGTAACGTAAATCAACACTTTCTTGTTCAATAATACGGCGAGCAGATGCATCTGCACGAACGTTGAAACCAAGAATAATTGCGTTAGAAGCAGCCGCTAATGTTGCATCAGTTTCAGTGATACCACCTACGCCAGAACCGATGATTTTCAGTTTAACTTCGTTAGTAGACAGTTTAACTAATGCATCAGTAATCGCTTCACAAGTACCTTGAACGTCCGTTTTCAGAACGATGTTCAGTTCAGAAGTTTTACCTTCTTCCATGTTAGCAAACATGTTTTCCAGTTTAGATTTCTGCTGACGAGCCAGTTTAACATCGCGGAATTTACCTTGACGGTATAATGCAACTTCACGCGCTTTCTTCTCATCACGAACAACCGTTGCTTCATCACCTGCAGAAGGAACGTTAGACAGACCTAAAATCTCAACAGGCATTGATGGGCCAGCAGATTGAACGTCTTGGCCTAATTCGTTACGCATTGCACGAATACGACCGTATTCGAAGCCACACAGAACGATATCACCTTTATTCAGCGTACCTTCACGAACAAGGATAGTTGCCACAGGGCCACGGCCTTTATCGAGGTAAGATTCGATAACAACACCGCTTGCCATACCTTCTTTAACTGCTTTCAGTTCAAGAACTTCAGCTTGTAAAAGAATCGCATCCAGCAGTTCGTCAATACCTAAACCTTGTTTTGCAGATACGTGCATAAACTGAGTTTCACCGCCCCACTCTTCTGGCAGGATGCCATATTGAGACAGTTCAGTTTTCACGCGATCAGGATCAGCTTCGTGTTTATCGATTTTGTTCACAGCAACAACAACGGGTACGTTTGCAGCTTTTGCGTGTTGGATTGCTTCGATAGTTTGTGGCATTACACCATCATCTGCCGCAACAACCAGAACAACGATATCCGTTACCTGAGCACCACGAGCACGCATTGAAGTAAACGCGGCGTGACCTGGGGTGTCTAGGAAGGTGATTTCACCTTTATCTGTTTTAACGTGGTAAGCACCGATATGCTGGGTGATACCACCCGCTTCGCCTGATGCTACTTTCGTTGAACGAATGTAGTCCAGTAATGATGTTTTACCGTGGTCAACGTGACCCATGATAGTCACAACCGGTGCACGAGATACAGCACTTTCTTCGCCAGTATCACGATCACTCATGACTTGTTCTTCTAACTCGTTTTCACGACGTAAGATAACTTTGTGACCCATTTCTTCAGCAACAAGCTGTGCAGTTTCTTGGTCTAAAACCTGGTTAATGGTTGCCATAGCACCCATTTTCATCATGGTTTTGATAACTTCAGACCCTTTTACTGCCATTTTGTTAGCAAGTTCAGCAACAGAAATAGTCTCACCGATAATAACATCACGGTTTACAACAGCTGCTGGCTTATTGAAGCCTTGTTGTAATGAGCTACCTTTACGTTTACCTTTCTTGTTAGTACGACCAGCAGCACGTGCTTCTTCACGATCTGCTTTTTCAGAATGGCGGTTGTTTTTCTTAGGACGAGGAGCCTTGGCATTGCGACCACGACCGCGGCCACCTTCAACTTCAGCATCACTTTCATCTTCTGCATCACGAGCATAACGTGATGTTGTTACATGATAGTCTGAGCCTTCAGTTTCTGGTGCTTTAGGTTCAGCAGTCCATTTTTCAGCATTCTCTTCAGCTAAAAGACGTGCTTTTTCTGCTGCAACTCGTGCTTCTTCTTCTGCTTTACGGCGCTGTGCTTCTTCCGTTTTACGCTTCAGTTCAGCCTGTTCAGCATTGCGACGTGCTTTTTCCTGATCTGCTGCTTTATCAGCTTTTGGTTTATCGTTTTGTTTCACTTTATCTTTTTCCGCTGCTTCGCGCTTAGCTAATTCCGCTGCTTCACGTTTTGCTTCTTCAGCTTCACGTTTCGCTTTTTCTTCGGCGTCTTTCTTTGCCTTTTCAGCTTCACGTTTTGCTTTTTCTTCAGCTTCGCGCTGTGCTTTCTCTTGTGCTTCGCGCTGGGCTTTTTCTTCGGCTTCGCGATGCGCCTTTTCTTCCGCTTCACGCTGAGCTTGCTCATCCGCTTGCGCTTTTTCAACGGCGTCACGGTTCACATAAGTGCGTTTTTTGCGGACTTCGATGGCTACTGATTTACTTTTGCCACCTGTACCAGGAACACTTAACGTACTACGTACTTTACGTTGTAACGTTAACTTTTCTGGTTGGTTGGTTGAGACGTCTTTATCACGATTCAACCAAGCCAGTAAGGTTTCTTTCTCTTTTTGGGAGACAGAATCAGAGACGGTCTTCTTAATACCGGCATCAGCAAACTGCTGTACCAAACGTTCAACCGGTGTCTGAATCTCTTCTGCCAGTGATTTTACTGTTTCATCTGTCATTCTGTTCCTTCCTGCTCAGTTGTTACGCATCATTCCCAAACCAGCAGATATTACGTGCGGCCATAATGAGTTCGCCTGCGCGCTCACTATTTAAACCTTCAATATCAGTTAGGTCGTCGATACCCTGTTCGGCAAGATCTTCCAGTGTGCAGATACCACGGGCAGCTAGATCAAATGCTAAAGAGCGCTCCAAGCCTTCGAGAGCTAATAAGTCCTCGGCTGGCTGGTTATCGCCTAGGCTTTCTTTTTGAGCCAATTCAATCGTTGTTAATGCTGCTTTTGCTCTTTCACGTAGAGCTTCAACGGTGTCTTCATCTAATCCGTCAATCGCCAGCAGTTCACTGATTGGCACATAAACTAACTCTTCAAGGGTAGAGAAACCTTCTTCAACTAAAACAGTTGCGAAGTCTTCATCAATGTCGAGATGCTTAGTAAATATTTCAATGGCTGCGTTTGCTTCTGCCTGATGTTTTGCATTCAATTCATCAGCAGTCATGACGTTTAATTCCCACTTGTCATCACCACGATGTTTTTTCAGTAACTGAGCTGCCAGACGTACGTTTTGACCGTTACGGCCAATCGCCTGAGCAAGGTTACTGCTTTCAACTGCAACATCCATTGTACATTTGTCTTCATCGACAACAATAGAAGCAACATCTGCCGGAGCCATTGCATTAATCACGAATTGTGCAGGATTATCATCCCACAGAACAATATCAATTCGCTCGCCGCCCAATTCACTGGAAACGGCTTGTACACGTGCGCCACGCATACCAACACAAGCACCCACTGGGTCAATACGCTTGTCGTTAGTTTTTACTGCGATTTTGGCACGAGAACCTGGATCACGCGCTGCAGCTTTAATTTCAATGATTTCTTCGCCAATTTCTGGCACTTCAATGCGGAAAAGTTCAACCAGCATTTCAGGGCGAGAACGCGTCACGAAAAGTTGTGCACCACGAGTTTCTGTACGTACATCGTATAATACACCGCGTAAACGGTCGCCCGGACGGAAGTTTTCACGCGGTAACATATCTTCGCGTAAAATAACGGCTTCTGCGTTATTTCCTAAGTCTAGGGTGATGTTTTCACGGTTTACTTTCTTCACAACACCCGTGATAATTTCGCCTAATTGTTCGCGGAATTGATCAACAACCATTGCTCTTTCAGCTTCACGTACTTTTTGTACGATAACTTGTTTTGCAGTTTGTGTTGTAATACGGTCGAAAGTAACTGATTCAATCTGATCTTCAATATAACCACCTAGTTCGATACTAGGATCTTCATATTGAGCAGCTTCAAGTGTAATTTCACGAGTAGGCTGAGTCACTTCATCTACAGCAACCCAACGGCGGAATGTATCAAAGTCACCGGTTTTACGGTCGATACATACGCGAACATCAATTTCTTGCTCGTATTTTTTCTTAGTTGCTGTCGCTAGTGCGGTTTCCAGTGCTTCAAAAATCTTTTCACGAGGAAGAGATTTTTCGTTAGAGACCGCTTCCACAACAGCCAGAATCTCTTTGTTCATCCTAGTTGCCTCTTCAAAACTTAAAAGTGGGGTACCAGGTTAGCTTTCTGGATGTTGCTCAGTGCGAACACTTCGTCTTTACCATCCACAGTAACCGTGATCATTTCGCCAGCGACAGACTTAATAATGCCCTGCCATTTACGGCGGTTTTGCATTGCAATTCGTAATACGATAGCGGCTTCTTCACCGATAAATTGCTCATAATGCGTTGCAGTGAATAAAGGTCGTTCTAAACCAGGAGAAGAAATCTCAAGGTTATAAACTGTTTGAATTGGATCTTCAACATCCAGCACAGCACTGACCTGGTGGCTAACATCAGCACAATCATCAACAGTGATACCGTCTTCACTATCAATATAGATGCGCAATGTTGATTCTCGGCCACGAATAAACTCAAGACCGACAAATTCAAAGCCTAATGCTTCTACTGGTGCTGAAATCATCGCTGTTAATTTTTGCTCTAATGTGGACAAACCCACCCCCAAGGCATAAAAAAAGGGCCTATAGCCCAGTATTCTATTCTCTGATAACAAAAAACCCCGAAATTCGGGGCTTTATGCAACTGGACCCTGTAACTTGCCATTCGAGAATAACCTCTTCTTACGGCACATTCCACTCAGGATCATAATCGGTTCAAAAAGATGATTAATGAGAAAAGTGCTGTATTGTTAGAAGTGGTTGCGGGGGCCGGATTTGAACCGACGACCTTCGGGTTATGAGCCCGACGAGCTACCAAGCTGCTCCACCCCGCGTTCGAAAAACGTGGCAAATTTTACGCTGATAACAAGCAAAACGCAAGCTATCTGGAATAATGGTGCCGAGAACGGGACTTGAACCCGTACGCCCGTTTTATAGGCACTACCACCTCAAGGTAGCGTGTATACCAATTTCACCACCTCGGCACTTTAATGAGACTGTTATTGCGTAAATATTAACAATCTCATTTAAATCTTTACTTAGTTTACTGCGGAATATCTGTATTTGCTGGCGCTACAGGCGCTGCTAATTGCTCAGCTTTTTTTGCTTCTTCTGTAGTCTGCTCGATAGACATCCATTTGCTGTCTTCACGCACAGTTTTATTGGCACTTAGATTACCTAAAATAAGGGCAAGTACAATAAAAGCTGTTGCTAAAACAGCGGTCATACGGGTCATAAAGTTAGCTGAACCGCTTGAACCAAATACTGTACCGGAAGCACCTGCACCAAAAGAAGCGCCCATATCAGCACCTTTACCCTGCTGTAACAGGATCAGACCAACTAGCCCTGTTGCTACAATGATAAGAATAACAATGAGTGCCGTATACATTTGCGTTACCTTTTCTATGGAACTTATCGTCTTAACGATAACCTTCGATTGCTTCACCCGCTTTAGTTCAAGACCTTACTAAGCGGGTGTGAATACTAACCAAAGCTGAACTGACAAGCAAGGTTATTTTGCGACAAAGTGATTGATTGAAGAAAAAAGCATCAATTAACCTACGTGCTTCACAGCGTCAGCAATACGATTAGCCATCGCTGTAACTTGTTCTTCATTTTCGCCTTCAACCATCACTCGAATTAAAGGCTCTGTGCCTGATTTACGTAACAGTACACGCCCTTTACCTGCAAGTTCTTCTTCAACCGCTTTAGCGACTTTCTGAACTTCAGGCGTTTGTAATGGATCATGACTTCCTGTGAAGCGAACATTCACTAAAATTTGAGGTAATAGTTTCATGCCACTGCATAAATCATGCAAACTCATATGATTACGAACCATTGCACTTAAAACTTGTAAGCCTGCAACAATGCCATCACCAGTGGTTGTTTTATCTAATAAAATAATGTGGCCTGAGTTTTCAGCACCTAAACGCCAGCCTTTCTCTTGTAATTTTTCAAGCACATAGCGGTCACCCACTTTAGCTCGTACAAAAGGAATACCTAGTTGCTTAAGTGCAATTTCCAATCCCATATTACTCATCAGTGTACCAACAGCACCACCACGTAATTGCCCTTGGCGCAACGCTTCTCTCGCAATAATATAGAGAATCTGGTCACCATCAACTTTTAAGCCTTGATGGTCAACCATAATAATACGGTCACCGTCACCATCGAATGCTAAACCAACGTCTGCACCTTCTTCAAGTACACGTTGTTGCAACATACGAACATCGGTTGCGCCACATTCAGCATTTATATTAATCCCCGTTGGTTCACAACCAATCGTAATAACTTCCGCGCCTAATTCACGAAATACATTAGGTGCAATGTGGTATGTTGCACCATGTGCACAATCAACAACCACTTTTAAGCCATTAAGATTGTTTTCGTTAGGGAATGTGCCTTTACAAAATTCAATATAACGACCTGCTGCATCCACGATACGATTTGCTCGACCCAGCTCTGCTGATTCAACACAAGTAATCGGCTTTTCCATTTCTGCTTCAATGGCTTCTTCTACTTCATCTGGTAATTTTGTACCGTCAATAGAGAAAAATTTGATCCCATTATCGTAATAAGGGTTATGAGAAGCTGAAATCACAATCCCTGCTTCAGCGCGAAATGTGCGAGTTAAATAAGCAACCGCAGGTGTTGGCATTGGCCCTGTAAATGAGGCTGATAATCCCGCAGCCGCTAAACCGGCTTCTAATGCAGACTCCAGCATATAGCCTGAAATTCGTGTGTCTTTACCAATAATGATTTTACGAGAGCCATGACGTGCTAATACTTTGCCCGCAGCCCAACCCAGTTTTAATACAAAATCAGGTGTAATTGGACTATCACCTACTTTTCCACGGATACCATCTGTTCCAAAGTATTTACGTTCGCTCATTCATTATTTTCCTTTGCAGAAAGAGTCGCTTGTACGACTTTCATCGCATCAACTGTCTCTTTAACATCGTGTACACGAATAATTTGTGCGCCTTGCATTGCCGCAATGACAGCACAGGCCACGCTACCAGCAACACGCTCTTGTGGTGGCACATTCAATAGTTGTCCAACCATTGATTTGCGTGACATCCCAGCAAGTATAGGTAGACCAAAGTGATGAAGTTCACTTAAGTGCGCTAATAATTGGTAATTATGCGCTAAATTTTTACCAAAGCCGAACCCTGGATCAAGAATAATTTGATTTTTTTCAATACCAGCATCAACGCAACGTTGAATATTTTCTCGTAAAAAACAATCCACATCTATCATCACATTCTCATAATGTGGTGATTGTTGCATAGTTTTAGGGTCACCTTGCATATGCATAATACACACAGGTAAACCCGTTTTAGCTGCGGCTTCAAGCGCTCCTGGTTCTTGTAAAGAGCGAATATCATTGATAATTGAAGCCCCTACATTTGCCGATTCAGTAATCACTTGAGCTTTAGATGTATCAACAGAAATCCAAACATCAAAACGCTTACGAATAGCTTCAACAACAGGAACAACACGTTGTAACTCTTCATCTATAGAGACATCATTTGCACCAGGTCTTGTCGATTCACCACCTATATCGATGATAGAAGCCCCTTCAGTAATTAATTTTGCTGCGTGGTTAACCGCATCATTAAGTGAATTATGAGTGCCACCATCAGAGAAAGAATCCGGAGTGACATTCAAAATCCCCATAACTTGAGGTGTTGATAAATTAAGTTCTCTTCCTCTAGCAATTAATTTCATTTCATTGATACCTTCATAAAAAAACCCCAGAAGCCTGGGGTTTGTATTTATAGCTTACTCAATATGTATAACCCAATAAGGATTAGTGAGTATTTTTATCAGAAGGCGTATCACTTTCTGACTCAGACTTATCTTTTGGCTCACTTGCCACATGCGTTTGTGTCGGCTGGGCAGTAGTTGTTGCATTACTATTGCCATTACTGCCTTCCCAACCTGCAGGTGGGCGAACATCACGACGATTCATTAAATCATCAATTTGAGGTGCATCGATAGTTTCATAAGTCATCAGCGCATCTTTCATTGAATGAAGAATATCAAGATTATCCATCAAGATCTGACGAGCACGAACGTAGTTACGATCAACGATAGCTTTAATTTCTTCATCAATAGTACGAGCAGTTTCATCAGACATATGTTGCGCTTTCGCAACAGAACGACCTAAGAATACTTCGCCGTCTTCTTCTGCATACAGTAATGGCCCTAATTTTTCAGAGAAACCCCACTGTGTCACCATGTTACGTGCAATATTTGTTGCTACTTTAATGTCGTTAGAGGCACCTGTAGAAACATGCTCAACACCATAAATAATTTCTTCTGCTAAGCGTCCACCATACAGTGTTGAAATTTGGCTCTCTAATTTCTGACGGCTAGCACTGATTTGGTCACCTTCAGGTAAGAAGAAAGTCACACCTAATGCACGTCCGCGAGGAATAATCGTCACTTTATGCACAGGATCATGTTCTGGTACTAAACGTCCAATAATCGCGTGACCGGCTTCATGATAAGCTGTTGATGCTTTTTGTTCTTCCGTCATCACCATCGAACGACGTTCCGCACCCATCATTATCTTATCTTTTGCTTTTTCAAACTCGACCATTGAAACAACACGTTTATTACCACGAGCAGCAAATAAAGCAGCCTCATTAACTAAGTTAGCTAAGTCTGCACCAGAGAAACCCGGTGTACCGCGTGCTAGAATTGCAGGATCAACATCTGGTGATAAAGGTACGCGACGCATATGGACTTTAAGAATTTGTTCACGTCCACGGACATCAGGTAAACCTACAACCACTTGACGGTCAAAACGGCCAGGACGGAGTAACGCAGGGTCTAAAACGTCAGGGCGGTTAGTTGCCGCAATAACGATAATTCCTTCATTTCCTTCAAAACCATCCATTTCAACAAGCATTTGGTTCAATGTTTGTTCACGTTCATCATGACCACCACCTAAACCAGCACCACGTTGACGCCCTACGGCATCTATTTCATCGATAAAGATAATACAAGGCGCGGTTTTTTTAGCTTGTTCGAACATGTCACGAACACGTGAAGCACCAACACCCACAAACATTTCAACGAAATCAGAACCTGAAATGGTGAAGAATGGTACTTTTGCTTCGCCTGCAATGGCTTTCGCTAATAACGTTTTACCTGTACCAGGAGGCCCTACCATCAGAATACCTTTAGGGATTTTACCCCCTAATTTCTGGAAGCGACCCGGATCACGTAAATATTCAACTAATTCGCTTACTTCTTCTTTTGCTTCATCACAACCTGCAACATCAGCAAAGGTTGTTTTGATTTGGTCTTCTGTCAACATGCGAGCCTTGCTTTTACCGAAAGACATCGCACCTTTACCGCCACCACCTTGCATTTGGCGCATAAAGAAAATCCAAAGACCAATAAGTAATAGCATTGGGAACCAAGACACAAAAATTTGAGTCAGAAGGCTTTGGCCTTCAAGTGGTTCACCTGTTACTTTTACATTACGGTTCATTAAAGTGGTCAGCAGGTTGTCATCACGCATAGGCATATACGTGCTGTACTTTGAGTTATCTGTTTTAGTTACATTAATATCATAACCACTTATGCTGACCTCGCGTAATTGGTTATTAGTTAACTCATTGATAAAGGTAGAGTAATCCACCTTACGACTATTCGAATCGCTGGGTCCGAAGCTCTGGAATAATGACATCAAAACGACTGCAATAACTAGCCAGAGGATCAGGTTTTTCGCCATGTCACTCAAGGGATTAACCTCATATTACAACTGTGTTAACAAATAGCTTTAGGGTACTAAAGTTTACGCCCTGTGGCTACAATATATACCTCACGAGAACGAGACCGCGAAGCGTCTGGTTTACGAACTTTCACTTTCGTAAACAGGGAGCGTATTTGCCCCAGGTACTCATCAAAGCCTTCTCCCTGAAACACCTTGACAATAAAACTTCCCCCGGGAGCCAGTACATCACGACACATATCAAGCGCTAACTCTACTAAATACATGGATCGAGGGATATCGACCGCGGGTGTACCGCTCATGTTTGGAGCCATGTCAGACATGACAACCTGGACTTTATTTTCACCTACTCTATCAAGCAATGCCTTCAACACAAGTTCATCACGAAAATCGCCTTGAAGGAAATCGACTCCGACGATAGGATCCATAGGCAAAAGGTCACATGCGATGATTCGACCTTTACTTCCTAACTGCTGTACAACATATTGAGACCACCCACCTGGGGCTGCCCCTAAATCGACAACGGTCATACCTGGTTTAAAGATATTGTCACTTTGCTGAATTTCTTCCAGTTTAAACCAAGCACGAGAGCGAAACCCTTTTTTCTTTGCTTGCTGAACATATTTATCACTAAAATGTTCTTGTAACCAGCGGCTAGAGCTTGCAGAACGTTTCTTATTGGCCATTGCGTTTTCCAACTATCATACACTTAGCTATCAAAATTTTTACTCTTTCACTCATTTAACCTCGTCTTAACGACATTTTATGGTGATAAGTGAGAGATGGCGTTAGAATAGTGTGTTTTCAATCCCAACAAAGCAAAAATTAATGATGACTCTTAACAAAAAACAAATTCAACACCTGAAAGGGCTCGCTCATCACCTGAATCCAGTCGTTATGATTGGTAACAACGGGTTGACTGAAGGCGTTCTTGCAGAAATTGAACTCGCTCTGGCACACCATGAGCTTATCAAAGTCAAAATCGCAGGCGAAGATCGAGATGTTAAAAACTTGATCGTGGCAGCGATTGTACGCGAAAGCGGTGCACAGAATGTACAAGTAATCGGAAAAATTCTTGTTCTTTATCGTCCTTCAGAAGCACGCAAGATTATTTTACCGAAATAATACTTGTATCTTTATATAAAAATGCCATAAGTAACTCTATGGCAAAAAAGGCCTTTTAAGGCCTTTTTTATATTACCACAGGATAGCAGCCTAGTTTTCTATAGAAACGTAAAATTATAAATTAAATGTATTCTACGTTTAAAACTTCGTACTCAACTTGTCCACCCGGTGTTGTGATAACAACAACATCATCTAACTCTTTACCAATTAACCCACGCGCAATCGGTGAATTTACAGAGATTAAGTTAACTTTAATGTTTGCTTCATCATCACCCACAATGCGGTAGGTCTGCTCTTCTTCAGTTTCAACATTTAACAGAGTCACTGTTGAACCAAAAATAATACGGCCATTGTTATTCATCTTAGTAATATCAATGACCTGAGCATTTGATAATTTTGCTTCAATTTCTTGTACTCGCCCTTCACAGAAACCTTGTTGCTCTCTTGCTGCATGATATTCTGCGTTTTCTTTTAAGTCTCCGTGCTCACGCGCTTCTGCAATAGCCGCGATAATTTCGGGACGACGAACACTTTTTAAATATTCCAGCTCTTCGCGTAGTTTTTCCGCACCAAGAACGGTCATAGGGATCTGATTCATGTGTTAATACCTCAATACTATTCCTAATAAAAAATAGGTATCATCCTGATTTTTTATACTAACAACACAGAGAAAAGGATCTATTTACTCTTCTCAAGACAAAAAAAGACACAGGCAACCTTAAATTGGGCCTGTCTCTACATATGTTCGGTGAATAAGGAAAGACGTTTATTCCCTTATTCATGCTGTTGGGAAGCAAACTTAGCCCCCAGACCTAAAACTAAATCTAACACAACAGACGCATTGCTTCACGCCTTATCTTTCTTTATAAATCAATAAACAGATATTTTCTGATAATGCAGTAATCGCTCGTTATATCGTTTACTTTTGCCCTCATTGCCCTTTAGTATTAGCCTCTGGCAATCAATACTGTAACGTTAGTACGCTATAGTCACGGACAGAGAAATTATGCGCTTATTATCAACATTTCGACGGATACTTTACACATTAAGTATCATCAGTTTTTCAACCCAAGCAATACCCGTTGAAAACTATACATCCCTTCTTCCTGAAGGAACACAAGTGGGTTTGATTACCCAGCCTGTGGGCGCAGCTTCTCCTAATCTCAATTATCATGCAGATCAATTAGCTCTTCCTGCCAGTACTCAAAAAGTGGTCACCGCCTTGGCGGCATTACTTCAATTAGGGGGTGATTACCAATTCACCACAACAATGGAGACGGAAGGCAAAATAAAGAATGATCAACTCAACGGAGATTTGATCTTTCGTTTCAGTGGTGATCCAACATTAACTCGCCAACAGTTAAGAGGAATGGTCGCGGTATTAAAACAATCCGGCATCACTAAAGTCCGTGGCGATTTGCTGATTGATACTTCTGCTTTTTCGAGTCATGACAAAGCACCTGGTTGGGTTTGGAATGATATGACTCAATGTTTTAGTGCGCCACCTAGTGCCGCAATTGTTGATAAAAACTGTTTTTCTGTCTTATTGCAAAGTGGCAATAAAGATGGCGATATTGCCACAATACGCAAAGCTTCATTTTACCCAGTTACCGTTTTAAGCGAAGTTGAAACTTATGAGAAAGGCTCAACACGTACTCGTTTTTGCGAATTAGATGTCACTGTCCGTGATTTAAATACCTATGTAATAACAGGATGTATTCCTAAACGTGACGATGCAGTGCCTTTAATGTTTTCTATTCAAGATGGTGCGCATTGGGCTGGCACAATTTTAAAAGAAGAGTTACAAAGAGCCAATATTGAACTTGATGGCTATATAAAACGTCGCTCTTACGTTAAAGCACCGGTTACTGTATTAGCACAAACACAATCTAAGCCTCTACATAACTTGCTTACTACAATGTTAAAAGAGTCTGACAATATGATTGCAGACACTGTATTTAGAACCATTGGACGTGAATATTATGGTGTTGCTGGAACGTGGCGTTCAGGCGCGGAAGCAACTCGTGCGATTTTAAAACAAAAAGCAGGAATTGACTTAGGTAATACAGTAATGGTTGATGGTTCAGGTCTTTCTCGCCATAACCTCATTTCACCTGCAACAATGATGCAAGTCCTTCAATATATTGGGCAACACGAAAATGAACTCAACTTTATTACTATGCTTCCCCTCTCTGGACACGATGGAACATTACAATACCGAGGCGGTTTTCATGAAGCAGGTGTCGATGGCAAAGTTTCTGCCAAAACGGGTTCACTAAAAGGGGTCTATAATCTTGCTGGCTTTATGACGACAGCTAATGGACAAAAAGTTGCTTTTGTTCAGTACGTCTCTGCATATTCACCACCAACGCAAAATCGTAATGCAGGGCGCGCCTATTTAGTACGTTTTGAAACTAACCTGTATAAAGATATGTACAATAACCGCTAAGTTTACGATATCGAGATAAAAGAAAACGCCTGATAAATCAGGCGTTTTTTATTTTTTCATGATAAGAATGATAATTAACGTTGGTAGATAAACTCTATACCATCATCATCTTCTTCATCCCAATCATCATCGTCATCTTCTTCAAAATCAGGATTTTCAAGCTGTTCTTTGTGGTAATCATCCCACATAAAGTCAACTTTTCCTGGCTCTGCAACTGTCGCCACTAAATCTTGCTCACGTGGTGTTACATTCAGGAATTCCATGATATTCCAGCAAAGTTTTTTCACACCTTCTTGGTTGATGGCCGCTATCATGTAATAGTTTTCATCCCAACCCAGTGCTTCAACAATCGCTTTTGCCTTCTCTTTTGCTTCTTCAGCATCAAGAAGATCCACTTTATTGAATACTAACCAACGTGGTTTTTGTGCTAATTTTTCGCTGTATTTCTCTAATTCAGAGACAATAATTTGTGCGTTCTCAACAGGATCTGATCCATCAATAGGATCGATGTCGATCAAGTGCAATAACACACGACAGCGTTCTAAGTGTTTTAAGAATTGGATCCCAAGACCTGCACCATCAGCAGCGCCTTCGATTAATCCAGGAATATCAGCAACAACAAAGCTCTGATGATTATCCATACGTACCACACCTAAGCTCGGTACTAAGGTGGTAAACGGATAATCGGCAACTTTAGGTTTTGCTGCCGATACTGCACGAATAAACGTTGATTTACCCGCATTCGGCATACCTAACATACCTACATCGGCTAATAACATTAGCTCTAAGAGAACATCACGAGATTCACCCGGAGTACCCATAGTACGTTGGCGTGGAGCACGGTTAACCGAAGATTTAAAGCGAGTATTACCTAAACCGTGAAAGCCGCCTTTAGCGACCATTTGTTTTTGTCCGTGAACAGTTAAGTCAGCAATAATTTCATTGGTGGCTAAATCACGGACTCGTGTTCCAACAGGAACACTAATTGTAATGTCTTGACCACGCTTACCGGTGCAGTCACGGCTGTGACCATTTTCACCACGTTCTGCGCGATAAGATTTTGTAAAACGGTAATCAATTAGAGTGTTGAGGTTTTCGTCTGCAATCATGTAGACATCACCACCATCACCGCCATCACCACCGTCTGGTCCCCCATTTGGGATATATTTTTCGCGACGAAAGCTCACACAGCCGTTACCACCATCGCCCGCGACGATCAGGATCTTGGCCTCATCAACAAATTTCATGATTTTACTCCGTATAGTAGCCATTAACGTGCTGGATGGCCGAAATTACCCAGAGATGGCCTTTTTTAAATATAAAAAGCCCCGCAACAGACTTGCAGGGCTTTTGACTCGGTGCTTAAAGGACCAGTAATTATTCAGCTTCGATGCTGATAAATTTACGGTTGTTTGGACCTTTAACTTCGAACTTAATTTTTCCGTCAGCTAATGCAAACAGGGTGTGGTCACGACCACAACCAACGTTAGTACCTGCATGGAACTTAGTACCACGTTGACGAACGATGATGCTACCTGCTAATACAGCTTCACCACCGAAACGTTTAACACCCAGACGTTTTGCTTCGGAATCACGACCGTTACGAGTCGAGCCGCCAGCCTTTTTATGTGCCATTGAACTACTCTCCTAAACCTTAAGCGATACCAGTGATTTTAACATCAGTAAACCACTGACGGTGGCCCTGTTGTTTACGGCTATGTTTACGACGACGGAACTTAACAATCTTAACTTTCTCGCCGCGACCGTGAGCAACCACTTCCGCTTTAACTTTAACGCCCGCAAGGATTGGAGCGCCAATTTGAATATCATCGCCATTAGCGACCATCATTACAGTGTCAAACTCGATTGTTTCGCCAGTAGCTACTTCAAGTTTCTCTAAACGAATAGTTTGACCTTCGCTGACTCGGTGTTGTTTACCACCACTTTGGAAAACCGCGTACATATAAACTCCGCTTTCCGCACACTCCCAATATGTATAATTTGAGTGCACAATTAAAATATTCACATAGGGCGCGAATTCTACGCAAATTTAGTGCCGATGACAAGTACAGATCGCAAACTAGCATTAAAAAAAAGAGTTTTTTATGCGATATTTATTTCAGCCATTTTTAAAGTACAATCTAAATTATAAGAGAGTAAAATCTATGGCATGATCATTTTTTATTAATAATAACGCGCTCATTGGCGAGCCAAAGTCGAAAAAACATGAATTTAGAATCTATTATAAAACTAACATCCGCTGATATGGCTGCGGTAAATGAGGCAATCCTTTACCAGCTTAATTCAGATGTTTCTTTGATAAACCAACTTGGTTACTACATCATTAGTGGTGGTGGTAAAAGGATCCGACCAATGATCGCAGTGCTCACTGGACGAGCATTGGACTATCAAGGTGACAAACATATCTCGGTCGCAGCGCTTATCGAGTTTATTCATACTGCAACGTTGTTACATGATGATGTTGTTGATGAATCTGATATGCGTAGAGGAAAACAAACGGCAAATGCCGTCTTTGGAAATGCAGCAAGTGTGCTTGTTGGCGACTTTATTTATACACGATCTTTTCAGATGATGACGGATCTTGATTCAATGCGTGTATTAAAATTAATGTCTAGCGCCACCAATGTGATCGCCGAAGGTGAAGTCTTACAATTAATGAATTGTAACGATCCTAATATTTCTGAAGATGACTATATGCAAGTTATTTACAGTAAAACAGCGCGTCTATTTGAAGCGGCTTCTCATGCGTCAGCCATTCTTTCTGGTGCCACACCTGAGCAAGAAAAAGCATTCCAAGATTATGGACGTTATCTTGGTACTGCTTTCCAGCTCATTGACGATCTGCTTGATTATGATGCTGACAACAGTCAGTTGGGTAAAAACACAGGCGATGATCTTGATGAAGGCAAACCTACGTTGCCATTACTTCATGCCATGCATAATGGTAATGAAGAAGAATCTCAATTAATTCGCCAAGCTATTGAGCAAGGTAATGGTCGCCATTTATTGGATACCGTTTTAAATACCATGAAACAAAGTGGATCTTTGGAATATACCCGCCAAAAAGCAGAAGAAGAAGCAGACAAAGCAATTGAAGCTTTATCTATCATACCTGATTCACCTTATAAAGAAGCGCTTATTGGGCTTGCTCACGTTGCTGTACAACGTCAATCGTAATCCTAATAATACTACCCCATTAATGGTATAGAAAAGCCTGCCAGAGCGACTATGTCGACTCTGGTGGGTTTTTTAATTTATTGAGTACTTCTTCATTTTCTCGCTCAATTGCGTCTTGATTATCAGCATCAATATAACTAATGAGCTTTGCTAACCCTTCTCGAAGCACAAACTTCACAATTTTTTCACGTTCTGATTTGGTTAATTGATAATACGCTTCCACCCAGATCAAAAAAGCATCCTGACGCTTTGATAAATACTCTGCGGGAGGTTCATGTGCAGCTAATACCCCAATGACCTCATCAGGTAGACTTTTCACTGAATACTCGACAGCTTTCCCCTGCACACCACGTTTACGGCGATTTTCCCACCCTTCACGACGCGCCATCAAGTTCACTCCCTGCGGTGAGTTAGGTAACCCCGCAAGCCCCACTAATTCTTTCGCTGTATACCATTCTTTTTTCATGATCTCATCTCACATTCAACTAAGAGGTTAGTCAGATAGATATCTGTTGCGGATAACGCAATAATAGATTCTTTAAACTCGCCTAATCATTGACGAGTTTTTCTAAAAAACTTCTAATACCATCCCGCAATATCAGCTCTGTTAATGTTTTTTGTTCACCATCATTTAGTTGTTGGAATGCTTTCACCCAGATAACGAGTGGCTCCTCTTTTTTATTTAGTTTGTAATGTGCTAATGGTTCATAAAGTTCCAGAGCAATTAAAGTTTTATCTGGTAAACAAGAATAATGATATTCAACACCATTACCTTGCTTATTCTTTATCTTTTGTTTTTGCCAAAATTCACGTTTAGCTTTTGCATTTACACCTTGTGGTGATTTAGGTAATCCACCTATACCCGTCAATTCCTTTGCCGTATACCACTCTTTTTTCATTATGTTTCTCTAAAATTGTTATCAACTTCAAAAAAGAAATTATTAAGAAAAAAATCAGAAATCTTTTTAGAAAAATAATGTTATTTTATTTTCTAAATAATCAGTTTAAATGCTTTAGGACATTTCTAATAAACTGTTATTTATACCACTAACACAGCAATTAATTTTATAGAAAAAGGATTAAAAATGATTTCAAGGAAATCTGATTGGCATCCTGCCGATATTATTGCCGCACTTAGAAAACGAGGAACAACACTTGCTGCCATCTCTCGCCAAGCAGGGTTAAGCTCTTCAACACTCGCTAATGCACTGTCACGCCCTTGGCCTAAAGGAGAAAAAATCATTGCTGATTATCTTGGTGTTGCTCCTTCTGAAATTTGGCCAAGCCGTTATTTTCATCCTGAAACAGGAGAATTACTTGAACGAAAGATTCGTGACAAAACTAATAATTAACTAATAATTACATACATTATAATTAATAAAAAAAACCGCTGATACTATATCAGCGGTTTTTATTTAATTTTGCATTATTTTTATAGCAAAAAAAGTATTTCTTTATTTATTAATAAATTCTTCACCAAGAATTATATCTTTTTTCAATACGTCTAACATGCCATTAAGAGATTGTTTTTCAAAATCACTTAATTTACCAATAGATAAATATTCCTCTACACCGTTTTTACCTAAAAGAATAGGTTGTGCAAAGAAACGGGCATATTCTCCGTCACCTTCTGTATAGGTACATTCAATAACATTTTTCTCGCCATTTAAAGCGCGAATTAATGAAAGACCAAAACGAGCCGCAGCTTGTCCCATTGATAATGTTGCTGATCCACCACCAGCTTTCGCTTCTACAACTTCAGTACCTGCATTTTGGATACGTTTTGTCAGTGCTGCGATTTCATCATCTGTAAATGATACGTCAGCAACTTGAGAAAGTAGAGGAAGAATGGTGACACCAGAATGCCCACCAATAACAGGAACATTGGTTTTCAGAGGATCTTGGCCTTTTAATTCAGCAACAAAAGTATTAGCACGAATGATATCAAGTGTGGTGATACCGAAAAGACGTTTTTTATCGTAAACACCTGCTTTTTTAAGTACTTCAGCAGCAATAGCAACTGTCGTATTTACAGGGTTAGTAATGATACCGATAAGTGCTTTAGGGCAATTTTGTGCTACCTTTTCAATTAAGTTGCGCACAATGCCTGCGTTAACGTTGAAAAGATCTGAACGATCCATACCAGGTTTACGAGCAACACCCGCAGAAATCAGAACAACATCAGCGTCTTTTAATGCAGGAGATGGATCTTCGCCGGCAAAACCTTTTACAGTCACTTGAGTTGGGATATGGCTTAAGTCAGCTGCGACGCCCGGTGTGACGGGAGCGATATCATATAAAGAGAGTTCACTACCAGCTGGAAGCTGATTTTTAAGAAGAAGTGCCAGTGCCTGACCAATACCACCCGCTGCACCGAGAACTGCTACTTTCATTCTGATACTCCTTAGTTACGAGATAGTGGAACGCCTTAGAGAGACTCACTATTACGCAATACACCTTTTGAAAAACAATTATTTAACAGCAATATTGCATAATAAGGCATTTATAGTGGAAAATAATACTTTGGTTATTCTAAACAAATTGCTTATCTGTTAATGAGATAGTGGGCACTCTTTTGATAAATAATTCCAATAAATTGGGTAAAATGTTAAGTGGCACTATCTCCTTATGATAATCATTTAAGCTTATCATTTATTTAACAAATATTTTACTTCCTTAAATTATCACATTCAAAGTCGATAAATAAAACTTTTTTGCAGTACATTCTACTTTACAATTTTCAGTAGATTACCTCTCACCTTTCATCGTCTTTTGTTGCATAAAAATTCACTTCTCTGCATAATACGCAGGTTATTGATAACTCACTAAAGGTGAACTATGCGCGTTCCTTCTAAGCAAGAAGACTTGGTTAAAGCGTTTAAAGCCCTGCTGAAAGAAGAAAAATTCAGTTCACAAGGCGAGATTGTGACGGCATTACAAGAGGCCGGATTTGATAATATTAATCAATCCAAAATCTCTCGTATGCTAACAAAATTTGGTGCAGTAAGAACCCGAAACGCCAAAATGGAAATGGTATATTGCCTTCCAACTGAACTTGGCGTACCAACAGCAAGTAGCCCATTAAAAAATTTGGTACTCGATATCGACCATAACCATTCGGTTGTGGTGATAAGAACGAGCCCAGGTGCGGCACAACTTATTGCACGTTTATTAGATTCATTAGGCAAAGCAGAAGGGATCCTTGGCAGTATTGCAGGTGATGACACTATTTTCTCAACACCAGCGCCAGGATTTTCAACAGAAGAGTTGCGAGATGCAATCCTAAACCTGTTTGATCAGGAATTATAATCGCTTTACTCTAACGTCCTAAAATAAGCCACTAAACATTCAGTGGCTTATTTTTATTTATTATTAATACTGATTCTCTGATCCTTTAGGCTGAGCTAATTTTTTAAGCAGCTTTTCATGTATCCCACCAAAGCCACCATTACTCATAATTAAAATATGATCGCCCGCTTGTGCTTCTTTCGCAATCATATCCACTAATGTATCAAGATCGGTACTCCAACGAGCGGGTTGTACGCAATGCTCTGCAATATCACTCACTAACCATTGAATATTCGGTGGCTGGAATAAAAATACTTCATCAGCTCGACCTAATGCTGGGGCGATATCATCCTTGCTAATTCCCATTTTCATGGTATTTGAACGAGGCTCTAACACCGCAATAATACGCGCGGTTCCACCGACTTTACTGCGTAACGCTTCAAGCGTTGCTAAAATCGCCGTAGGATGGTGTGCAAAATCATCATAAACACTGACCTGATTAACTTCACCACGTAACTCTAAGCGACGACGCGCATTAACAAACTTATCTAATGCTTCACAAGCGTCATCAGGTAAAACACCAACATGGTGTGCAGCAACTATTGCCATTAAGCCATTTTGCATGTTGTGTTCACCAGAAAGCCCCCAACACACTTCTCCGACTCGCTCACCTTTATGAAACACCTCAAAATGACTACTGTCATTAGTGAGTTTTTTAGCTTGCCAATCGCCTGTTTCACCCGTGAATTCTTGTTCGCTCCAACATCCCATTCCAATGGTCTGTTTTAAATTTATATCGTTGTCAGGCATGATGATTTTTCCGCTGCCTGGAACAATACGAACTAAATGATGGAATTGTTTTTGAATTGCCGCTAAATCGTCAAAAATATCGGCATGATCAAATTCAAGGTTATTTAAAATCAGTGTGCGAGGTGAGTAATGTACAAATTTAGAACGTTTATCGAAGAAAGCGCTATCATACTCGTCGGCTTCAATCACAAAGAAAGGACTTTCACCTAATTGTGCTGAAACTTGGAAATTACCAGGCACACCCCCAATCAAAAAACCCGGCTTATAGCCACAATCTTCTAAAACCCAAGCTAACATACCTGCCGTTGTTGTTTTACCATGAGTTCCTGCAACCGCTAATACCCAACGTTCAGGTAAAATATAATCATGTAGCCATTGAGGGCCTGAAGTATAAGGCAGACCTTTTTCAAGTACAGCTTCAACACAAGGATTTCCTCGTGTCATTGCATTACCAATAATCACCATGTCAGGAACAGGTTCTAATTGTTTAGGGTCATATCCCTCAATCAGTTCAATTCCCTGATTTTCTAATAAGGTACTCATTGGTGGATAGACATTAGCATCAGAGCCTGTGACTTTATGTCCCTTAGCTCGAGCTAAAATGGCAAGACTTCCCATAAAGGTGCCACAAATACCAAGAATATGAATGTGCATGAATTTCTGTCCAATAGCATGAAGTTGGTCACTATTCTAACGATCAAAAAGCAGATAAGGAACGGATTAACCTTTGAATCATTCGATTCTTTGGCTAAACTTGCCACCACCAAGGAGATTTTCCTCCTTTTTTACTTTACCCACTCACATTCAGGACCTGCGTCATGAAAACATTAGGCGAATTTATCGTCGAGAAACAACAAGATTTTCCCCATGCAACTGGCGAACTTACTGCATTACTTTCGGCAATTAAGCTTGGGGCTAAAATTATCCACCGTGATATTAATAAAGCAGGGTTAGTCGATATTCTGGGTACTAACGGTGTTTCTAATGTTCAAGGTGAAGCCCAGATGAAACTGGATCTTTACGCGAATGAGAAACTAAAAGCGGCATTAAAAGCACGTGGTGAAGTTGCGGGTATCGGATCAGAAGAAGAAGATGATATTGTAATCTTTGAAGGTGATCGTGCTGAGAATGCTAAGTATGTTGTACTAATGGATCCTTTAGACGGTTCGTCGAATATTGATGTAAACGTTTCCGTCGGGACAATTTTCTCTATTTACCACCGTATTACGCCTATTGGCCAATCTGTAACATTAGATGACTTCTTACAACCTGGTCATCGTCAAGTTGCAGCAGGCTATGTCGTTTATGGCTCATCAACCATGTTAGTTTATACAACAGGTTGTGGTGTTCACGCCTTTACTTATGACCCTTCTTTAGGTGTGTTCTGCCTATCTCATGAAAGTGTGCATTTCCCACCAACAGGAAATATGTACTCTATCAATGAAGGTAACTACATCAAATTCCCATTAGGTGTCAAAAAATACATTAAGTATTGCCAAGAACAAGATGCAGCCACTAATCGCCCTTATACCACTCGTTATATCGGTTCTTTAGTCGCTGATTTTCACCGTAACTTACTGAAAGGTGGCATTTATATCTATCCAAGCACTGCAAGCCACCCTACTGGTAAATTACGTTTACTCTATGAATGTAACCCAATGGCGTTTTTAGCAGAACAAGCTGGCGGTAAAGCGAGTAATGGTAAAGAACGTATTCTTGATATCGAACCTAAAGAGCTTCACCAACGTATGCCTTTCTTTGTAGGTACTAAATCGATGGTTGAGCAAGCTGAAAGCTTTATGGCGCAATATCCAGACGAAGAATAATTCATTGGTCTAGCTCCGACATAGATAAACCGGGCTTCTTTTTCGTCCGGTTTTTTCATCTTTGGAAATAGAACTTCCTTTTATTTACTGCTTATTTTTACGTCATAACGCAACATGTTCGGCAAAAAACGGGTATTGTTAAAAACTTTTCGCTATACTACAGGCCACGTAAAATTAATTTTTTTATAGGAAATTTTTTATGAGCCTGAATCATGTTCCTGCTGGTAAAGAACTACCAGAAGATATTTATGTTGTTATTGAAATCCCAGCAAATGCTGATCCTATCAAATACGAAGTTGATAAAGAAAGTGGTGCACTGTTTGTTGACCGTTTTATGTCAACTGCAATGTTCTACCCATGCAACTACGGTTACATCAACAACACATTATCTTTAGATGGTGACCCAGTAGACGTTCTGGTTCCAACTCCATACCCATTACAACCAGGTTCAGTTATTCGTTGCCGCCCTGTTGGCGTACTGAAAATGACTGACGAATCAGGTGAAGATGCGAAACTGGTTGCAGTACCACACACTAAACTGAGCAAAGAATACGATCACATTAAAGATGTGACTGATCTACCAGAACTGTTAAAAGCACAGATCAAACATTTCTTTGAGCACTACAAAGATTTAGAAGCGGGCAAATGGGTTAAAGTTGACGGTTGGGAAGACGTAGAAGCCGCTAAAGCTGAAATTCTGTCTTCTTTCGAACGTGCTAAAAAATAATTCTGACGCTATCAGAATAACTAACTAAGTAAGTTATTATTTTATAATTTACTGATGAATAAGCTCTTCTTATTGAAGAGCTTTTTTATAATGGTACTACTCTTTTCTTCAAACACATTATACGTAATCTACCGCTTATCAATGTAATCGCAATACCGACTATCATTAATGTATAACCCACTAATTTATTTTATTAGATTAAACAACGATTAATTATAAATACTATTTTCGATTAAAATTATTCCCCTTTTATAAAAATAAAAACGGCTCAATATTCCTATCAAGCCGTTTTTGCATAATATTGAGTAAAAGGGTAATAACCGGTTACTCTTCTTCGTGGCGCTTTAACCAATCACCACATTTTATTTCACGTAAACCATCCACAGGCTTTTGATAAAGGTAGATCCAAGCACTGCCATAAGGCGTTGAAATCAGTTGTCGCTTGTAATCCTGATCATTCTTTTTCAATTCATCAAGCTCTGTCAAGATAGAAGGGGTTATCCGATAAACTTCGCACTCTATCTCTCCTTCACCTTCAATAACCGCAGGGTAAAACCCTAAATCATAGAGTTTGTACCCCACTAACTTATGCTCACCTAAAAGTTGCGCATACGTCATCCAGTGATGGTTACCTTGGTTTTGCCGTAAACTTCCATAAACAATAATTCGCATATAATTTAAAACTCAAATTGATAAAGCAGATCTATTGCCTGATTCATACCAGACACTGCTTGTAAATACAACCTGGGCATCAAGCGATAACGTAAGGTTAACGTCGCTAGCGAATCAAATATACCCACTCCATACTTCACTTGTAGATCGTTCGTTATCTTACCGCTGACCACAACTTGTGAGTTATCCCCCACACCTTGTGTATCAAGCGCTAAATCCGAAACACCAAAGGTTTCACCTATGCGCCCTACAAGCTGACCACTCTGACCAACGCCTAATCCTATCAGCATTGCTGTCATTTGTGATGAATCAGCATCACCACTGTCTAGACCTTCGCCTCTTAACAAGTAAGATAATGCTTCTTGTTGTGTTTTAGCCGGCTCAGAGAAAATTTCCACTTTAGGCTGGTCAGCAAGTCCTGTTACCCGAACCCCTGCAATGACATTATCTGCGGTATTATCTGGATTACGAATAGCCTCGATATTTAAGTAAGGTTGATCAACAGGTCCCGAGAACAAGATTTGGCCCTTACGTACTTGTAAGTCTTGTCCATAGGCTTTGAATGCCCCTCTTGGAATATCAACTTGCCCATTTAAACCTAGCCCTTGTTTATTCTGATTGACTTTAAGTGTTCCCGTCAATCGGGCGCTAAGTCCAAATGCGTCCAGCGTCACATCATCACCAATATTAATCGCTAAATTACTTTGAATTGGAATCGATGTCTCTTTTGGTGCTATAGGTTGCAAGTTTTTATCTAGCATCACTTCATCAGAAGATGCCGATACCGCTGATTCTGGTAATTCTTGAACCACAATACGAGCCCAAGGGATATCAATACGACCATCTAATTTCAGTAAATGAGGGCCAGCCTCAAAGACGAGATCAGGATTAACATCAATACGCACCATTGGAGGCAATGACACTCGTAGCTTATTACCATTAGCGGCGACCACTGCCCGCCATTCATCTAACTTACGCCAATCGGCATTCCCAGTAAGATTCAAATAACCTTCTGGCGTTTCAATTCTGCCGCCTAAGTCCGATGTTGCTCCATTGAATCGAACATCAACATTACCTTTCGTAATATCAAATGGGATCCAATGCCCAACCACTTTTAATTGATTAATCCCGAATTGACCAAATAACAGTGGCGATTGAGCACTTCCTCCTAAACGTAATTGAGCGCCAATATTCCCTTGAGCAATTTCACCTTTACCTAAGAACGGTTTAATTAAATCTAATGTCAAATTATCAATATCAACCGTACCTGATAGTTGGCGCTTTTTCTCAAGATCGGCAACATGTACATTACCTTTAAAGTCACCATTACCTGCAATGCTAATCAGCCATTGCAATGTTGCTTTACCATTATTCATACCTGCATTTAAGGTAATAGCATCGAAATCAATAGGTAAAATCGTTCCTTCAATATTCTGTTTTACCGCAACACCTTGCCCTTTTAGATTGACAGATGCTTTCGGTAATCCACCTTTTGAGTTCCATGTTGCAGTGGCATCCCCTGTAAATACACCTCGAACAGAAGTTTCAGGTGGCAAGAACGGCTTTATCATTGCTAAATCAAAACGTGTTAGCGTTATTGCAGCAGTTCCACTTTCACCCACTGTTATCGCTTTAGGAACACAAACTTGCGCATTTGGGTTCACCCAGCAATGAGAGCCAATCGTGATCTCTTGCTTTTCTGCCAACAAATTCAGCGCCATTGCTTTATTTAAACGCCATTCACCCACAGGGGTATCAAAAGCTGTATTATTTAGTGTTCCTTTCCACTGTTGTTTCTCTTTATCAAATGATCCAGCTAATGTCAGCCCACCAGAAACAGGCTCACCATCCATTTTCAACGTGAGTTTATGTTGTTTTTCTGTGCCTGCTGCATCTAACGTTAAATTACGGATAATTAAATCAGCTTGTTTTAACTGACGTGCAGTAATAGCCAGTTTGCCACCAATCTCTTTATCAGACTGAACATCGCCTTTAATCGTAATAGATTCAACACTCACTTGATCTTGCCATTTAATACCTTGAGCGTTGATATCAGCAATAATCTTCGGTGCATTAATATCACCTCGAATATTCACCTTACCTTTTACAACACCAGCAAGTCCTGGCACTAAACCATTTAATCCTGGCGCATTAATATTGGCATCTAATGCCCACTTGTCACCTAGATGTCCTTCGATATCGAGTTTATTCTTACCCAGTATCAGATTTAATTGAGGAATATTCCATTGCCCAGAATCATTACCATAGGCATTCCCTCTCGCCTTGATAAGATTATTTTTGATATTGCCATCTAAAGTGATTTCAGGAACACGTAATTGCCAACTTCCACCATACAGGCTTCCCGTTGTAGCAATACGCCCATCTAATTTGGCTGGCATATCAGGATACTGTTTTGCGGTATTAATTCCTGAAATAGTGAGCAATGCATTCCAACTAATGGCTTTACTCCAATCAGCAACACCTGTGATATCAGCATGACCTTGTAATGCTGCTAAACGCAGACGTGTTAACTCTATTTTTTCTTCATTACCCTTTGCATCCAACATTAATTTAGCCGGTGGGATCTCCTGACCTTGGATATCAGAACGCAATGAAAGATCGTAATTATCCGTCTGGCCATTGAGACGTAGTCGAGTGTCATTAAGTTGATATTGTGCATCACCAGTTAATGGCCAACGTACTTTTTGACTCTCTAAAGTCAGTTTTAATGGAAGATGTGGCTTGGCTAACTCAGCCTGAGCATCAAGTGTAGCGGTTACTGTTCCAGTTAAAGAAAGTGCTAATTTAAGCTCTTCGAGTAACGCACCTTGTAAAGAAAGTGTCGCTTTTTGATCTTTAAAATCTTCAAGCCCCACAACATCACGAATGGTTGCGTTGATATCTAAATTAACAGGCCATTGTTTATCAAGCGTGATCCCCCCATTTAAACTGACCTCACCTTCAGGCGCATCAACACGTAATTTAGTGAGATTAACTTGCTTACCTTGAATATTTGCCTCAAAAGATAATTGATTGATAGTAACTGGAGTATCCCCACTCACTTGTAATTGCTTACCTTCAATACCTTCAATATTGATATCCACAGGAATAATAATTTCAGGTAATTCAGCCAATAATGGCTTAGCAAAGATCGTTTTAATTGTGTCTGCTAATGCTTGTTCTTTTTCTTCTGGTGTTTTAGGCTCAGCTTTAGGTTTTGCAGTTACGACTTCTTTTACATCTCGGGCAACCGCTTCAACACTACCGTCTTCTGGCGTTTTGGGTAACGCCACCAGCAAATCATTAATAACGGTTGGATTTAATGTAACTAGGCGACCTTCCCACTGAGCACCTGTTTTAAACTCATCCAGCGAGATTGCCATATCGTCAATCTTCACATGCGTATTTTCTAATGAGAGCGAGTTTAAATAGATAGGTAACGGAGCATTGAGCTCAGTTAAAGGTTCTGATGGTGGTGTTTCTTCAGAGGGTGGGAAAGCACTAGTATCAACATTAACAACCACATCGCGTGTCGCCAATGTATCAACGCAAACTTGTTTATCCGTCAGGCACGCTAAACGTAATCCTAATGATAACTCACCTACGTTCACATCAACTCCGGGCATTTGATACTCAACACCCGTTAAACGCAGATCTTTCCAGTCACCATTAACATCCTTGATAACTAAGCCTGGAACCCAGCGAGCAGCACTATTAATGGCAAAATGCAAACCTGATTGTGTTCCTAAGATCCAAGCTACAGCACCAAATGTAAGCAAAATAATGATAAGGAGTGTTAACGCAATCCATTTCAACCACTTTTTTATCATAACTCTGCTCCTAACCCGATATAAAACTGGAGTCTACGTTTATCAACGTCACTCACAGGTAGTGCTAAATCAAATTTAATTGGCCCAACAGGTGATGCCCAGCGCACACCGGCACCGGCACCTGTTTTAAAATCACTGCGAGTAAAATCATTAACCGCTTCGCCACTATCAATAAAGACAGCACTCCACCAATTACCTGTAACGTTATATTGATATTCTGCCGATCCAACAAGCATCCTTGATGCCCCTGTTAAATTACCTTTACTATCTTCTGGTGAAATACTTTGGTATTTAAAGCCTCGAACACTCCTATCACCCCCTGCAAAGAAACGTAGCTCTGGAGGAACTTGTTCAAAAGCATTCGTTTCAATCCAGCCCAAATTACCTCTTACCACAAAACGATGCCCTTCCCATGGTGTACGGATCCAAACCTGTTGCGCTTGGAACGCTGCAAACTCGACATCCGAACCCCACATTTTATTAGAGTAGTCTAATGAGTAACGTTGGCTGTCTCCCCAAGAAGGCATCATCCCACCACGTTGACGTACACGGCTGGCAGTAACACCGGGATAAAGCAACATGGTGGTATTTGTAACTTCACCTTGGGTAAAGTGGCTAAGACTCCAACGTGTATTCACACTGTATTGCCAGCCCGTAGACATATCCCAGTTACGAGACACATTTAACGTTGTGGTATCAGAACGAGTATCATTTAAATCGGTACGTTTAAAACCACCTTGAACACCATAATATTGCTCCAATGGGTTAACCTTAAGTGGAATTTTATAGTTCGCGCCAATAGATTGTTCAGGCTGAGAAACGCTAATGTTGGAGGTTAGACTATGACCACGCGAGTTCATCCATGGTTTATCCCACTGCATATTAAGGCGAGGACCAACATCGGTGGCATAACCACCACCAAGCTCTACGTAGTTACGAGAACGCGGAGTGACAACCGCACTCATTGGTAAAAGATGTGAACCTTCGGCTCGTGCTTTTGCAATATCAGGAGTAACAACCGCAGAGTTAAACCACCCTGTTGCGGCTAAACGACGATTAAATTCAGCAAGATCTTCAGACGCGTAATATTGCCCTTCTTTAAAGGGAACAATATTTTGTAAATAGTCTTCACGAATTTGAGAACCAGTATAATTTACTTTGCCAAAGCGATAACGTTCACCACTATTAAAGACAAAATCCCAATATGATGCATGGTTATCTAACGAGACACCTAGCTGACTTTTATCCATTTCTGCATCAAAGTAACCACGACGGATAGCAAGCCCTGTTAATGAACCTTTGAGCTTTTCATAATCACCATGGTTTAAAACACTATCAAGAGGAGGAGTATTTTCTTTAATTACCTTTGCATATTGTTCGTCGGTTTTAGCACCACCTTCAAGAACAATATCGACTCCTTTAAGTAAGATAGGAATACCGGGCTCAACTTTAGCGGTTAATACAGAGCGCGTTGGCGGTGTATTTTCTTGATAAGAAAATGTCACACTAGGCTGATAATAGCCTAAAGGGCGAAGTCCTTCTTGAATTGCTTTTTCAACACGCGCACGAAAACGCCCGTCAGGTGCAACTTCTTCTGTTGTAATGTTTGATAGCTGGACTCGCGCATTTTTTTCGAGTTGCCCTTCTAAACCTTCTACTTTTAAACGCAAACTTGCCCCATAGGCAACCGGTGCGATAAAAGACAGACAGAGAACGTAGATAACGGAGTATCTCGGCACGTTTTCTCCTCAATATGATTTAATCCATGTGATGAATTGACGACAAACTGTTTTAAGCTTTATTGTAGATTTAGTTTATAACAATATTAAGCCTTTACCATAGTAAAGCATTTACAAATATAAAAAATGGAGTCTACCTTGCAACATAAAGCTTACCAACCAGAGAATGCCTTAAGGGGTACCTCGACACCATTAGAAATATCTGCTAATCATGCAGTAAATGGGCATTCTATAAATGATACTCCTGAAAAGATGAGTATCGCTTATTTTGCCATGGGTTGTTTTTGGGGAGTTGAACGTCTGTTTTGGCAACAACCAGGTGTTTACTCAACAAGTGCGGGTTATAGCGGTGGTGTAACAGAAAATCCAACCTACCAACAAGTTTGCCAAGGTTTAACTGGCCATAGTGAAGTGGTGAGAGTTGTTTTTGATCCTGCAATAATTAGCTACCAACAACTTCTGGCTCTTTTTTGGGAAAATCATAATCCATCACAAGGTATGCGCCAAGGTAATGATATTGGCAGCCAATATCGTTCTGCCATTTATACTGTTAACGCAGAGCAATATGAACAAGCTATTGAGTCAAAAAAGCGTTATCAACAAGCAATGAATGCTCAAGGCGCAACAACGGAAATTACGACAGAAATACAGCCAACAGGCCCTTTTTATTTTGCTGAAGATTACCACCAGCAATATTTACACAAAAACCCACAAGGCTATTGTGGATTAGGCGGGATAGGTGTCTGTTTTCCACCTGAAAAGTAATACTAGCAGAAAATAGCAGGGCGATGATATAATTGCGCCCTCTTATCTATCTTTGTGAATAAATCCATCACAATATATTGATTTATCTTCTATTTTTAACACTCTAGTATTGCCCTTTGGATTAAATACTTGGGGTGATGTGAGCCTTATATGCTTAATAGTTTACTCATTGTGCTTTTGCTTTGTGCTATCAGCGCCTTTTTTTCGCTGTCTGAAATTTCTCTTGCCGCCTCTCGTCGAATTAAACTCAAACAACTCGTTGATGAAGGTAATATTAACGCTGCCCGCGTCTTAAAAATGCAAGAAATGCCAGGCATGTTTTTTACTGTCGTTCAAATTGGATTAAATGCAGTTGCCATTTTGGCGGGTATCGTTGGTGAGTCTGCATTCTCCCCTTCACTAAAAAGTTTCTATCTACAATTTTTTGAAGAGCCTCTAGCTCAACAGCTTGGATCTATCTGCTCTTTTATTATTGTCACATCAATGTTTATTTTACTGGCTGACTTAACCCCAAAACGTATTGGTATGATTAAGCCTGAAGCTATCGCATTAAGAATTGTGAATCCAATGCGTTTCTGCCTTGCTTTTTTCCGCCCTTTAGTATGGTTATTTAATGGCATGGCTGATCTCATCTTCAAGCTGTTTAAAATTCCGATGGTCAGAAATGAAGATATTACTTCTGATGATATTTTCGCCATAGTGGAAGCCGGAGCTGTTGCAGGGGTTTTACGTAAACAAGAACATGAACTCATTGAAAATGTCTTTGAATTAGAATCACGCACCGTGCCTTCTGCAATGACGCCTCGGGAAGATGTGGTTTATTTTGATCGCGAAGAAACTGAAAACGACATTAAAGAAAAAATTGCCACCCAGCCTCACTCTAAATTTTTAGTTTGTGAAGGTGATATCGACCATATTATTGGTTATGTGGATTCTAAAGAGCTTCTTAATCGCGTTATTAATGGACAAAGCCTAAATCTCAATGAAGGTGTTCATATCCGTAAAGCGCTCATTATTCCTGATACATTAACACTTTCAGATATGTTAGAAAGTTTTAAAACATCAGGTGAAGATTTTGCCATTATCCTCAATGAATACGCCATGGTAATGGGTGTTATTACGTTAAATGACGTGATGACAACATTGATGGGCGATTTAATTGGGCCAGGACAAGAAGAGCAAATTGTCAGTCGTGATGAGCATTCATGGTTAGTTGAAGGTGGTACACCAATTGATGATGTGATGCGCGCACTTGATATTGATGATTTCCCTGATTCAAGTAATTACGAAACTATTGCTGGTTTTATGATGTTTCGCTTACGCAAGATCCCAAAACGCACAGATTATGTGAAGTTCTCAGGGTATAAGTTTGAAGTTGTCGATATTGATAATTATAAAATTGATCAATTACTTGTGACAAAAATTGATGATATTCCTCCCGTTAAACCCGTCTTACAGGAGCATGTTCCTGTTACACAGACAACAACAACGGAAGTAGAAATCAAAAAAGATGAAAATAAAATTGCTGATTAGTAACTAAATGAAATTAATAACTGAGTCTTATCTGAAAACTCAAAGAGAAAGACTCAGTTATCTATCAGATAAAAGTTAACCCATTTCAGCTTTAAGTAAAATAACCTGCTGGTTTACTTCACTCATAACATTAAAATGTAGCTTATCTTTTATTTTAGGCAGTAAAATTTTGCCGTAATCAAATTCAAATGCACCCATTCCTTTGATGTAAAACCGTCCACGAAATAACGTCTTAACGTAGAGAGCAATTTTTTCAGGGTTATAGCGATTGAAGATTTTCATCTTTCAGTTAGTCTCCCATGCTCGTTGTTGAGTTTAATAAGTCATAAAAACTTATCTTTATATATCAAATTTAAAGACCTAATTATAAGTACTAGGTTCAACTTATTTAAATTTCTTATCTATTTTTACATTTATTGACAGTAAAGAATATAAATCAAGATAACGTAAGCAATATCTTACCCTCTGAATGTTAAATAAATGTATCAAGAATGCGGTATTATTCTTCACTAGCTTCTATGCTTAAATAGAATCTAACGTCATCTCAATAATAGGACAATGGCTATGCACAAACTCACCTTAGCTGCACTTTTACTTAGCACATCAACATGGGTATTTGCTCATAACATCACTGAGAATACCGTACTCCCAGCAGTCACCATCAATGACAAAGGTGAACTGCTTTATGACACAACTAAAGATAAGTTTAGCTACCAAAATTGGAACAGTGGTCTGCTTAGTGGAAAAGTACGTACAGTTCAGCATATAGCGGGACGTAGTAAGGCTAAGGAGATGAATGCACCGTTTATTGAAGCGGTTAAATTGGCCAAATTCCCGCAAGCGAGCTATCAAACAACGACAATTATTAATACAGATGATGCAGTATTTGGGACAGGCCCCTTTGTACGTGGCAGTGTTGAAGACAGTAAAAAAGAGTTTCCTTGGTCACAATTTATTGTTGATGCCGATGGCGCAACATTAAAAGGCTGGGGATTAGAAAAAGAGAATTCAGCGATTGTTGTACTTGATAAACAAGGCAAAGTACGTTTTGTGAAAGAAGGCGTATTAAGTGGTGCTGAGATAACCACAGCTATCAATCTTATCAATGATTTAATTAAAGAATGATGTGAGATATCGGAGCCTTTATTAAACAAAAGGCTCCGACCGCCTCTCTACATACTAAAATATAGAAACTCTAAATCCTGGGTTTATCAGCGATTCTTTAGGAGAATAATCTAACGTTATCCCTTTCCAATCTGTGACATGTGCGCCAGCAGCAATCGCTATGGCATGACCTGCCGCCGTATCCCACGTATGCGTGGGTCCAAAACGAGGATAAAGCTGGGCTTTACCTTCTGCAACAAGACAAAATTTTAGAGATGAGCCGACGGCAACCGTTTGATGTTCACCTAGCTGTGATAAATATTCTTTTAATTCATCATCTTGATGAGAACGGCTGATCACTATCACAGGGGGTTCTGCCCGACTTGCATGAATAGGTAATCGCTGGCCACACTCCTCTTTCCACGCTTTTTTATTGGCAGCCGCATATAACACATTTTGCACTGGTGCATAAACGACCCCTAAAATCGGAATACCCTTTTCGATTAAGGCTATATTTACCGTAAACTCACCATTCTTACTGATAAATTCTTTAGTACCATCTAATGGGTCAATTAGCCAATAACGATCCCAATGGCGGCGAACTTCCCATTCAGGTGGATCTTCTTCAGATAATTGAGGTATATCAGGAGCAATAGAAGCAAGTCCTTGTTTGATAATTTGATGAGCGGCTAAATCTGCTTCTGTAACAGGTGAATTATCACTTTTTTCCTGCACTTGGATCGGCTCGGATTGCTGATAAATCTGCATTATCGCCATACCGGCTTGGCGAGCTAATTTGCTGACTTGTTCTAACATAATGCACCTCTCTTATTTCTATAAGCATGATCACTTCTCTTATAAAAATCAATTACCCTACTATCTCTTTATTTTAGTATAGAGACAACAATAGCCGGCAAAACCGGCTATTTTTTACTCTGATTTACCGCAGAATAAGAAATTATAAAATTTCTAATAATTCTACTTCAAATACTAATGTTGCGAATGGAGGAATAGCCGCACCAGCTCCGCGTTCGCCATAAGCTAATTGATAAGGGATATATAATTCCCATTTAGAGCCTACTGGCATTAATGTTAATGCTTCAATCCAACCTGCGATAACACCATTTACAGGGAATTCTGCTGGCTGACCGCGTTGAACAGAACTGTCAAATACAGTGCCATCAATTAAACGCCCCGTGTAGTGAACACGAACATGATCAGTACGTGCAGGGATAGCACCTTCACCCGCTGTCAGTACTTTATACTGTAAACCTGATTCTGTAACTTGAACGCCTTCATTTTTCACATTTTCTTCTAAGAAAATTTTACCCGCATCAGCAAGCTCAGCTTGGCGTTCTTGGCGAACAGCTTCAGCACGCTCATGCATAGTACGTAAGGCATTGTGTAATGTTTCAACAGGTACAGAAGGCGCATTACCTTCTAATGCATCGGTCAAGCCAGCTAACAGTGCTGCGGGCTCTAATCCTTGAAGACCTGATTCAGTCAGTTGTTGACCGACTTGCAGACCAATACCGTAACTTGCCTGTGATTCGATAGAATCAAATGATGGTTTTGACATGAAAAATACCTGTTTTTTATGAAAGTTAAACCCAAGAATAACAGTGGTAAGGTACAGCGTAAACCTTCTGTCTTGTGTTATGGGAATTATTCATTAAAAACCTAAACAATTGACTCTATTTATCCTGTTTTTAGCACTTTTTAGTGTGATTTTTCATACTTATTTTCACAACATCGTAACGCAGGCATATACTTATAAACAGGCACAGAACTGCCTAGCTTTATAAATATCAATATATAATGTGTTCAGAGAGGTATTAAGTGAAGATAACGACAAATCCCTATTTCCGCGAACAAGGCTATATTGATGGTCTTTGGTGTAATGCTAAAAACAACGAAACTGTTGATGTTATCGATCCTGCCACAGGTACTTTACTGGGTACTGTACCCAATATGGCAACACAAGAAGCAATAATGGCTGTTGATGCTGCACAAAAAGCCTTACCAAAATGGCGCGCACTCACAGCACATCAGCGCGGAGCATTATTGCAAAATTGGTTTAAATTAATCACTGAAAATAAAAGAAAACTTGCTGAATTAATGACATTTGAGCAAGGTAAACCCGTTGCTGAAGCTGAAGGTGAAATTACTTATGCAGCTTCTTTTATTGAATGGTTCGCAGAGCAAGGTAAGAGAACCAACGGTGAAATTATTCCCTCCCCTTCCGCTGATAAACGCTTGATGGTGATCAAACAAGGTATTGGTGTCTGTGCTGCTATTACACCTTGGAACTTCCCGGCTGCTATGATCACCCGTAAAGCAGCTCCTGCATTAGCGGCAGGTTGTACGATGGTGATTAAACCGGCCAATGAAACACCTTATACCGCATTGGCCTTAGCAGAATTAGCGGCTCAAGCCGGTATTCCCGCTGGTGTTATTAATATTGTCACTGGTGATGCCATTAAAATTGGCGAAGTCTTTACCTCCGATAACCGTGTTCGCAAGTTAAGTTTTACAGGCTCTACGGGTGTTGGACGTTTATTAATGCGCCAGTGTTCAGATAGCGTAAAAAAAGTCTCTTTAGAATTAGGCGGTAACGCACCATTTATCGTGTTTAACGATGCCGATATTGATAAAGCGGTCGAAGGTGCTATGGGGGCAAAATTCCGTAATGCAGGACAAACCTGTGTTTGCGCTAACCGTTTTTATATTCATAAAGATGTTTATCAACAATTTAGCGAACGCTTTGTTGCTGCTGTTCAAAAGCTCAAAGTAGGGAATGGCTTTGAAGAAGGTGTCACTATTGGGCCTCTCATTAACCGTAAAGCTGTTGAAAAATCACAATCATTGCTTGCTGATACATTAAAACGCGGTGCAACACTGCTTTGTGGTGGAGAAAGTGATAAAGCAGGTGAAAACTTTTTCCAGCCTACTGTTGTGGGTAATGTGCCTGCCGATAGCCATATCCTTGAAGAAGAGATCTTTGGCCCTGTAGCACCTTTAGTTATCTTTGAAAATGAAGATGAAGTGGTGCATTTAGCCAATAACACCATTTATGGTTTAGCGGCTTATTTTTATAGTGAAAATCCACAGCGTATTTGGCGTGTTGCTGAAAATTTAGAATATGGCATGGTGGGGATTAATACAGGTTTAATTTCCAATGAAGTTGCACCATTTGGTGGTATTAAACAATCAGGTTTAGGTCGTGAGGGCTCTGAACACGGTATTGAAGATTATATGGAGATGAAATATCTCTGCCAAGGATTATAAATAACCTTTAACCCAACTTATAAAAGTAAGTCAGCATGGATGCTACTGCTTTTTCCCTTACTATTTTCTCCTATTATCAAAAAATATTAAAAATTATATTTTTAACATAAAGATATAAAATTAGATTTATATATTCTCAGTTTATTTATTACTTATATAAGAAATATAAAAATAACTTCTTTTATAGTGAAGGATACTATCCACTTAAAAGAAATAATAAAAACAATAAAAATAGAATTTTACATAATAAAAAATAAAAGCACACTTGTTGTTAAGCTAACTTTTAATTAATTAATCTAACAGCAGATATTTTTAATTGCATAAAATCATAAATTTTATTAATCTAATTTAAATTTATAAAAAAAGGATCTTTTTATATGGGCTATATATACGATACCACCGTTATTGATTGGGACAGAGAAGAACAATACAACAATAAGAAAAGAATTGAGCGGATCCTTAATGATACCGAAGATGATGAAAATGTTGCGGCACTGATCACCCTTGAAGAAGCTGATTATGTTCTAAAAAACTTATCCACCCCAACACCTTACAAATCATCGAAAGATACTTTATTTAGTATTGGTGATATCGCTTCATCATATTCTGGAAATATCTATGAATCATATAGAGTCGAAAGAATTGTTAATGAGTTTAGAAATATCAATATCACAGCGACTGAGTATGTAGGTAAAAATGGAAATGTTTATATAAGAATTTCAGGTCATGCAGGCGTTAGAGCTTATTTAAATGCAACTCGTTACCTAGCAAATAATCCTCGTATTATATATATGGGAGTAGGAACCCAAGGAATGAATTCCGTTTCAGCAGGAGGTGTACGTTTTGCAATTGTATTTTCAGCAGCTTATAGAATTGTAGAACTCATATTTAGAGATGAATATGATCTCACTAATTTTTTCGTAAATATCACTATGGATATGGCAAAATTGGCTATTGCAACACAAGTAAGTGCAACTATAGTCGGTGTTATAACAACATTAGGGATAATTTCAGGAGGAAGTATCATTGTTGTATCTGTAGGAATATTTTTACTGGGTCTTGCAATTTCATATTTTCTCTATAAGTTAGATGATGAATTTAAGATCAGTGAAACCATAATTAAAAATCTAAAATCTTATCGGGAAAAGAAACCTGAAACACCTTATCACCCTGATCAATTTTTCACACAATGGGGAAGACTTAGCCGTGGATAAAATAAGCCCACTGAAATTATTTTTAACTTCTTTATTTGTTTTTTTATTATCTATTTTTTGTTTTTATTTTTCAATATCATATTACATTGAATATTTTTCAATGAAAGAACGTATATTATTCTCTTTCCAGACAGCATTATTGTGTTTTGGTTCTCCCCTATTAATATATTTTTCTTATTTGATTTTTATTTGTGCATATAAGAAAAAAACACAAAAAATGAATAATAAAATAGCTGGTTACCTCGCAATTATGGCAATAGCAGGTATTATTTTCAGTTTCTTTTTTTCATTTTATGTCAGATATGATTTAGTCTCTAAGGGGTATTATATTTGTTATAAACAATCAATTTTTGCACCAAGTGAATATGTTATATCAAAAGATATGTGTAAATAGCACATATCTTTTGATAATGAACTAAAGCTTATTAAATCATATCACTGTTAATACTATATTACTAACTGGTAGTATCGTAACAGCAGCATTAACGGCAGGAACAAGTGTTATAGTCGTTGTTTTAGGTGTATTTGTTGTGGGGTTAGTGATAGCAGTTGCCCTATATAAATTAGATGATGAATTTAAGATCAGTGAAACCATAATTAAAAATCTAAAATCTTATCGAGAAAATAAACCTGAAACACCTTATCACCCTGATCAATTTTTCACACAATGGGGAATACTTAGCCGTGGATAAAATAAAAAAAATAGAGATAAAACTGGTTAATTTAATACTATCTTCTATCTGTATCTTACTTCTATCAATTTTTGGATTTTATTACTCAATAATTTATTACATAGATTACTTCTTAATGAAAGACAAAATAATATTCTCGTTTCAAACTGGATTACTCTGCTTTGGAGTTCCTTTAACTTTTTATTTTTCCTATTATGGTTTTCTTTGTGCATATAAGAAAAAAACACAAAAAATGAATAATAAAATAGCTGGTTACCTCGCAATTATGGCAATAGCAGGTATTATTTTCAGTTTCTTTTTTTCATTTTATGTCAGATATGATTTAGTCTCTAAGGGGTATTATATTTGTTATAAACAATCAATTTTTGCACCAAGTGCAATATGTTATATCAAAAGATATGTGTAAATAGCACATATCTTTTGATAATGAACTAAAGCTTATTAAATCATATCACTGTTAATACTATAACTTGATGTATTAGCAACCAAATGAACCCTGGATATTGAGGTGTATTTCATTTGAATACGTTGATATGGCATTGATTCATTATCATTTATTGAATCAGGAAAAATATCAGAAACCTCAATTAGAGAAACTTCAGTCAATTTAATTTCATAATATTTTTCAAGTTGCCCATGTTGGCTTGTTCTATAAAAAGTGAATATTGCTTCTAAGACTTCGTTATTATCTAAAGCTGTTGAAAGTAATGGTGATGATTTATCTATAGGCTTAGTAAATATAACTGGTTGATAAGATGCATTTTGTGCACGAACAGAACTATTATTTAAACTAATAACTTGAATTTCATCCTCATGATTAAGTTGGTAACGGTTTCCTATCGAATCAAGAGATGAACAACCTACAGAAATTAACCCTTGGACTTTTCCTTTTAAAGTTAGATAAATAGGATATGCCATAAAAATTCCTTTTAAAAAAATTAATCAATAATTAATTACATATATTAGATAATAAAAATGAAGAAACTTAATTTGATATAATTTATTTTATCACCAAATAAACATAAGTATAGTTACTAATCAAATGGCTTTCACATGAATTCTTTTATTGTTCTTTTTATATCAAATAATTAATTAAAAAAAATCTAGCACTCCTTTGCTAAAGATTTTTATTACTTTATTTTCTATTTATTCCACTTAAATCAGTGATAAAGCATTTCGTGAACAATATCATCTGCTTTCATCGAATAAGGGTAATATGTTGGCCAATTACTTAATTCTTTAAGTAATTCATCTTGCGATGTATTGCCCATATATAAATGGAAGTGCCCTGCTTTCTCTGGTGCAATAATGTGGTCGCTAAATTGAATAAATTTGGGCGCTTGGCTTTTGGCATCATCACAGCGGAAAAGATAACGTACCCCTTTTTTACCCGACTCATAATGTAGAATACGATAACCATCATAGTGATATTCACAGCTATCGACTTTCTCTCCACGGTGGAACTCAATGATATTGTTTTCAATACCAATCATATCCACATCAGTTTTATAGCCTTGTGTATAGTAAGCTCGGTACTCTTCAACCGTTTTATCTTTTTTTGTTTCCGCTTTCTTTTGCAACACCTCATCTAATTCACCGCTGAGAAGATAAGGCTCTACAGATTGCCATACACCATCCCAATCACTGAGTTGGCGATCAAGAACATCCTTACCTTCAAAAATTCCATTAGCGGCATCTCGTTGAGCTTGTGTTTGTACTTTTTCATGATGGTGCCCATGTGCTAAAACTGACATTGCACTACCCAATAGCCCCATAATTAAAACACAAGAAAGGACTGGTTTTTGCATAATCTTACCCCTGAACGGCTTTAAAACGTGGATTTGACTTACAAATTACATAAAGACGACCACGGCGACGCACCACTTTGCAATCTGGATGGCGTTGTTTAGCGCTTTTCAACGAACTTAATACCTGCATTTTTTCTTCCTTACTTAATAAATTGACCAAAACGTTTATTAAAGCGTGCCACATTACCCTCTTGAGAATGCGTCTTTTGTTTACCGGTATAAAATGGGTGTGATTGAGAGGAAACATCTAGTGTTACATAAGGATATGTTTGCCCTTCATACTCTATTGTTTTTTCCGTTTGGATGGTCGAACCCACTTTAAAATAAGCATCTGCACTAGTGTCATGGAAAATCACTGTTCGATATTGAGGATGAATACCCAGTTTCATAATAAACCCCACCTTGTTTGTGATGTTATAATATAACAATATTGAATTGCAGTAATGTAGCGCTTTTTAATTTCCTTGACTAGTTTTTTTTAATCTGTTTTCAATCTTAGAAAAAAGGAGGCTGTTTTAGGTGTGACTTTTTAAGTGATATAAGTGGGTTTTCTGGCCTTTTTTTATCCAGTTTATCTATTTTCCGCTAGAGTTATACTAAGACGGCAAAACAAATAGGACATATTATGACTAATTGGCGCGATAAGCTTTTCAGTAAGTCACCTCTGTCTATTGATCTTAATATAGACTTTCCTAATGTTTTTCCTACTTCTACTCCTTCGCTTTTTTCACTGTTAATTCCTTATGAAATAGGCGATGAGCCTTTACCTGATGAATTAAATCTATTGTCAGAAAGCCACTTAAAAGAAAAATCAAATAATGAATCTATTCCTTTCAGTTGGTCAGCTGGCGCTCGTGAAGGCATTATTCTGCATCAACGGATAGGTCGCGCGATCGAACAGCAACCTTCGCAGCAATCATGTGAGGAATTTGTCCTATCACTCTATAACGCAATCAAACATGTTGTGCTGTTACCCGATAAAGATCATATCACTTCTTTTTATGCAATAGCCTGTCAGGATAAACTCGCCCCAATAACTTATCTTTCCCAGTTGATCGAGCAAATAGAACAAGATGAAGCATTGTTTAAAAATGAGATCTATTTTCAGTTGATCTTATGGATCTTAAAACTGAGCCCTGATAAGAATCCCGTTAAAATCGCTTTAGGGTTGTTAAGATCATTTCGTGATAATACTTCTCAACGTTTGCTTTTATTGTTTGCTCTTCATCCTGAATTTACACTCTATGCTATTCGTTCACTAAAACAACGCCTTTCCTGTGAAGAATTTGAGCCTTTTTTATATCCACTTGGTCAACGTACTAAGGGTTGGGGACGTATTCAATTTATTGAATATCTGCCAACAGCACTTTCGGTAAATAACCGTTATTGGTTACTCACTGAAGGTTATAAAAATAATGTAATGACAGAATATGTCGCCTATGACTGTGTAACGAAAGGCAAACTATTAGAGATGCTCCATACGCATCCTTTAGATAACACACTGCTACTGGGTTGTAGTGATTTATTGCGTTCATTGCTTAATGGCGGCCCAGCAAAAGATATTTATGATTACATTGAGGGTGTTCAAGTTTGCAAAGCATTTATTTCACAGGTCGATGCACTGCCACCAAAAGAGCTAAAATTGCTTCATTGCGTTTGTGAAATCGCTGATTTTGTACAAAATAGTGGTGAGGATTGGTTATTACTCGAAACTTTAGGATGGGATGACCATATCCAACAGCAAATTATGTCTGTTTCACAAAATATTATTCAAAAACCAGAGTGGTCAACACTCATTATTGAAGCATTACAACACCCCTCTCGCTCAAAAAATTACCAAGCAAGTTTGGTAGCAAAATCTCTTCGTCTTGATATCTGGGAATTGCTTTTTTCACTGCAAAAAGATAATCCCAATGCAGACTGGTGGCATCAGTTAATGCAAACAGATGCTTCTCATAAAATAGAAAGGGTAGTCAAACTTGCAGAACAACAAATTGCATTAACACAATTAGGTAGCACAGATGATCCATTAATAACTACTGACTCTGAATATCAGCCTCATCATGCCGTTGAATACATTATGCAAGATCTTGGTGGTTTTCCCGGTATCGGCTGGTCACTCATCAAACGGCAGTTACGTAGCCCGACATTGCGTGATAGAAATATGGCGCTGAATGTTCTTTCAACTTGGTCTGATACATTATTGCCTCATGATCTTTATGGTGAATTAACACAAGCCTTAACCATAGAAACCGATAAAAATGCTTATCAACGTATAAAGCTATTTTTAGTTAACCATCAAGGAAATGAAGAACATTAATGGTTAGAGCGAATAGATAATTCTGAAAAGAATTCAGGGAGCAGGTTAGGATCATGGTTCGTGCTAGTATGGCAACAAGGAATAAAAAAGATGTTACAGCAATTCATAATACTGATTCACAGATCAATAATGAGGTGAATATGGGCAAATTCCCTGGCTTACATCGTCGAGCAATACTGATTATTGCCGTGGTTTTGTTGGTCGTATTTTTTTGGCCAACAAGTGAAAATAACGGTGAGCCACCTCAACCGTCATCATCGACACAAGATCTTCCTGTGCCCATTGCACCATCAGTCACTAACGAAGATCCAATTTATCAAGCACCGATCCCTCAAGCACAAGATAGCTTAGATGCTGATCAAGGAACGGGACTTCCTAGTGAGAATTCAACGACAAACAATATAGATGAAGGTGTTGATCAAACAATACAACCACAAGGATCCGCTTCAACATCCTCACAAAAATGGCAAACATATACCATTAAAGAAGGACAAACCTTAGCGCAGCTCTTTAGAGATAATCAACTTCCAGTAAATGATGCTTTTTCTATGGCAAAATCTGAAGATCAACAAAAATCATTGAGCCAACTGCGTTCAGGGCAGGAAATTCGATTACAACGCAATCCACAAGGTGATATCAGTATGCTGGAAGTGACAAACAGCGCAGGTACGGTCATTACTTACACACGTTTAAGTGATGGAAGTTATTACCGCACACCATAGAAATAGTGGTAAGAAGATTAAATTTATTCAAAAAAAAACGCCAGCTAAGCTGGCGTTTTTTTTATCAACATTAACTGTTTAATCAAAGATTATTCAGCAACGATGATAACATTCAGTTCAGCGAATACGTCACTGTGAACTTGGAAGTGAACTTCGTGGTCACCAGTAGTACGCAGAACGCCATTTGGCAGGCGAACTTCGCTCTTACACATTTCAACGCCAGCTGCAGTTACTGCATCAGCGATGTCACGAGTACCGATTGAACCAAACAGTTTACCTTCGTCACCCGCTTTAGAGCTGATAGTGACAGAACCCAGTGCATTGATCTTCGCTGCACGAGCTTCAGCTGCTGCTAAAGTTTCAGCTAATTTAGCTTCTAACTCAGCACGACGCGCTTCGAAAAACTCGATGTTTTTCTTAGTCGCAGAAACAGCTTTACCCTGTGGGATTAAATAGTTACGAGCATAGCCCGATTTTACGTTAACCTGATCACCCAGGCTACCCAGATTCGCTACTTTATCAAGCAGAATAATTTGCATTACCTTATCCTCTACAAGTCATTAATGGACTATATACCTATTACTGATGACGATCAGTATAAGGTAATAAAGACAGGTAGCGTGCGCGCTTGATAGCACGAGCCAGCTGACGCTGGTATTTTGCACGAGTACCGGTGATACGACTTGGTACAATTTTACCACTTTCAGTGATATAGTTTTTCAGCGTAGCGATATCTTTATAATCGATCTCTTGTACGCCTTCTGCTGTGAAACGGCAGAACTTACGACGACGGAAATAACGTGCCATATGGCTAGTCTCCAGAATCTATCAATTCAATCTGCTCGGCATGAAGCACCAATTTAAACAATCCATTTCGCGCCTGATGGCTACTAATGAATCCTGAAACGGTGATTTGGCTGCCGACCGTTATACTGTGAGTAATTGCTTGTAACGCTTTCCCGCTGGCAATAATGGGCATTCGACACCATGATTGTCTTTTTAATCCCGCCTCTTCTTGCATTGAACGATGTTCAATAACAAATTGACAGTGCGGGATCCCGGCGGGGCTAACTTTTCGTATTAATGCTTTGCACACTGTGCCAGTTAGCACTAAATGATTATTAGCCGTCACAGCACTAATTACTCTTCAGAATCCTCTGCTACATCATCAACTTCATCTTCTTCATCGAGGTCATCAGCGATATCACGACGGCGTTCGTCTTTTGCTTTAACCATTGGAGAAGCTTCAGTTACTGCGTGTTTAGTACGCATGATCATGTTGCGGAGAACGGCATCGTTGAAACGGAAAGTAGTTTCCAGTTCATCAATCACTTCCTGCGGAGCTTCAACGTTCATCAGAACGTAGTGTGCTTTGTGCAGTTTGTTGATTGGATAAGCTAATTGACGACGACCCCAGTCTTCTAGACGGTGGATCTGACCATTTGCATTAGTGATAGCGGTTTTATAACGCTCGATCATGCCCGGAACTTGTTCGCTCTGGTCAGGATGAACCATAAAAACGATTTCGTAATGACGCATTTGATATTGCTCCTTACGGATTTATCAGCCTCCTGTCAGGGTCAGTCACCACCCATGGAGGCAAGGAACTTGTTTAAGTTGTGACTGAAAAAATTGACGCGTAACTATACCCCCGCGGTCAATAAAACTCAAGGGAGTATCGAGAATAAAATAAATTAAGCGATTATTTCACAATAATACGCTGGCGCATTGCTTCAAATAAGCAAACACCTGTTGCAACAGAAACGTTGAGCGAAGACACTGTACCCGCCATTGGGATACTGATAAGTTCATCACAATGCTCACGCGTTAAACGGCGCATTCCTTCACCTTCAGCGCCCATCACCAAAGCCATAGGACCGGTAAGTTTGCTTTGATATAAAGTATGGTCTGCTTCCCCTGCTGTGCCGACAATCCAAACGTTCTCTTCTTGCAAAAAGCGCAATGTACGAGCAAGGTTAGTCACTTTAATCAAAGGAACACTTTCCGCTGCACCACACGCAACTTTTTTCGCTGTAGCATTTAATTGTGCGGAACGATCTTTAGGGACGATAACAGCGTGTACACCAGCAGCATCTGCGCTACGTAAACATGCACCTAAATTATGCGGATCTGTTACACCATCTAGCACTAATAAGAAAGGTGTACCGACTTTAGCTAATAAATCGGGTAAATCTTGTTCTTGGTACTGACGACCAGGTTTCACTTTTGCAATGATACCTTGGTGAACAGCACCTTCCGTTTGAGTATCTAACCATTGACGATTAGCCACTTGAACTAAAATCCCTTGGGCTTCTAATTCGTGGATGACGGGAGTTAAACGGCGATCTTCACGCCCTTTTAATACATAAACTTCTTTAAAACGTGCAGGATCACGCTCAAGCAATGCTTTTACTGCGTGAATACCATAAATAATTTCTTCGCTCATAGCGGTGCTTACTCATTAAAAAATAAAAGGCACAAAACAGATAAAAGGCGGAGTCTCCGCCTTTTAAAAAAGAACCAGAAGAATAAAACGTTATGCGTTATCGCGTTTGGCTGCGCGTTTAGCTTTAAGTTTTGCTTCTATCTTTTTGGTTTGTGATGATGCTTTCTTGCGTTTACTACTTGCTTTATCTTTAGCAACTTGGTCTTTTACAGCTCTGTCTTTGTTTGCATTGCCTTTAGCTGATTTTCCTTTTTTAAAGGCGCTATCTGGCTCAAAGTTTTTATCTTTGCTTGCATCACGACGTCGAGACTTACTAGAACTTGCGTTTTTCTTGTCTTTTTCGCCCTTTAACCCGCGAACTCGTGCTGTTTTACCCGGGTTACGCGCTGTGCGTGTTGTTGAAATTAAGGAAAAATCGATAGTACGTTCATCCATACTGACTGCTTCAACTTTAACTTCAACTTCATCACCAAGGCGATAGACTTGTCCTGAAGACTCACCAATTAAACGCTGCCCAACGTTATCGTATTGATAGTAATCATTATTTAATGTAGAAACATGCACTAAACCATCGATAAACAGATCGTTTAAGCGAACAAAGAAACCAAAGCCCGTTACACTGGTGATAATACCGGTAAATTGTTGACCAATTTGATCCAGCATAAAGTCACATTTCAGCCAATCAGCCACATCTCTTGTTGCTTCATCAGCACGGCGCTCCGTTAAAGAACAGTGCTCACCTAATTGCAACATGGTATCCATATCACTATGGTAACCACCTGTCGGTGTCCAACGTTGTGAACCGTGGCCTTCTTCCTTCGCAATCTGATATTTAATTGCACGATGCAAGGCTAAATCAGGATAACGACGAATTGGTGAGGTAAAGTGTGCATAAGACTTCAGTGCTAAACCAAAGTGTCCACGGTTTTCAGGATCGTAAATCGCCTGTTTCATGGAACGCAAAATCATAGTTTGTAGCATTTCACGATCAGGCCTGTCTTCAACCTCTTTCATGACACGCGCATAATCTGCTGGCTCTGGTGTCAAGCCACCAGGTAGCGTTAAACCTAATTCATTAAAGACAGAACGTAAATTCAGTACGCTTTCTTCTTTTGGTTTATCATGAATACGGTATAACGCAGGCTCTTCATTCTTCTCAACAAAACGAGCTGCAGCGATATTCGCTAAGATCATGCACTCTTCAATCAATTTGTGTGCATCATTACGAACAACCGGTTCAATACGCTCAATACGACGCTCAGCATTAAAGATAAACTTCGCTTCTTCTGATTCAAAACCAATTGCACCGCGCTGTTCGCGTGCTTTATCTAACGCTTGGTATAACTCATACAGATGCTCAATATCCTTAACGATAGGCTTATAGTGTTCACGTAGTTCTTCATCACCTTGAATGATCTTCCACACTTTGGTGTAGGTCATTCGAGCATGAGAACTCATCACCGCTTCATAGAATCGATAAGAAGAAAGACGTCCTTGCTCAGAAACAGTCATCTCACAGACCATACATAGACGGTCAACTTGTGGATTTAATGAACACAATCCATTAGACAGAACTTCTGGCAACATCGGTACAACTTGAGAAGGGAAATAAACGGAGTTTCCTCGGCTACGTGCTTCTGTATCTAACGCTGTTTGTGGGCGTACATAATAGCTAACATCGGCAATCGCAACCCATAAACGCCAACCGCCACCTTTTTTACGTTGACAATAAACAGCGTCATCAAAGTCTCGCGCATCTTCACCGTCAATAGTAATTAAAGGTAAGTCACGTAAATCAACACGTCCTTCTTTAGCTGACTCAGGCACTTCTTCTTTTAAATCAGCAACTTCTTTTGTCACTTTTGCAGGCCATGTATAAGGGATTTCATGAGTACGTAATGCGATTTCTACCGCAATACCAGTTCCCATGGTTTCACCTAAAATTTCAACAATACGGCCTACTGCTTGTGTGCGTCGAGTTGGTCTTGTTGTGACTTCAACCACCACCACATTACCCATACGCGCACCCATGATATCTTCTTTAGGGATAAGAATATCAAAACTTAAGCGGCTATCATCCGGTACAACAAACCCCATACCAGATTCAATAAAATAGCGACCAACAATTTGGTTATTTCTTGGTTCAATAACACGCACTACGCGACCTTCACGACGACCTTTTCTATCCATACCTAAAGGTTGGGCTAAAATAACGTCACCATGCATGGTTTTTTTCATTTCATCTTGTGAAAGGTAAAGATCATCTTTTTGACCTTCTGCGCGTAAAAAACCATAACCATCACGGTGACCGATTACCTTACCTTTCCATAAATCAAGACGCTCAGGTAACGCATAACATTGGCGGCGAGTAAAAACTAACTGCCCATCACGCTCCATCGCTCTTAAACGACGACGTAACGCTTCTAGGTCTTCTTCTCCAGAAATTTTTAACGCCTGCGCTAAATCTTCACGACTCATAGGGGCCGTGCGCTTTTTCATTTCTTCTAAAATATATTCGCGACTAGCAATTGGAGAGGCGTATTTCTCTGCTTCTCTATCTTGAAAAGGATCTTTTGACATTATGACCTCCAAGCTATCAGATTTGATGAAATAGTAGACTCAAACATCTTCTAATAACAATTTATATAAGGAGCTATTGTTTTCAACTAGCTCTGCGAGTGTGTGACGGTCTAACTCTTTCAAAAACTGCTCAATCGCCTGATTTAACACCAGTTTTAATCGACAAGCTGGGGTAATGTGGCAAAACTCAGCACTACAGTTTACTAATGAAAGTGGCTCTAAAGCACGGACAACATCACCGACAATGATGTCTGCAGCAGGCTTGCCTAAACGGATCCCTCCATTTTTACCGCGAATAGCCTCAACAAACCCCAAATGGCTCAGTTGATTAATAATTTTCACCATATGATTACGTGAGACACCATAAACTTGCGTCACTTCTGTGATGCTCGTCATTTTGCCTTCTGGCAATGAAGCCATATATATCAATGCTCGCAATCCATAATCTGTAAAACTGGTTAATTGCACAATGACCTCTGAAAAGTGGTTTTCCCTATTAAAGTTGTTTAGGGATAAGTAATTAGTAATGAGAATATCATTTTATTAAGCAATATTATGTTTAATTTTTGGACATTTAGCAAAGATATGCTCAAAAGTGAGTTATTTCCGTCTCTCACTTGACTACTAACAAAATAATAGCGACATCACAGGCAAAGAAAAAGCGATACTGTCGATTTTCAACAGATCGCTTTTCTATTTCTGGCATTACAACAATAACATTGTCTTATTGTTTTTACTCGTTACAGATAAAACAGAAGCAAAACCGAGTGTAAAGCTGTCTTATCTTATTATGTAACGCGCATTTTTATCTTTAATTCACCTACAAACAGATACGAAAAAATCGCCCCTGTCATTTTCAGGGACGATTTTCACATCAAGCCTATTTAATGCGAATTAAGCATCAAATGGATGACGGAGAATAATAGTCTCTGAGCGATCTGGGCCTGTAGAAACGATATCAACAGGAACACCAGTTAACTCTTCTACACGTTTGATGTAGTTTAGTGCTGCTTGTGGCAATTGGGCGTGATCTTTCACACCAAATGTCGTTTCGTTCCAACCCGGCATTGATTCATAGATAGGCTCGATACCTTCCCAATCATCAGCAGCTAAAGGTGTAGTATCAATCACTTCACCGTTTGGTAAACGATAGCCTACGCACAATTTCACTTCTTTCAGACCATCTAATACATCCAGCTTAGTCATGCAGAAGCCAGACAGTGAGTTGATTTGAACAGCGCGACGAATAGCAACGATATCTAACCAACCAGTACGACGGCTACGACCAGTGGTTGCACCAAATTCTTGGCCTTTCTCACGCAGGAAGTCACCCACTTCATCAAACAGTTCAGTTGGGAATGGACCTGCACCGACACGAGTAGAATACGCTTTGATGATCCCTAATACGTAGCCAACATAGCGAGGGCCTAAACCTGAGCCTGTTGCCACGCCACCAGCGGTGGTGTTTGAAGAGGTTACATATGGATAAGTACCATGGTCGATGTCTAATAAAGTACCTTGTGCACCTTCAAACATCACTAACTCACCGTTTTGTGTTGCTTTGTACAGTAAGTCAGAAACATCAACAACCATACCTGTCAGAATATCAGCGATTGCCATGATATCGTCTAAGGTTTTTTGGTAATCAACAGGTTCAACTTTGTAGTAGTTAACCAGTTGGAAGTTATGGTATTCGATGATTTCTTTGAGTTTTTGTGCAAATGCTTTTTTATCAAACAGATCGCCAACACGTAAACCACGACGAGCAACTTTATCTTCGTAAGCAGGGCCAATACCGCGACCTGTTGTACCGATAGCTTTCTCGCCACGCGCTTTCTCACGCGCATTATCTAATGCGATATGATAAGGAAGGATTAATGGGCAAGCTTCAGACAGAAGTAAACGAGAGCGAACAGGAATGCCACGATCTTCAAGTTGGGTCATTTCCTTCATCAGCGCTTCTGGTGATAAAACGACACCGTTTGCTATGATGCTAACAACATTTTCACGGAGAATGCCTGATGGGATTAAATGAAGAACGGTTTTTTCACCGTCGATGACTAGAGTGTGACCCGCGTTATGGCCACCTTGGTAGCGAACAACATACTTAGCGCGTTCTGTCAGCAAATCGACTATCTTGCCTTTGCCTTCGTCACCCCACTGGGTGCCCAATACGACAACGTTATTACTCATTTCAAAATACACTCGGTTGCTTAAAAAAGGATTCTACCATCTCAAATCAAGAGTTACAGTAGATTTTATCTAATTATGTCATCCCCGCTTTTAAGCAATAGATTATCTTGCCATTGTCAATATTTTTGCCCGAAAAATCCGCACCACAAACATATTGTGACTTTCATCAACAGTTTTGATCGCAAAAATAGGAAGCAGAGTGACATAAAAGTGAAAATGGCGAAGAAGACGCTTCGGAATTGCCGAAGGTTTATCTTGAAATGCAATTTTCACTTTATACTATCCCAGCTAAAGCCATTTTGGAAACCATTAAGGATAATTTTTCATCTTAATAAGCACAATTATTTATTTTGCTACTAAGTAATTCTTTTTATCTTATTGATATCAAAAAAAATCCCCCACTTATTAAGGTGGAGGATTTTTATTATTTATTCAGTCAATCTAACGCGTTTTAATTACTCTTCAATCGCACGCGCTTTGGTTGGTGCTTTCATATAGCGTAAGAAATCGCTATCTGGGCTTAACACCATGACGTCATTGCCGTCTTGATTAAAGCTCTTCTCATAAGCACGTAAGCTACGAATGAAAGCATAGAAGTCAGGATCTTGGTTGAATGCATCAGCAAACAGTTTTGTTGCTTGTGCATCACCTTCACCACGAAGACGTAAAGATTCACGCTCAGATTCAGCTAATGTTTCTGTTACTGTCTTATCCGCCGCTGCACGAATTTTCACCGCTTGCTCTTGACCTTGTGAACGGTGACGACGAGCAACTGCTTCACGTTCTGCACGCATACGCTGATAAATCGCCTCAGAAACTTCCATAGGTAGGTTGATTTGCTTGATTCGAACGTCAATCACTTCAATACCTAATGCTGCCATACTGTTCATATTGATAGCAGGAGCTTGGCCTTTAGTTTCTTCAGCTACTTTCTTCGCTGCAATAGCAATAGCATCATCAGCAGCACTTGTATCACGAGAAGGTGTACCTTCATTCAGTGCATTACGAACATCAATGGTTAAACGACCACGAGAATCCGTAATAATTTGGTTTACGCTCATACGACCAATTTCAGAACGTAAACGGTCACTAAATTTACGACGTAGTAAAGTTTCAGCTTGCGTTGTATTACCACCACCTGTTGCCAGATAGTAAGTACTGAAATCACTGATACGCCATTTTAGATAAGAATCGACTAATAAGTCTTTGTTCTCACCTGATAAGAAACGGTCTTGCTGGATATTCATAGTTTGAATACGCGCATCCAGTTTTTTCACATTCTCAATGAATGGAATTTTAAAATGAATACCTGGCTCATAAACAACAGGTTTATTTTCAGCATCACGCACAACTTTCGCAAAGCGTAAAATGATACCACGCTCATATTGTTGAACGACAAATACAGAGGAGTACAACAACGCTAAAATAATAACTGCAACAACAGCGATAACTTTACGCATGATTATTGTCCTCCTTGATTATTGCCGTAAGGCTGACCATAACCGCCATTATTACTACCATATCCACCATTACCATAAGTCGTTGTTGCTGGTTTTTGTGTCGGTGTTGGATTTACAGTTGGAGCTGGTGCGGGCATACGAGCCGACGCCTCAAGGGTATTTGATGCTCCCGATTGAGATGGCTGACGTAGCATTTGCTCTAAAGGTAGCACTAACATGCTGTTACCTTTATCATTTGCAATGATTTTACGTGTTTTCGATAGCACTTTTTCCATCGTTTCAATGTAAAGACGCTCGCGAGTAATTTCAGGAGCTGCACGATACTCAGGTAAGATTTTAGCAAAGCTAGCTACCTCACCCTCTGCTCTCATCACCACACTGGTTTTATACGCTGTTGCTTCTTCAATCATACGTTGTGCGTTACCTTTAGCTAACGGTAACACTTCGTTTTTATAAGCCTCAGCTTGACGAATTGTTTTTTGTTCTTCTTCACGAGCCGCAATTACGTCATCGAATGCTGCTTTTACAGCTTCTGGTGGGCGCGCAACTTGGAAGTTGACGTCCACAATAGAGATACCCATATTATAAGGGCGGATAGTCTCTTCTAATTCTTGACGCGTCTGGTCACGAATTTCTGAACGGTTTGAAGTCAGAATTTTTTCCATTTCTGAACGACCAATAACACCACGTACAGCACTGTCAGTTGCTTGACCTAAACTGTTAATAGGTGTTGTGAGGTTAAACAGAAATGTTTCTGGATCAGAGACAACGTACTGTACGTTTATCTCAACTTGAACCATATTTTCATCTGACGTTAACATCATGCCACCCGTGGTTAAATCACGGATAGTTTTCACGTTAACAGGCTGAACTTCATCAACAAAAGTCGGTTTCCAGTTCAGACCGGGTTCAACGATTTGGTAAAATTTACCAAAACGCGTCACGACACCCTGTTCTGCTTCTTTAATGGTATAAAAACCACTTGCAGCCCAAACTACGACAACCGCACCTAATGCAAGAGAAATCAAAAGATTTCCAGCATTACCACGAGGCCCGCCATTTTGCCCAGAAGAGGAGTTTCCACCTTTTTTACCGCCGAAACCACCAAGTTTTTCACTCAGTTTACGGAACATATCATCGAGATCTGATGCTCCACGATTCCGACCTCCTTGATTGCCGTTGGAGTTACCGTTACCATCGCCATTATTATTGCCGCTGTTACGGTTACCCCACGGGTCGCGGTCTTGTCCGTTGTTACCGGGCTGATTCCACGCCATGTTCTAGCTCCATTATTATGATTAGATTTATCAGGCTTAAGAGCCGATTTCGTCGCCAGCTCTCAGTTAATGTTCTTTTTTATGGCCGAATATCAGACCACGTAATCCAATAAATTGGGTTCCTGCTTGCAAAGGCGATGCCAGTCTACCATAGGCATACGTATGATTAGCCCAACTTTACCGTCTTTTTCAATCCATTCACGCTCTATTGACTGTAATTGATAAAAACGACTACGCAAGCGCCCTGTATCTTCTGGCGGTAAACGTAATTCAAAGTGTGCGATCTCACCTGAAAGACGTTCTGTCAACGCCTGATATAACAGAGGAATACCTTCGCCTGTTTGTGCTGAAACCCAAACCCTAACGGGTAAGTTTTCTTCATTTCGATCAATTCTTGGTGTGAAGTCTTCAAGAAGATCAATTTTGTTCATGACATGCAGTGTTGGTATTTCTTGAGCATCTATCTCTTCTAATACACTTTCAACTGCATGAATATTCTCCTCAAAACGACTATCTGCTGCATCAATAACATGAAGAAGCAAGGTTGCTTCTCGTGTTTCTTGCAAAGTCGCTTTAAAAGCAGCAACAAGATCATGAGGTAAATGTCGAATAAATCCAACGGTATCAGCCAATACAACCGTTCCCACATCATCAACTTGAATACGTCTTAATGTAGGATCCAATGTTGCAAACAACTGATCTGCCGCATACACATCAGAACAGGTAATATGATTAAATAAACTCGATTTTCCTGCATTCGTGTAACCAACAAGGGATAATGTTGGAATATCAGCTTTACTCCGCGCTTGTCTTCCTTGTTCACGCTGACGCTCAACCCTACCCAATCGCATTAGAATTTGACTAATTTTACCTCGGAGTAAGCGGCGGTCCGTTTCTAGCTGAGTTTCACCTGGTCCTCGTAACCCAATCCCCCCTTTTTGTCTTTCAAGGTGAGTCCACCCTCTGACTAAACGAGTTGATAAGTGACGTAACTGGGCGAGTTCTACCTGTAGCTTTCCTTCATGAGTTCTTGCTCTTTGAGCAAAAATATCAAGGATAACTCCCGTGCGATCAACAACACGGCATTCACAAAGTCTTTCCAGATTTCGTTCTTGTGCCGGTGTCAGTGCATGATTAAATAAAACAACATCTGCACCACTTGCTTTTACAGCCTCGGCAATTTCTTCTGCCTTACCTTCACCCACATAATATTTGGGATGAGGCGCTTTACGATTTCCTGTAATAATCTGAACTGGCTTAACACCCGCAGATGTCACCAAGGATTCAAATTCTTGCAAATCATCAACATCCTTTTCCTGAGAAAAGAAGACGTGCACTAAGACGGCGAGTTCGCCACCTTCATAACGATCAAACAAAGGCGAAACCTCTTGGACTTTATAAAAACAGGAAAAAACATAGGTAAAGTCTCCCTACCTATGTTTTTCTTATATCAAGAATAATAATGGATAATTATTCTGCAACATCATCCTGCTGAGTAGCGCTACCGCTATAACCTGTACCAGTTTGATTCGTACCTGTGTTGCTATGATGAGAAACAGGACGCGAAGGTACCACGGTAGAGATAGCATGTTTATATACCATCTGGCTTACTGTGTTTTTCAGCAAAATAACAAATTGGTCAAAAGATTCGATCTGACCCTGCAATTTAATACCGTTTACCAAATAGATAGAAACGGGAACCCTTTCACGACGTAATGCGTTCAGGAAAGGATCTTGCAAAGATTGCCCCTTAGCCATTCTATGTTTTCCTTATTTTGTTGTTTTATATTAGAACCCAATTGGTTCGAAAAATGAACTACTCAAAAATTGCGCTTTGGCAACTATCAATTTTACACAAACCTACCATCTATGCACTAACTACCTGCAAAACAGTGTCAAGAGATTGTTTCGGATCTTCACTATCAAGCCAGTGAATATCATTCCAGCCTCTTAACCAGGTGATTTGTCGTTTCGCTAATTGCCGGGTAGCACAGATCCCTCGATAAACCATCTCATCATAATCTATTTCGCCTGATAAATATGACCACATCTGGCGATAACCGACACAACGTACAGAAGGTAAATCTTCATGCAAATCACCCCGTTCATATAATAATTTTACTTCATCTTCAAATCCACACGTTAACATCTGTTTAAAACGTGCTTCAATGCGTTGGTGAAGAACATTTCTATCTTTCGGAGCAATCGCAAATTGATAAACATCATAGGGCAAAGATTCGCCTGATATTTTTGTCAACTCTGTCATTGTTTTACCTGAAATCAGGTAAACTTCTAGCGCACGAGAAAGCCGTTGAGGATCATTAGGATGTATTCGTTGCGCAGCAACGGGGTCAACTAATGCAAGCTCTTTATGTATCGCCTCCCATCCTTTCTCCGTTGCTCTTTTCTCTATTTCAGCACGAACCTCTGGATTGGCACTAGGTAAAGGCGATAGGCCATCAAGTAACGCTTTAAAATATAGCATAGTCCCACCCACTAATAGTGGAATTCGCCCAGCAGCTGTAATTTCTTCCATTGCACTTAATGCATCTCGGCGAAAATCTGCTGCTGAGTAAGGTAATGCTGGGTCTAGAATATCAATTAACCGGTGTGGCGCAAGCGATTGCTCTGTCGCATCTGGCTTAGCTGTTCCAATATCCATCCCACGATAGATAAGAGCAGAATCCACACTAATAATATCTACAGGTAGTTTTTGTCTTAGTGCTATTGCTAATGCTGTTTTACCTGACGCTGTAGGCCCCATTAAAAAAATAGCTTTAGGTTTTATTTGTGTGTTTACATCACTCATTATTTAATGCCGCTACCACCGATTGTAATTCTATTAATTGTAATAAGTTTTTTGCTGGCTGTCTGACATATTGAGGACAAAGTCTTTCAATATCTGCCAATAACCCGACAGCTTGAGCTTGTGACCATGTTGCTTGCTCTGCGCTTATCTGTTTTGCAAACCACTGCCCAAGCTGTTGTTTTGTGCATGATTTTTCAATCGATAAATACGCCAATAATGCGGCCAGTAACACAGGTAAATTTTGCTGACGCAAAGGCAACGGTACTGCATATATTGTTGCTTTACCCTGTAAAATTTCAATAGTAATACCAAAATCACTGATTAATGCGTGAAACTGATTGAATACATTAATTTCTTCTTTACTTAATGCTAATTTTAAAGGCACTAACAAAGGTTGGGGCTTCAATATTTCATCTTTAGGCAATAATTGCGCACATTTTAACAGAAAATCAGCTTGTTCCAATGATAACAGCCCAAGACCTTGTGAAGATTCTATTAACGCATATTTCTGCTGATAAATTGCCAATACTCGCCCAAAAGTATAATCAGTTTGCCCTTCTTTCGCATTGACAGAACGAGGCATCACCGAAATCACATCGTCTTCAATATTATTAGTTGTATGAACGATTTCATCTAAATTCAATGGGGCACGTTCAGGAAATAACGGTATTTTTTCTTTATCGTTTGATGTAGAAGCACTTTCTTGCATCATTTTTTGATAAAGCGCACCTTGTGTGCGTTGATAGCTTTCACCAAACTGACGATTTTCACCGAATTGGCGAGGTTGTTTTTGATGATGAGTATCCCGTTCATTAACTTGATGTGACTGAACTCTATTAGAGGCGTTTTGACTAGTGGGTGTTTGATAAGGCTGTGAAAATACGTTTTCACCTGCTACTTGACGATTTTCAGGAAAACTCAACGCAATTTCATTATCTTCTTCATCTAAAGTCTGTGATAAAGGCGTCTGTGTGGCTTGTCGTAAAACACTCAACACCCCCTGATAAATAAAATCATGCACTAAACGTGATTCATGAAAGCGGACTTCATGTTTAGCTGGATGAACATTAACGTCCACTTGATGAGGATCAACGCTCAAATAGAGGATATAAGAAGGCTGTTGTTCTCCTTGCAAATACCCATCATAAGCCTGACGAATAGCATGATTAATCAACCTATCACGCATCATTCGTCCATTCACATAACAATATTGAATGTCACTGCATTGCACTGATGACAAGGGGTGTTCTACCCAACCTTTTATCGCTAAATCACCATGTTCCCACGATAAATGCATCGATTGATTGACAAAGTTATTACCGCAAATCGCACTCAGACGGCGATTTTGCTGGCTTTCATCTTTTACTGCACGGTATTGGCGAACACGTTTGCCATTATGGGTAAGATTAATAGAGACATCAAAGCGTGATAACGCAATTCTGCGAACCACTTCATCAATATGTGCAAATTCTGTTTTTTCAGTGCGTAAAAATTTACGTCTTGCCGGCGTATTATAAAACAGATCAAGGACTTCAACCGTACTCCCCACAGGATGAGCTGCGGGTTTAACGGTAACGGCCATATCTCGGCCTTCTGCATAAGCTTGCCACGCTTCATCTTGAGATTGTGTGCGTGAGGTCAGCGTTAGACGAGAAACAGAGCTAATACTGGCTAATGCTTCTCCACGAAATCCCATACTTATTATGGCTTCAAGATCATCAAGACTTGATATTTTACTAGTTGCATGGCGAGCAAGTGCTAACTTCAAATCATCGTGATTGATGCCACATCCATTATCACGAATACGGATAAGTTTGGCGCCACCTTTATCGATATCAATATCAATTGTAGTCGCCCCTGCATCTAAACTATTTTCGAGTAACTCTTTGACCACAGATGCAGGTCTTTCAACAACTTCCCCTGCGGCAATTTGATTTGCAAGCTGAGGAGGTAATAAATTTATCGCCATTACCTTTATTCCCTTTTACTCAATCAATTGGGTGCATTTTGTAAAGGATGAGCCAGAAAATAATTTCTTAAACCCGCATGAATAGAAGCGGCAAGTTTTTCTTGATAAGCATCAGAAATCAGTAACTGTTCTTCAGCTGCATGACTAATAAAACCCGTTTCAACTAAAATTGAAGGGATATCCGGTGAACGTAACACGCCTAAACTCGCATGTTCTGGTGTCTTTTTATGCAAAGACCCAACTTTTCTCAACTCAGATAACACAGCAACAGCAACGTCATAACCCACACGCTGTGAATTACCAAATTGCAAATCAAGTACCGTTTGACTTAAATAAGGATCAGCCCCATCAGATAAAGCATCACCTGCACCACCAAGTAATTCAGATTGCTTTTCACTTTGTTCAAGCCATTTACCTAATTCACTGTTTGCTCGACGATTAGAAAGCACCCACACAGAAGCGCCTCTTGCACTGCGATTAGGGGCCGAGTCTGCATGGATAGAAACTAACATATTCGCATTTTGCTTACGGGCAACTTCCGAACGTCCAGCAACGGAAATAAAATAGTCACCATTACGAGTTAATACCGGTTTAAACATCGGATCGTTATGTAAACGAGTTTCTAATTTTCTTGCCACACTTAAAGTGACATCTTTTTCACGATTACCTTTCTGGCCTATCGCACCAGGATCTTGCCCACCATGACCTGCATCTATCGCAATAATAATTTGACGAGAGCCCGCTTGTGGTTTTGATGGAGTGGTACGTGGTTTCACAATAGGAGCAACTGGGGCAATCTCTGCTTTGGGTGTCATGGTTAAAGGCGCCATTTCTCTATTTATATTTGAGGCTGACGCCGTCATTGTTGTCGGCGCTAAAGCGACCACATTCACGGTGGGTTGAGAGTGATTATTTTGTCGAGCATTCATTGCTTTGATAGTAAGCACTAACTTATAATCACCGCTTACATTCATTAGACTTTCAGTCACAACAATTGGCTGGGCAAGTTCCACGACCATACTTTGATATTGGCTATCTTTTGATTGCGTTGCACGAATTTTATGAACTAACTGCCCATTGCCTAATGTTGCAGGCAACCCTGTAATTTTTGTGCTCTGTTTAAAATCCATCACCAAACGGTCAGGATTTTTTAATGAATAATATCGATAGCTAGGCTTCCCACCACTAAAAGAGAATGTGAGGGTTGTTGCTGAAATACCGTTTTCTGCTTTTACTTCTGTCACAGTAGCGGCTTGTGCTATTTGCACAAAAAATAAAGACAAAACAACCAACAGAAAGGCAACAACATAGCGCTGACTTTGACTCACAATGGTGATGAGACTCGACATAATCAATATTCCTTTATGCAGACTGAATATGGGATAAAACAGTATTCCCTCTTTGTGAAAGGGCAACAAAACGCGCTTTTCGACCTTCATCTTCATAGCTTAAATGAAGTTCTAAATCGGCGTTAGGTAAAAAGCCTTCGCCTTGTGATGGCCATTCAATAAGACATAACGCGTCTTGCTCAAAATAGTCGCGTATTCCCATAAATTCCAGCTCCTCCGCCGATGCTAAACGATAAAGATCGAAATGATAAACAGGATTCGGCGAAAGCATATAAGGCTCAACTAATGTATATGTTGGGCTTTTAACATGCCCTTGATGACCAAGCGCTTGCAAAAAGCCTCGGCTAAAGGTTGTTTTTCCAGCACCAAGATCGCCATATAAATAAATGATCAATCCGCTATGATTAGTCGCCATTGCAACAGTACGCCCTAGTTCAACTGTTGCCGCTTCATCTTCTAATGTAACAACCCATTCTTTCATATTAATATAATCTATTGTTAAGTTATAACGGCTTAATAAAGAGAGATCGTTGGATAACCTCAAATACCAAGCTTTATATGTTCTCTTAAGGCAAATAGTTATCGAAATAACTATCAAATAACCATACCATAAATCTATTTATTGCGAGGATTTTTCCTACTGGCTCACTATGATACACTGCGCGCTCTTAGGACTCACCTCTTACCTATTGATTCGGTTTATTCATGTCATCACTCGATCTTAATCTTCTCGCTCAAAACATTAAATTATGGGGTTCTGAGCTAGGTTTTCAACAAACTGGGATATGTGATACTGACTTATCACTTGAAGAGCCTCGCTTACAAGCTTGGTTAGATAAACAATATCATGGCGAAATGGCATGGATGGCGAAATATGGTATGACGCGTGCAAGACCTCATGAACTTGTGCCTGGCACATTGCGGGTTATTAGCGTGAGAATGAATTACCTTCCCACAGATGCCGCTTTCGCACGAACATTAAATAATCCAGAACAAGGCTATATTAGTCGCTATGCACTAGGTCGGGATTATCACAAAGTATTAAGGCAGCGTCTTAAAAAGCTCGGCGAAAAAATTACTCAATATTGCCAACAATATGAATATCAAGGGATCGTCAATTTTCGTCCTTTCGTTGATTCAGCACCTATAATGGAACGCCCTTTAGCGGTTAAAGCTGGACTTGGCTGGGTTGGTAAACACTCACTTGTTATCAACAACCAAGCTGGCTCTTGGTTCTTTCTAGGTGAGTTACTTATCGATTTGCCTTTACCCACAGATAGCCCTGTCGAAGAACAATGTGGTAAATGTGTCGCTTGCATGACAACGTGCCCGACTGGCGCCATTGTCGAGCCTTATACTATCGATGCACGGCGGTGTATTTCGTATCTTACAATTGAGCTTGATGGCGCGATCCCTGAAGAATTTCGCCCATTAATGGGTAACCGCATCTATGGTTGTGATGATTGTCAGCTTATTTGTCCTTGGAATCGCTTCTCATCATTGACAGATGAAGAGGATTTCTCTCCCCGCCGAGCACTTCATACACCTGAATTACTCGATCTTTTTCAATGGAGTGAAGAAAAATTTCTTCGTATAACAGAAGGTTCGCCGATCCGTCGTATTGGTTACTTACGCTGGCTTAGAAATATTAGCGTGGCGTTAGGAAATGCGCCTTATCAAGATAAAATTATACTTGCCTTGAAAGAGCGCTTTGGATTAAGTGATGTTTTAGATGAACATTTGAATTGGGCAATTGCCCAGCAGACAGCAAAACGAAATGAAAAAGAGGTAAAAATACAGACTTCACAACAAAAACGTCTAGTAAGAGCAATAACTAAAGGCTTACCGAGAGATGCTTAGTTTTTAACATAATAAACATATAACGAGTAATCTTTAATTTCACCTGTGAATAAAATAAAAATCCCTTGCCTATCAACATGAAAAAAAAATTCAAGCGAACTAAGACTCAATTTTCAAAAAAAATAAAATAAACTGAATTATCAAATAGATATAAAATCCAATTGATTTATTGAAGAGAATAATATCCTTATCACTTAATGATAGGTATCTGTGGATAACTCTGTGCAGTAAAAAAATAAATAGTGCTTAGATGCGGTGGTTATTAGCATCTCACTGTGGATAAATCAATTTGGGAAGATTTTAAGAATAGTAGAATATTTATTACATTTTTTTAAAGAAAAGCGCCTAAAACCCTTTCTTTTTTCTAAAATACTATTCAATGCATGTTTAACAGAATAAAGGCCTAAAACCGAAAAAATGATCTTGCCTTTTATTTCCCCCTTAAATGAGGAAAGGCGCACATTCTAGTGCCGTCAAAATAGAAAAGCAAGCAAAGATCAAAGATAGATCACAAAAAAATAGCTTGATCTTACATGCATTAACGACATTTCTTTTTTTGCACAATAATCACTCACACTCTCTTTACGTGTATTAAGTAAAATTCCCTAATTTATGATCCTAAAACAGTGTAGTCGATATTTAAAAAAGCGAGAGGAAAAACTTAAAATTTTCTTTATGGGGATTAAAAATAAGATTTGTTGAAACAGAAGAGAAAAACTTGGAGCGGGAAACGAGACTCGAACTCGCGACCCCAACCTTGGCAAGGTTGTGCTCTACCAACTGAGCTATTCCCGCATTTGGTAAGTTTTGACAATAGTTAGTAAAAGATTTGGAGCGGGAAACGAGACTCGAACTCGCGACCCCAACCTTGGCAAGGTTGTGCTCTACCAACTGAGCTATTCCCGCATCACATAACACTACTAACAATCGTCTAAGAAAGATTGGAGCGGGAAACGAGACTCGAACTCGCGACCCCAACCTTGGCAAGGTTGTGCTCTACCAACTGAGCTATTCCCGCATCTTTCTTACACCCGTACAAATAAAATTCTTCATCGGTACGGGAAGCGCATTATACGAGAAAAATGCTTAACCGCAAGCCCTTATCAACAAAAAAATGCGTTTTTTTGATTGCATGCTGATAAAATCATCACAATGATGCAATATCAATCATGAGTGCACATTTTTCACTCTTTAATAAAGGTCTTACGATAATAGTCTAGCTCTGCAATAGATTCACGAATATCATCTAATGCTTGATGAGTATTCTTTTTCTTAAAACCGTCTAAAATTTCAGGCTTCCAACGACGCGCCAACTCTTTTAATGTACTGACATCAAGATAGCGGTAGTGAAAATATTGCTCTAGCTCTGGCATATAACGGTACAAAAAACGTCGGTCTTGGCCCACACTATTGCCACAAATAGGTGATACCCCTTTAGGCACCCATTTTTCTAGGAATTCAATTGTCGCTTTTTGTGCTGAATTATCATCATATTGACTGGCTTTCACACGCTCAACTAAACCACTACCAGTATGAGTGCGAGTATTCCATTCATCCATTAAACTCAGTTGTTCATCCGATTGGTGTACAGCAATTACTGGGCCTTCGGCTAAAATATTAAGTTGAGGATCTGTCACAATGGTGGCAATTTCGATGATACGGTCACATTCAGGATCAAGACCGGTCATTTCCAGATCTATCCAGATCAGATTGTTCTCGCTTTTTGACATAATATATCCTAGCTGTTTCTAAGTGTGAGACATGATATTTTAGCGTTTATCATAGCGCGTTTACTCAATAAGCACGACAGAAGAACATCTAACCGAATAATACAAGTGAGGATCGGTGACAAAACGTAAATTATCTAAAGGCCAGCAACGTCGAGTACAAGAAAACCATAAAAAGCGTTTGCAGAGCAAAGAGAAAAAAAACCACGTTGAATTAGACGATACGCAATTAGGCGAAGCGTCCGAAGGTTTAGTCATTAGCCGTTTTGGCCAACATGCAGATATTGAAGCAACTGACGGCTCGATTACTCGATGCAATATCCGACGCACAATTTCATCCTTAGTGACAGGTGATAAAGTTGTGTGGCGCCCTGCGCTACAAATACAAGAAAATGTCCGAGTGAATGGTATCGTTGAAGCGGTACATGAGCGTACCTCTGTGCTAACACGCCCTGACTATTATGATGGAATTAAACCTATTGCGGCAAACATTGACCAGATTATTATTGTCTCCGCCATTTTGCCTGAGTTGTCTTTAAATATTATCGACCGTTACCTTGTCGCTTGCGAAACGTTAAATGTTGAACCTCTAATTGTGCTCAATAAAATCGATATGTTAGATGAACAAAGTCGTAAGACAGTTAGTGAATGGATGCAGACTTATAAAGACATTGGTTATCGTGTCCTTGAAGTCTCTAGCTATACTAAAGAAGGGCTAGATGCGCTCACGCAAGAACTTATCGGCCGTATCTCTATTTTTGCTGGGCAGTCTGGTGTGGGTAAATCAAGCTTACTTAACACGCTACTACCACCGATGGAAGAAAGTATTGTTGTTAATCAGGTCTCTGATAACTCTGGTTTAGGGCAACATACAACAACCGCATCACGTCTTTACCATTTCCCACAAGGCGGAGATGTGATTGATTCTCCAGGTGTCCGTGAATTTGGCTTATGGCATTTAACGCCTGATCAAGTGACAAAAGGATTTGTTGAATTTAGACCGTACCTTGGTGGTTGTAAATTCCGCGATTGTAAACATTTAGACGATCCGGGTTGCTTAATCAGTGAAGCCGTAAAGAAGGGTGAAATATCAGAAACACGCTTTGAAAACTACCATCGTATTTTAGAAAGTATGAGTCAGGTGAAAGTTCGTAAGAACATTAATTTAGACTCTTAATAATTGATTCACTGACAACCCTATTAAGGGTGGGTACAATAGACCCCTTTTGTCTATTTTTTATCGTTTAATCCCAGAGGTTGCCATTTTGGACAAGCTAAAAATTAAACTACAGTATTTATTGCCTAAATTATGGCTCACACAGCTAGCAGGTTGGTTTGCAAACAAAAAAGCGGGTGCAATCACCCAGTTTGTTATCAAAGCCTTCGCAAAAGCCTATAAAGTCGATATGAATGAAGCGAAAGACAGCCAGTTCCAAGCTTATTCAACATTCAATGAGTTCTTTATCCGGGCTTTAAAAGACGGCGTACGTCCTATTGTTGAAGGTGATGACAAACTTGCATTACCAGCAGACGGTGCTGTCAGCCAACTTGGTCTTATCCAAGACGATCAAATTCTGCAAGCTAAAGGACATCATTACACTCTTGAAGCGTTACTCGCAGGTAACTTTATGTTGGCAGATAAGTTCCGTAATGGTCAGTTTATTACGACATATCTTTCGCCTCGCGATTACCACCGTGTTCACATGCCTTGCGATGGTTTATTAAAAGAGATGATTTATGTTCCTGGTGATCTCTTCTCCGTTAATCCATTAACGGCGGCCAATGTACCAAACTTATTTGCACGTAATGAACGCATTATTTGTCTTTTTGAAACACAATTTGGTCCAATGATACAAATTCTGGTAGGTGCAACTATTGTCGGTAGTATTGAAACGATTTGGTGTGGCATGGTAACACCGCCTCGTGAAGGTATTATTAAACGTTGGACTTATCCTCAAGCAGACAAAGCAGGAGCGATATTCTTGAAAAAAGGTGAGGAAATGGGCCGATTTAAGTTAGGCTCAACAGTCATCAACCTTTTCCCTGAAAATACCGTTCAATTGAATAAAGATCTTATAAATGGCTCCGTTACATTAATGGGGGAACAATTAGGTTCCATCATCAATGTTGCTGGCAATGACGCTAACGCCATCAGTGAATAATACGTAATTCGGAGTAACCTTTGTGCGCCTGATAATCAGTCTTTTCTTCTCGCTCTTTTTGACTTTTTCGTTAAGCACATCTGCAATATCAGCAGATGTAGAGAAATTACGTCAAGATATTAAACAACTTGAAGGAAGTACTAATCCTCAAGATATTGAGGCTGTTCAGGCGCTACAAGGCACTATCAACTGGATTAATGATGGTGAAAAAGCGCAAAAAAATGCAGACAACTATCAAAAAACCATTGATGATTATCCAGAGATCACCAAAGAACTCAGAACTAAGCTTCTTGAAGAAAGTCACGCAGTTCCAACTATCCCAGAAAAAATTAGCATTCCTGATTTAGAACAGAAAATTATTCAAGTCAGTAGCCAATTAATGGAGCAAGCAAGGCTTCAACAGCAAGAACAAGACAAAAGCCGTGAAATCAGTGAGTCTTTAAATTTATTGCCTCAACAACTCTCGGAAGCACGTCGTTTATTGAGTGACGCAACAGCAAGGCTTGCCTCTGTCAGTGCATCAACAACACCGTTAACAGAAGCTCAAAATAAGCTGACTCAAGCTGAAGTAACAGCTCGTAAGGCGATGGTTAATGAGCTAGAAATGGCACAGCTATCAGCGAATAATCGCCAAGAAATAGCACGTCTTCGCTTAGAACTATTTAAAAAACGCTATCAACGCCTTGATGTACAACTACAACAATTACGTAGTTTATTGAATATAAAACGCCAAGAAGTCGCTGATCTTGCGTTAGAAAAAACAGAGATGTTAGCAGAACAAGGTGGCGAATTACCTGAGTTTCTGACAAAACAGATCCAAACTAATCGTGAACTTTCGCAGATCCTGAATAAACAAACTCAGGAAATGAGTGAGCTATCAGAAAAACAGCGCATCACCACCCAACAAACACAACAAGTCCGCCAAACACTAACAACTATTCGAGAGCAAGCTCAATGGTTAAGTGGCTCAACAGCCTTAGGTGAAGCACTAAGAACACAACTTTCTCGTTTACCTGAAATGCCTCGTTCACAAGAACTTGATAGAGATATTATTCAATTACGTGTTGAGCGTTTAGGTTATGAGGATATGCTGGAAAACTTAAGTAAGATCCAGCCACCAGAAACTGCCGATGGCTCTAAATTGCCTGAAGCTCAGCAATATATTTTTGATTCTCTTATCCAAGCACGCCATGAATTATTAAATTCTCTGCTATCCGGTTATGATTCTCAAATTCTTGAGTTAACAAAACTGAAAGTTGCCACAACACAATTAGCGGATGCTTTAAAAGAAACAAAAGACGCGACAAACCGTTATATGTTCTGGGTTGCCGATATCAGCCCTATCAAATTCAATTATCCGGTTTTATTAGTCAAAGATATCACTCGGTTACTTTCGTTAGATACCTTTTCACAATTAGGCCATGCAGCTGTTAGCATGCTTAAAAACCAAGATACGTTTCTATTCCTGTTTGTTACCTTATCAATTGTTGGTTTTAGCCTTCGTACTCGAAAGCACTACAACGCCTTTCTTGAAAGGGTCAGTAACCGTATTGGTAAAGTCACTCAAGATCATTTTTCACTGACAATACGCACCGTATTTTGGTCTATTTTAATTGCACTTCCGCTACCTCTGTTATGGTCTGCGGTTGGTTATGGCTTACAAAGTGTTGAATGGCGTTATCCAATGGCTGGCGCAATTGGCTATGGTGTAACGGCGGCCGCTCCCGTGTTGTGGCTATTTATGATCAGTGCAACCTTCGCACGTCATAACGGTTTATTTATTGCTCAATTTAAATGGAAAGAAAGTAGAGTCAAAAAAGCAATGCGTTTTTACCAGCTTTCCATTTTTGTCATCGTCCCGCTGATGATGTCATTAATTACCTTTGAATATTATAGTGATAGAGAATTTGCACCAACCGTTGGTCGCTTCTGTTTCTTGCTACTCTGTATCGCCCTAAGCTTTATTACTTCCAGTCTTAAAAAAGCCCATGTTCCCCTTTATCTTGATAAACATGGATCTGGTGATAATGCAATAAACACTATCTTATGGTGGTTCTTACTTCTTGCTCCTGTTATTGCAGGATTAGCCGCTGTTTTAGGTTACCTTTCTACCTCGATTGTCTTGCTTGGCCGTTTAGAAATGTCAGTAGCAATTTGGTTTGCTTTACTGATTATCTATCACATTATTCAACGTTGGATGCTTATTCAACGTCGTAAATTAGCCTTTGAACGAGCTAAACAGAAACGAGCTGAAATTCTCGCCCAACGTGCAAAAGGCGAAGATGAAAATACCATAGTAGGCAGTAGCGGTGAGAGTACTGTAGGGCTAGAAATAGAGGCTCAAGAAATAGACCTTGATGCAATCAGTGCGCAATCTATTGGTTTAGTTCGCTCTATTCTGACTATGATTGCACTAGTGTCGATGATCTTATTATGGTCTGAATTAAACACTGCATTTTCCTTTGTCGATAATATTCGTCTTTGGGATGTAACCTCATCGGTGAATGGAGTTAACACCATACAACCTATTACCATGGGATCTATTTTAGTGGCGATCCTTGTGATTATTATCACTACGCAATTGGTGAGAAACTTACCCGCTTTACTTGAACTGGCTATTTTACAACATTTAGATTTAACGCCAGGTACAGGCTATGCCATTACTACCATGACTAAATACAGCATCACTCTAATTGGTAGTATTGTAGGCTTCTCTTTATTAGGGATTGAATGGTCAAAATTACAATGGTTAGTCGCAGCAATGGGGGTTGGGTTAGGCTTTGGTTTACAAGAAATTTTTGCCAATATCATTTCAGGGTTGATGATCTTATTTGAAAAACCGATCCGTATTGGTGATACCGTAACCATTCGTAATTTGACGGGGAATATTTCTAAGATCAACACCCGAGCGACAACGTTGACCGACTGGGATAGAAAAGAGATTATCGTACCGAATAAAGCCTTTATCACAGAACAATTTATTAACTGGTCTCTGTCGGACTCTGTTACCCGTATTGTGATGACCATTCCTGCCCCCGCAGACTGCAACAGTGAGCACGTCACCAATGTCTTATTAGAAGCATCAAAACGCTCTACGATGATTTTAGAGAACCCAGCGCCTGAGGTTTATTTAGTCGATTTACAACAAGGTATTCAGATTTTCGAATTACGTGTTTATGCCGCAGAGATGGGGCATAGAATGCCAGCGAGACATGAAATTCATCAAAATATTCTCTTAGCTTTTGCAGAACATGGTATCCCATTACCATTCCCACCATTCCAAGCAAGAGTGGATATGATGGGTAATACAATTCGTAGCTCAATGCGAGCAACACCTAGAGAAGTCGGTGGGTTATAATCCCCCTTCAATTTATTTGATAAAAAGCCATTATCTTCTTGAAAAAAAAGAAAGGTAATGGCTCTATTCTTTTCTTCCTCATTCCTTTCATCCCCTTTTCTGACGCCTTTTTTATTCTATTCTGTGTAGCTGTTTCTCTTATAGCTTATTGATTGTATAAAATTAATCCGCATTTTCTTCTTAGCCTCTTATTTCTAGAAAAAAAACAAATTATTTTTTGATTTTTTGTTTAATAAAATTGATAAGTAATAACATAAAGAAACTATCTACCACTCGATAGTAGTATGAATATAATAAAGTGAGCATCATAAAAAGCTCACTATTCTTTCAGGAAAATATTTTTAATACGGTATATTTTTCTAACTAATGACCAATTTATCCAGAAAATAAAATGTCATTTTGGATAAGGTATTTAATTTACCTTAAGGTGAAATATATTTTGTCTTACCTTTATTATTTTACCGCTCTGTTAACGGAATCGGACTCCTAAATAAAATCAGCTTACAATTATTGATCTAAATCATGTCATTACGTTTTTATACTTAATTACACTCCTTAAATGAGTAGAAATTACTCTTTGTTGGTTTTTAGCTTTTAAATTATTATCGCTAACCGATCATTTTCCTTCCCTAAGTTAAATAAATTAAGTCATTTATAGCGTACAATACTTAACATCAGTATTTAAAATGCCAATAGCTTTACATAGTAGAACACTTCTGAATATCGATATTTAGCACTAAAAAATAGTCTAATTTGGATTAATAAACAGCAACTATCGTTAAAGGCAGTCTTATTTATCTTACTTTAATCACCTTAAGTCAAATATAAAATATTTAACATTCTAAGTTTTAATGCTAAGAATGAATAAGAATAGATAAAAAATAAAAAGAAAAATAATTATAAATAATAAATTCACGATTATTTTAAAACAATAAAATTTAAAACATACTTTAATTAAAATCTATAACTTAATAAAAAATTAAATTAAAAATAAAAAATGAATAAACATCAACAATAATATAAATAGAAGATATTACTTATTGTTCCAAGTAACACCTTTTAGTTATATGGAAAAAAATAACGAAAAAGAATAAAAAAAACATGTCTAATTTATAAAATAAAAATCTTCAAATAAAAAATAATAAATACTTTTCTTAGAATTGTATTACTTATTAATAGATGACATTACAGATTATAATGTTAATATTTTTTAAACTTGATTTTAAAATGAGTATTACTACCTATTAACAATGCTAAGATATATTGCTAGCTTCATTTTTAATGAGTATTAAATAAACAATAATATAAAGGTTCCATTATGGAAAAATCCCGAACGACTCTCGATCAGTGGATTACCTTACAAGCTGTCGTTGACTACGGTGGCTTTGCTCAGGCCGCAGATGCATTATATAGAACACAATCATCAATTAGCTATACTATCAATAAATTAGAGCAGACTTTAGGCGTTGAGATCCTCTCTTTAGAGAAAAGGCGAGCGGTACTTACTCATGAAGGTAAAGTATTACTTGAACTCTCTAGAGAAATTACTGAAAAAGCGATTTCATTAGAAAAAGAGGCTAAAAATTTTTTATTTAACAATAAGTTAAAGATAAACATACTGATAGATCCTTTATATATTTCAGGTCTTTTCTGGAATAAAATTTCTCAATTTATTAAAGACAATAAACACTATGATATTAATATTCATAAAACAGCGCTTAGTAAATCAGATTTTTTAGCACAAAAAGATCAAGATTTGGTGATAACACATTACAATATAAAATCATTGCAACCCATTGATTTAGAAAGTATTAAAACAGTGTTAGTAACACATCCTAAGAGTGTTTTACAACATCTACAACATGATGAATTATCAAAGGAATTACAACAACATACTTATATTTCTTTACTCGCTAACAGCTCAGATGCCGATCATAATAACCAAATTATTCATGTTGGCTCTGTGGAAACAGCAATAAACTTTGTTAAGCAAGGCCTTGGTTATTCTCGACTTCCTTTAACGGTTGTTCAAGAAGAATTGAATAAAAATACGATTAAAAAATTAAATATACATAATGAAGATAAAGAATATAAGTTCTATCTTTATTTGAATAAAAATTCATTTTCAACAGGAGATATAACAAATTTATTATCTTTAATAAATAATAAATGACTATACCAAGATTTAATTTGTGACTAATTAAACATTATTTTTAATTTTAAAAACGAACATTAAATAATTTGATATAAAGACAAAAAAACTCATGTAAATCTTTATTAACTTAAATTTTTCGTGATGTTATATTTTATTGGCATATTTTATATGCGAATAAACCAATACTTAAATCTATACTTATAAATAAATTAAAAAGTAAAGATAATTACTTTTTATATAGGACCGTTCATGAGCAAATTAAATAAATCTCTCTATTTATTAGGGATGAGTCTCTCTCTACTTTCTGCACCTGCTGCTTTTGCATCGGGCACAATTAATTTTACCGGAGAAATAACAGATCAAGCCTGTACTGTGGATAGTTCTTCTAAAAATCTAACCGTAGATTTAGGAAAAGTATCATCAAAAAGTTTAGCGACTAAAGGTGAAGTTGCTGGCCTTAAAGACTTCACTATTAAACTAATTGATTGTCCTGTTGATACGACAGTCGCTGTCCGTTTTGGCGGGACTCGTGATGCAATTGATAGCGATATTTTAGCCATTGACCAAGTCTCTGGTGGCGCGACAAATGTGGGTATCGCTCTGTTTGAAAAAGATGCCGTATCTCAAATAAACCTATATGACGATTCAAAAGAAGTCGAAATCAAAGGAACTGAAATTAACTTAGATTATGTTGCACGTTACAAAGCAACAGCCCAAGCAACACCAGGCCCAGCAAATGGATCTGCTGTTTATAGCATCCAATATAAATAATAAAAACGAGGGTAATCCTTATTACCCTCTTATTTCCCTTAACTTTGTAGCGCCATTTATGAAAAAGAATATTTTTCTAACTCTATTTTTATTATTTTCTCTCATAACGGTAAGCCATGCTGCTGGAGTAAGTGTGGGGGGAACTCGATTTGTTTATAACGATAATGCTCGTGAAATAAGCATTCCTATTCTAAATACCGATAAAGAAAAACCTTATCTCATCCAAAGTTGGGTTTCTGCTTTTCAAGGCACAGAAAAACCCCCTTTTATTGCAACACCACCGCTTTTTCGTATTGAGCCTGATGGAACAGGAACTGCGCGTATTTCCTATACTGGTGAACCGTTAAATTCCAATACTGAAGTCGTCTATTGGCTTAATATAAAATCAATCCCACCTGTTGAAAAGAGCCCTGAGAATCAATTGCAACTCGTCATTAATTCTCAATTTAAACTCTTTTTACGCTCCCATGATATTGAGCCACTTAACTTTAATAACGTCGAATTATCAAAACAAAGCCAAGGCTTGGTGCTTAACAACAAAACACCTTATCACCTCACGATCAAACATATTTTTATTGATGACAAACGCTACCCTTACGACCCTTTAATTAACCCTTATCAAGAAGTCGTATTACTTAAAGAGAGTCCAATTGCTCAGAAAGTCACTGTGCAGTTTATTAATGACTACGGTGCAACTGTAGATAAAGTATTAAATTAAGAGTGTAGAGTTATGACTTTATCCATCATCGCATTACCTACAAAACGATTATCGGTATTTCCTACTGATAATCTCTATCGCCACTGTTTACTTGCCATGGCGATAGCCTCTATTTTATTTCCTTATCAGGTCATTGCTGAAGAGCAATTTAATCCTGATGCGCTCAATTTAGGAATAGAAAATCAGGTCGCGGATATTAATAGCCTTGATTATTTTTCTTATACTGGAGGACAACTTCCTGGTATCTATTCTGTTGATATTTATCTCAATAATAAATTAATCGATAATCGCCAAGTCCGTTTTATTTTTGATGAAGAAAAAAAGACACTAGCGCCAGAGCTCACCAAACAAGATTTATTAAATTGGGGAGTAAAAGAGTCTGCAACTTCGCAATTTAACCAGCAAGCGAGTACATCAACAGTTACCGATATTGCTAGCGTTATTCCAAATGCAAAGTATGAGTATGATTTTTCACGAGCACGTTTGTCGTTTTCTATACCACAAATTGCTTTATACAATTATGGGCAAGGCTATATTCCACCAGCACAATGGAACGATGGCATAAATGCTGCCTTTGTAAATTACACTTATCGTCAAAATCAGTATTGGTATCGTGACCAAAATAATAGTAACTCTATTTTCTTAGGATTACGTAGTGGTGTTAACGTGGGCGCTTGGCGTTTACGTAACCACAGTAACTACAATAAAAACAGTGATAATTCATCTCAGTGGAATAGCTTACAGACTTATGTTGAACGAGATATTCGTAGTTTAAAAAGTCGTTTAACTATAGGTGAAACCGCTTCTGATAATGATGTATTAGAAAGTATTCCTTATCGTGGTATTAAATTAGCTTCTGATGAAAGCATGTTGCCACAAAGCCAACGTGGATTTGCTCCCATCGTCAGAGGTATCGCGCAAAGTAATGCTGTTGTCACCGTTCGACAAAATAACAGCATTATTTATCAGACCTCCGTTCCACCAGGTGAGTTTGCTATTTCAGATTTATATCCCACTTCTTACAGCGGTGATTTACAAGTTACGATCGAAGAAGCCGATGGAACAACCCGTACCTTTTCACAACCTTTTTCTGCTGTTCCCATGATGCAACGCGCGGGTAGCTTAAAATACAGTGTAGATATTGGTAAATATCATGCAGACGCAGCTGCAAGAAAACCTAATTTCTTTCAAACCTCTGCTATTTATGGGCTTCCTTACAATTTTTCCATTTATGGTGGCACATTAATCTCTGCTGATTATCAAGCTTATGCATTAGGTACTGGGATTAATCTTGGCTATTTGGGTGCCGTTTCTGCGGACATTACTCACGCGAAAACAACCTTAATAAATGACAATGAAGCCCAAGGACAATCTTATCGTGTTCAATACTCAAAATATTTACCTGATACCAAAACGGGTTTTTCATTAGCTTCTTATCGCTATTCAACAAAAGATTATTACGATTTCTCAGCGGCTAATGAGCGATTTTCTCATCTCTATCGTAAGAAAAAACAGTTTCAGTTATCTGTATCGCAATCTTTAGGAGATATGGGCTATCTCTCATTAAATGGTTATCAACAATATTATTGGTATCAAGACAGAGTCGATCGCAATGTAAATGTGAGTTTTAATTCAAATTATCGTGCATTAAGTTATAGCGTCTCTTATGCCTATAACAAGCGTCAAGAAAATGGATTAGCCGATCAGATTTTATCTATTAACTTTAGTCTTCCATTTAATATTGCTCAGAATAACAACTGGTTAAGTTATCGCTATAACACCAGCAAACAAGGTGATTCTATTAGTTCAGTGAGTTTAAGTGGTACACAGTTAAAAGATAACAACCTGCAATATGATATTTCACAAAACTACAATCATTCTCGTCAAGAATACAGTGGCTCTGTTAATGGCAACTACAGTGCTTCTGGAGGCGAGATTAGTGCAGGTTACAATTACGACAAACGCTATCAATCAATAAATTGGGGCGCGACGGGTGCACTTTTGGTTCATCAAGGAGGGATCACCTCCTCTCGCACCATTTACGATTCTGCTATTTTAATTAAAGCAGAAGATATTGATAACTTAAAAGTCAGTAACGCGCAAAGCCTTTATACCAATGCACAAGGCTATGCCGTTATTCCGAATGTTTCACGTTATGAACGTAATAAAGTGACGGTTGATCCCTCTTCTTTAACGGGTAATAACGATGTTGAATTAACATCAACAACCGTTATTCCAACCAAAGGAGCAATTGTCTTAGCCGATTTCAAAGCAAGAAAAGGCGCTCGAGTACTTGCAAACTTACACTACAACGGAACACCACTGCCATTTGGTACCCAAGTTGAGATTTATAAAGATGACCAAGTGCTTTCAAGTGGGATTGTAGCCAATGATGGTGAAGTTTTCTTAAATGGCGTACCTGAACGTAGCCAACTACGTGCTAAATGGGGCAATAGTGCTGTCGAACAGTGCCAAACAGCATTAAATGTGGATCTTGCCTTAGAAAAAATCCAATTTTTACAACTTGAATGCAGATAGGTGAGCACAATGAATAAATATATAACTCTTGGTTGTCTGTCTGCTGTTTTGTATACATCAACCACATTTGCAGAGTTTAGGGCAGACCTTACCACTAAAACAGTCACCTATTCTGCTCCCATTTATGTCTCACGTTCAGCACCTATTTTAACCGAAGTCGCAACGATTAATTTAGGAACTGTGAATGCATGGACTTGGTGGAATCTCTCCGGTGGTGCAGTAAGACCAGGGATTTATTTACCAGGCTCTTTTAATGCATCAAGCCCAAGAGTCAATGGCGCTTATGTCAAAGAGCTTAACAGCAGTGGTGTAGGTTATACCTTACATGGCACCATTAGTGGGAGTTGTAGTGGCTCTGCTTATGTCGATGGTCAGCAAAATATTGATGGTAACTACAGTAATCGCCTTATTTGCTCAACTAATGCGACCAGCGGTAATTATTCTGTGTCATTAGAAATGAAGCTTTATAAATTACGAGATAATGTGAAATCACAAACGATCCCAGCGTCATGGGTCGCAATGCTTATTCTCTACAATAATGGCTTTATTACCAGTGACTATGTAGGAAAAAGTGAACCTAAAATTAATCTATCATCTTTAAACATCATCTCTAGTGGCTGTGATGTTGTGAATAATAATATTAATGTGCCACTGGGTGCAGTACCTAAATCGAGTTTTAATGGTGTTGGCTCTGTCAGCCCAGAGAGTATCAAAGATTTTAATATTAATTTGAGTTGTGATCCGGTTTCACCAATTAAGATCCGATTTGATGGTGTTGCTGATGACCAACAAACAACTGGAACCATTGGTTTAAGTAACCCAACAGACAGCAATACCGCTAAGGGTTACGGTATCCAAGTTAAATATAAAAATCAGCCTATTAAGCTGGGGCAATTAATTACTGTGAGTGAAAAAAATAACGCCGCAGGCAGTTATTCTATTCCTTTAGAGGCAGGATATATCCAAACATCTAATACAACGAGTGCAGGCAAAGCAAATGGAACATTGCAGTTTACGATGCAATACCACTGACGAAATGTAGATAGATTTAAAAAGAACAAAGAACAAGGCGAACAACATTTTGTTCGCCTTGTTCTTTAGAAGGGATCACACTTGGTATAACTTGCGTAAATAATGAGGAACTGCTTCATCCGCATTAGCACCAATGACTTCCATATTGGGTAGCAGATCTTTTAATGCCTGATGGGCATTTTCCATAATGCAACCTTTACCCGCTATCTTTAGCATCTCTTTGTCATTCATACCATCACCAAATGCGATAGCATCTTTCGCTGAGTGTTGCATCAGTTCAGCCACTTTCTCTAGTGCCTCACCTTTAGATACGCCCCCTGCCATCACTTCTAAGCAATTACGCAGTGAGAAACTCACATTGACCTTATCACCCCAACGCTGATTAATTTCATTCTCTAGCTTCAGTAATAGCTCATGATCTTCAGAGGTGAAAAAGACCTTACAGACATTGGTAGTCGGGAATCCGGTTTTACAATATAATTCATAGCTAAAGTCTGATTCTCGAAAAAACTCACAAGCCCCCGGCATCTCTTTATTAACATACCAGTAGTCACCAGCATAAATATTAGTTTCAATTTCAGGGTGTTCAAAAACCATAAGAGCCAAGTCATAAGCGATTTCAGGCTCAAGATCTTGGCTAAAAATAAGGTCACCATGCGTGTTATGCACTCTTGCACCATTAGACGTTATCATATAAGCGTTAATGCCTAACCCGTCACGAATTTGAGCAACATCAACATGATGACGACCCGTTGCAAATACAAAATGCACCCCTTTATTAATAAGTAGGTGTAGTGTTTCTTGCGTATAGGGAGTTAATACATGATTAGGTGATAACAACGTGCCATCAAGATCTGAAGCGACTATCGAATACATACACATTCCTGATTAAAATAAATGCTTATCATAAAACTCACAGATTTCATTCAATGCTTGTGAGCGTAGCTTATCTATTTCGAACAAGATTTCATGATGCGCACCCTTAATCACCAGTGGCAATTTTTGCTTTTCTTCTCTTGTTCTGGACTGACTATAACGTTCACAGAAAGCCCTTAGCTCTTGATTATCCACCACCTTGTCATGCTCAGCTTCAAGCACTAATAAAGGGGTATCAATCTCTCCCGCATGTTCAATTAACCAATCCCCTGTTTGTAGGCTTTCTCCTATCCAATGATAAGTAGGGCCACCTAATCGTAATTCAGGATAATCAGCGTAATAACGTAAATAACGACGGTATCGTTCATGGCTATGTGTTAACACATTAAGAATAAAAGGTAGTGGAAACCATTTACCTGTTGATACTGCGTAGTTATTTCTTTCAGATTGACTTTGTTCTGCTCGATTGACTAAAAAATTAGCCACCCAGCGAGGTATCGGTAAATTAATACCAAACATCGGCGCACTTAATGCGGCTGCTTTAAAAACATGAGGATGTTTTAGAAGATATCCCGCTAAGATAGCACCACCCATTGAATGGGCTAATGCAAAATAATGTTGGTATTGATAAGGCAGCACTATCGTATCAATGAATGTTGAGAAGTCATCAATATAATCACTGAATTTTTCTACATGACCTTTTTGTGTATCTTCTAATAGTCTGCCTGACAGGCCTTGCCCTCTATGATCAAGCAAAAAAACATCGTAGCCAATATGGAAAAAATCAAATGCAACTTCAGGGTACTTTACATAGCTTTCACTACGGCCTGAAGAAATTACTAGTGCTTTATTGTGCGATGCTGAACGCCAATGAACATAACGGATCTTTACGCCATCAACGCCCGTAAACTCACCTTCTTTACGCTGGTTCCAAAAATCCAATAAAGTGCCATTCGTAAAAGCAGAAAACTGCTTTTCACGAGATAACCACGAATGTTTAAAAAGAGTGGTTGTCATTGGCTCTCCTTGTTGGCGTTATTCGAAGCCCTCAATATGGTCACGGATCAGTATCATAAAAGCGGGTCCAAATCGTTCTAATTTTCGTTGACCGACACCATTTATTAATAACAACTCATCAGGATAAACAGGGCATTGCTCTGCCATCTCTATCAATGTGACATCATTAAAGACCACAAAGGGCGGAATATTTTCTTCATCAGCAATAGATTTACGTAATTTACGTAGTTTCGCAAATAATTTTCTATCGTACTGTCTATGTGCATTTTTTGTTTGTTGATTACGGCTTTTTGTTGGACTTAATAATCTAGGCACGGCTAATTGTAATGGAACTTCACCCCGTAAGATGGGTCTTGCCATCTCAGTAAGCTGTAATGCAGAGCGGTGTACAATATTTTGTGTCACCATCCCTAAATGAATAAGTTGGCGTATCACGCTCACCCAATGTTCATGACTTTGTGCTTTACCAATACCATAAACAGGTAATGTATCGTGCCCTGCATCGCGAATACGTTGATTATTCGCGCCTCTTAATATTTCGACAATATAACCAATCCCAAAGTGCTGCCCCGTACGATAGATGCAGGATAAAGCCTTTTGCGCATCGACCAATCCATCATATTGTTTAGGAGGATCAAGACAAATATCACAGTTACCACAGGCATTTTGTCGATGTTCATCGAAATAATTAAGGAGTACTAGTCGTCGGCATGTTTGTGCTTCAGCAAATGCCCCCATTGCGTTGAGCTTATGCATTTCAATCGCTTTTTGGTCACTTTCTGGCTTTTCATCTAAACAACGACGCAACCACGCCATATCAGCGGGATCGTAAAATAATACGGCTTCTGCAGGTAATCCATCTCGCCCTGCTCGCCCAGTTTCTTGGTAATAAGATTCAATATTACGGGGTATATCAAAGTGAACCACAAAACGCACATTAGGCTTGTTTATCCCCATTCCAAACGCAACGGTTGCAACCACAATTTGCAAATCATCACGCTGGAACGCCTCTTGCACTTTGGCTCGCTGTGTCATTTCCATTCCGGCATGATAACCCGCAATACTCAACCCTCGCTTACTGAGTCGCTCTGCGGTTTCTTCTACTTTACTGCGGCTATTGCAGTAAATAATGCCTGACTTTCCTTTTTGACCACGAATAAAGAGCCAAAGTTGATCAAGTGGCTTGTATTTCTCAACTAAAGTGTAGCGGATATTCGGCCTATCAAAACTGCTGATATGAATTAAAGGATCATGCAAGACTAGCTGATTTATAATGTCATAACGCGTTGTGTTATCTGCTGTTGCTGTCAGTGCAACAATTGGAACATCGGGGAGATATTGCCTTAATAATCCAATTCCTCGATATTCAGGGCGGAAGTCATGCCCCCACTGTGAAATACAGTGCGCTTCATCAACAGCTAACAATGCAGGTTTCCACTGCACTAACTGGTGAAGAAAACTCTCCATCATCAAACGTTCAGGAGCAATATACAGCAGTTTTATTTCACCCTTTTGACAACGCACTTGAACATCAAGTTGCTCTTCACGAGTTTGTGTTGAGTTTAAATAAGTAGCTTCAATGCCATGAAGGCAAAGCTGATCGACTTGATCTTTCATCAAGGAAATCAAAGGCGACACAACGACGGTTAATCCATCTAACAATAATGCTGGGATTTGATAGCAAAGGGATTTTCCACCCCCTGTTGGCATCACAACAAGGCAATCACGTCCTGTTGTAATAGTATGGATGATCTCTTGCTGACCAGGACGAAATTGCTGATAACCAAAGGTTTCTCGCAAAATAGTCTGTGCTGATGGCATTGAATTAAGAACTTCTGCTGTGGACACGCCGTTCCTCTGAAAAGCTGCTGATAAAAACTATGATGAGGAGTCAAAGAAAAGGCACCAATATGAAGGTGCCGTCATCATTTATAGCGTTATGCTACCCCAGAACGAGGAAAATTACAGCATATCATTCAGCATCACACCCACACCAACACGTGTCTGGCGAAAATTATAGTCAATCATCGATTCACCATAACCACTAAATACTTGGGTATAAAAGCGAACATGCTTAGTAATTGGATAGCTCCAACCTAATTCAGCAGCACCATAGCCACTGTTCCAGTTATAGCGCCCAGTAGCAGTGATCACACTCTCACCTAATCGATAACCTGCTTTTAAACGATAATAGCCCATGTAACGATTAATTTCTGGATTATCATCACGTTGTGCACTTTCGCTAAAACGATACCATGGTTTTAAATCGAGCTGAAAATTACCTTTTTGTGCCATAAATCGCGCATAAACTCGATTCCAACTACGAGATGTAGGATCTGAACGCCCATTTGACTCATGATTAAAACCTGTCTCAATTTCACGAAGTGTCCAACCTGCAAATTTATAGTCAGTAGCCCAACCTAGAAAGAGTTGTGGCTCATAGTTCGTCTCACGGAAAGGTGCTGATTCTTTCTTATTACTTAATTGCCACCAAGAACGTTGGGTATAAGACGCCGCTAACACAGAGTTTTCACCCGCAATACCACGCCATAAAGGAAAGGCCAAACTGAGCTGAAATTTCACCTCATCTTTTTTAGCCTTATTACCCCAATCATAACTTTGGATAGCCTCTTTATTCATATCAGAGGTATCAGTGTAAATAATGTAATTGGATTCATAAGGATAAAGAACAAAAGGTGAGTCGTATTCTTGTAATAAACCGGAAATGATACTGCCCTGAACAAGCGGTGCAGGAGATGATGATGTTTGAATTTCGGATGCAAATCCCCATGCTGGATAGAATAAAGCCACCGCAAGTAAAGAACGGATGTAACGCATAGTTAATTATCCTGTTTCATTATTGAATAATATAAAAGTTAGTACTTACTTTGGAATTAGTTCTTATAAATGTGCTTTATTACACTTAAGCCACCATATTTTACACGTAATCGCCATTAAATCTCGTATATTTTTACACCATTATATTTATAGCACGAATGGGAAATTACGGTTTCGTCATGTATTATTAACATTATATTAACTTTATGACGTGATATCGGAGATCCTAAAAATGGAAAAGCAGCTAACATTAGAAGAGGCTCAAACCTTAATTGGTCATGTTTTTGTATATAAAATGCCATTTAACCAGTTGATTGGTTTGGAGTTAGTTCGTTTTGAACAAGATTACGCAGAAATTCAATTCCGCTACCAAGATAAATTGGTCGGTAATATTGCTCAACGTATTTTACATGGTGGCCTAATTGCTTCAGTGCTTGATGTTAGTGCAGGATTAGTTTGTGTTGGTAATGCATTAACACGTTTAGCACCTATATCCCAAGAGCAGTTAGAACAGAAACTCGCTAAAATGGGTACGATTGATTTACGGGTTGATTATTTACGACCTGGACGTGGGGAATGTTTTACTGCAAGTAGCCATATCTTGCGCAGTGGCAATAAAGTCTCTGTTGCTCGTGTTGAATTACATAATGAAAAACAAGTTCATATAGCAAGTGGGACAGCAACCTACATTGTGGGTTAAGTCTTTGTTAAAATTCATTGTGCGCTATGATGCTTAGAATGTTATTAATTACTTGTAAAAATACATGCCTAATGACACATTAGATAATGTCATTGGGTATGATAACCCCGTCACACATTTCCTTTCCATCAATTCCAGAGATAGCATGAACCAGAAAAACACGATGAAAGGCGTTTTATGTGCCTTAGGCGCCTATTTGATCTGGGGTATTGCCCCTGTCTATTTTAAAAGCATTCAAGAAGTGCCCGCTGAAGAGATCCTCACACACCGTATCCTATGGTCATTCTTTTTTATGTTGATTTTAATGACGATTAGTCGTCATTGGCCTTATTTACGCCAATTAATACGTCAACCTAAAAAAATCCTACTTTTGGCACTAACAGCAGTCATTATCGCAACTAACTGGCTTACCTATATATGGGCCGTTAACCATGGCTATATGCTAGAAGCTAGTCTTGGTTATTTTATTAACCCCCTTGTTAACGTCTTGTTTGGTATGCTTTTCTTAAGCGAGCGTTTCCGTCGTATGCAATGGGTAGCTGTAGGTTTAGCCTTTACTGGGGTATTTATTCAGTTATGGCACTTTGGATCTGTACCCGTGATTGGTTTAAGTCTCGCTGTGACTTTTGGGCTTTATGGTCTACTGCGTAAAAAATTAGGTGTCGATGCACAAACAGGAATGTTAGTCGAAACATTATGGTTATTCCCTGTCGCGTTAATTTACATCTTATTTTTTACCCATTCGCCAACAAGCAATATGCTTGAAAACAGTTGGTCATTGAATACCTTGTTAATCGCAGCTGGTATTATTACAACTGTACCATTATTGCTCTTTACTGAAGCAGCTCATCATCTGCGTTTATCAACCTTAGGCTTCTTCCAATATATTGGCCCAACTTTGATGTTTATTCTTGCCACAATGGTATATGGCGAGCAAATTGATGCAGAAAGATTAGTGACCTTTGGTTTTATTTGGGTTGCCCTTATTTTATTTACCTTAGATGCACTCTATACCCAACGTCGTTTAAGACGCGGTTAATCCCAAAACTCACTCTTCCGCTAAATTACTAATCTGTATAAAAGCGGGAGAGCGTTTCTTCTTATTTTTCTTTAGCAAATGCACACTCTTTGAGAGTTCTTCTGCATGGCGATATGAACGCCTAAATAACGTAAACATTGCGTTATTAATCACTTGAATATGGTTAATCACAACACTGTAATTGAGATTGATACGAGGAACATAATCACGCTGGTGTCTCAATAATTTACAATACAAATCCTCTTCGAATTCATTGATAGATCCACTGGAATGGTAAGTATCACAAAGAACTTCCTCAGTATTTTCGATCAAAAACTCATAACTAGAAGAAGATACCGGAGAGGTTCGCGAGCTAGGCGATACAAAAGTGTAAGTGTGAAAAAAGATACTAGAAATTTTCATCAAATAATCCCATTAAATAAGAGTAGATAACAAGATTATTAAGCAACCAAATCAAACATCCCTTAAAAAAACACCCTTACTTATTTGATAGACAAGTAAGGGTGTTTTTTATATTAAGATAGTAACTGCTCACTTTAAATGACAACTTACTCTAGTCGAGCAAATGCAGCCACCAGCCATTTAATACCTTCGCCATTAAAAGCAATTTGTAATCGGCAATGCTCACCACTACCTTCGATATTAATAATGGTCCCATCACCAAATTTAGGATGTTTCACACGTTGTCCGAGTGAATATCCCGAATCATTACTGATAATCGGAGTACCTAAACGGCTATGATTAACAGGACGTGAAACCGTCGCACGTAAACGGACTTCTTCAACACACTCTTTAGGTAACTCACCAATAAAGCGAGATGGTCGATGACTCACTTCTTTTCCATATAGACGGCGGTTTTCAGCGTAAGTAAGCGTTAACTTTTTCATTGCACGAGTTACACCAACATAGGCCAAGCGACGCTCTTCTTCTAAACGCCCACCTTCATCTAATGACATTTGGCTTGGGAACATGCCTTCTTCAACACCCACAATAAAGACTTGTGAAAATTCAAGCCCTTTAGCTGAGTGAAGGGTCATTAATTGAACCGCATCTTGATACGCATCGGCCTGGCTTTCACCCGATTCTAATGCCGCATGTGAAAGGAACGCTTGTAGTGGCATCAAATCTTCGTCTTCATCTTGATAACTAAACTGACGAGTTGCAGTGACAAGCTCTTCTAAGTTTTCAATACGAGCTTGGGCTTTTTCACCCTTTTCTTGCTCATACATCGCTTTCAAACCTGAATCACGAATGATTCGGTCTGTCTGTACATGTAATGGCATATCTGCCGTTTCAGATGCTAATGTCTCAATTAACTCTAAGAATCTCTGTATTGCTGCTGTTGCTCGCCCTGCTAGCATTTTATGTTCGATAACCTGTAATGCACTTTCCCATAAAGTAATTTGGTTATCTCTTGCAACTTGGCGAACAATATCTAATGTTCTATCTCCAATACCTCGTGTCGGTGTATTCACAACACGCTCGAAAGAAGCATCATCATGGCGATTCGCAGTTAATCGCATATAAGAGAGCGCATCTTTGATTTCTTGGCGTTCAAAGAAACGTTGCCCGCCATAAATACGGTATGGCATTGCCGCTTGTAGTAATGCTTCTTCCATTATACGAGATTGGGCATTACTACGATAAAGAATGGCACAATCTGTCAGCGCGCCGCCTTCTTCTTGCCAGCGCTTAATTCGACTAACGACATAACGCGCTTCATCTAAATCATTAAAAGCACAATATAGTGAGATAGGCTCGCCTTCCGCACCTTCAGTCCAAAGATTTTTACCTAATCTATCACTGTTATTTGCTATTAGCGCATTCGCAGCTTTTAGAATATTGCTTGTAGAACGATAATTTTGCTCTAACCTGATAGTCTCTGCGCCAGGAAATTCATTTAAGAAGTTTTGAATATTCTCAACTTGTGCACCACGCCAACCATAAATGGATTGGTCATCGTCGCCTACAATCATCACTTTACCCGTTTGACCCGCCAGCATTCTAATCCATGCATATTGAATACGGTTAGTATCTTGGAACTCATCAACCAAGATATTAGTAAAGCGATTTTGGTAATGTTCTAAAATTTGTGGCTTATTCAACCAAAGCTCATGAGCACGTAATAAAAGCTCTGCAAAGTCCACCAGCCCCGCACGATCACATGCTTCTTGATATGCTTGGTACACTTTTAACCATGTTGTTTCAACAGGATTACCATAGGTTTGAATATGCTGAGGGCGTAATCCTTCATCTTTTTTACCGTTGATATACCACATTCCTTGTCGTGCAGGCCATTGTTTATCATCAAGGTTCATCGATTTAACAATGCGACGAATAAGGCGATATTGATCGTCACTGTCAATAATTTGAAAATCTTGTGGTAGGTTTGCATCGAGATAATGTGCGCGTAATAAACGATGAGCCAAGCTATGGAAAGTCCCAATCCACATACCGCCTTGACTGGTACCAATTAAATCTTCGATACGATGACGCATTTCTGCTGCCGCTTTATTGGTAAACGTCACAGCCATAATAGAAAAAGGGGAAGCTTGCTCAACAGATAATAACCAAGCGATACGATGTACCAATACGCGTGTTTTACCACTGCCTGCGCCAGCAAGCACCAACATATTTATGCGAGGTGCGGCCACGGCTTCGCGCTGTTTATCATTAAGGCCTTCTAGCAGATATGAGACGTCCATAATTACCAATCATTTAGTGAGGAAAATACTGTGGATATATACAGAAATAGTGAGTAAGCAACAAACTAACAGGATTTCATCCGTGATGCAAAGTAAAGCCTTTTTCAATTGCGTTTATCTCTGCCATTTTGATCTAATATCACGCTAAACCAATTCTATCAGTTTACTTAAATCTGTAATTTCAATATGTGGCATCACGCGAGTTTCACCTTCTTCAAACAAACTACGGTTATCAAGGTTAATCCAGCAAGCTTGTAATCCACTATTAACAGCACCTTCAACATCCGTCACAAGATGATCACCCACATGTAAAATTTGTTGATGAGGCACTTTTAAAAGCGTTGCCGCTTTATCAAACATATCAGAATAAGGTTTAGAGCGACCATCAGGGCCAGCTTTTAAAATATGTGAAAAATACTGCCCTAAGCCACAACTTAGCGGATTTGCATTACCATTTGTAATGGCAATTAACGGAATTTTTTCTGCTAATTGAGTGAGGACTTGATGTGTATTTTGAGGCACATTAATACGACTACGCCAATAAGCAAAATGCGCCATAATTTCATCTGCACCTTGCTTTGCTTTAGCTTCACTGTAGTTGTAATCTAACAACATATTCCTAGCAGCAAGCCAACGCCACTGTGTAATATCATGAAATATCTCTGGATTATTTTCTATAAGTGGCTTTTTATAGGCATTCACATCTTCTTGTGTGAAATGATTAAAACGTAGATCATATTGGCGAATAAAAGCCAGTGTCTCTTTTTCCGTTTTATCCATCACTGGCACATTGTCATACAGCGTATCATCTAGATCAAAAGTCATCGCTGCAATTGGCGTCAGAGTTCTGTAAAAGCGCATTATGATTTTTCTCTCTTAGCTCTCGGATGAGCAGCATCATAGACTTTCGCTAAATGCTGAAAATCTAAGTGGGTATAAACTTGTGTCGTTGATAAATTAGCGTGTCCTAATAACTCTTGTACCGCACGTAAATCACCGCTGGACTCTAGTAAATGTGTAGCAAATGAGTGGCGTAACTTATGAGGATTCACATGGCTATTTAGCCCTTGTTTTATCCCCCAAAGTTCAAAACGTTTTTGTACGCTACGCACAGATAAACGCTTACCACTTTGAGTTGAGATAAAAACAGCCTTATCTTCTGGTGCATAAAGTTCTCGCATCGGAAACCAATTTTGTAACCATTCTATCGCTTTTCTTCCTAAAGGAACTTTACGCTCTTTACTCCCTTTACCTAATACACGCACTTCACCTTCATTCAGGTCAATATCGTTAATATTGAGATTAGTCAGCTCAGATAAACGCAAACCCGCACCATACATCACCTCTAGCATGGTTCTATCTCTGACAGAAAGGGGATCGTTTAAGTCGATATTCATTAATTGGTTTACTTCATCTACATCCATATTTTTAGGAAGATGACGACCTGATTTAGGTGTACGTATACCTTTCGCAGAATTAACATCCAGCATACCTTGTGCTACTTGCCAATCAAGAAAGCTACGTAACGCAGAAAAGCGCAAAGCCAAACTGGTCGGCTGTAACCCGCTTCGATGACTTTTTGCCAATAACATACGTACATGTTGGCTTTCAAGTGATTGCCATTGCGTTATTTTTATCTCGACCATCATTTGCACTAAGGCCATCAATTGGCGATGGTAGTTTTCTACCGTTACAGGACTTAATCGGCGTTCAACTTGAATGTAACGCAGAAATTGCTCAATAGCCGTGGTGAGTGTTTCTGGAAGATCGCTGGGTTGACTCATTGTCTTGCCACCCAACGTGTTAATAATTCCGGTAAGATATGGGCTAATTTATCCAACATGACGGTTCCCATTCCTTCCTGAAAATGTTGATTATCTCGACTATTAAAAATAATCACACCTAAATCACCATAATGTCCTAATAATGAGAGAGCAACCGAACCAGAACGCCGTACGTTAGGCATCAACAACATGATCTCTTGTCCATTGAGCATACCTAAATAGTGATTATCATCACCCATACGCTGAATGCGGAAGTGTTCAAAAGCTTGACGAGAGAGAGCAAGCGCTTGTGCATCTAAAGGTGGTTGTAATTGCCAACGATCAGTAAATAAACGCAATTGAACAGAGTACAGACCTAATCTTTTAGCCCAGAGGTTTAAACGCTCTAACATTTCATTGAGAGAGTCACTGCTGGATAATTCAGAAATTAATAACAAGAGTTGGCTAAACAAAGATTCATTCTCAGAAGCTTGCTCTATTAATAAACGCATATCTTCTTCAAGATAGTGAATGCGATTACGTTGGCGTGACATTATCCACTCAACTAATGAGACAGTACCTCTAACGGGATGAGGAACTTGCATTTGCTCAATGTAACTTGCATTACGGATAAAAAAACCAGGATGCTCTGTGAGGTAACGAACCACTTGTTGATCATTAAGTTCGTTTGTTTCAGGGCAACAGAACTGCTCATTTTTATCCGTCATACAGATAGCCTCTCAAAAAATAATATTATAGCTGGATGATCCCATCATAAATATGTGTCGCAGGCCCGGTCATATAAAGAGGGTTACCCACTCCTTTCCATTCGATAAACAGCGATCCACCAGGCAACGTGACTTTCACTCGTTTATCTAATAAACCTTGTGAAATACCGATCGCAGCAGCAGCACAAGCTCCGCTACCACATGCATTAGTTTCACCCGCACCACGTTCAAATACTCGCAAATGAAGGTTATTCCTGTCTACGATTTGCATAAACCCAATATTAGCACGTTCAGGGAAACGTTCATGTTGCTCTAATACTGGCCCTAATAATTCCACTTCGGCTGTTTTGATATCTTCAACCTGAATAACACAATGGGGATTTCCCATCGAAACTACACCACATAATACAGTACGTTCCATTGCCCTGATAATATAGGTCTTTTCCGCTTTTTGTGCACGAAAAGGGACTTTTTGAGGATCAAACTCAGGCTCCCCCATGTTGACGCACACATCATCATTATCCATAACGTGTAAGGTCATTCTGCCGGACTGTGTACTGACTTTTATCTCTCTTTTATTTGTAAGCCCTTTTAGTCTCACAAATCGAGCAAAGCAACGCGCACCATTACCGCATTGTGCAACTTCACTTCCATCCGCATTAAAAATACGATAATGAAAATCAAGCTCAGGATCATAAGGCGCTTCAACCACTAACAATTGATCAAACCCAACACCAGTATGACGATTAGCTAATCGACATATCAATTCTGGTGAAAAATAAACATTTTGGGTCACGGCATCGACCACCATAAAGTCGTTACCAAGACCATGCATTTTTGAAAATTGCATCTTGCCCCTGCCTGAAACGAAATTACCGTTTCTAAGATTGACTAATTGGTCTGAGTTGAGGTGCTCTCAACTTGCTGGGTTGGCTGGGATGACTGCGTCATTTTTGCCTGAGTATCTTCAGGAGGGAAATAAAGAGGGCCTTTCAAGCCACAACCCGAAAGAGAAATCAGTGTTATTATAGCAAGAGTGCAACGTAAATACGTTTTCATTCGAAATCTGCCTGTCATTTATTTGGTTAATATCCTCTATAATCGCAGTTAGATCTCGAAAAGCAAATAGGAAATGAAGATGAACGACAGTGAATTTCACCAATTAGCTGACGAACTCTTGTCAGAAATAGAACAAACTATTGATAATTATGAAGGTGACGCAGATATTGATTGTGAAATCAATGGCGGTGTAATGACATTAACCTTTGAAAATAATAGCAAAATCATTATTAATCGTCAGGAAGCGTTTCATCAAATTTGGTTAGCGACACGCTCTGGTGGTTATCACTTTGATTGGAAAGATGATCAATGGATTTGTGATAGAAGTGGTGGTGAATTTTTAACCATGCTAGCACAAGCAATAACAGAACAAAGTGGGGAAGTGTTTTCTTTCTAAGAAACCCAGTTAATTACAATAATGGGAGCTATCAAAGCTCCCATTATTGTTTATAGACCTGTACTCAATTAAGAGTGTTGCACAGCTTTATAATCTGTAAATCCGTGGGCAACAACATTCATCTCAGGTTGAGCCTCTTTATTACCTAGATCGGATAATTTACCAAATGATCCGCCAGCAAAAGGTAACACTTGTGTTGATCCTTCCACTTTCACAATTTGATAAAACTGCGGCAAGTTAAAATTAATAAAGCTTGAGCCATATGTGAATCGATCATGAGAGGAAGAGTAAAAGCGGCTAACATCTTTCACTAACTCTTCTTTGCTTCCTTCACAATGGGAATAAATTTCGACACGATTTGCTTCATCTAAAATATAGATATTAAAGACATTATTATCTTCTGTAGTTTCAAAGAAGAACTGGATAATCCCTTCACACGCAAAACCATCAATGACCGCAGGTAAATAACGAGCATCTTTATCCAGCTTAACAGGCAATCCATGAAGTTTGTTATATGAAATTGCACCATAAAACTCGATAGCATTTTCTAATTTTTGCACCGACACATTTAGGCGCTCAAAAAATAAACCCCAAGTTTGTCCAGCAATACGTAAAGCTTTAAAACGTCCCGGCTCTAAACGATTCGTTGATAAACGTAGCTCAATACATTCTGATACTAACTGTTGCACGCGGGTACGAATTAAACCACGTAGATGTTGGCTATAGCAGAATACTTCAACAGAGGCCGGTGGCGCCGCATCTTGGTGCATTTTACCTAAAATCGTTTTTAACGATTCCAACATAGATTGTGTGCCACTGAAATGAAGAGTTCTTACCTCATTCCAAGAGTTGCGGTACAACAAATCAATGCTACCAATAAGACATTGCTCTTTTTCACCAAAGCTAAAAACATCCAATTTTCTAAAATCAAAGTGAACCACTTGATCAGAAAAACTTTCTGTTGGATCTGTTTCCAAATTGACAATAATGGCTAGATGTCTAATTTCGCAAGGGCTATACAATGCTTTTGGTGTTGGAGCTGGTAAACGAATAGGGAAATGGCTCGACATATCCCTGACTAATTCATGTAGTTTAATTTCATCACAAGAGGAATCCCCTTGATGAATATAAACACGAGATCCTTTTGTTAACAGCCCATTAAAATAAGACCACGCCACTAATTTATTTAGGTAGCGGTTATATTCTAATGGTTGATGCCCAACGATATTTTCAAAATCAGGGGCACGATTATATAAATACCATCCGCTACGATTTGCTCGGCCTTGTGGTACATAAATAAAGGTTAAATGTGACTCTGATAAATCAGGTGATATTTGCGGATTAACCAGTGTTACTTTACCAGGCAATGCTTCGAATGCCGCATAAAGTTTACGTGTTAATACACCAATATCTTGTGGGCTTGCACTGACACTCAAATTATTGCGACGCGCAAAACGGATAAGATTACGATAGCTTTGCATCATCGTATCTAATAGTTCATTGTGCGCATCACGTACTCGCTCGATTTTCCAGCTATCACGGGTATCGAGTATCGTTAACCGTTCGTTATCCCATTGCCACTGAGTCACTAATTGAGATAAGACTTGTCGTCTCCAACCTTCGGATTCATTTTGTGTTTTTTCGTTAGATAATTTTTCACACACTTTTAGGTAGAAACAGCGACGGATAAGATCAAGGCGGGTTAAATCATTGATAGAAACTAAATAACGCGTAACACGCTCAAGCATCATACAATAAGCATCTAAACCGTAATTGACGATTTCACCACGGTGAAGATGTTGCTTCATCTCTAATGCCAGCAGTTTTCCATTAGGATAATCCGCGGAATAAGCTTCTAATAAAATACTTTTTAATACCGCTTTATATGGCGAATCAACGCTTTTATAAAGCTGCCATAAACTTGCACCAAAATACTCTTCGGCTGAAAGTTCACCTAACCCCCCCAAATCTAACCACTCATTGGGTGTTAATACGCCCTGAGCATAAAGAGAGTTAACATATTCATCATAATGGTGTTCTTCTTCTACTGGCACCATCGTCCATAGCAAGCGTTTACCTGCAAGACGTACCGCAGTACGGTAAAATTCGTCAAGTAAAAGAATATGTTGAGTAGAACCACAATCTTCTCCACCTAAGCTACCGCTTGCATGATGGCGAAATCTATTTTCATCGATTAAGAAAAATGTAACGTCAATGCCTAGCTCACCAGCCCACTGTTCAATCAGTTGGCACTTGCGTTGTAAAAGCGCACGCTCATCCTGATCCAGCCATGATTGATGGCAGACCCAAATATCAATATCAGAGCAGTGACTTTGCCCAATAGAAGAAGTGCTACCCATCGAGTAGATGCCAGTAATTGGCAACTCTCCGCTGGCGTACCCTTCCATTGGCTCATCACATAATGCGTTAATCAGCTTATTGGCCCATTGACGTTGCATGTCATCAGGTTCAAAGAAACATGTACCGTGAGGAACATTTCCTTGTAGGTAGCCGGGTAACTCAGGATGGTGGTAATGCAATAAAACAGGAATTAAACCATAGACCTGTTTAAAAACATCACACATCGATGCAAATGCTCGTTCCAGTCTGAGTTGATTAATCGCATCCAGCCGTTGCTTCAGTGTTTCAATATAAAGATACAAGAGTTTCGCCTGAACAATACTAAGAAGATAGTAGAATCTGAGTTTATAAGTGACCGAGCTTGAGTTAATCCATTATTAATAGATAAAACTTTACTAACAAAATCTCGGAAACGTGATCAATTTAACACCTTGAGCGCAAGGCGTAAAGAGGAACTCAAAATATAGCACCAAGATCTAAAAACGATATTTAAGGGCTTAATCGTGTAAAGCTTCAATATTAATATGTTTATAATCATATAGATAAATCATTTTATTTGTGAAAAAAATGATAATAAAAATATCTCAATCCACCATTTAACCTACAAAAACCCCTGCTTACTTGATGATGAACAACAAAATAAATACTGACAAAACTTAGAAAATGACTAAAAAAATGAAAATAAAAATAACCACTTGATAAATATATATTTTTATTTTTCTTGTTGTTTTTTTTATTTTTACATTCAAATAATGAAATATTTTTTAGTATTAAAATAATAATATTTAAATAAATGTTTTATGTTCATTAAATATTTATTTACTTTAAATTTTAATTTATTTTTTTATTTTTTATTATTTCGCTTATTTTTATTTAATAATATTTTTGTTAAATTTTATCGTATATTTATATATGAAAAAATAATTACCAAAAAAACGTTATCTAAAATAATGGTTGTTTTATCAATGTGTTCAGATTAGGTATTACATTTATCTTATTTACCAACAACCAATTGTTAACAAAAATGGATCAATGTTTTATTTTTGTAAACAACCACACTCTTTATATAGATATAAAAAGAATAAAACTCAGAAAATAAATAAATTCATCGTAGTAGATCACTATTTTACTTATTTTTTATTTCCTTTTTCTTTTTTTCTTTTTCGATTAACCCTCTATTTCTTTCATTGTTATCACGACTCAAAGCGCCTTAACTGGAAAATTGAGCCTTAAAGTGTTAAAACAATGCCTTATTTCTAAACAAAAATATCGCTAATCGCTCGGAAGAGATAATACTATTATGTCAAAAAGTACCATCCGTATTGCTACCCGCCAAAGCCCTCTTGCTATGTGGCAGGCGCTCTATGTGAAAGAACAACTACAACTTGCTCATCCAGGTTTAGTCGTCGAATTAATACCGATGGTCACTAAAGGTGACATCATTTTAGATACACCTTTAGCTAAAGTGGGTGGTAAAGGGCTCTTTGTAAAAGAATTAGAACTTGCTCTACTTGGATCACGCGCAGATATCGCCGTTCATTCTATGAAAGATGTTCCGATTGATTTTCCTGAAGGTCTAGGATTAGTGACAATTTGTGAACGCGAAGATCCTCGAGATGCCTTTGTTTCTAACCATTATGATTCATTAGAGCAACTCCCAGCAGGTAGCATTGTAGGCACATCAAGTTTACGCCGCCAATGTCAATTAAAAGCACAACGCCCTGACCTGATTATTCGTGATTTACGAGGTAATGTTGGCACCCGCTTAAACAAATTAGATAACGGCGATTACGATGCTATTATTCTTGCTGTTGCAGGCTTAAAACGCCTTGGTCTAAATGAACGTATCCGCACACCATTATCCGCAGAGCAATCTTTACCTGCAGTTGGACAAGGTGCTGTGGGTATTGAATGTCGTTTAGATGACAATGATACTCGTCAGTTATTAGATGCTCTCAATCATTCCCGAACAGCAATTTGTGTTAAAGCAGAGCGTGCAATGAATACGCGCCTTGAAGGCGGTTGCCAGGTTCCAATTGGAAGTTACGCTATTTGGCAAGATAACAAAATTTGGTTACGGGCTTTGGTCGGTTCACCTGATGGTGAAACTATTTTACGTGGTGAGCGTTTAGTATCCCCACAAGAAGCTGAAACCGCAGGTATTTCTCTGGCTGAAGAGCTTTTAGATAAAGGTGCCAGAGCCATTCTAACAGCGGTATATCAGGGTAATGCACCCGCATGAGTATTTTAGTCACTCGCCCTGATCCTGCTGGAAAAGCATTAACCCAGCGTTTAATTAATGCAGGTAAAACAGCATTTCAAGCACCTTTAATAGAGATCACCGCAGGTCGTGAGCTTCCTTTATTAGATGCTAAACTAAAAGGATTAAAGGCGGGTGATTGTGTTTTTTTACTTTCTAAAAATGCGGTGTCATACGCAAACAGGCAACTGAATCAATTACAACAATCATGGCCAGATACGCTATCCTATTATGGAATAGGTCAAAGCACAGCAAAGGATTTCCAACATTTAAGCGGTCTTTCTATTCACTATCCTGAGCAAGGAGAAACTAGCGAAGATCTTCTCGCGCTTCCTACACTCAATCTGGTGAAAAATAAACAGATCTTACTGCTTAGAGGTAACGGTGGTCGTGACTTACTTGCAACAACATTACGCCAACGAGGTGCAATGATTGATGAATGCGAATGTTACCAACGCCTATTTATTAATTATTCCCCTGACAATTTTGCGCTTCAGTGGGAAAAAGCACAGGTTGATACACTTGTTGTCACTAGCGGTGAAATGTTACAACAACTCTTTGATCTGGTCGCTGAATCTAAGAAAGCATGGCTGTTAAACTGCCATTTACTGGTGGTGAGTGAACGATTAGCAACAATAGCAAAAACATTAGGGTGGGAAACCGTCACCGTTGCTGAAAGTGCCAATAATGATGCTTTATTTCATGCATTAATATAGAACCTAAATGAGACGCCGATATGACGGAACAGAAAAATACAAATGATAATGACTTGCCAAAAGATGCAGCTAAAGCTGATGAGAATGTCCGCTATCAGGAAGTCAAACCTGTTAATAACAAGCGCTCAGGTCTAATTGGAAGTGCTGTTGCTATCCTTGTTATTTTGGCAATCGGTGGTAGCCTTTACTATTACACCAATCAACAAGCATCAAAGCTGAGTGTAGAAAATCAATCACTCAAATCTGAGCTTGCCCAATTACAACAACTCCAAAATACTTATCAACAACGCTTTGACAATATTGATAGCATGTTTAACTCACAAAAACAGACTATCGATAAATTACAAAACGAGCGCCAAACAACAGAGCGTCAAATTCAAGATCTACAAACACGTTTTGCCGCTATTTCCAGTGCAGATGTGAAAAGTTGGCTATTAGCGCAAGCCGATTTTATGGTTAAAATGGCGGGTCGTAAGTTATGGAATGACCAAGATGTGGTGACCGCAGTAAGTTTACTAAAAGGTGCGGATAGTAGCTTGGCAGAAATGAACGATCCAAGTTTACTTGAAATTCGTCGTGCTATTAATGAAGATATCAGTAGTTTAGCCGCATTAACCAAGATTGATAACGACGGCACTATCTTACAGATAAATCAATTAGCTAATCAGGTTGATAATCTGCGTTTAGCAGATCTTGAGCGTAATGGCTCACCAATGGATAAAGATGACGAAACTATTTCAGGTTCGCTGTCAGATTGGAAACAAAACCTAAGTAAAAGCTGGAAAAGCTTTATGGATGACTTCATTACTATCCGTCGTCGAGATACTGAAGCCGTTCCTTTATTAGCACCCAACCAAGATATCTATTTACGTGAGAATATTCGTTCACGTTTATTAATTGCTTCCCAAGCTGTTCCTCGCCATCAGACTGAGATCTACCAGCAATCGCTTGAAGCAGTATCCACTTGGGTTCGTGCTTATTTTGATACCTCTGATCCAAGTACAACCGCATTTTTAGATACGGTATCTGAATTAGAGAAGCAACCTATTACGCTTGCAATGCCGTCAGAATTGAAAAGCCCGATATTGCTAGAAAAGCGTGTAGAAAAACAAATCCGCAATCTACTGACACAAAATGAGTATGCAGAGCCACAAGTAACTGAAGTGCAAGCTGTTGAAGCCCAAGATGCTCAAGCCGTAGAAGCTGATAGTACATCGAAAAGCGTACAAGATGCCGCAGCTGATAGCGCAACGGCTGATACAGCAGTAACACAACAAGGAGAATAAGCTTATGTTAAAAATACTACTCCTTTTTGTGGTGCTTATTGCTGGCATCATTTTTGGTCCACTATTGGCAGGCCATCAAGGTTATGTGCTTATACAAACGGATGATTGGGATATTGAAACCAGTGTGACCAGCCTTGTCATTATGTTTGTTTTACTGCAATTAGCACTGTTACTAATTGGTTGGAGTTATCGCCGTTTTATTGGTACAGGTTCAAAAGCCTATAGTTGGTTTTCTTTCCGTAAACGTAATCGTGCTCGTAAACAAACGAGTATGGCGTTAATGAAATTAGCAGAAGGCGACTTTAAAGAAGTTGAAAAACTGATGAGTCGCAACGCAGACTATGCAGAACAGCCAGTTGTAAACTACCTATTAGCAGCAGAAGCTGCACAACAGCGTGGTGATGAATTCCGAGTTCAGCAACACCTTGAACGAGCAGCTGAACTTGCCGATACCAATCAACTCCCAGTTGATATTACACGGGTGCGTATTTTATTAGCGCAAAATGAAAATCATGCGGCACGTACTGGGGTTGATGAATTATTAAATCAAGCACCTCGCCATCCTGAGGTTTTACGTTTAGCTGAAACGGCTTATACCCGAACCGCTGCTTGGCAAGCATTGCTTGATATCATCCCATCAATGCAAAAAATTGCGTTGCATACAGATGATGAATTAGAGCAATTACGCCAAAAAGCCTACATTGGCATTATGGGACAAAAAATGTCCGAAAGTGGCTGTGATGGGCTAAAAAATTGGTGGAAAGCACAACCACGTAAAGTACATCATGATAATGCATTACGTGTTGTTTTAGCTGAACATCTTATTGAGTGCAACGATCCTGTTACTGCTCAAACGATCATTTTAGAAGGGATCAAACGTCAGTATGATGAACGCTTGATCTTACTATTGCCACGTTTAAAAAATACAGATGCTAATGTGATTTTAAAAGTACTAAATACACTGATTAAGCAACATGGTCCTACACCATTGCTCAACAGTACATTAGGTCAAATAGCCATGCAGCAAGGGCAATGGGTACAAGCAGAAACGGCATTTCGTAATGCGTTGAAACAGCGTCCTGATGTTCATGACTTTGCGTGGCTTGCTGATGTCTTGGATAAACAGAAAAAATCTGAAGAGTCGGCTAAAGTGCGTAAAGATGCTTTATTAATGACACTGAAAAAAGATTCAGTCATCTTTGAAGAGCCGAAAAAAAGTAAGTAAGCTCATTCGATAAAAATGTGATCATAAATTGTTTGATTAACTGATTTAAAAACCCTCTTTATTATGAACTGCACCCCAAAAGTTGGACACCAACTTTGGGGTGTTTTTCTATGGCTAAATATTCTCTTGATTTTAAACTAAATGTGATTAATTTTTATCTCGAAGGCAATGGTTTTCTATCAACGGCTAAGCATTTTTCTATTGATACTTCTCAGGTTCGTCACTGGTGCTCCGCTTATCAATTGCATGGTATTGAGGGGATTAAGCCTCGAAAATCCAAAGCAATCTATTCTCTTGAGCTAAAAATGCATATATTGTCTCACATGGCAAAACATTCGCTCTCTATCAGAGAAGCCGCCGCTCTTTTTAATATTCCAACCTTTACAACTCTATGGGAATGGAAAAATATTATGGATATTCATGGTATTAAAGCATTAGCTCCCAAGAAAAAAGGAATACCTACATTGACTAAAAAGAAAACAGAATTACCTAAAAATGACAAAGATAAATCGGTTAAAGAACTTTTAAAGGAACTCGAGTATTTACGTGCTGAGAATGCTTGCTTAAAAAAGTTACAAGAATTGCAGGAAACAAAACGACGGTAAAACAACGTGTTGCGGTCGTTAATCAACTAAAAATGATTTATCCTATTTTGGTTTTATTACGTGCCCTTTCCTTATCAAAAAGTACGTTTTATTACCATCAAAAAAATAGTAATAACTCAAAAGATAAATTATTAAAAGATAAAATAAGGACTATTTATCATCAACATAAAGGTCGATATGGTTATCGAAGGATCACTGCTGTACTGCGAAATGAAGCCGTTATTAATCATAAAAAAGTACAACGATTAATGCAGGCTCAAGGATTAAAATCAGTTGTAAGACCTAAAAAATATCATTCTTATAAAGGTCAATTAGGCCGAATTGCTGATAATCATCTCAAAAGAAATTTTCATGCCAGCAAGCCCAATGAAAAATGGGTTACCGATGTCACCGAATTTAAGGTAAAAGGTGAAAAGCTTTATCTTTCGCCTATTCTTGACTTATTTAATCAAGAAATTGTTTCCTATCAAATAGCTAGACGTCCTCATTACAACATGATTGAACAGATGCTTACCCAAGCCTTTTCAAAATTGACTCAGGGAGGCGAGCTTATACTGCACTCAGATCAAGGATGGCAATACCAAATGAGCCGTTATCACAATAGCCTTAAGAAACAAGGCATTACTCAAAGTATGTCACGAAAAGGAAATTGTTTAGACAATGCAGTAATAGAGAATTTTTTTGGCATATTAAAAACAGAATGTTTTTATACAAAGCAATTTAGAGATTTGGATGAACTAGAAGAAGAACTTCATGAATATATCAAGTATTACAATACGGAACGGATCAAGATAAAATTAAAAGGACTGAGTCCAGTTCAATACCGAACTCAGTCTTTACCTAACTAATTTAAACTGTCCAATAAACTGGGGTCAGTTCAATTATTGAGGGTTTTTTATTTTATTTAAAAGCCATGTTGAAATAACAACACCACTTCTACACATAAAGTCAAAAAGATATATACCCAAGCAATACGGTAAAAACGGCTGGGTATTCCTTTCACGTTTTCTTGATTAAATGACAAATAATATTTTCTTGCTTGGTAAAACACCACGATATAAATCAGTGCAATCCCCTGACAAAGAAAAGCCACATATTTAGCCCATGATTTGCCACCAATAATTAGCATAATCAACGGGATCAAAAAGAATAACAATGGGCCAAACTTCTCTATAAGAAAGAGTCTTTCCTGTGCAAGGTATGCTTTTTGTTTATTTATCATAATGCTGCTATCTCCCGCCTATCCTTGCGCTGGATGATAACGTGATAACGCGATGAACACAAAACGGATGAGCTATATGGCGTAAAAAAGAGCATATAGAAAAAAACGCCTGTATAAAACTATACAGGCGCATAAATATACAATCAGGTCTACAGACGGATGGTGCCTCACTCAACGTTTCGTCCTGTTGATGATGAATGATGTTCATCGTTAACGTGGACGTAGGCACCGAATAATCGGCTCTGCATCATTCCTAGGTTTATGAAGTCAAAGCTATCATAAGGAGTGGAATGAGCATCTACAATATAAATAATGCATTTAGCGTGCCAATTTTTATTTTTTTGATAATAAAAATCTCCCACCTCAAAAAGATAAGATAACTTATTGAATTTTAGTTTCCCTTTTCTGTTTCACTCATCCTTTATGATAAAAAGTACGTCACCTATGCTTTCATGCTGCTATTGCTAAATAGAAAAGAAAATATAAGGCCTAACATACGTCTCTTTTTCACGACAAGAAAAACACACAAGTTATTTAATGGCATTAAATCAATAGGTTAAGTGTCACCTATTGACGACATTAAAAATGCTAAGTGTTGGCATTTGCCGACATAAAAAATAAAATCTTTATATTTCATATAATTAAATTATGATTTTTTATTAATTCACCTATTCATTTTATGAAGATTAAAATAAGGCAATAAATTAAATTATTAATAAAGCTTAAGTGATAAGACCAGATATCACTTATAAAGAGTGACGATATTATTCCTATGTGAGATCAATTAAGAATAAGCACCAGAAAAAATAGCCAAAGCTAAAATTGGATATGGATATGGATATGGATATGGATATGAAAAAATAAATATGCTGAGTTTAAATGTAAAGGTATAAATCGCAGATACGAAAAAGCCCCGATAAAATCGGGGCTTTCTCTTATTGGTCGGCGAGAGAGGATTCGAACCTCCGACCCACTGGTCCCAAACCAGTTGCGCTACCAGGCTGCGCTACTCGCCGTCTGAATCACTGCTCTTATCTTGTTTATTGGTGCGAAGGGGGGGACTTGAACCCCCACGTCCGTTAGAACACTAACACCTGAAGCTAGCGCGTCTACCAATTCCGCCACCCTCGCATAAACAATAACTAAGATAAGATGGGGTGGCTAATGGGACTCGAACCCACGACAACTGGAATCACAATCCAGGGCTCTACCAACTGAGCTATAGCCACCATAACAGCTATCTTATTTACTTCTTACAACAACGCTCTTCACCGTAACTCTTAGCACGCTTTAATGGCGCGCCCGACAGGATTCGAACCTGAGACCTCTGCCTCCGGAGGGCAGCGCTCTATCCAGCTGAGCTACGGGCGCTTCACGCCGTTGCGGGAGAGGATAGTACGGATTTACGCACTGTCTGTCTAGTGCTTTTTGAAAAAAAAAGTTTGTTTGACGATAGTTTGTGCATTTCGTCGATAAATGGAGCGTTTTTACACGCTAAACGCCCCACCAGTATAATAATTAAACAATGAAGATGCTAGATGAAAGTGTGAATAAATCATTTAGCTAACAAACAAACGCTCAATGACCATCACAATTTATTGGAATAGTAGTATCCAACAAATTTTAGCAACTTAAATTGGCGCTTAATTCGGCTTGGTTGTGATAACAAACGATATAACCATTCTAAGCCAAGGTTCTGCCATGCTTTAGGTGCTCTCTTCACATGACCTGTAAATACGTCATAAGTCCCCCCCACACCCATATATAATGCATCAGGATAAATCTCACGACATGCACGAATAAATAACTCTTGCTTAGGTGAACCCATAGCAATAGTCACTATCTTCGCACCAGAGGCCTTTATACGCTCAAATAACGCATCTCTATCTTGAGGTGTGAAGTAACCATTTTGACTCCCAACAATATTCACATTCCATTGTGATTTTAGCTTATCTTCGGTTTGAGCTAGAATTTCTGGTTTGCCACCAACAAGAAAGACTGGCGTTCCTTCTTTACCTGCTCTTTCCATTAATGCTTCCCATAAATCTGCGCCCGCAATACGAGAAACATTGGCATCTGGATACTTACGGCGAATACCCCGCACAACACTAATGCCATCGGCATAAAGATAATCTGCTTCGTTAAGCAATTCATTCAAGGCTGTATCGGTTTCTGCGGTTAGGATTTTTTCTGCATTTATCGCAATTAGAGATCCACTTTTTATTTGTGTTCCTTCATAAAGATAATCCAGAAAATGAGCCATATCGCGAAATCCCCAGATATTATGTCCACGGATTGAATACTTCGGAATTGAATTGGATCCCATTACTTTTCCTTTTTCTCTAAACGAGGTTCACCTTGTATTTGACGAGTCACGTAATTACGCACTAATCCCGCGCTTTCAAATAACCAATACAGCAGTTTTGCAACAACTAAACATAAACCAAAAACCAGACAGAAAAACACAACACGAGAGACAAAGGAATCAACCCCTTCTCGCGCTAAAACAATCATATTAAAAATAGCCCCAAAGCAGAATGCTTGTAAAATAGCGGATTTATAACGATTGTTTTCATTAAGTCCTTGCTGATACAACCAATCAAACCATTTAATAATTAATCCCACCACGATTGCACCTAATGGGATAAACACAACGCCCCCCATCACCACTAAAGAACCAATTAAGGTTGGTGAAATCGCAAGGCCTGCATGGTAATCAAGGACTTCCCATGTAAAGTAGTTTGCTGAATTGAGTACCACATCAGGACGCTCAGGCCAAACCCAAGAAGGAATAAAAACATAAAAATCACGAATAATCGGAGCAAGCCCTTGGAACTCAATCTTGTCATAATTATCAAGTAATAATGCTAAATTTTCCCAAGGAGAGAACGTATCACGAGTTAGGTACAAGAAAGTATAGAAAGCCTCAGCCCCACTGACATCAAGCCCATAGCGTTTTAATGCCAGCCAGAACATCCCGACAATACTCATCACCCCCGCAGCAACCAGCATCCACAACGTTATCCAACCACGAACAATGCCGATAAATAAAAACAGAGCAAAAGCGATAATGATATTCGCGCGAGTTCCACCCACAATGATATAAGTTAAAATTCCGAAACCGACCGTTGCACACAGGAAGAAAATCCAGCGTTGTTGTGTCGGTTTTAAGAAATAAACCACCAGCATGGCGGGAATAAAGAAGTAGAAAAAGCGCTTAAGCGCCACACCAGATACTTGGCTTGAAAAAATTTGGCTGTATGTTTTGAGCTTAAAGAGTAAAAAACCATTTTGTAGGAAGAAAATTCCCACTGTCACAAATGCAATTAATGCCAATAAGATCCAAGTAAGATTAGTTTCTACTCTATTCATCGTAAATAACGACCTAGAAGGGCCGCTAACAGGCTTTCTCAACCTAACCTTATAAGTTACATAATAAATAGCATAGAAGCTGGTAGAGGCTAATAATGCGTATAATAATGAATCAACAGGAACAACGGCCACATCAAATTGGAACACCAACATACAGGTTAGTGGAAAGCCAAAATAGAATGTCAGCAAATAGAGCATTGAGAAAAAAACATTAAAATTAAAACGAACTCGACGAAACTCTTGATAAGTCAGTAATAAAATAAAACTTAAGGAGATAAAATAAACGAGTGTTAAGCCACCCAGTTCCGCCAATGTCATTGGGGCTCTCCTGTGCTTATCTCAATCAACTGTTTCCAACCTTCAGTAAAATTAGGTGCAAAGAAGGCAATATTTTGGCGATCAAGCATAAGTAATTGACGTTGAGCTTCTTCAATCAGTGCAACATCTAATTTATCACCTGAGAAAAAGACTGGAACATTTTGTTCTGTTAAATCTTGCCAAAATGGGTTTTGACGGCTAATAACAAAAGGGATCGCAAATTGGATAAGTAAACAAAGCGTACCAATGCCTTGCTGGCGATGAAAAATAAAATAGCCTAAATCGCATGTCTTTAATAAGGCTAAATAATCATCAAATGCCAGTTTGTCACGTAAAATTTCAACCTGATTATCAGGAAGTAACTGATTAACAGCGTGAGAGACTTCATCAATATATGCGTCATTATTATCAGGATATCCCATTGGGATAATCACTTTTGCGCGCGTTCCATATTGTTCTGCTATCGATTGTAATGCTTCAACATGGCGATTTGATCTGTCTCCTGAATTTCCGACAATAATAGTGATTTGTTGTGCATCAATAGATGACTTTTCTGTCACAGTCAGAGCAGGGTCCATTCTTGTTGGGAAATAGAGCAAACTTGCTGGAATATTAACGTTAAATTGCGCGAAGTAGTTAAGATCACCTCGTGTGCCAAACACTCGCCCTACCCGTTTTTGTGCCAACTTACGAAGAAGATAAAACAGTCTAAATTTGAGTTGCTTAGAATCCTGATACAGATCAGCCCCCCAAATATGCCACCAAAACTGATGACGCTTAATTTTACCTGTCAGTAATGCTAGCCAAATAGGAGCATTAAATTGGCCTAAAAAAAGGAATCGTTGGTGAGTATCGGCCTTTGCCAATGTAATCACTCTCTGCGCAACCTGCTTTTTATCCGCTAAACACTCAATGTCTAAAGCTGGGTAGCTTTCTTGCAGTGAAGTATCTTTACTGGCAACGATAAAACGAGGTTTATACGTTAATCCCGCCTCAGTAACGAGGTGGTCGTTAAAAAACCGTAACATTGTGTTGTTATGATGCACAATGTCTGAACCTAGTACGTAAATCAAAGTTGTCATTTGCGCCTGCAATAAATCACGAAAACAGAACTACAGAGAAGGAAGTAAATAATATACGTCGCCATATAGGCTTGAGCAGCACCAAGTGCGCCATGTTCAGGAATAAGCCAACGGGAAAATAGTGTTAGTAAAGCAAATTGACTTACTTCTGTAAGGATATAAAAACGTAGTGCCGCTTTTGCAATGACCAAATAGCCAAAGACATAGGCACCTACTTTTAAAACATCACCGACAAGTTGCCATGCAAATAAATCACGCATAGCGACAAATTTATCTGAAAACAGTAACCAAATTGCAAAATCACGCAATAACCACACCATAAAACTGGCAACGGCAACCGCAGGAAGTACAAACTTCAGTGATTTCACGATCTCTTTGGTAATATCACTCTTTTGCGTTAATCGAGAGAGTGTTGGCAACAAATAAACAGAAAAAGAGGCTGTAATAAACTGCAAGTAAGCATCTGAAATGCTAGTTACGCCTTGCCAAATACCAACATCATCCCAGCTATAGTGCTCAGCAAGTAGATTACGCATCATAATATAAGCGACTGGTAACGTAATCGATGTCAGTATCGCCATAATAGTAAATTTACCAAGATGGCTTGCTATTGCCTTATCCCAACGAGGTTTAAGCTCACTTAACGCAAATCGCTTACGTTTTACTACTAAAAATGTAGCAGGAAATAAAATAAGTGCAGGAACTAATGCTAGTCCAATTAATGCACCGTGATAACCCGCAAATAAATAGCATAAATAATAAGCAATAACACCAATAATGCTACCTGCGATCACAGATAAGGCATTACCAGCCGCATCACGATAACCTTTTAATATGGCAAGAAAATAGTTGCTATATGCTATTCCCATTTGAATAAAAGCAACGGCTCTTACAATATCCTGATATTGATGATAATCATCACCAAATAATACTTGGCTAATGGGAGCAGAAAAAAGAAGAAATAAAACAGCTAATAGTGTAGAGAACAGCAAGATCATAGCCGATGATGTGCCCAACACATTTTTGCGTTGAATATCATCATCTTGATATTGTGCGATTAATTTCGTTACACCATTAAAAATTCCCGCACCAGACAATACACCAAGTACGGTAATTAATTGACGAAAGTTACCTGCTAATCCCACGCCAGAAGGACCAAAGGAGACAGCGAGTAACTTGACGACAAGCAGGCCAGCCCCGATTTTTATCAGGGTTGATCCCGCTGTCCAAATTGATGCTTTGGCTAATGACATAATTAAGCAAAGAAATCGCGAATATGGCCAATAACGGTTTGCTGTTCTTCTTCTGTCATATTGTAGAACATAGGTAAACGCACTAAACGTTCACTTTCTTGCGTAGTGAAAATATCTTCACCATCAAAACGGCCAAACTTCATACCTGCTGGGCTGGTATGCAATGACACATAGTGGAAGACAGTTAAAACATCGTGCGCTTTCATATAATCATTAAACGCAGTACGTTGCTCGATATTGTTCAGTTTGATATAGAACATATGCGCATTGTGTTCTAATCCTTCAGGAACGATTGGAAGCGCTAATAAGTCTTTCTCTGCTAATGGCGTCAATGCGTCATAGTAAATCTGCCAAAACGCTAAGCGACGTTCATTAATTTTTTCGGCTTCTTCAAGCTGTGCCCATAAATATGCAGCTTGTAAATCTGACATTAAGTAACTAGAACCAATATCACGCCAAGTGTATTTATCGACTTGTCCACGGAAAAATTGGCTACGATTAGTGCCTTTTTCACGGATAACTTCTGCACGATTGATTAAGTCAGGATCGTTAATGAGCGTTGCACCACCCTCACCACCTGATGAGTAGTTTTTAGTCTCATGGAAGCTATAGCAACCAATATGACCAATAGTGCCCAAAGCCTTACCTTTGTAAGTTGACATGACGCCTTGTGCAGCATCTTCGATAACAAACAGATTATGTCTTTTCGCAATAGCCATAATCGTGTCCATTTCACACGCAACACCCGCATAATGAACAGGCACGATAGCACGAGTTTTGTCTGTAATTGCCGCTTCAATTTTTGTTTCATCGATATTCATGGTATCTGGACGAATATCAACAAAAACAATGGTTGCCCCACGTAATACAAACGCATTAGAGGTCGAAACAAAGGTAAAACTCGGCATAATGACTTCATCGCCTGGCTTGATATCTAATAAGATAGCAGCCATTTCAAGCGATGCAGTACAAGATGGCGTTAACAGCGTTTTATGACAATGAAATTGTTCTTCTAACCACTTTTCACATTTTTTTGTGAAATTGCCATCACCACAGAGCTTGCCACTTTCCATGGCCTGTTTCATATATTCTAATTCGGTGCCGACAACGGGTGGTTTATTAAACGGAATCATATTATCCCCTGTATAACCAATAAGTGGTGCTCTCTATTAAGCCCCCACTGTGTGTGTATAAACGCGAAGCTGCAATATTGCTGATTTGTGTTGCAACATATAGGGTTGAAATACCTTGCTGTTGACACCAAAACTTCGCGGCCGACATCAGTTGTTTACCAATGCCTTGTCCTGTTCTATTGGGCATTACCGCAAGTAACCCCACTCTTGCTTCACTTTCAGATAGACGACGTAAAGTGACAAAACCACTTATGTTATTTTCAATATCATAAGTTAGTAAGCAGATATCATCGAACGTGCCTAGTACGGCTTTTTTAACCCATAATGCATAAAAGCGACTGCTATCGTCTTCTTGATACCAAGGTGCTCGAAAACGACTTTGTACAAAAGCCTCTGATGCAGTTGTCATCAGTAAATTAATATCAGCGTCATTGGCTTTTCTAAAACATAATTCAGGCGCTTTCTTACAAGCATTTTCTATGCCAATTGGAAGTTTAAAATCAATTTCACCTTCCGCAAATTGAAAACCTAATTGACTGAGTTTATCGATGAGTGAAAGCTCATGAGATGCGACTTTAGCCTGAACTAGAGCAAATGCATCAAGCTGTTTGTCCATTAATACTGGCGCTCGAGTATCAAACTCAAGACGCCCTGTTTTGAGTGAGAAAAATTCACTTTCCCACTCAAGATAATTAATATTGGCGAGGACGGACATGTAATAAATCCAATAGATAGCGGCCATAACCCGTTTTAGACAGTGATTTTGCACTTTCTCTTACTTGGTCATCATTGAGCCATCCATTACGCCAAGCAATCTCTTCAAGACACGCCACTTTAAATCCTTGGCGCTTTTCAACTGTTTGAACGAAAGTACTGGCTTCAATTAAACTGTCGTGAGTGCCGGTATCTAACCATGCAAAACCACGCCCTAACAGTTCAACATTAAGCTCACCACACTCAAGATACATCTGATTAATAGACGTAATTTCTAGTTCACCACGAATTGAGGGTTTTACTTTTTTAGCAAAATCCACCACACGGTTATCGTAGAAGTAAAGCCCTGTTACTGCCCAATTAGATTTAGGCTGTTCCGGCTTTTCTTCAATCGACAGTACTTTGAAATTATCATCAAATTCAACAACACCAAATCGTTCAGGGTCCATTACTTGATAACCAAAAACTGTCGCTCCGCGTTCACGTTGAGCAACTTGTTTTAGTTTTGGACTAAACCCTTGACCAAAATAGATATTATCGCCTAACACTAAACAGCAATGATCATCACCAATAAAGTCTTCACCTAAAATAAACGCTTGAGCTAAACCATCTGGCGATGGCTGTATTTTATATTGAAGATGAACACCAAATGCAGAACCATCACCTAATAAACGTTGAAATGAGGTCATGTCATCGGGTGTTGTGATGATCAAAATATCTCGAATACCAGCAAGCATCAGAACTGAAAGCGGATAATAGATCATGGGCTTATCGTAGATAGGCAACAACTGTTTCGATACCCCTTTGGTTATCGGATGTAGTCGTGTACCAGAGCCACCCGCTAGAATAATACCTTTCATCATTTATCCTTTTACTTAATCAGTTTCCAAGCCCTAAACGTTCACCTGCGTAAGAGCCATCAAGTACACGTTTCCACCATGTTTCGTTATTTAAGTACCACAAAACAGTTTTACGAATACCTGATTCAAATGTCTCTTCGGGCTTCCAACCTAATTCAGCTTCAATTTTCGCAGCATCAATGGCATAACGCAGATCATGACCAGGTCTATCTTTTACATATGTAATTAAATCAGCGTATTGAGCAACACCTTCTGGTTTTGCTGGATATAACTCTTCTAATAGCGCACAAATTGTTTTAACAACATCAATATTACGGCGTTCATTATGACCACCAATATTGTAGGTTTTACCCGGTGTTGCTGTTGTTGCGACTAAATAGAGAGCTCGAGCATGATCTTCAACATAGAGCCAATCACGAATTTGCTCACCTTTTCCATAGACAGGTAATGGCTTTCCTGAAATCGCATTTAAAATAATTAAAGGGATTAATTTTTCAGGGAAATGATAAGGGCCATAGTTATTTGAACAGTTTGTGATCACCGTAGGTAAGCCATAAGTCCGTAACCATGCACGTACTAAATGGTCACTTGATGCTTTAGAAGCAGAATAAGGGCTACTTGGGGCATAAGGTGTGGTTTCAGTAAAGAAATCATCTGTACCTTCTAGATCGCCATATACTTCATCTGTTGAGATATGGTGAAAACGAAATGCCGCTTTCTTATCTTCAGAGAGTACTTGCCAATAATGACGAGCCGCTTCCAGTAATGTGTAAGTACCGACAATATTGGTTTCAATAAATGCCGCAGGACCATCAATAGAACGGTCAACATGACTTTCTGCTGCTAAATGCATCACAACATCTGGTTGATATTGAGCAAATAAGCGGTCAAGCTCTGCTCTATCACAGATATCAACTTGCTCAAACGCATAGCGTTCACTGTTAGCCACTGTCGCTAATGACTCTAAATTACCGGCATAAGTCAGCTTATCCACCACAACAACACTGTCATTGGTGTTTTCAATAATATGTCGAACAACAGCAGAGCCGATAAAACCGGCTCCACCCGTAACTAGAATGCGTTTCAACGCCATACTCCTTTCGTATCTACAATCCATTTTTGAGTGACTTTACTACCTGGGATCGCTTTAAATTGCTGATGATCAACGAGCATCAAGACAATATCAGCATCTTTTAATGCTTGCTCAGTTGACACTAACTCCGTGATCCCTTTCAGTTTTGTTGGTAACTCATGAATATTAGGTTCAACAGCCCATGTTGTACCGCTGTGCCAATCTGCCACTTGTTTGGTGATGTTCATAGCTGGGCTTTCACGTAAATCATCAATGTTAGGTTTAAAGGCTAAACCAAAGCAGGCTATTTTAATTTCATTAGCACGTTTACCCGTTTCAGTCAGGCAATCAGCAACCGCAGCTTTCACTTGATCAATAACCCACACTGGTTTGCCATCATTGACTAAACGCGCAGTGTGAATTAAACGAGATTGCTTTGGATTTTGTGACACGATAAACCAAGGGTCAACTGCGATACAGTGTCCACCAACACCTGGACCTGGTTGTAAAATATTGACGCGTGGATGGCGGTTCGCCAAGCTAATTAGCTCCCACACATTGATATCTTGGTCAGCGCAAATCAGCGATAATTCGTTAGCAAATGCAATATTAACATCACGGAAGCTATTTTCCGTTAGCTTACACATTTCTGCGGTACGTGCATTGGTGATAACACATTCACCTTCAAGGAAAATTTTGTATAGATCACTCGCACGCTCGGAGGATTTACGGTTCATCCCACCAACAACTCGGTCATTACGAATAAGCTCAATCATAACCTGGCCTGGTAATACACGCTCAGGACAATAAGCAATATCAATATCTGCTTCTTCACCGTCTTGATGAGGGAACGTTAAATCTGGGCGAGCTTCGGCTAACCACAGTGCCATTTGTTCAGTAGAACCAACAGGTGACGTCGATTCAAGGATAATAAGGTCACCTTTTTTCAGTACAGGTGCAATAGAGCGAGCCGCTGATTCAACATAGGCTAAATCAGGCTCATGTTCACCTTTAAACGGTGTTGGTACCGCAATAAGGAAAGCATCTGCTGGCTGTGGCGTGGTATAGGCTTTTAAATGCCCCTCTTCAACGGCTTGTTTAACAACTTTATCGAGATCAGGTTCAACAATGTGAATTTGACCTTTATTAATTGTATCAACTGCATGCTGATTAACATCAACACCAATGACGCTTTTTTTACGAGAGGCAAAAGCTGCCGCTGTAGGTAAACCAATGTAGCCGAGGCCGATAACAGAAATAGTTTCAAAACTCATAATGTCACCTGATTTTTTTTCAATGCTTCAAGAATACGTTGGCAGGCATGTCCATCACCATAAGGATTTGTCGCCTTACTCATTTGGTGATACGCGTTTTCGTCTGTCAATAAAGAGGTTACTTCGCTAACAATACGTTTGGTGTCGGTTCCCACCAAGCGAACAGAACCCGCTTCAACTGCTTCTGGGCGCTCTGTTGTGTCTCGCATGACCAGAACGGGCTTACCTAATGAAGGCGCTTCTTCTTGGATCCCACCAGAATCGGTCAAAATAAGGTAAGCATGGTTCATTAGATAAACAAATGGGAGATAATCTTGTGGCTGTATTAGTTTAATGTTGTCAATACCGTGAAGAATGCGTTGAACAGGCTCACTCACATTTGGGTTTAAGTGAACAGGATAGACAACTTCAACATCAGGGTGCGCTAAGGCAATTTCAGCTAATGCTTGGCAAATACGTTCGAAACCACCACCAAAGCTTTCGCGACGATGCCCCGTCACAAGGATCATTTTTTTATCTGGCTGAATAAAAGGATAGTTTACAGCGAGTTCATTCAAGAGTGTTTGATTGCCCATCACTCTATCACTCACCCAAAACAGTGCATCAATAACAGTATTTCCGGTAACAAAAATATTTTTATCTGCAACCGCTTCTCGTACCAGATTTAATTTTGCTGTCTCTGTTGGCGCGAAATGATACATGGCAAGATGCCCTGCAATGGTACGGTTGGCTTCTTCTGGCCATGGTGAATAAAGATTACCTGTACGCAATCCTGCTTCCACATGACCAACCGGAATTCGTTGATAAAAAGCGGCTAAACTTGCTGCCATGGTTGTCGTTGTATCACCATGCACCAAAACAACATCAGGTTGGAATGATGCTAATACCGGTTTTAACCCTTCTAAAATACGACAGGTAATATCCGTTAAATCTTGTCCTGGTTTCATAATATTGAGATCATAATCTGGTTTGATCTCAAAAAGATTTAATACCTGATCAAGCATTTCTCGATGTTGGGCCGTAACACATACCTTCGCTTCAAACGAATCATCATTTGCTAAAGCGTGCACTAAAGGTGCCATTTTTATCGCTTCAGGGCGTGTGCCAAAAACAGTCAACACTTTCACAGTGGCTCTCTTTTTTTCGTTGTTATATCGCTTATTTTTGGGAAAGCAATATGCCCTTATACTCAATACATCAGGTGCCGAAACACCTGATGTCTCGTTATTGTCATCAGACAAAATTTAATAATTATTATTTTTTTAATGAGCTACGTCTTACTAATGCAACACCTGCACCTGCCAATACACCAATTGCACCCCAAAGCACCATCATAAAGGCACGACGAGGACTATCACGTTTTACAGGATCTTCAGGAGTACGTAAGAAACGGTAAGTTTGGAAGTTATCTTGCAATTTTGCCCCCACAGCGAGGGTCGCTAACATTGCTGTATTTTGATCATAATCACTATCAAAATCAGCACCTGTTGCTACTAAAGTTTCTAGTTGCGATTGCAATAGAGGAACGCCTAGCAGAAATAATTTAGAGTCAGGTAACTCATCAATCGCAATAGAGGTCTGTTTTTGAGAAATACCTTGTTTCTCAGCAACTTTTATTGATTGCTCTAATAAGTTAATTTGACGTTGGTAAGCCGCTTGAGCTGCCATTTCTTGGCGTTTAACTAACGCTTTCATTGACTGTGTTCTTGTTGCCCATGCGGTTATCACTTCATCATTAAGATGAGTAGATGCTCTTTTATTAGCGAAAGCGATATACTCATTTAATAATTGGCTCGCCTCTTTTGATGATTCTGCAATGAGTCTTAATTGATCATTAACCAACTTTTTCTCATCAGAAGGCGTAAATTGAATATTGTTAATTAACTCATCCAATAACGCAGCATTAGCTTGCTCATCATTTTCTTTGCGTTGCTTGAAATAATCCGTTTGTAGCCAAAACTCGCGACGAGTATCAAAAGCAGCAATTTGAGTAACAAACTCTTGATAAGCTTCATCAGGAATACTTAAAGCTGGGGTTTGTGCTGATGGATTAATTTGTGTATCAAGATTACGTAAAAACTGAGATTGCGAATAATAACTGCCTAAGTTATTTATCGTTGGTTTCTCTGTCATTGCGATTGCACTCCATTTAGGTTGCATCAAATAAGATGCCCCAAGTGCAATCACGGCAAAAAGCAGAGCGAACCCTATAATCCAGCTTTTTCCTGACCAAAGCGCACAACAAAGACCTCTGATATCGAGTTCATTATCTGGCTGATTACCCTGTCGGGAGGCGTTATTTTCCGAGTTCATCACGTTAAAAGACCTCTGCTTATATTAATGCTGTTGTGTTGCTCTACGTAAGCGGCGCTTATGTCGTTTAATAAAACGAGCGACTCGCCACGCGCGTTTAATGCAATAACCATACATAACAAATGCAAGCAAGAATAATGCCAACATGAACCATTCAGGGACAAATGATAGGTTTTGACCAATAATACCAATCGCGGCTAAAAGTGCAGCAGCCACAGTTATTAAAATAAAGGCTTGGCGAGAGGTAAAACCCGCACGCATAATCAAATGATGAATATGTTGACGGTCTGGTGAGAAAGGGCTCATCCCTTTACGTAAACGGCGGTACATAATTGCCACCATATCCATAAGAGGAATAGCAATTATCCATAATGCAGTGACTGCTTTTACAGGACGAGGCTGAGTCTGTGTTGATGCAACTAATAGCCAAATAATTGTAAACCCAATCAGGGTACTACCAGCATCCCCCATAAAGACTTTGAATTTTTTACCGCAAACCCCTAGGTTTAAAAGGATATAAGGCAAAATTGCGGCAATAAATGAGAAACACCAGAATGCGAGCGCAGAATTACCACTTTGATATAACAAAATACCTAACGCGCCAAAAGAAACACAAGAAAGACCACCTAATAACCCATCAATACCATCAACCATATTGAAAGCATTAATTGCTGCCCAAACGGCAAAAAGTGTCACAATGTAACCAAAAGGTCCTAAATGCATTTCCCAAGGACCAAAAGCATGACCAAGTGTGTCCAGTTTTAATCCTGCCCCCACCATCATCACGATCCCAACAAATGCTTGGATAGTTGCTCTTATTTTGACGCTAATATCGAAGCGATCATCTAACGCACCGATAAAAACAAGAAGTCCCGCACATGCCAGATACAATTCCTTATGAGGAATGTAGATATCTGAAATATAAAATGCGAAAACAATACCAAAATAGACTGAAATCCCGCCCACAAGAGGGATCAATCCATGATGTTTTTTACGATAATTCGGTTTATCCACGAGTCCTATTTTTTTTGCAATTTTACGAGCCAAGAATAAAAATGCGAAAGAAAATAAGAACACATAAAAAACGCTTGTGCTCATTTTTAGTATATCCACAGTACTGTTCTCTATAATAAATATAGCTGGTTATTTTACCCTTCCATGTGTTTTTATTCTTTTTTCCAGCTCCACCACGACGAGTTTATTCAAAACTCACCACCCTTCATCAATTATAAGTTTTCCTTAACTATTTTTATTGATGCCATCGCTATTTTTATCAATTACTAAAACATGCAATATATATACCAACTTCTCGCTAAGATATTGCACTCAAAATTTAATTACACCCATAAAAAATAAAAACAAAAAACGCCACAATAGTGTGGCGTTTTTATCATATCGTCATTCTAACAAAGTAAACGAGCTTAACAGCATATAAATTGAGGGGATATTACTTATTCTGTAACAGACCACACTCTTTTAATATTTTAATTAGCCCAGCAGCTTTGTTAATAAATCTTATGAGCGTTTCATAAAGTCAAAGAACTCTTCATTTGTCTTCGTCATCGCTAATTTATTAATGAGGAATTCCATCGCGTCAATTTCACCCATAGGATGAATAATCTTACGCAGGATCCACATTTTTTGTAACTCATCTTGAGTCGTCAGCAATTCTTCTTTACGTGTACCAGAACGATTATAATCGATCGCTGGGAAAACACGTTTTTCAGCAATTTTACGAGACAGGTGTAATTCCATGTTACCTGTACCCTTAAATTCTTCGTAGATAACTTCGTCCATTTTAGAACCAGTATCAACGAGCGCTGTTGCAATGATAGTTAAGCTACCACCTTCTTCAACATTACGTGCTGCACCGAAGAAGCGTTTAGGACGATGTAATGCGTTTGCATCCACACCACCAGTTAACACTTTACCTGACGAAGGTACAACAGTGTTATAAGCACGCGCTAAACGAGTAATAGAGTCTAGCAGGATGATAACGTCTTTTTTATGCTCAACTAAACGTTTTGCTTTTTCAATGACCATCTCTGCAACTTGTACGTGACGAGAAGCGGGTTCATCAAAAGTCGATGCGATAACTTCACCTTTAACCAAGCGCTGCATCTCGGTGACTTCTTCTGGACGTTCATCAATCAGAAGTACCATCAATACGCAATCAGGGTAGTTATGAGCAATATTTGCTGCGATATTTTGCAGCAACATGGTTTTACCCGCTTTTGGTGGAGCAACGATAAGACCACGTTGACCACGGCCGATTGGTGCCGCTAAGTCAAGAACACGCGCGGTTAAGTCTTCTGTTGAACCATTACCACGTTCCATGCGTAAACGATTATTAGCATGTAAAGGTGTTAAGTTTTCAAAGAGGATTTTACTGCGGGCATTTTCTGGTTTATCAAAGTTAACTTCATTAACTTTTAGGAGGGCAAAATAGCGTTCACCTTCTTTAGGAGGACGGATTTTCCCTGCGATAGTGTCACCAGTGCGAAGGTTAAAACGGCGAATTTGACTTGGAGAAACATAGATATCATCGGGACCAGCAAGGTAGGAACTGTCTGCGGAACGTAGGAAGCCGAAGCCATCCTGCAATATTTCCAGCACACCGTCGCCGAAAATATCTTCTCCACTTTTCGCGTGTTGCTTCAAGATAGAGAAAATAATGTCTTGCTTTCTCATTCGAGCTAGGTTTTCTAGCCCCATATTTTCGCCAAGTGCTATCAATTCTGATACCGGCGTATTTTTTAATTCGGTAAGATTCATAATGGTGGGTTCTTAATAACTCGGGGTAACTCTCGAACTATGAACGTGAATAGTATAACAGCGAATCGCTGTCAGTTTCGTCATGTGTAAAATTACAGATTATAACTTTCTAACATAAGGGTATAACTAAAATGATAATGTTAGAGAGTATTAATACTATTAGACCAGTCTGCTTTATACCCAGAGAAGTGACATTCATTGTCTCAATGCTATGAGTGTACTTTCAACTTATGGGTTAGGAACATACTTGGAAAAATTTATATTCCCTGAATACTATAGATTATTCTAAGGCAACTTGACTGGTTAGATGAATTCAGATTACTTATATTAAATATCATATTAGATTAAATATCATATCATGTTATTCAATTCTATTACTTTGCACGCTTGATATTCAATATCTCAGACTTATTTAATCATGTCTAATCATATTGACAAGAAGATCCGATATATTATGTAAGTGGCGCTAACTTATCATGCTTCGAAGCGGACGTCTAGCGGTCAATAACAGAAATACTGACAAGGTCTAAACGTCCTACTTTATTTTTGATATCTAAATCAAATTAGATATTTTCGTCTAAAAACTCTTTTAGTTGAGTTTTTGACAATGCGCCTACTTTAGTCGCTGCAACTGCACCGTTTTTGAATAAAATCAGTGTAGGAATACCGCGAATACCGTATTTTGGTGCTGTCAGCGGGTTTTGATCGATGTTTAGCTTCGCAACTGTTAATTTACCAGCGTATTCTGTTGCAACTTCATCTAGAATAGGAGCAATCATTTTACATGGGCCACACCATTCAGCCCAGAAATCAACGAGCACGGGGCCGGTTGCATTTAATACATCAGCATCGAATTTGCTGTCAGATAAGTGAAGGATTTTATCGCTCATTGTTCTACTCCAAAGAATAATATTGACCGTACCAGTGTAACATTAAATAACAAAAGTCTGTCTGCATTTCAGCGGATAAACTTTTGTAATGCAACCCATAACTGATATTCTATTACATTATGAGCAAAACATATTTGACAGAAAAGAAGTTTTCCGACTTCGCCTTGCATCCAAAAGTGATAGAAGCCCTTGAGAAAAAAGGGTTCTCTAATTGTACACAAATTCAGGCATTGACGTTACCTATCACTGTGAAAGGTCAAGACATTGCCGGGCAAGCCCAAACAGGAACAGGCAAAACGTTGGCGTTTTTAACCTCAACGTTTCATTATCTTTTAACACACCCTGCTAAAGAAGGGCATGAAACCAATCAACCTCGTGCACTTATTATGGCGCCAACACGCGAATTAGCCGTGCAGATCTATTCTGATGCTAAAGAGCTTGCGCAAAAAACAGGGATAAAAATGGGTCTAGCCTACGGTGGCGATGGCTATGACGAACAACTCAAAGTATTAAGTAATGGTGTCGATATCGTTATTGGCACAACAGGTCGTTTAATTGACTACGTTAAGCAAGGTCATGTCAATCTTAGCGCAATCCAAGTTGTGGTACTTGATGAAGCGGACAGAATGTACGATCTTGGCTTTATTAAAGATATTCGTTGGATCTTCCGTCGTATGCCAGTTGCGGCTGAACGTATGAATATGTTGTTCTCTGCAACACTATCTTACCGTGTAAGGGAACTTGCCTTTGAACAAATGAATAATCCTGAATACGTTGAAGTAGAGCCTGAACAAAAAACAGGTTTTAGTATAAAAGAAGAACTTTTTTATCCTTCAAATGAAGAGAAAATGCGCCTTCTCCAAACGTTAATTGAAGAAGAATGGCCTGATCGCTGTATCATTTTTGCCAATACAAAACATCGTTGTGATGACATTTGGGCACACCTTGCCGCAGATGGACACCGCGTTGGTTTATTAACAGGTGATGTTCCTCAGAAAAAACGTCTACGTATTTTAGAAGATTTTACCCAAGGTAATATTGATATTCTGGTTGCCACCGATGTTGCAGCTAGAGGTCTTCATATTCCATCTGTAACGCATGTTTTTAACTATGATTTACCTGATGATTGTGAAGATTATGTTCACCGCATTGGTAGAACGGGACGTGCGGGTAATAGTGGCAATTCAATCAGTCTTGCATGTGAAGAATATGCTCTAAATTTACCTGCAATTGAGACCTATATTCAACATGCTATTCCTGTGAGTAAATATAATAGTGATGCGTTATTGACAGATCTTCCTGAGCCTAAACGTCGTCACCGTCCTCGCCAAGGTCAGCCCCGTCGCAATAATGCGCCGTCGCGAAACCGAGGAAATAATACTCAACGTAACAACCGAAATAAACGCCCGAGTCATCCATAAATTATGCTGAAATCTTCATCACTTTATGCTGCTATTGATTTAGGTTCTAACAGTTTTCATATGTTAGTCGTTCGAGAAATTGCGGGATCAATACAAGTACTTTCCCGCGTGAAACGTAAAGTTCGACTAGCAGCAGGCCTAAACAGTGAAAATGAATTGTCAGAACAGGCAATGGAACGTGGCTGGCAATGTTTACGACTGTTTTCTGAATATCTGCGTGATATTCCAGCAGAACAAATCAAAGTCGTCGCAACAGCCACATTACGTATTGCTAAAAATGCAGATATCTTTGTCGCTAAAGCCTCTGAAATTCTGGGTAATACGGTTCATGTCATTAGTGGTGAGGAGGAAGCACGCCTTATCTACCGTGGTGTTGCACATACCACAGGTGGTGCAGAACAGCGTTTAGTGGTGGATATTGGCGGTGGAAGCACTGAGTTAGTAACTGGTACAGGCGCTAAAACAACGCAATTGATGAGCCTAAGCATGGGCTGCGTGACTTGGTTAGAGCGCTATTTTACTGATCGCACTCTCACTCAAGAAAATTTTGCCAAAGCACAAGATGCGGCGAAAGCGATACTTGCCCCAATTGCAGAGAAATTACTTCAACAAGGTTGGCAAGTCTGCGTGGGTGCATCAGGTACTGTTCAAGCACTGCAAGAGATCATGATTGCGCAAGGAATGGATGAATTAATTACCTTGCCTAAGTTGGAACGACTTAAACATAAAGCTATTGAATGTGGAAAGTTGGAAGAATTGGAAATTGAAGGGCTCACTTTTGAGCGAGCCTTAGTATTTCCAAGTGGGCTTGCTATATTGATCGCCATATTCGAAACCTTGCACATTGAAAATATGATCCTTGCAGGAGGCGCATTAAGAGAGGGCCTAGTCTATGGCATGTTGCACTTACCTATTGAGCAAGATATTCGCCAACGCACCCTTCGCAATATCCAACGTCGCTTTCAAATTGATATTGAGCAAGCACACCGCGTACAACAACTGGCTGAACATTTTTTTATTCAAGTCAGTAAAAGTTGGCAGTTAGATAATCGCTGTCGTGAATTACTTAATAGTGCCAGCGCATTACATGAAATTGGCCTAAGTGTTGATTTTCGTCAAGCACCGTCACATGCAAGCTATCTACTTTCTCATCTTGATTTACCTGGATACACACCAGCACAACGACGTTTATTAGCATCGTTGCTAAAAAATCAAACAGGGATCATCGATCTTGCGCCCCTTAATCATCAAAACGCGCTACCGATAAGCCAAGCCAATCGACTGGTGCGTTTACTGCGCTTAGCCATTATTTTTGCTAGCCGTCGCCGCGATGATACACTTCCCGCATTACGATTACGCACAGAGGGTGAAACACTCATTATTACCCTGCCTTATCAGTGGCTTAATGAGCATCCATTACGTGCTGAAAACCTCCAAGAAGAGATCCAACTACAGAGTTATGTGCATTGGTCTTTAATGATTGAAGAACAAAATAGCTCTCGTATAAGTTAACTTTTTACTTATACAAAAATAAAAACCCCTTGAACATCAATATGCCAAGGGGTTAATTTTATCTACCAAGTCTTATGCTATTCAGGTTTATGCTTTGCTAGCATTGCTTTTAGTCCAGCAACACCTTTTTGCCCTTTCTCTTGTTTTTCCTCAGCACTTAATACTTTCTTTTTATTGGTATCCCAATTCAAATCATCTTGAGGTAATTCATAAAGAAAACGACTCGGATCTGGTTTGATTAATTCACCATATTGACGTCTTTCTTTACATAATGTAAACGTGAGTGTTTTTTGTGCGCGAGTTATGCCCACATAAGCAAGACGTCTTTCTTCTTCAACATTATCTTCATCAATACTGCTTTGATGTGGCAATATGCCTTCTTCCATTCCCACTAAAAAAACATGTGGAAATTCAAGACCTTTAGAGGCATGCAATGTCATTAATTGAACTTGATCTAGCTCTTCTTCTGTTTCACCGCGCTCCATCATATCGCGCAAGGTAAAACGGTTAACCACTTGAGAAAGCGTCATAGGTTCATGTAATTCATCACCTTCTAGCATTTCACTCATCCATGAAAATAGCTGATTAATATTTTTCATCCTCATTTCCGCAGCTTTTGCACTACTTGAGGTTTCATATAGCCAACTTTCATAATCCATTTCATGCAATAAATCACGCACGGCCAACAGTGGCTCTCGTTCTGATTTTTGCACTATACGCGACATCCATTGTGAGAATGCTTGTAATGAATTTAAACCTCGCCCAGTTAGCGTTTGGCTTAATCCTAAATCAAAACAGGCATTGTATAAGCTTTTATCTCGAATCTTTGCCCATTCACCTAATTTTTGGATTGTTATTGGCCCAATTTCACGGCGAGGTTTATTCACAATACGTAAAAATGCCGCATCATCATCAGGATTAGTAATAACTCGTAAATAAGCAAGAATATCTTTTATTTCCTCTCGTGAGAAAAAAGAGGTTTCCCCCGAAATACGATAAGGAATGCGATTTTGCATCAGATATTTTTCAAAAATACGAGACTGATGGTTACCACGATAAAGTATCGCGTAATCTTTATAATTAGTTTTATTAATAAAGTGATGAGCAATTAACTCACCCGCGACACGTTCAGCTTCATGCTCTTCATTATTGGCGGTTAAAACTCGCAGTTCATCACCATAACCTAATTCTGAAAATAAGCGCTTTTCAAAAACATGAGGGTTATTTTCAATTAATATATTCGCTGATTTTAAAATACGCCCTGAAGATCGGTAATTTTGCTCAAGTTTGATCACATTAAGTTGTGGAAAGTCTTTTTGTAACAACACTAAATTTTGAGGACGAGCACCACGCCAAGAATAAATGGATTGGTCATCATCACCTACAACAGTAAAACGAGCCCTTTCACCCACCAGCCATTTTACCAATTCATATTGGCTTGTATTTGTATCTTGATATTCATCCACCAGCAAATAGCGGATACGTCTTTGCCAACGCTCTCTCACTTCTTCATTCGTGCGCAATAACAAGGTTGGTCGGCTAATTAAGTCATCAAAGTCGAGTACATTACAACTACGCAGATGTTGCTCGTAACGTCGAAAGCATTCGGCAAAAGTATGATCTTGTTGCGATCTCGCCATTCCTGTGGCTTGCTCTGGTGTGAGCATGTCATTTTTCCAGTTAGAGATTTGGCTCTTTAACTGGGAAAGTAAATCTTTATCTTCTTCTAATAAATCAGCCGTTAATTCTTTAAGTAATGCAGATTGGTCTTGGTCATCAAACAATGAAAATTTAGCTTTAATCCCTAACGCTTTATATTCGCGTTTAATAATTTCTAATCCCAATGTATGAAACGTTGAGATCATTAATCCTTTCGCTTCTTGGCGACCTAAGGTTTGAGCAACTCGCTCTTTCATTTCACGCGCAGCTTTATTGGTAAACGTCACCGCCGCAATTTGCTTTGCTGGGTATTGGCATTGACGAATAAGGTGGGCAATTTTATTAGTAATAACCCGTGTTTTACCCGACCCTGCTCCTGCCAAGACCAAGCAAGGGCCTGACACATATTCTACTGCTTTTTGTTGACCAGGATTTAATCGCATACTTTTTCCAAACTTCATTAACCAAGAACATAACGGGGGATAATTGTAGCAGAAAGCGCTCAAAGTCTTGAGTATTCCCTCTTCCAATTTTTCTCACACTATAAAAACAAAAAACCGTACTCCATTAAGAAATACGGTTTTCAATAGATTAAATTTTACTCTTATTTTTACGCTTTTTATCGCATAAGGCACAACAACAAATTACCCACCAACAGAGATACGTTTCATATCTGTCATATAACCACGTAATGTTTTACCAACAGTCTCAATTGGATGTTGGCGAATTGCTTCGTTGATATCACGTAATTGTGCGTTATCTGTTCCATTATCTTGAACTTTTTTCGCTAAATCACCAGATTGCAATGTTGTCATAAACTCTTTCAGCATAGGAACAACAGCGAATGAGAACAGGTAGTTACCATATTCTGCTGTATCAGAGATAACCACATTCATTTCATATAAGCGCTTACGAGCAATGGTATTGGCGATTAATGGCAACTCATGCAGTGATTCATAATATGCTGATTCAGCAAAGATACCCGCTTCAATCATCGTATCAAAGGCTAATTCAACGCCAGCTTTAACCATTGCAACCATTAATACACCGTGATCAAAGTACTCTTGCTCACTGATTTTCCCTTCATATTCAGGGTAATTTTCAAAGGCACTCGCCCCAGTCTCTTCACGCCATGTCAGCAAGTTTTTATCGTCATTAGCCCAGTCAGCCATCATTGTCTCAGAGAATTTCCCTGAAATGATGTCATCCATATGTTTAGCAAACAGTGGAGCCATGATCTCTTTTAATTGTTCTGATAATGCATAGGCGCGCATTTTTGCCGGATTAGATAATCTGTCCATCATCAAGGTGATACCACCTTGCTTCAAGGCTTCTGTAATGGTTTCCCAACCAAATTGAAGCAATTTACCTGCATAGCCCGGCTCAACACCATCTGCAACCATTTTGTCGTAACATAACAGTGAGCCAGCTTGTAACATACCGCACAGAATGGTTTGTTCCCCCATTAAGTCTGATTTTACTTCAGCAACGAAAGAGGATTCTAAAACACCCGCTCGATGACCACCTGTTGCGGCAGCCCATGCTTTGGCTATAGCCATACCTTCGCCTTTTGCATCGTTCTCTGGGTGAACAGCAATCAATGTTGGAACACCAAAGCCACGCTTATATTCTTCACGAACTTCTGTACCCGGACATTTTGGTGCAACCATAACAACGGTAATGTCATCACGGATCTTTTCGCCGACTTCAACGATATTAAAACCATGAGAATAGCCTAATGCTGCACCTGATTTCATCAGCGGTTGAACCGCTTGAACAACCGCTGAGTGTTGTTTATCTGGCGTTAAGTTAACGACTAAATCTGCTTGTGGGATAAGTGCTTCATAGGTTCCAACCTCAAAACCGTTTTCGGTTGCACGACGCCATGAGGCACGTTTCTCATCAATCGCTTCTTGGCGTAAGGCATACGCGATATTCAAACCTGAATCACGCATATTTAAACCTTGGTTAAGGCCTTGAGCGCCACAACCAACAATAACGACTTTTTTGCCTTTCAGGTAATTTGCTTCATCAGCAAATTCTTCGCGTGACATAAAGCGACATTTACCTAATTGCGACAACTGCTGACGCAGATTCAATGTATTAAAATAATTTGTCATAGAAGACTCCAAAATCGTTGTGTATGTGTTTGCTATTATTATCCTCACTCTCCGTGAGGTGTTGCATGACTTTACTATATGGGATGAAAGCCATTGCTTAAATTGATATATTTACAAGATAGTGTTGCAAAAAACGCAACGTTCTTTTTTATCACCTAAGGTGGCTGATAATGGATATTCGTGATCTCAAACTCTTTGTACATTTAGCGGAAAGCTGCCATTTCACCAAGACGGCACAAGCAATGCACGTCAGCCCCTCTACGCTCTCTCGTCAGATTCAACGTCTTGAAGAAAGCTTAGGCCACCCCCTGTTTTTACGTGATAACCGACAAGTCACCCTTACTGATGCTGGCGAACAATTAAAGCGCTATGCCCAACAAACCTTATTGCAATATAAGCAACTCAAACACACGCTAAACCAAAATAGCCCCAGCCTTTCTGGTGAGTTACGCCTATTTTGTTCTGTTACTGCCGCTTACAGTCATTTACCGCCTATTCTTGACCGCTTTCGAGCTGAAAACCCATTAGTTGAAATAAAACTCACCACTGGTGATGCAGCTGATGCAGTCGATAAAGTGCAATCTGATGAAGCTGATTTAGGTATCGCAGGAAAACCTGAAAAGCTTCCTGAAAATATCTGTTTTGAAAAAATAGGCGAAATTCCATTAGTACTGATTGCGCCTGCTTTACCTTGCAATGTTCGCCATCTTGCAACACAAGAGAAACCCGATTGGCTCAATATTCCGTTTATCATTCCTGAACATGGCCCATCAAGACAACGGATCGCGCTATGGTTTAAGCGTCATCGTATCCACAATCCTTCGATTTATGCGACAGTTTCGGGACATGAAGCGATTGTTTCAATGGTTGCATTAGGTTGTGGTATTGCGCTTATCCCACAAGTTGTCGTTGATAACTGTCCTGAGCCTGTGCGTAATCGCATCTCTTCATTGGATAATATTTCAATGGTAGAACCTTTTGAGTTAGGCGTTTGTGCATTACACAAACGCCTTCAAGAACCTGTTATCAGTGCTTTTTGGCGGTTACTCCACGACTAAACTTGCTGTTTGCGGTGACAAGAACAATTGAAATGAAGGATTTCCTGTCTCATCATGATACTCATAACCCAAGTCATCTAAATGTCGCTCAAAACGCCCTTCCGTTTCAGGAAGTTCAAATGCCACCAGCACACGCCCATAATCCGTACCATGGCTACGATAATGAAATAAGGTAATATTCCAATAAGTCCCTAATGTTTTTAGAAACTTCATCAAAGCACCCGGAGATTCTGGGAATTCAAAGCTAAATAGGCGTTCTTTAAGTGGTTTATTCGGACGCCCACCAACCATATAACGCACATGCAGTTTTGCCATTTCATCATCAGATAAATCAGCAACTTGATACCCTGCAACGGTGAGTTCACGTAAAATTTCTTTACGCTCTGCGAGCCCTTGACTTAAACGTACACCGACAAAAATACGTGCATTTTCAGGATCAGCATCGCTATAACGATAATTAAACTCCGTAACAACACGTTGACCTAAGATTTGACAAAAACGTAAGAAACTCCCTTTTTGTTCAGGAATAGTCACCGCCAATAGCGCTTCACGTTTTTCACCGAGTTCACAGCGTTCAGAAACATAGCGTAAGCCATGAAAATTCACATTTGCACCAGAAAGAACATGCGCAAGACGCTCACCTTTGATTTGATGCTCTTCTACATATTTTTTAAGCCCTGCTAATGCTAATGCACCTGAAGGCTCTGCAATTGCACGTACATCTTCAAATAAATCTTTTACTGCAGCACAAATTGCATCGCTATCAACAGTAATTACATCATCAACATACTTTTGGCATAAACGGAACGTTTCATCACCGATACGTTTAACCGCAACACCTTCAGCAAATAATCCAACTCTTGCTAATTCAACGGGATGCCCGACTTCTAAAGCAGCTTTTAAACATGCAGCGTCTTCAGCTTCAACACCTATTACCTTAATTTCTGGCATAAGCTGTTTGATTAATACTGCGACCCCAGCAATTAAGCCACCACCACCAACAGGTACGAAAATACGATCAAGATGAACATCTTGTTGTAAGAGTTCCATTGCCAGTGTTGCCTGCCCTGCAATTACTGCGGGATGATCAAAAGGCGGAACAAAGGTGTATCCCATCTCTTCAGATAGCGCGATAGCTTTCGCTTTTGCTTCATCAAAGTTGGCACCATAAAGCAATGCTTCTCCACCAAATTGACGAACAGCATCAACTTTAATATCCGCCGTTGCCACTGGCATCACGACTAATGCCTTTACACCCATTCGATTCGCTGATAACGCAACGCCTTGCGCGTGGTTCCCCGCAGATGCAGTCACAACACCTTTCGCTTTTTGCTCAGGAGTTAGTCCCGCAATCATGGTATAAGCACCACGTAATTTAAAGCTATGAACCGGTTGTCGGTCTTCTCGCTTAACTAAAATAGTATTCTCTAAACGCTCAGAGATTTTTGTCATCTCTTGAAGCGGGGTTACTATTGCAGCCTCATAAACAGGTGCGCTTAGTGCGGCTTTTAAATACTCAGCGCTACTTGGCGCTGAATTTAAAGGTCTAAAGGCAGCCATCACTTACCCCCCTAATTTAGATTTATCACGCACCGCACCTTTATCGGCACTGGTGGCTAAAGAGGCGTAAGCACGTAAGGCAAACGAAACTTGGCGCTGTCTATTTTGTGGTGTCCATGCTTTATCACCTCGAGCATTTTGTGCATCACGACGAGCTGATAACGTTTTATCATCTACCTTTAATGAGATCTCTCGGGTTGGAATATTGATAGAGACAATATCGCCTTCTTCCACTAAACCAATGACGCCACCATTTGCCGCTTCAGGTGAAACATGCCCGATAGATAAACCCGATGTTCCACCAGAGAAACGCCCGTCAGTGATAAGTGCACAAGCTTTCCCTAATCCCATTGATTTTAAATAAGAGGTCGGATACAACATCTCTTGCATTCCAGGGCCGCCTTTAGGGCCTTCATAGCGAATAATTACCACATCGCCAGCAACGACTTTCCCACCTAAAATGGCCTCTACCGCATCATCTTGGCTTTCATATACTTTTGCAGGACCACTAAAGATCAAGTTATCTTCATCAACGCCCGCTGTTTTAACAATACAACCATCTTTCGCTAAATTACCAGATAACACCGCTAATCCACCATCTTGGCTATAAGCATGTTCTTTACTACGGATACATCCGTTTTCACGATCAGTATCTAAGGTTGGCCAACGACAATTTTGAGAGAAAGCCTTTGTTGTACGAATACCTGCAGGGCCTGCTTGGAACATTGATTTTACTTGCTCATCTTGTGTTAACATCACATCATATTGTGCTAACGTTTCTGGCAAGCTTAATCCTAAGATATTACCTACGTTACGGTTGAGTAATCCGGCTCTGTCTAATTCACCTAAAATACCCATAACTCCACCTGCACGGTGAACATCTTCCATATGATATTTTTGTGTACTTGGAGCCACTTTGCATAAATGAGGCACTTGGCGAGAAAGTCTGTCGATATCTTCCATAGTGAAATCAACCTCACCTTCTTGAGCTGCTGCTAATAAATGCAGAACCGTATTTGTCGAACCGCCCATTGCAATATCTAAAATCATTGCATTTTCAAAGGCTTCTTTTTTGGCAATATTGCGTGGTAATGCAGATTCATCATCTTTTTCATAATAACGTTTGGTTAATTCAACAATACGCTTACCCGCATTAATAAATAATGTTTCACGATCAGCATGAGTTGCAAGCAATGAGCCATTTCCCGGTTGAGATAATCCCAGTGCTTCTGTTAAACAGTTCATGGAGTTTGCAGTAAACATACCCGAACACGATCCACATGTTGGGCAGGCTGATCGCTCAATTTGTTCACTATCAGCATCACTAACATTTGGATTTGCCCCTTGGATCATGGCATCAACCAGATCTAATTTGATCAGTTGATCTGAAAGCTTCGTTTTGCCCGCTTCCATTGGCCCACCTGAGACAAAAATAACTGGGATATTTAAACGTAAAGACGCCATTAACATTCCCGGAGTGATCTTGTCGCAGTTTGAGATACACACCATCGCATCAGCACAGTGTGCATTAACCATATACTCGACAGAATCGGCAATAAGCTCACGCGATGGTAAAGAATAAAGCATTCCACCGTGCCCCATTGCGATACCGTCATCAACTGCAATGGTATTAAATTCTTTAGCAACACCACCAGCTGCTTCAATTTGCTCAGCAACCAATTTTCCTAAATCCCGCAGATGCACATGACCTGGTACAAATTGCGTAAATGAATTCACGACTGCGATAATGGGTTTACCAAAATCAGCATCAGTCATTCCCGTTGCACGCCATAAGGCACGGGCTCCAGCCATATTACGACCATGTGTCGTTGTTGCTGAACGGTATTTAGGCATTTTTCACACTCCTGCGATAAAGAAAGCGAGTAGGGAACATCTACCCGCTAAACAAATTTATTTGATTATGTTTATGAATTGATTGGATCTAACCAGCCGTATTTATCTTCTGTTTCACCTGTGAACAGACCAAAGAACGCTTTTTGAATTGCTTTGGTCACAGGGCCACAACGTCCGATACCTACTTGGATACCATCAACGCTACGTACAGGTGTAATTTCTGCCGCGGTACCTGACATAAAGACTTCATCTGCAAGATAGAGTGACTCACGAGAAAGCACTTGCTCACGTACTTCATAACCCAGATCTTTTGCCAATTTAATAATGGCATCACGAGTGATCCCTGGCAGAGCTGACGAAGTAAATGGAGGTGTAAAGATAACCCCATCTTTTACTTCAAATAAGTTTTCACCTGCACCTTCTGATAAATAACCATGAACATCTAATGCTATCCCTTCTTGATAGCCATGACGACGCGCTTCGCTACCCACTAATAATGATGATAAATAGTTACCGCCCGCTTTTGCTGCAGTTGGGATAGTATTGGGTGCCGCACGATGCCAAGAAGAAACCATCGCATCAATACCTTTATCTAAAGCTTCTTCACCGAGATATGCTCCCCAAGGGAATGCCGCGATAATCACATCCGTTTTATAACCAGCCGGAGGATTAACCCCCATACCAACATCACCGATGAAAACTAATGGGCGAATATAAGCACTGACCAATTTGTTTTTACGTAAAGTTGCGCGACATGCTTCCATTAATTCGTCAACACTTTGCTCAACAGGCATACGATAAATTTTTGCTGAATCATGTAAACGTTGCATGTGTTCACGATGGCGAAAGACCACTGGTCCTTTATGAGAATCATAACAACGCACACCTTCAAACACAGAAGTTCCATAATGTAATGCATGAGACATAACGTGTACTTTTGCCTCAGCCCATGGAACCATTTCACCGTTAAACCAAATATAATCAGCTTGCTTTGTCATTCTTTTATCCTTACATGGCACTGAGTGCACTCATGAATCGTAATTTTTCTTTCTGTTGATGTGATACTTGAATACCTGCAACATCAGCTAATTTTGTTAACTGGCTGCATAAAAGTTCTAATGGTCGCTGACTGCTTACAGTCAGGCTTAAATTGATATTATTACTTTCCGTGATATTCATATTCATTGAGCATATATGAAAACCACGATGGCGGATAACTCTCAGGATACGTTCTAAGATCTCTGGACAAAAACGGGCTTCAATTGTGATATTGTGTTGGTTCATTTTGATTTCTCCATCATCTCATCATTACTTGCGCCCGGCGGAACTAAAGGCCAGACATTTTCAGCGTCATCGATAGATACCTGTAATAAATAAGGGCCATCGCTCTCTAATAAACATGTAATTGCATCAACAACCTGTGCTTTTTCTGTAATACGTTGCCCTGGAATATCAAATGCTTTTGCTAAGGCAACAAAATCTGGGTTATCGGTTAAAATTGTTTCGCTATAACGTTGTTCAAAAAATAGCTCTTGCCATTGGCGAACCATACCAAGACGTTGGTTATCTAATAACACCAGTTTAATTGGTAATTGTTTACGTTTGATTGTGCCCAGTTCTTGCACATTCATCATAAAAGAGCCGTCGCCTGAAACGCAGATAACACAAGCATCTGGCCTAGCTATTTGAGCACCAACAGCCGCTGGGATACCAAACCCCATGGTGCCTAAACCACTTGAGGTGATAAAATTTTCAGGTGCATCAAATGTCATATGTTGCGCTGACCACATTTGATGCTGGCCAACATCTGTTGTCACAACGGTATTTTTAGGTTTGGCGTCTGATAATTGTTTTAATAACAAAGGAGCATAAATTGCAGAGCCCGGATGATCATAACGCCAAGCATGTTCTGTTTTTAATTCTTGTACTTCTTGTTGCCAAGATCCGATAGATAATGGCTGAGACAAAACAGGCAACAACGCCTTAGCATCTCCCAATAACGCAACATGCGCCTGTTTCAATTTATTTAATTCTGCATGATCGATATCGATATGGATAACCTTGGCATTAGGTGCAAAAGTATTTAGTTTCCCCGTAACGCGATCATCAAAACGCGCACCAACAGCAATTAATAAATCACTACGCTGAACAGCATAATTTGCCGCTTTAGTGCCATGCATACCTAACATACCTAAATAATTGGCATCTAATGCATCGGCACAACCTAACCCTTTTAAAGTGGAAACCACTGGCATTTCAGTTTGCTTTACAAACTCTCTTAATGCTTCCACTGCATTGCTCATGGCAACACCACCACCTACATACAAAATAGGTTTTTGTGCCTGAGCTAACATCTGCTTAGCTTGTACTAGCTCTTGTGTTGGATAAGGAAATTCTTGTTCCTCTGGTAATTCATAATTTGATAAATGGGAAGCATCGGCTAATTGAACATCTTTCGGGATATCAATTAAAACAGGGCCAGGACGACCTTGAGAAGCTATAGAAAATGCCTCTGATAACACTCTTGGTAATTCATCAACAGATGAGACTAAAAAACTATGTTTAGTACATGCCAACGAAAGACCTAAAACATCAATCTCTTGGAATGCATCAGTCCCAATTAAATCAGAGGCAACTTGCCCTGTGATGGCAACAACAGGCACAGAATCTAACAATGCATCAGCAAGTCCAGTGATAACATTAGTAGCGCCTGGGCCTGATGTCGCAATACAAACCCCCGTTGTACCAGTAGAACGGGCGAAACCGATAGCAGCAATGGCAGCACCTTGTTCATGACGACATAAAATATGTTCAACGCCGCCATCATAGAGTGCGTCATAAACAGGCATAATCGCACCACCAGGATAACCAAAGACGGTTTCAACTTGCTGTTTTCGTAATGCCTGTACTAACCACTGTGCTCCATTCATTCTCTCACCCTGCCATCTTAACTTCTTGTTTAATTTGAATTTATTTTCTATTTAATCTCTTTTCCAAACTCAGGCTCAAAAAAAACCCCCGCGCCTTTCGGTGCGGGGGTTTTTAAGAGATCCGGCTAGTTTAGTTAGCCTTTCTTCGTCCTAGTGCAGCCCCGCACGGTGGGTTAATAATCACCACCACGCTGACAATAATTAGGCTAATCACTAGGACGATAGTATTCATAGTTTTATAACTTCTTTTCTTATTTAAAATGTATGTTTGTTGTGTTTTCTTTCACTCTGTCCTTTTAGAGTTATCATGATATTTTAGAATTGACAACGTTTATTTTGAAAATAATCTCAACACAATGATTTTTATAAATATTTTTATAATCAAAACAACCAACAGAGCATTAATCTAAAAATAATTAATTTAATAGTGATTAACTCTGTTATTGCTATTATTATTTTATTTTTTTCATTATTGAATTTTATTATTTAAACTTTGAAGATAAATATATATTTAATTAATTTTATATTATTGAAAATAATTATATTTTAATATTTATTTTCATTATATTTCAATGTGTTATTTTATTTTAGAGTTATCTCGCATTTATTTAATACTCCATTTAACACGCAAGAAAAAATAAATTAAAAAGATTAAAAATAATGGAGAATAAAAAATGGCATTGGCAATAATATATACTCGTGCTTCTTTAGGAATTTCAGCACCACTTATTACGATTGAAGCACATATTAGTCAAGGATTACCTGGATTAACATTAGTGGGTTTGCCTGAGACAGTCGTTAAAGAAGCAAAAGACAGAGTAAGAAGTGCATTAATTAATAGTGGATATATTTACCCAGCAAAAAGAATAACAATTAATCTTTCGCCCGCCGATTTACCCAAAGAAGGAGCACGTTATGATCTACCTATTGCACTTGCAATATTAATTGCATCAGAGCAGCTAACCTCAAATAAATTAGAACGTTATGAGTTTATTGGAGAGCTTGCACTATCAGGTAAACTTCAACGAGTAAACGCTATTATTCCTTCAATACTTAGCGCTTCAAAAGATCATCGAATATGTATTGTATCAATAGAACATCAGACTGAAGTTTCATTATTACCAAATAGATCTGCTTTATTAGCCTCTCATCTTTTAGAAATTTGTCATCATCTAGAAAATAATACGCCATTAATTGAAGCTGAAGAATTTATTATTAATGACGCAATTGAAAATCAAGATAATAAAGATATGAGCGATATAATTGGTCAAAATAATGCAAAAAGAGCCGCAGAAATTACAGCAGCAGGAAATCACAACATTTTATTTCTTGGCCCACCGGGAACTGGGAAAACAATGTTAGCACAAAGAATAAGTACGCTTCTTCCACCTTTAACCCCTAAAGAAGCACTTGATGTCTTGGTCATTAGTAGTTTAAGGGGAATCACATTTAATGAACGAAAATGGCCTTTAAGACCTTTTAGAGCTCCGCATCATACTTCATCTGCGGTTGCTTTAACGGGAGGTGGAACACTCCCTAAACCAGGAGAAATTACCTTAGCACATCATGGGATCTTGTTTTTAGACGAATTGCCTGAGTTTGAACGCCGTGTACTTGATGCATTACGTGAGCCACTTGATGCAAGAGAGATTACTATTTCACGAGCCAAAGCCAAAATAAGCTATCCAGCGAATGTTTTACTGATAGGTGCTTTAAATCCAAGCCCAACAGGGCACTATCAAGGTAATCATAATCGAGCACCAATAAAACAGATATTACGCTATTTAAGCAAGGTTTCTGGGCCTTTTTTAGATAGATTTGATTTATCGGTCGAGATGCCCCTTCTTCCTCAAGGCACACTGATTCATCCTTCATTTGAGGCAGAAAACAGCATGACAATTAGAGCCAGAGTTTTACAAGCAAGAGAACGACAATTTTCACGGTGCGGAAAAGTGAATACTTACCTAACAGGAAAAGAAATTGAATGCTATTGCTCATTAAGTACCAGTGATGCCACTTTTCTTGAAGATACACTCAATAAATTAGGATTATCTATACGCGCATGGCATAAAATCTTAAGAGTATCGAGAACAATTGCAGATCTTGCGGGTGAAGAGAAAATACAGAGAAATCATTTAATTGAAGCATTAAGCTTTCGCGCAATGGATAGGCTAATGATCTATTTACAAAAGCAATTAGATGGATAAATAAAAAGGAGCGAAAAAACGCCCCTTTTTACTAAAACTAATGATATTAATCATCAGAGTCGGTATAGTCATCAGATGGATCGAGCTGTGGCTTTCCACCCGATAATGTATGAAAACGTTTTGGACGACTTATACGACTGGTATATTTCTTCCAAATTTTTTCTTCAACCGTTGCTGCTTCTCGTTCGCCACGACACATGGCAACAAATAATTTTTCCGCTTCAGTTGTAGGTTCTCGTTTACCTAGATCAAGTTCATTAAAGGCTTGACCATGACGTTCCAATATCTGGGATTCCTTGATAGTGAAATCGCCATGACGAGAAAAACCACGCGGATAATGTTTATTGTCAAAAAAACGATTAGTCGTGATAAAACTTTCTGCCATCTGACACACTCCTAATTCTCTATCGTCATACTTATGGCGCGGAGTATTAGATAGTCATGCGGTTCTGTAAAACAAAATATTTAAATCGTAACGACAAATTTTTTTGGAGATAGATGTGGATACCGAATTACTGAAAACCTTTTTGGAAGTCAGTAAGACTAGACACTTTGGCCGAGCCGCTGAATCTCTTTATTTAACGCAATCTGCGGTTAGTTTTAGAATACGGCAATTAGAAACACAATTAGGCACAAATCTGTTTACCCGCCACCGCAATAATATCCGCCTCACTGTTGCTGGTGAAAGGCTTATTCCTTATGCTGAATCGTTAATGAATACATGGCTTTTAGCTAAAAAAGAAATTAGCCATGCATCTCAACATTCTGAGTTATCAATTGGCGCCACAGCATCACTCTGGGAAGCTTATCTAACATCTTGGTTACAGGAATCTTATCTAGAAAGAAAAGAGCTCAGAATCGAATCTAGAGTCTCTACGAGGCAATCTCTTGTAAAACAACTTCATGCAAGAGAACTTGATCTTCTTTTTACAACTGAAGCACCCAAGATGGATGAATTAGAAAGTAAAATTATTGGTAATATTACTTTTCAGTTGATGAGAATAAAATCAGATAGAACAGAGGAAATAGCACAATTTATCAAAATAGAGTGGAGTGCAGATTTTCAGTCCTTTCTTCCAAATGGAACAGAGCAAAAAATTGATCCTGTTTTAACCACTAATTCAGCAACTATTGCCTATCAATTAATGAAAACAACACATGCTGTTGCTTTTCTTCCCACACATTGGCGTGATCTTTATTCTGATCTTATGCCAGCCTCAACAGATATTGTTCAAAAACCTTTATTTGCTGTTTGGCTAAATAACAGTGATCAACAAGCATTAATACAACAGTTATTAAAACAGCCTATAAACCAACAATAAAGCTTAGATTTCTCTATAGTTATCAATGGATCACAGTAGAATTTAAGCTTATTTTTCATTAATTAGAATAAATAATAATAGTGTCATACTGATATGCTGATATAGGGAAATATGTGTAGTCAGTTTGTTAGGATAGAGCATAATAAATGCTCAGAAAGAAAGCGATTTAGAGGATGATAGATAACAAAAAGCCCAGTTAATTAACTGGGCTACAAAGAAGTATAAATTTTGTTATTACTTAATTGGTAACTGGCAGGGGCGGAGAGACTCGAACTCCCAACACCCGGTTTTGGAGACCGGTGCTCTACCAATTGAACTACGCCCCTAAATAGTTGGCGGAACGGACGGGACTCGAACCCGCGACCCCCTGCGTGACAGGCAGGTATTCTAACCAACTGAACTACCGCTCCGCGTATTCTTTTCGCGATTAATGTTTTCCAACACTAATGCTTTAATTTAATGCCTGGCAGTTCCCTACTCTCACATGGGGAGACCCCACACTACCATCGGCGCTACAACGTTTCACTTCTGAGTTCGGCATGGGATCAGGTGGGACCGCTGCGCTATGGCCGCCAAGCAAATTCTGTTTAATCACCCGTTACTCCGATTTCTCGTCATAACCAGCAATTTCAATCTTAAACAAGCCTACTTCATCTACTCTTTGTCTCTCAGACAAAACACCTTCGGTGTTGTCAGGTTAAGCCTCACGGTTCATTAGTACTGGTTAGCTCAACGTATCGCTACGCTTACACACCCAGCCTATCAACGTCTTAGTCTTAAACGTTCCTTTAGGTCACTCAAGGTGACAGGGAAGACTCATCTCGAGGCAAGTTTCCCGCTTAGATGCTTTCAGCGGTTATCTCTTCCGCACTTAGCTACCGGGCAATGCCATTGGCATGACAACCCGAACACCAGTGGTGCGTTCACTCCGGTCCTCTCGTACTAGGAGCAACCCCTCTCAATCTTCCAACGCCCACGGCAGATAGGGACCGAACTGTCTCACGACGTTCTAAACCCAGCTCGCGTACCACTTTAAATGGCGAACAGCCATACCCTTGGGACCTACTTCAGCCCCAGGATGTGATGAGCCGACATCGAGGTGCCAAACACCGCCGTCGATATGAACTCTTGGGCGGTATCAGCCTGTTATCCCCGGAGTACCTTTTATCCGTTGAGCGATGGCCCTTCCATTCAGAACCACCGGATCACTAAGACCTACTTTCGTACCTGCTCGAGCCGTCACTCTCACAGTCAAGCTGGCTTATGCCTTTGCACTAACCGCATGATGTCCGACCATGCTTAGCCAACCTTCGTGCTCCTCCGTTACTCTTTAGGAGGAGACCGCCCCAGTCAAACTACCCACCAGACACGGTCCCCGATCCAGATTATGGACCTAGGTTAGAACATCAAACGTTAAAGGGTGGTATTTCAAGGTTGACTCCATGCAGACTGGCGTCCACATTTCATAGTCTCCCACCTATCCTACACATCAAGGCTCAATGTTCAGTGTCAAGCTATAGTAAAGGTTCACGGGGTCTTTCCGTCTTGCCGCGGGTACACTGCATCTTCACAGCGAGTTCAATTTCACTGAGTCTCGGGTGGAGACAGCCTGGCCATCATTACGCCATTCGTGCAGGTCGGAACTTACCCGACAAGGAATTTCGCTACCTTAGGACCGTTATAGTTACGGCCGCCGTTTACTGGGGCTTCGATCAAGAGCTTCTCCCTAAGGATAACCCCATCAATTAACCTTCCAGCACCGGGCAGGCGTCACACCGTATACGTCCACTTTCGTGTTTGCACAGTGCTGTGTTTTTAATAAACAGTTGCAGCCAGCTGGTATCTTCGACTGGCTTCGGCTCCGTCCGCAAGGGACTTCACTTACCGCCAGCGTGCCTTCTCCCGAAGTTACGGCACCATTTTGCCTAGTTCCTTCACCCGAGTTCTCTCAAGCGCCTGAGTATTCTCTACCTGACCACCTGTGTCGGTTTGGGGTACGATTGTTGGTAACCTGAAGCTTAGAGGCTTTTCCTGGAAGCAGGGCATCAATTGCTTCACCACCTTAGTGGTTCGTCATCACACCTCAGCATTAAGTGACCGGATTTGCCTAATCACTCTGCCTACATGCTTGAACCGGGACGACCGTCGCCCGGACAACCTAGCCTTCTCCGTTCCCCCATCGCAGTTACCACCAGTACGGGAATATTAACCCGTTTCCCATCGACTACGCTTTTCAGCCTCGCCTTAGGGGTCGACTCACCCTGCCCCGATTAACGTTGGACAGGAACCCTTGGTCTTCCGGCGTGCGGGTTTTTCACCCGCATTATCGTTACTTATGTCAGCATTCGCACTTCTGATACCTCCAGCATACCTCACAGTACACCTTCGCAGGCTTACAGAACGCTCCCCTACCCAACAATACATAGTATTGCTGCCGCAGCTTCGGTGCATGGTTTAGCCCCGTTACATCTTCCGCGCGGGCCGACTCGACCAGTGAGCTATTACGCTTTCTTTAAATGATGGCTGCTTCTAAGCCAACATCCTGGCTGTCTGAGCCTTCCCACTTCGTTTCCCACTTAACCATGACTTTGGGACCTTAGCTGGCGGTCTGGGTTGTTTCCCTCTTCACGACGGACGTTAGCACCCGCCGTGTGTCTCCCGTGATAACATTCTTCGGTATTCGCAGTTTGCATCGAGTTGGTAAGTCGGGATGACCCCCTAGTCGAAACAGTGCTCTACCCCCGAAGATGAGTTCACGAGGCGCTACCTAAATAGCTTTCGGGGAGAACCAGCTATCTCCCGGTTTGATTGGCCTTTCACCCCCATCCACAAGTCATCCGCTAATTTTTCAACATTAGTCGGTTCGGTCCTCCAGTTAGTGTTACCCAACCTTCAACCTGCCCATGGATAGATCACCGGGTTTCGGGTCTATACCCTGCAACTCATTCGCCCAGTTAAGACTCGGTTTCCCTACGGCTCCCCTATACGGTTAACCTTGCTACAGAATATAAGTCGCTGACCCATTATACAAAAGGTACGCAGTCACCCCATAAAGAGGCTCCTACTGCTTGTACGTACACGGTTTCAGGTTCTTTTTCACTCCCCTCGCCGGGGTTCTTTTCGCCTTTCCCTCACGGTACTGGTTCACTATCGGTCAATCAGGAGTATTTAGCCTTGGAGGATGGTCCCCCCATATTCAGACAGGATAACACGTGTCCCGCCCTACTCGTCGAGTTCACAATAACAGCATCTTCAGATACGGGGCTATCACCCTTTACTGCCGGACTTTCCAGACCGTTCTCCTGATGCTGCTATTGATTAAGACTCTGGGCTGTTCCCCGTTCGCTCGCCGCTACTAGGGGAATCTCGGTTGATTTCTTTTCCTCGGGGTACTGAGATGTTTCAGTTCTCCCGGTTCGCTTCATGACGCTATGTATTCACGTCATGATAATATCCATTGGATATTGGGTTTCCCCATTCGGAAATCGTCGGTTATAACGGTTCATATCACCTTACCGACGCTTATCGCAGATTAGCACGTCCTTCATCGCCTCTGATTGCCTAGGCATCCACCGTGTACGCTTATTCGCTTAACCTCACAACCCGAAGGTGTTTCTTCTTGAAGACGTCTGGGTGGTGATGGCTGTGCAGATTACATTTCGTCGTTGGGCAGTGCTCGCCATGCTCACATACTCATGTATGTTGCGCTGGCTGTGCGCTGGCCGCCTCGAACTGTAAATTGCTCGCTCATCCCACTTCGATGTCGAAAAACACATTCAAAGTTTGAGATTTTGAGAGACTCATCAATATACCTCGGTGATATATTGATTTGTTTTCAATTTTTCAGCTTGTTCCAGATTGTTAAAGAGCATAATAGTTAAAATAACTTGCTAAAATTATCTTAACTATTCTCTGATTTTCATCAGACATAGTGTGGTACGCCTTTCACTCATACCGCGCAATTGGCGTCCCCTAGGGGATTCGAACCCCTGTTACCGCCGTGAAAGGGCGGTGTCCTAGGCCTCTAGACGAAGGGGACTTCAGTCAGCTTCGCAGACGCGCTTTTGCTCGTTCTTCATCAGACAATCTGTGTGAGCACTACACATAACACGTATCTCTTAGGTAAGGAGGTGATCCAACCGCAGGTTCCCCTACGGTTACCTTGTTACGACTTCACCCCAGTCATGAATCACAAAGTGGTAAGCGCCCTCCCGAAGGTTAAGCTACCTACTTCTTTTGCAACCCACTCCCATGGTGTGACGGGCGGTGTGTACAAGGCCCGGGAACGTATTCACCGTAGCATTCTGATCTACGATTACTAGCGATTCCGACTTCATGGAGTCGAGTTGCAGACTCCAATCCGGACTACGACAGACTTTATGAGTTCCGCTTGCTCTCGCGAGGTCGCTTCTCTTTGTATCTGCCATTGTAGCACGTGTGTAGCCCTACTCGTAAGGGCCATGATGACTTGACGTCATCCCCACCTTCCTCCGGTTTATCACCGGCAGTCTCCTTTGAGTTCCCGCCATCACGCGCTGGCAACAAAGGATAAGGGTTGCGCTCGTTGCGGGACTTAACCCAACATTTCACAACACGAGCTGACGACAGCCATGCAGCACCTGTCTCAGAGTTCCCGAAGGCACTCCTCTATCTCTAAAGGATTCTCTGGATGTCAAGAGTAGGTAAGGTTCTTCGCGTTGCATCGAATTAAACCACATGCTCCACCGCTTGTGCGGGCCCCCGTCAATTCATTTGAGTTTTAACCTTGCGGCCGTACTCCCCAGGCGGTCGATTTAACGCGTTAGCTCCAGAAGCCACGGTTCAAGACCACAACCTCTAAATCGACATCGTTTACAGCGTGGACTACCAGGGTATCTAATCCTGTTTGCTCCCCACGCTTTCGCACCTGAGCGTCAGTCTTTGTCCAGGGGGCCGCCTTCGCCACCGGTATTCCTCCACATCTCTACGCATTTCACCGCTACACATGGAATTCTACCCCCCTCTACAAGACTCTAGCCAACCAGTTTCAGATGCAATTCCCAAGTTAAGCTCGGGGCTTTCACATCTGACTTAATTGACCGCCTGCGTGCGCTTTACGCCCAGTAATTCCGATTAACGCTTGCACCCTCCGTATTACCGCGGCTGCTGGCACGGAGTTAGCCGGTGCTTCTTCTGCGGGTAACGTCAATTGATAAAGGTATTAACTTTATCACCTTCCTCCCCGCTGAAAGTACTTTACAACCCTAAGGCCTTCTTCATACACGCGGCATGGCTGCATCAGGCTTGCGCCCATTGTGCAATATTCCCCACTGCTGCCTCCCGTAGGAGTCTGGGCCGTGTCTCAGTCCCAGTGTGGCTGATCATCCTCTCAGACCAGCTAGAGATCGTCGCCTAGGTGAGCCATTACCTCACCTACTAGCTAATCCCATATGGGTTCATCCGATAGCGCAAGGTCCGAAGAGCCCCTGCTTTGGTCCGTAGACGTCATGCGGTATTAGCCACCGTTTCCAGTAGTTATCCCCCTCTATCGGGCAGATCCCCATACATTACTCACCCGTCCGCCGCTCGTCAGCAAGAAAGCAAGCTTTCTCCTGTTACCGCTCGACTTGCATGTGTTAGGCCTGCCGCCAGCGTTCAATCTGAGCCATGATCAAACTCTTCAATTAAAAGTGTTTGATGCTCAAAGAAATCGAAAACTTAGCTATTCATAAATGAATTTACTTTTGTTGTTCACTCTTCAAGACTTGATACATCTAATATTTTAGAAGATATCGTCTCTGCGAGTGCCCACACAGATTGTCTGATAATTTGTTAAAGAGCAGTGCAACATTTGCTGCCGTTTCCGGTCTTCTGCGTTGTTGCGAGGAGGCGTATATTACGTTATTCCTCTGAAGAGTCAAGAGTTTTTTCAAACTTTTTTCTTTTCTCTTCGCTGTCCTTCGTGGCTGTTGTCAGCTCATCGTCGGTCAGTGGATGCGCATTATAGGGAGATCTCGGATTAGCGCAAGTGTTTATTTCAATTTTTTTTCTGTTCGTTCTCTTTTTGAACTTTGCGTCTATTTTTGATACTAAAAACACTTTTTGAGTACAAAAAATATACGCCTTATCTTTTTATTGTCTATTCGGTATATTCTATCAATCATGCTTAATTGCTCTGCTTCTACTTTTAGTATCGTATTTTCGATCTTCATAGTAACGAATAGCAAGGATCATTCTCTCGTCAACTCCCCCTATCCACTGCTATGCTTTTCTTATATACAAAGCAAAATCAAGTACGAGGCAAATTATGGGGAAATCAACAATTCGGAACTACTTAAACCTTTCACCTTCTATTGGTAAAGATGTTTTTATCGACGAGACTGCAACAGTCATTGGCGATGTACGCATTAGTAAAGATGTCAGTATCTGGCCGATGGTGGTTATTCGAGGTGATGTGAATTACATAAGTATTGGAGAAAGATCAAATATCCAAGATGGTTCCGTTCTTCATGTCACTCATATTTCTCACAATGATCCTGAAGGTTTTCCTCTTATTATTGGTGATAATGTTACTGTTGGACATAAAGCAATGTTACACGGATGCACAATAGGCAATCGAGTGTTAGTTGGAATGGGATCTATTTTACTTGATGGTGCAATTATTGAAGATGATGTCATGATTGGTGCTGGCAGTTTAGTTCCACCAGGAAAACGGCTTGAGAGTGGTTTTCTTTACTTAGGTAGTCCTGTTAAAAAAATCCGTCCACTCTCATCAGAAGAAATAGAGCACTTTATTTATTCTGCTAATAATTATGTTGGGTGGAAAAATAATTATTTAGATACTCATCAATCAGCCATTGATAAAGAATAAATAGGATGAAGAGTTGATAACTCATATTCAGTGATCAGCTCTTCAAATTCTTCTTCAATGTCCCAACGATTTTGTTTAAATAATAAAATTCCGTCTCCAACACCAAAACGCTCAATAAGCTCTTGCTCTGTAATTTGACAATTAAAAAGCATTCCATTGATCATAACAGGAAACAGAACACTATTACTCTCAGCTAGCCATGTTTCACGATCTGGAAATTGAATAGACTGGTTCATTGATTCAATTTTTCTCTTAATACAGTTAAAACAGGATTAATATCTGGTACACGCTCATACCATAGTTCAAATGCATAGGCTGCTTGCCCTACCAGCATACCTAATCCATCAGATAAACGTGTGCTGCCATGTTTTAATGCGTTGTATAAAAATGATGTCATTCCTGCTTGATAATAAAGATCGTAGCAAGCTGTTTCAAAACCATAAACATCATTAGGGATAGGTGGTAAATCATTAATCATGCTAGATGCAGATGCATTTATGATTAAATCATAATGTTTATCAGCAACATCTTCGGGGACTATCGCTCTAATTGTACCAAATTGACCAAATTCTTTTACCAGTTGCTCAGCTTTGGCGAATGTACGATTAGTCAAGGTAATATCACAATCATAATCAAGTAATGGAAGCAATATTCCTCTCGTTGCACCACCAGCGCCAATCACCAAAACGGAGCTAACTTTGCCAGGTACAATAAAATCAAGTCTGGCTAAATCCAAAATAAGCCCTTGTCCATCGGTATTATCACCAAGAAGTGTGCCATCATCCAGTTTAACAATAGAGTTAACAGCACCACATCCTTTTGCTCTATCTGTCAATTTATCAACAAAACGAAAAGCATCTTCTTTAAAAGGGACGGTAACATTAGCACCTCGTCCCCCATTCGCGAAAAACTGAGACGCTGTTTTATCAAATTCATTCAAAGGAACAAGTAAACGTCCATAGCCATACTCTATTCCAGTTTGTTTTGAAAAAAACTGATGAATGAAAGGTGATTGGCTATGTTCGACAGGATTTCCCATCACTAAATATTTTTCCATCAAAATCACCCTTGTCGATATAGTTCACCCGTTAATGCATCTCGAATTTCAGAAGGATTTTGTCTACCGCCAACATCGCCTTCAACAATAGGAATGATATCCTGAAATTGTTCTCTTACTTCTTCAACCGTACGACATGGTGGCAATCCACTTAAATTAGCGCTAGTCGAAACTAAAGGTTTTCCATAAGTTAAACATAGCTCTTTAACAATCGCATGGTCAGTCACTCTCACAGCCAAAGAAGAAAACTTGCCAGTTAACCACTTTGGTGTCGTTGATTTGGCAGGAATAACCCATGTAACTGGCCCTGGCCAAGATGCAAACATTCTGTCTCGCTGAGTATGTGTTAATGCACTATCATCAATGTAAGGTTTTAGTTGCTCATAATTATCAGCAATTAAAATTAATCCTTTCTCAATTGAACGTTGTTTTAATGCTAATAAGTCCATAACAGCGTGTTCACTATCAGGATCACAACCGACCCCGAATACAGCCTCTGTTGGATATGCGATAACTTTATTATTTTGTAGTGCTTCTATAATAGTGTTGTTTACAGGTGATACTTCGTTATTCATGTTCTTCTCTTTTTGTTTGCGGCTTCCCACATAATTTGCTGGCGCACACTAATCTTACTCCCTGAGAAGACCTTTTTTCCATCAATAATAGATAATGACAATACTCACACTCGCCATTAACAGGTTTATTATTTAATACAAATTGACATTCTGGATATTGGTTACAAGCATAAAATGTTTTACCAAACCGAGACTTACGTTGTAATAGTTTTCCTTTTTCACATTGAGGACAAGGAATAATAGTTTCATCTGGTTTATCAATTTGTTCTATGTGTTCACATTCTGGGTAATTACTACAACCAATAAACATTCCAAATTTACCCTGGCGCAACACTAAATCTGCGCCACAACATTGACAAGGTTGCCCTTCTAATACTTTTATAATTTGACCATCACCTTGCGGCTTTAATGTTTTTATATAGTGGCATTCAGGATAAGCAGAACATCCTAGAAAAGGGCCATGACCACCATTTTTCATGACCAATTCACTACCACATTCAGGGCATTTTTCCTGTTTAGGGTGCTGTGTAAACGGCATATTTTTTGCCATTGTTTTACCTCATACACTTATTCCAATCGAGTATAGCCACCAGCCACAATAACGACTTTTTCTATAAGCTCAAGTTCTAATAAAAGAGGAGCTAATTCAGATGTTGATAATCCACTATCATGAGCAATAACATCAATGGGTACTATTTCATTAAAACGTAAAAAGGGTAATATCATATCAATTGCTTGTTGTTGATTTGGTGTCAGTGGATCTATTTGAACATCCTTTTTTTTATTCTCAGGAACCTGTATAAACTTTTCGACTATCGACTCTTGTGGAGATTCATAATCACTAGTAAGCCACTGCAATGAACTATTTAAATATTCTAAAATATCATCTGGTGAAGATGCTAAATTTGCACCTTGCTTAATCAGTTGATGATTTCCTTCAAAATGAATATCCCCTAATAGCCCTGGTAAAACAAATAATTCCTTACCTTGTTGCAATGCATAGTTGGCTGTAATCAAAGAACCACTTTTAATCCCGGCTTCAATAATGAGCAATGTAGCACTTAACCCACTAATAATTCGATTACGTTGAGGGAAATGACGAGCTAAAGGCGGAGTCATTGGTAAATGTTCAGAAATTAGAAGGCCAGACTCTTTTATTTGTGTTGCAAGAGTACGATGGAATGAGGGATAAATATGTTCTAAACCACTTCCAAGTACTGCAACAGTGACACCATTATTCTTTAATGCACTTCGATGTCCTATTCCATCAATACCTTGAGCTAACCCACTCGTAATAGTAAATTCTTTCTTTACTAGTTCTTGTGCGAAGTAAGTCGCCCATTTATTGCCGTATGCTGTTGCATTTCGACTACCTATTAATGCAATTTGTGTGCTTATTAAATGTTTTCGATTTCCTGCAACAAAAAGCAAAAGCGGTGGTGATGATATTTGCTTTAATAAAGGTGGGTAATCTGAATCTGTAATAGTTAATAATGATGATTCATTTTTATCTAACCACTTTAATGTATTATTGACAGCATCTGCATGAAGTCTTAAAAATTGATGACTTTGCTGTTCTGACAAGCCACAACTTTTTAATTGTCTATAATTTAGTTGTGAGACTGATTGTAAATACTTTGCAATTTGAATTGCTTTATTAATCGGTAACCTTGAAACAGCATTAAGCCTTATCCATATTTCCCTTGCATCCATGCAGCATTATCCTAATGTTGTTTTTAGCAAACAGGATGAGTGCTAAACACACCAAATACTGTCAATCTAGATAATAAATGTCTAGAATAGACGTTAAATCCTATTCACATTTTAGAAACAGTCCGAATAAATTATGGCAGTGTTACACGTATTACATTATCCAGACGAGCGCCTTCGCACGATTGCAAAACCAGTCGAAAAAGTTGATGCAGAAATTCAAAGAATCATCGATGATATGTTTGAAACGATGTATTTAGAAGAAGGTATTGGTTTAGCTGCGACACAAGTGGATATCCACCAGCGCATAATCGTCATTGATGTCTCTGAAACAAGAGACCAAAGACTGGTATTAATAAACCCTGAGCTTCTTGATGCCGAAGGCGATACTGGTATAGAAGAAGGCTGTTTATCTATCCCAGAACAACGTGCTTTTATTCCTCGTGCTGAGCACGTAAAAGTAAAAGCGCTTGATTACAATGGTCAGCCTTTTGAATTAGAAGCTGATGACTTATTAGCTATCTGTATTCAACATGAAATGGATCATTTAGTTGGTAAACTATTTGTAGATTATTTATCTCCATTAAAACGCCAACGTATCCGTCAAAAAGTTGAGAAACTTGACAAGTTAGATAAAAAAAGAGCTAAAGCAGGACAGTAACAGTTAAATTGAAACAGGAAGAAAACGTGTCTGATTCATTACGTATTATTTTTGCGGGAACACCCGATTTTGCGGCTCGACATTTAGCTGCATTGTTATCAACCCAACATCGTGTGGTGGGAGTAATGACTCCTCCAGATAAACCCGCAGGAAGAGGTAAGAAACTGACTATTAGCCCAGTTAAAGAACTGGCGTTAACTCATGATATTCCTGTTTATCAACCAGCCTCTTTAAAACCAGAAGAGAACCATGAATGGATTATAGAACAACAAGCTGACATTATGATTGTTGTGGCATATGGGATGATCTTACCTAAAGCTGTTCTTGAAATTCCTCGTTTAGGTTGTCTAAATGTACATGGTTCTCTCCTTCCTAAATGGCGTGGCGCCGCACCTATTCAACGCGCTTTATGGGCGGGAGATAAAGAAACGGGTGTCACAATTATGCAAATGGATGTTGGTTTAGACACAGGTGATATGCTGTATAAAGCATCATGTCCAATTACAAATGAAGACACTAGCGCGTCACTTTATGAAAAACTAGCAGAACTCGGCCCTAAAGCGCTAACGACTACACTAGACCTGATTACATCAGGTAAAATAAAAGCCGAAAAACAAGATGATAGTTTAGCGAATTACGCCCAAAAATTATCTAAAGAAGAAGCAAAAATTGATTGGTCATTATCAGCAGAACAAATTGAGCGCTGTATAAGAGCCTTCAACCCATGGCCAATGAGCTTCTTTATGCTAGACGAACAGCCAGTAAAAGTATGGAAAGCACACGTTATTGTAGATGATACAAATCAACCTGTAGGAACTTTATTAAAAGCAGATAAAACAGGTATTTATATTGCGACAGGTAACGGTATTCTAAATATTACTGAATTACAGCCTTCGGGTAAAAAGCCTATGGCTTCTGCTGATTTCCTAAACTCCAAGCGAGATTGGTTCACTCCTGGGAAAATCATTCAATAATAATTCTAAACCCTGATACTTATGCTTATCAGGGTTTTCCTTTTTTCACGCCAATGTAACACTTCTCTGGCGCTCAACATTAAACGTTGACTCATTATGAAAACGTCATACAACTTACGTAGCATTGCAGCAAAAGCAATTAATCAGGTATTAGATCAAGGCTTATCTCTAAGTGCTGTCATACCTGAACTTCAAAAAAATATCTCAGATAAAGATAAAGCTTTATTACAAGAAATTTGCTTTGGTGTATTACGCACATTACCACAATTAGAATGGATTATTCAGCAACTCATGGATAAACCACTAAAAGGTAAACAACGCATTTTACACTACCTCATTATGGTGGGTTTATATCAGCTTCTTTATACACGTATTCCGCCCCACGCAGCTCTCGCGGAAACAGTAAATGGTGCTGTTGCACTAAAAAAACCACAGTTAAAAGGCTTAATTAACGGTGTGTTACGTCAGTTTCAACGCCAACAAGATATCCTTAATGAACGTTTTCAAAATAGTGAAAGTCGTTTTCTTCATCCATCATGGTTACTTGCCCGTATCAAGCGCGCTTACCCTGAACAATGGATGAGTATTGTTGAAGGCAATAACCAAAAACCACCTATGTGGTTACGTGTTAACCAGCAACACCATTCACGGGAAGAGTATTTGGTATTATTGACAGATAATGAGATTTCAGCCATTGCTGATGACAGCCATCCTTTTGCTATCCGTTTAGAAAGTCCATGTAACGTCAACCTTCTTCCAGGATTTGCAGATGGCTGGGTAACAATTCAAGATCGCTCAGCTCAACGTTGCGCTGAATTATTAGCACCAGAAAATAAAGAACAAATTCTCGATTTATGTGCGGCACCAGGGGGAAAAACAACTCATATTTTAGAAATAGCGCCCCAGGCTCAAGTTTTAGCCGTAGATATTGATGAACAACGTTTGAAACGGGTACAAGAAAATCTTACTCGTTTAAAACTCAATGCAATCGTCAAAAGTGGTGATGGACGTTATCCAGAACAATGGTGCGCTGGTATGCAATTTGATCGCATTTTACTTGATGCACCATGTTCAGCAACCGGGGTTATTCGCCGTCACCCTGATATCAAATGGCTTCGTCGTAATGACGATATTGAGCAATTAGCTCAAATTCAAAAAGAAATTCTTCATGCTATTTGGCCATACCTAAAATCCGGTGGCACACTCGTTTATGCTACATGTTCTATTCTTCCAGAAGAGAACATACAACAAATTGAAGCATTTTTGACATCAACTAAAGATGCACAATGCCATTACCAACATCAATGTTTACCAGAAGAGGAAGGTGGCGATGGTTTCTTTTATGCATTGATCAGAAAAATATGATCCTGTGATAAAAGATGATATCGGATCTAAAAGACGCTACTATTTCAACGCAAGATCATCAAGATCTTGCGTTTCTTTTCTATTTGTTAATCGAATACTCTGAGAAATTACGATGAAAATTATTATCTTAGGCGCTGGTCAAGTCGGTGGTACTCTCGCTGAAAATCTTGTCGGGGAGAATAATGATATTACTGTCGTTGATACTAATGCAGATCGTTTACGCCAACTTCAAGATAAATTCGATTTACGAGTAGTCAATGGGCATGGCTCTCACCCAAGGATCTTAAGAGAAGCAGGTGCGGAAGATGCTGATATGTTGGTTGCAGTTACCAACTCTGACGAAACCAACATGATAGCGTGCCAAGTTGCCTATACCTTGTTTAATACACCAAATAAAGTTGCACGTATACGTGCTTCAGAATTTGTTCGAGAAGCAGATAAACTATTTTTACCTGAAGCTATTCCCATTGATTATTTAATATCACCAGAACATTTAGTTATTGATTATATTTATAAACTTATTCAATACCCTGGCGCGTTACAAGTGGTCAATTTTGCAGAAGGCCAAGTCAGTATCGTTGCCGTCAAAGCCTATTATGGTGGATCCCTTGTTGGTAATGCTTTATCAACATTACGAGATCATATGCCACATATTGATACTCGTGTTGCTGCAATTTTTCGTCAAGATAGGCCTATTCGTCCTCAAGGCTCCACTATCATAGAAGCTGGAGATGAGGTCTTTTTTGTTGTCGCATCTCAGCATATTCGTGCTGTAATGAGTGAATTACAACGATTAGAAAAACCATATAAACGCATTATGATTGTGGGTGGTGGTAATGTGGGGGCAGGTTTAGCAGCAAGATTGGAAAAAGATTATAGCGTCAAACTTATTGAACATAATCAACAGCGTGCAACAGAACTAGCTGAACTTCTTCATGACACAATTGTTTTTTATGGTGATGCATCAGACCAAGAGCTTCTTGCAGAAGAACATATAGAACAAATCGATGTCTTTATCGCGCTGACTAATGATGATGAAGCAAACATTATGTCTGCTATGTTAGCAAAAAGAATGGGAGCAAAAAAAGCAATGGTCCTCATTCAGCGCAGTGCTTATGTTGATTTAGTTCAAGGTGGCGTTATTGATATTGCAATTTCACCACAGCAAGCAACTATTTCTGCACTTTTAGGTCATGTTCGCAAAGCGGATATTGTTAGTGTTTCATCATTACGCCGCGGTGTTGCTGAAGCAATTGAAGCTGTAGCTCACGGTGATGAGAATACATCAAAAGTTGTTGGTCGTCGTATACAAGATATCAAACTGCCACCAGGTACTATTATTGGGGCAATTGTCAGAAATGAAGATGTCATTATTGCAAATGCAAGCCACTCTATAGAACAGGGCGATCATGTGATTATGTTTATCACAGATAAAAAATATGTTCCTGAAGTTGAAAAGCTTTTCCAACCTAGTCCATTTTTCTTATAACGATTACGTAGAAATAAGAATAATAGTGATTGTTACTTATAATGGTCTACTATTATCATGTTAGATACTATATTTTTACATAATAAATCTATACTTAGATAAATAAGGGGTGGTTATGTCTTTTTTCAAAGAGTTTCGTGAATTTGCAATGAAAGGCAACGTTGTTGACATGGCTGTCGGTGTCATCATTGGTGCAGCTTTCGGTAAGATTGTTTCATCACTGGTTGCAGATATCATCATGCCACCACTAGGACTATTAATTGGTGGTATTGATTTTAAACAGTTTAGCCTTGTATTAAGAGATGCAAGTGGGGATGTTCCAGCCGTTGTACTAAATTACGGTATGTTTATTCAAACTGTTTTCGACTTTGCTATTGTTGCATTTGCTATTTTCTGTGCGATTAAATTAATTAACAAAACACGCCGTCAAGCAGAAGAAGCCCCGAAAGCACCACCTGCCCCATCGGCCGAAGAAACTCTATTAACAGAGATCCGCGATTTATTAAAAAATCAGCAGAAATAAAAACTAAAAGGCCAGTGATAACAATTGAAAGAATCTTTTGTTATCACTGGCCTCCCAGTTACCCTTCTTGTTATGTTTCGCTTTTCTCATAAAACTACCTTTCCCTTTCTTATTCTTTTCTACACGTTGTCTAAATAAAGGATCGTGAACCAACGCAGCTAAAGCATTATCTTTAATAACACCTTTTTGGTGCTGATATTTGCTAGACATAAAAACCTCTTAAATTGTTAAAGAACATAAAAAAATAATACGATACAGATATTATTGCTTTGTAGCTCCAGATTCAAGTATTTCTAGAATTGAACAATATGTACTCTCATGAGCACTACCACAACACGCATTACTCAACATCTTTAATGAATCTCGCATTCGCTCCATCTCTTTCAAGCGAATTTCAACTTCAGCTAGTCTTGCATCAACAATATGCTTTGATTCAACACAAGTATGATGGGCAGGATCAACACGAATAGAAAGGAGTTCAGTAATAGCATCTAATGTAAAACCCAACTCTTTTGCATAACGAATAAAACGTAAACGTTGGAGATCTTGCTCAGTATATAGGCGATAACCACCTTCTGTGCGTCTATCATGATCCATCAATCCTTGTTTTTCATAAAACCGGATTGTATCTGTTGTTACATTTGCTAATTTTGCAACCTGCCCAATACGATACATGGACCATCCTCCATTGTTAATTATGAATAAGCATAGCAAATAACCAAAAGAATAGAATTGAAATATAGTGCGAAGCTTATATTACAAAATAGCAGTATGGTGAAACAGCAGAAAATAAATATGATACAACACAAAAGAAAGTAAAGAGGAATGCAAAAATAAAATATAAAAAGAGAAACCTTTATATCTTGTGAATAGCGTTTTCCAATAGATATAAAAAAACCGGATTAAAAAATCCGGTCTTTTTATTCGCTTCACTAAATAATAATTAAATTATTCAGCTGCTGCTTCTGTTTCAGAATCAGCACGGTCAACAAGCTCAATGTAAGCCATTGGAGCGTTGTCACCAGCACGGAAGCCACACTTCAGAATACGAGTGTAACCACCTGCACGGCTCGCAAAACGCGGACCTAATACTGTAAACAGTTTTGCCACGACTTCGTTATCACGAGTACGGGCGAATGCCAGACGACGATTAGCTACGCTGTCGGTCTTGGCAAGAGTAATCAGCGGCTCAACGACGCGACGCAGTTCTTTCGCTTTAGGCAAAGTTGTCTTGATTATCTCATGACGAACTAAAGAACCTGCCATGTTACGAAACATAGCCTGACGATGGCTGCTGTTGCGGTTCAATTGACGACCACTCTTACGATGGCGCATGACCTTATCCTTCTCAGTAAAACCTTAACCTGTGATCTTATTCATCAGCGATACTTGCAGGTGGCCAATTCTCAAGGCGCATACCCAGAGATAGACCACGCGACGCCAGTACGTCTTTAATCTCAGTAAGAGATTTCTTACCAAGGTTAGGCGTCTTAAGTAATTCAACTTCAGTACGCTGTACCAGATCACCGATGTAGTGGATTGCTTCTGCCTTCAGACAGTTAGCAGAGCGGACAGTCAATTCAAGATCGTCTACTGGGCGCAGTAAGATAGGATCGAATTCTGGCTTCTCTTCTTTAACTTCTGGCTGACGAACATCACGTAAGTCAACAAAAGCTTCAAGCTGTTCAGCCAGGATAGTCGCTGCACGGCGAATCGATTCTTCTGGATCGATAGTACCGTTAGTTTCCATCTCGATTACCAGCTTATCCAAGTCGGTACGCTGTTCAACACGAGCTGCTTCCACATTATAAGCAATACGCTCAACTGGGCTATAGCACGCGTCTACTAAAAGGCGACCGATAGGGCGCTCATCTTCTTCCGAATGAATTCGGGCAGAAGCCGGCACATAACCACGACCACGCTGAACTTTGATACGCATATTAATAGATGCGTTTTCGTCTGTAAGGTGGCAGATAACGTGCTGCGGCTTGACGATTTCGACATCACCGTCATGGATGATATCGGCTGCAATAACAGGGCCAATGCCAGATTTGCTCAAAGTAAGAATAACTTCATCTTTACCATGAACTTTTACCGCCAACCCCTTAAGGTTGAGCAGTATTTCTAGGATATCTTCCTGAACACCTTCTTTGGTGCTGTACTCATGCAGTACACCATCAATCTCAACCTCTGTTACCGCACAACCCGGCATAGACGAAAGCAGAATACGGCGCAGTGCGTTACCAAGAGTATGGCCGAAGCCTCGCTCTAATGGCTCAAGGGTCACCTTGGCGTGCGTCGAACTGACTTGCTCGATATCAACCAGGCGCGGTTTTAGAAACTCTGTCACAGAACCCTGCATTGTGTCCTCTCTTTGGTGCTAAGCCTTACTTGGAGTAAAGCTCGACGATCAGGTGCTCGTTAATGTCAGCAGACAAGTCAGTACGTTCAGGAATACGTTTGAACACACCTTCCATCTTAGCAGCATCAACTTCCAGCCATGTTGGCTTTTCACGCTGTTCAGCCAGCTCTAAAGCAGCCTTGATACGAGACTGTTTTTTCGATTTTTCACGAACGCTGACTACGTCATTCGGGGAAACCTGATAAGAAGCAATGTTAACCACGCGACCATTTACCATGATTGCTTTATGGCTAACCATCTGACGTGCTTCTGCGCGAGTTGCGCCAAAGCCCATACGATAAACAACGTTATCCAGACGACCTTCCAGCAGAGTCAGCAGGTTTTCACCTGTGTTGCCTTTCAGACGAGTTGCTTCTTTATAGTAGTTACGGAATTGACGTTCTAGAACACCGTAAATACGACGTACTTTTTGTTTTTCACGTAACTGAACACCGTAATCAGAAAGACGCGGTTTACGTGCGCCGTGCTGACCTGGTGCTTGTTCCAGTTTACACTTGGTGTCAATCGCCCGAACGCCAGATTTTAGAAATAAATCTGTACCTTCACGGCGGCTCAGCTTGAGCTTAGGACCCAAATATCTTGCCATTTTCTTTCTCCAACTTTCCTAAAAACGAAAACGTTATTAAACGCGACGTTTTTTCGGTGGACGACAACCGTTATGAGGAATCGGAGTCACATCAGTAATATTAGTGATGCGGAAACCAGCCGCGTTTAATGCACGGATAGTTGACTCACGACCAGGACCAGGTCCTTTAACCATAACTTCCAAGTTCTTAATTCCGTACTCTTTAACAGCTTCAGCGCAACGTTCTGCTGCAACCTGAGCCGCGAACGGAGTAGATTTACGAGAACCACGGAAACCGGAACCACCGGCAGTAGCCCAACCCAATGCGTTACCTTGACGATCGGTAATAGTAACGATTGTGTTGTTGAAAGAAGCATGGATATGAGCCACACCGTCAGAGACTTGTTTTCTTACACGCTTACGTGCACGAATAGGTGCTTTTGCCATTGTTCAAATACCCCGATTATTTCTTGATCGGCTTACGCGGACCCTTACGGGTACGTGCGTTAGTCTTAGTACGCTGACCGCGAACTGGTAGACCACGACGATGACGTAAACCACGGTAAGTACCAAGATCCATCAGACGTTTGATGCTCAGGGTAACTTCACGACGCAGATCACCTTCTACAACGTATTTGGCAACTTCGTCACGCAGCTTGTCGATTTGCTCTTCAGACAGCTCACTGATCTTAACATTTTCAGCAATACCAGCAGCTACACAGATAGCCTGTGAGCGGGTCTTACCGATACCGTAAATCGAAGTTAATGCGATTACAGTATGTTTATGATCAGGAATGTTAATGCCTGCTATACGGGCCACTATGCACTCCTAAATTAGCATTTATACAGTACCATTCTGAAAAGCCCGTTTTCAGGATACTCAAACAATACTGTATATATTATAAAAGATTGGGCTGGCTAATTTAGCCAGCTCAACCGAACTTTGCAAGAAAAAAATGCAATAAATTAGCCTTGACGCTGTTTATGCTTAGGCTCGACGCTGCAAATTACACGCACGTGACCGTGACGTCTAACAATTTTGCAGTTACGGCACATTTTCTTGACGGAAGCACGAACTTTCATTTTTACTCTCCGTAACTTCTAAAACAAATCGCTTATCAGTAATTAACCTTTAAGATTTGCTTTTTTCAATGCAGACTCATACTGACTTGACATCAGGAGGGTTTGCACTTGAGCCATAAAATCCATGATGACCACAACCACGATTAAGAGGGAAGTACCACCAAAATAGAAAGGTACTTTCATTGCGTCACGCATGAACTCCGGGATGAGACAGATAAAGGTAATATACAAGGCACCGATTAAGGTTAAACGAGTCATTACTTTATCTATATATTTAGCCGTCTGCTCTCCCGGGCGAATTCCTGGTACAAATGCACCGGACTTCTTCAGGTTATCTGCCGTTTCTCTTGGGTTGAAAACCAACGCCGTATAGAAGAAACAGAAGAATATGATTGCAGCAGCGTATAGTAACACATAAATAGGTTGACCAGGCTGTAGATTTAAAGAAATCGTCGTCAGCCAACCCCACCCTGTACCATCGCCAAACCAAGAGGTTATTGTACCAGGAAACAGGATAATACTTGAAGCAAAAATTGCTGGTATAACACCCGCCATATTTACTTTAAGTGGTAGATGTGTACTTTGTGCCGCGTATATTCTACGCCCTTGTTGACGTTTTGCATAGTTAACAACGATACGACGTTGTCCTCTTTCTACAAAAACAACAAAGAAAGTAACCGCGAACACCAATACTGCAACCAACAATAACAGGAGGAAGTGCAGTTCGCCTTGCCGTGCCTGCTCGATGGTTTGACCAATGGCAGGCGGAAGACCTGCAACGATACCCGCAAAAATAATGATTGAGATACCGTTACCAATACCACGTTCAGTGATTTGCTCACCTAACCACATTAGGAACATTGTCCCAGTGACTAAGCTCACAACAGCCGTAATATAGAATGGTAGACCTGGATTAATTACCAGACCTTGCATTCCTGGCATATTCGGTAAGCCTGTTGCGATACCAATTGATTGGAATATCGCCAGCACCAAAGTACCATAACGGGTATATTGGCTGATCTTACGACGACCGGCCTCCCCTTCCTTCTTAATCTCTGCTAACCGAGGGTTAACCACTGATAAAAGTTGGATAATAATCGATGCCGAAATATAAGGCATGATACCCAGCGCAAAGATAGAAGCACGGCTAAGAGCACCACCAGAGAACATGTTAAACATTTCAATGATGGTGCCTTTTTGCTGATCGAGCAATTTGGCAAGCACAGTGGCATCAATACCAGGGATAGGAATAAAAGAGCCAATCCTAAAGACAATTAGTGCACCAAGAACAAACAAAAGTCTGCGTTTTAGTTCACCAACACCACCTTTAGCACTCTGAAAATCTAAACCTGGTTGTTTAGCCATCTGTCACTTATTCCTCAATTTTACCGCCAGCTGATTCGATTGCTGCACGGGCACCTTTGGTAACACGCAGACCACGAATAGTCACTGCACGGTTAACCTCGCCAGACAGAATTAATTTTGCAAATTCAATCTGTGGGCCAACAACGTTTGCGGCTTTCAGTGCATTCAGATCGATTACATCGCCTTCAACGTAAGCTAAATCAGACAGGCGGATTTCCGCAGTCACGAAAGATTTACGTGAAGTAAAACCAAATTTTGGTAAACGACGATATAAAGGCATCTGGCCGCCTTCAAAACCACGACGTACGCCACCGCCAGAACGAGACTTCTGACCCTTGTGACCACGTCCGCCAGTTTTACCTAAGCCAGAACCAATACCACGACCTACACGTTTAGGCGCATGCTTGGCACCTTCAGCCGGAGACAGAGTATTTAAACGCATCTCTTACTCCTCAACTTTAACCATATAGGAAACCAAGTTGATCATACCGCGAACTGCTGGTGTATCTTCGCGTTCTACAGTGTGACCGATGCGACGCAGTCCTAAACCAACCATTGTTGCCTTATGTTTTGGCAAACGGCCGATTGTGCTGCGTATTTGAGTAATTTTAATAGTCTTAGCCATGGTCATTACCCCAGAATTTCTTCAACGGATTTACCACGCTTAGCTGCGACCATATCTGGAGACTTCATGCTATCTAAAGCGTCCAGTGTTGCACGAACCACGTTAATCGGGTTTGTGGAACCATAGGTTTTAGCCAGTACGTTACGAACGCCAGCCACTTCTAGAACTGCACGCATTGCACCACCTGCGATGATACCAGTACCTTCGTGAGCAGGCTGCATAAATACGCGAGATCCTGTGTGGGTACCTTTTACAGGGTGGAACAGAGTACCGTTGTTTAAAGCGACGGTTTTCATATTGCGACGGGCTTTTTCCATCGCTTTCTGGATTGCTGCCGGAACTTCGCGAGCTTTGCCATATCCAAAACCAACGCGGCCATTACCATCACCAACTACTGTAAGAGCGGTGAAGCTAAATATACGACCACCTTTGACGGTTTTAGATACGCGGTTTACCGCGATCAGCTTTTCCTGCAGTTCGCCAGCTTGTTTCTCGATGTGAGCCATCTTACACTCCTACCTTAGAACTGAAGGCCAGCTTCACGGGCAGCATCTGCCAGTGCCTGGACTCGACCATGATATTGGAAACCGGAACGGTCAAATGATACTACTTTGATACCTTTTTCCAGAGCGCGTTCAGCAACGATTTTACCAACTACTGCTGCTGCTTCTTTGTTTCCAGTGTTTTTCAGTTGCTCAATGATGGCTTTTTCTGTAGTAGAAGCGGCCACCAATGTTTCAGAACCGTTTGGTGCAATAACCTGCGCATAAATATGGCGAGGGGTACGGTGTACCACCAGGCGAGTCGCACCCAATTCTTGGAGCTTACGGCGTGCGCGGGTCGCACGACGGATACGAGCTGCTTTCTTATCCATAGTGTTACCTTACTTCTTCTTAGCCTCTTTGATACGCACAACTTCGTCGGCGTAACGAATACCTTTACCTTTATAAGGCTCAGGGCGACGGTAAGCACGCAGTTCAGCTGCTACTTGACCAATCACTTGCTTATCCGCACCTTTCAGTACGATTTCAGTTTGTGTTGGGCATTCAGCTGTGATGCCTGCTGGCAGTTGGTGTTCCACTGGATGTGAAAAACCTACTGATAAGTTAACCGCATTGCCTTTAATAGACGCACGATAACCTACACCTACCAGTTGCAGTTTTTTAGTGAAGCCTTCGGTAACACCTACAACCATAGCATTTAACAGAGAACGAGTAGTACCCGCCTGTGCCCATGCATCAGCAAAACCATCGCGAGGTGCGAAAGTTAACTGGTTGTCAGCATGTTGAATTTCAACTGCATTATGGATAGTACGAGTTAGCTCGCCGTTTTTACCCTTAATCGTAATAACCTGACCGTTGAGTTTAACCTCTACGCCGGCAGGAATGACGACGGGTGCTTTTGCCACACGAGACATTCTTTCCTCCCGAATTAAGCTACGTAGCAGATAATCTCGCCACCAAGACCTGCTTGGCGAGCTGCACGATCAGTCATAACACCTTTTGAGGTAGAAACAACAGCGATGCCCAGTCCTGCCATAACATTTGGCAGCTCATCTTTTCTTTTATAGATGCGCAGACTTGGACGGCTTACGCGCTGAATGCTTTCTACTACAGCCTTACCTTGGAAATATTTTAAAGTGATTTCCAGTTCTGGCTTAGTGTCGCCTTCAATTTTAAAATCTTCAATATAACCTTCTTCCTTAAGCACGTTGGCAATCGCCACTTTCAGCTTGGAGGAAGGCATTGTGACCGCAACTTTATTCGCGGCCTGACCGTTACGGATACGGGTCAGCATATCCGCGATGGGATCTTGCATGCTCATCTGTCTTTACTCCCGTGATTCAATTATGGTAATTACCAGCTAGCCTTTCTAAGGCCCGGGATTTCACCGCGCATAGCGGCTTCACGGACTTTAATACGGCTGAGACCAAATTTCCGCAGAAAACCGTGCGGACGTCCAGTTTGACGGCAGCGGTTACGCTGACGTGAAGGACTTGAATCACGTGGCATAGTTTGCAGTTTCAGAACAGCATTCCAACGATCTTCATCAGATACATTCACATCTGAAACGATAGCTTTCAGTTCTGCGCGTTTTGCGAAGAATTTCTCAGCTAAATTCGCACGTTTTACATCACGTGCTTTCATAGATTTCTTAGCCATGAATGCCCTGCCTTACTTGCGGAACGGGAAGTTAAACGCTGCTAACAGTGCGCGACCTTCATCATCTGATTTCGCAGTCGTAGTAATGGTAATATCCAAACCACGAACACGATCCACTTTATCGTAATCGATTTCAGGGAAGATGATTTGCTCACGTACGCCCATGCTGTAGTTACCACGTCCATCAAATGACTTAGCGGATAAACCACGGAAGTCACGAATACGAGGTACAGCAATAGAGATCAGGCGTTCAAAGAACTCCCACATGCGTTCGCCACGCAGGGTCACTTTACAGCCGATCGGATAGCCCTGACGGATTTTGAAGCCTGCAACAGATTTGCGTGCTTTGGTGATCAAAGGTTTTTGACCTGAGATTGCTGCTAAATCAGCTGCTGCATTATCCAGCAGTTTTTTATCAACAATCGCTTCACCAACACCCATATTCAGGGTGATCTTCTCGACCCGAGGGACTTGCATGACAGAATGGTAACCAAACTGAGACATCAGTTGTTGGACCACCTCGCCTTTGTAGTAATCATGCAGTTTCGCCATCGTATACTCCAAATTACTTGATAGTTTCTTTATTAGACTTGAAGAAACGAACTTTTTTGCCGTCTTCAAATCTAAAACCTACACGGTCAGCCTTACCGGTTGCCGCATTGAAGATTGCAACGTTAGAAACTTGAATAAAAGCTTCTTTTTCAACGATGCCACCTGGTTGATTCAGAGCCGGAACTGGCTTCTGATGTTTTTTAACCAGATTGATACCTTCAACGATAACTTTACCAGAAGAAAGAACCTGTTTTACTTTACCGCGCTTACCTTTATCTTTACCAGTAAGAACGATAACTTCGTCTTCACGACGGATTTTCGCTGCCATTGCCTGCTCCTTAGAGTACTTCAGGTGCCAGAGAGATTATTTTCATAAACTTCTCATTACGAAGTTCACGAGTAACCGGCCCAAAAATACGCGTACCAATAACTTGCTCGCTGTTGTTGTTTAACAATACACAAGCGTTGCTATCGAAGCGAATGACAGAACCGTCAGGGCGACGAACACCCTTCTTGGTGCGCACCACTACCGCTTTCAGTACATCACCTTTCTTAACTTTACCACGTGGAATTGCTTCCTTGATGGTAATTTTGATGATGTCACCTACATTTGCGTAGCGACGGTGCGAGCCACCTAGAACCTTGATACACATTACGCGACGTGCACCGGAGTTGTCGGCCACGTTCAGCATAGTCTGTTCTTGGATCATTTTAGTGCTCCGCTAAATGTCAACTACTACTGAGCCACTTCCACATTAGAAGAGGCCGTTCAATATCCCATAATACGAGGGAGCGGCATTATAACACCACATTCTCGATATGGACAGAAAAAATAAACGGCTCGTTCAGTTTTGAGCCGTTTATTTCGTACGAAAAGGCTATTTTATTACAGAACAGCTTTTTCTACAACGCGAACTAACGCCCAAGACTTAGTCTTAGACAGTGGACGTGTTTGACGAATTTCAACTACGTCACCAATTCCACATTCGTTGTTCTCGTCATGTACATGCAGTTTGGTCGTACGACGGATAAACTTACCATATAATGGGTGTTTAACCATACGATCGATAGCAACGACAATAGATTTTTCCATTTTGTCACTAACTACACGACCTTGCAGAGTACGGATTTTATCGGTCATTACGCACCCGCCTTCTCAGTCAGTAAAGTCTTAACGCGTGCGATATTACGACGCACTTGTTTCAACAGATGAGACTGTTGTAACTGACCACTTGCAGTCTGCATACGCAGATTAAACTGCTCACGCAGTAAGTTCAGCAGTTCTGTGTTCAGCTCTTCAACGCTCTTTTCGCGCAGCTCTTTTGCTTTCATTACATCACCGTCTTAGTTACAAAGGTGGTTTTGATAGGCAGTTTTGCTGCCGCCAGCTTGAATGCTTCACGGGCCAGTTCTTCAGGCACACCATCCATTTCATACAGGACTTTACCTGGCTGGATTAAGGCAACCCAATACTCAACGTTACCTTTACCTTTACCCATACGGACTTCGAGCGGCTTTTCAGTGATTGGTTTGTCTGGGAACACACGGATCCAGATTTTACCCTGACGCTTAACTGCACGGGTCATTGCACGACGTGCCGCTTCGATCTGACGTGCAGTCAGACGACCACGGCCCACAGCTTTAAGACCGTAAGTCCCGAAGCTTACATCCGCACCAGCAGCTAAGCCACGGTTGCGGCCTTTGTGCACTTTACGGAATTTTGTACGCTTTGGTTGTAACATCAGCGACTCTCCTTACTTGCGGCCTTTACGCTGCTGCTTTTTAGGTTGAGCTGCCGGTTGTTTTTCCGCCAGTTCAACTGCAGCCATACCACCCAGGATCTCACCTTTGAAGATCCATACCTTAACGCCGAGCACACCATAAGTGGTTTGTGCTTCTGAGGTATTGTAGTCGATATCTGCACGCAAAGTGTGCAGAGGTACTCGACCTTCACGATACCATTCAGTACGAGCGATTTCAGCGCCACCTAAGCGACCACTTACTTCCACTTTAATACCTTTAGCGCCCAAACGCATTGCGTTCTGTACTGCACGCTTCATAGCACGACGGAACATAACGCGACGTTCCAGCTGTGAAGTGATGCTGTCAGCAACTAATTTTGCGTCTAGTTCAGGTTTACGTACTTCGGCGATATTAATTTGCGCAGGAACGCCAGCGATATCCGCTACGTGCTTACGCAGTTTTTCAACATCTTCACCTTTTTTACCGATAACGATGCCTGGACGAGCAGTGTGAATAGTCACACGGATGCTTTTCGCAGGACGTTCGATAACGATACGAGATACAGATGCTTTAGCCAGTTCTTTAGTTAAGTACTGACGTACTTTAAAGTCGCTGTCTAGGTTGTCAGCGAATTCATTGGTACCCGCATACCATGTGGAATTCCAAGGCTTGACAATGCCAAGGCGGATACCATTAGGATGTACTTTTTGACCCATTGCTAGTCTCCAGAGTCTCAGCGATCAGACACAACCACAGTGATGTGGCTGGTGCGCTTCAGAATACGATCTGCACGGCCTTTTGCACGAGGCATAATGCGCTTCATAGAAGGACCTTCGTCAACAAAGATCTTAGCTACTTTCAGATCATCAATGTCAGCGCCATCGTTGTGTTCTGCATTAGCAATAGCAGACTCCAGTACTTTCTTCACTAAACCAGCAGCTTTCTTGTTGGTAAAGGTTAAAATTTCCAGAGCTTGCGACACTTTCTTACCGCGAATCAGGTCAGCTACTAAGCGAACCTTCTGAGCAGAAGAACGAGCGTGGCGATGCATAGCGATAGTTTCCATCTCTTCCTCCTACCTTATTTTTTCTTAGCCTTTTTATCGGCTGCATGACCGCGATAAGTACGGGTCGGCGCGAATTCACCCAGTTTGTGACCAACCATTTCGTCGGAAACGTAAACTGGAACATGCTGACGACCATTATGGACAGCGATGGTCAAACCGATCATGTTAGGAAAGATCGTTGAACGACGGGACCAAGTCTTAACAGGCTTTTTGTCACCGCTTTCCACCGCTTTCTCTACCTTCTTCAGCAAGTGCAGGTCAATGAAAGGACCTTTCTTGAGAGAACGTGGCATGGCTTATCCTCTAATTATTTCTTAGTACGACGATGAACGATGAAATGTTCAGTGCGTTTGTTTTTACGGGTCTTCTTACCTTTAGTTTGAACGCCCCAAGGTGTTACAGGGTGTTTACCAAAGTTACGACCTTCACCACCACCATGTGGGTGATCGACTGGGTTCATCGCAGTACCGCGAACGGTAGGACGAATACCACGCCAGCGACTTGCACCAGCTTTACCCAGAACGCGTAACATGTGCTCAGAGTTGCCAACTTCACCGATAGTTGCACGGCAATCAGAAGGAACTTTACGCATTTCACCAGAACGCAGACGAATAGTGACATAAGCACCATCACGAGCAACGATCTGAACGTAAGTACCAGCTGAACGAGCTAACTGACCACCTTTACCTGGTTTCATTTCTACGTTATGAACTGTAGAACCAACCGGGATATTACGCATTGGTAAGGTGTTACCCGCTTTGATAGCAGCATCAACGCCAGACTGAACTTTATCACCCGCTTTCAGGCCTTTTGGAGCCAGAATGTAGCGACGTTCACCATCAGCATACAGCACTAAAGCGATATTAGCTGAACGGTTTGGATCATATTCCAGACGTTCTACTGTTGCAGGGATACCATCTTTGTTGCGTTTGAAGTCAACAATACGGTAAGCCTGTTTGTGACCACCACCAATATGACGGGTAGTGATACGACCATTGTTGTTACGACCACCGGACTTGCTGTTTTTTTCCAGCAATGGCGCATAAGGTTTCCCTTTATGCAGCTCAGGGTTTACCACTTTAACTACGTGGCGACGGCCCGGAGACGTAGGTTTACATTTAACAATTGCCATTGTTCTTTACTCCTCCGACTTACTCAGCGCCGCCGACGAAGTCCAGATTCTGGCCTTCCTTCAGGGTGACGTAAGCTTTTTTCCAGTCGCTACGACGACCAATACGCTGACCGTGACGTTTCACTTTGCCTTTCATCAGCAGAGTGTTAACACTTTCAACTTCGACTTCAAACAGTTTTTGTACAGCTGCTTTAATCTCTGCTTTGGTCGCGTCTTTAGCAACTTTGAGAACGATGGTGTTTGATTTTTCCATCGCGATAGAAGCTTTTTCAGATACATGCGGCGCGCGCAGTACTTTCAGCAGACGTTCTTCACGGATCATGCCAGCATCTCCTCAACTTGCTTCACAGCGTCAGCAGTCATGACGACTTTGTCGAAGGCGATTAAGCTAACAGGGTCGATTGTTGCTGCATCACGTACGTCAACTTTATATAAGTTGCGCGCTGCTAAATACAGATTCTCATCTACATCAGCAGTGATGATCAGAACATCTTCCAGAGCCATATCTTTCAGTTTCTGTGCTAAAAGCTTAGTTTTAGGCGCTTCAACAGAGAACTTCTCTACGACGATCAGACGATCTTGACGTACCAGTTCAGACAGAATGCTCTTCAGAGCACCGCGGTACATCTTTTTGTTTACTTTTTGACTGTGGTCCTGTGGTTTAGCTGCGAAGCTAACACCACCAGAGCGCCAAATTGGGCTCTTGATTGAACCTGAACGTGCACGACCTGTACCTTTCTGTCTCCAAGGCTTTTTGCCTGAACCAGAAACTTCAGCACGGGTTTTCTGAGCACGAGTACCTTGACGAGCACCAGCAGCGTATGCAACGACTACTTGGTGCACAAGCGCTTCGTTAAAGTCACGCCCGAAGGTAGTTTCGGAAACAGTCAGCGCGCCTTGCGCGTCTTTCATTACCAATTCCATTCCTATCTCCTCGACGTTACGCCTTGACAGCTGGTTTAACGATCAGGTCACTGCCAGTTGCACCTGGAACAGCACCTTTGACCAGCAGCAGGTTGCGCTCAGCGTCAACACGTACTACTTCCAGGCTCTGAACGGTAACTTGTTCGTTACCCAGTTGACCTGCCATTTTCTTGCCTTTGAACACCTTACCCGGAGTCTGGTTCTGACCGATAGAACCCGGAACACGGTGAGACAAGGAGTTACCGTGGGTAGCATCTTGAGTACGGAAGTTCCAGCGCTTTACAGTACCAGCAAAACCTTTACCTTTAGATGTTCCAGTAACGTCGACTTTTTTAACGTCAGCGAAAATTTCTACGCTAATGCTTTGACCTACAGTGTATTCTTCGCCTTCGTTCAGACGGAATTCACGTAGTAAGCGGCCAGCTTCGACACCAGCTTTAGCAAAATGACCTGCTTCAGGTTTCAGTACACGGTTAGCTTTTTTGCTACCAGTAGTCACCTGAATGGCACGATAACCGTCTTTCTCCAGATCTCTGACCTGAGTAACACGGTTGTTTTCAATTTCGATAACGGTTACAGGGATTGAAACGCCATCTTCAGTGAAGATACGAGTCATTCCTACTTTCTTACCGACTAAACCAATCATTGTTTCAACCTCTCAATCGCTTGATGACCTGATTAACCTAGGCTGATCTGCACGTCTACGCCGGCAGCCAGATCCAGACGCATCAGAGCATCAACGGTTTTCTCGGTTGGCTCAACGATGTCAACCAGACGTTTGTGAGTGCGAATTTCATACTGATCACGCGCATCTTTATTAACGTGCGGAGAAATCAACACTGTGAAACGCTCTTTGCGAGTCGGCAGTGGGATTGGACCACGAACTTGCGCACCAGTGCGCTTAGCAGTCTCTACGATTTCCGCAGTTGATTGATCAATCAGACGATGATCAAAAGCTTTCAGGCGGATACGGATTCTTTGGTTCTGCATGAGACCAGAGCTCCAACTATTTTTTATAAACGTAAATGATCACTACTCGTACCCATTTCGATTGATGAGAGAGTGTAATCGTTCTGCATATAACTCCCCAATTGGGAGTATTATATTTAATGCAATAAAAAATCTGCATTAGCTGATTAATCAGCCCCACTAAATCAGTGAGCCTGCGCATTATACTTGCCTGAGTGATGAAATCAAGCCAAGAATAAAAAATCATCGATAAAAATAAGTTTTATTATTTAAAAAATGAAAAAAGCAAAGGCAATCTTCATTCCCTTTGCTTTAAATGGATTTGTAAATATTGTCGATAAGAGAAAATTGATACCTTTTTATTGAGGACTATTCTTCAATAATCTGAGCTTGTAAGTAATTTTGAAGCCCCATACGTTCAATTAACTCAAGCTGAGTTTCAATCCAATCAATATGCCCTTCTTCATCAGTTAAAATTTCTAACATTAAATCTCGACTCACATAGTCATGAATAGAATCAGCATACGCTATTGCTTCACGTAAATCTTTGGCACCACCAAGTTCTAATTCAAGATCAGAACGTAGCATCTCTTCAACGTCTTCACCGATATTTAGTTTGCCTAAATCTTGTAAGTTAGGAAGACCCTCTAGAAATAAAATACGCTCAATATATTTATCAGCATGTTTCATTTCATCGATAGATTCATGGTATTCCATTTCATTGAGACGAGTTAGTCCCCAATTTTTGAACATTCGGGCATGCAGGAAATACTGATTAATTGCAACAAGCTCACCACCTAATAATTTATTAAGGTGGGCTATCATTTTTTTATCACCTTTCATTTTTATGCTCCTTTGCTTCCAGTCTTTTTAGTGTAGACCTTTTATACAAAGTGGAGAGAAAGGAAATTTAAAATTTGTTATGCAACTTCAGAAATTTGAGGGTAAAGGACAGATTGCTCACTTTCAATGATTTGACGAGCTTGACGTACACACTTACCGCAACAACTGCCAACGGGCAAGATCTTACGTAATTCATTAATAGTGTGGATTTGATGTTTGTGTACTGTGGAGATAATTTTTTTATCACTCACACCATGACAGAGACAAACGTACATAATAGCAACCTCATTAACTACTCACGCATCGAATAGTAAATGATAACTATTATGATTTCAATTTCTATTTAACTTAGATGTTCTAATCTAATATAGAAACTAACATGATAATAAGAGAATAAGTTGAGGACTAGATTTAGCTAAGATAAAAAGCGCTATTTCTAAATATAAAAAAGGGCATCAACGATGCCCTTTCTCTATAACTTAAAGTAGGTTAGAGATTAACCTAATACTTTAGCAACAACGCCCGCACCTACTGTACGGCCACCTTCACGGATAGCGAAACGTAAACCGTCGTCCATCGCGATTGGGTGAATCAGATCAACGATCATATTGATGTTGTCACCTGGCATTACCATTTCTACGCCTTCTGGTAATTCGATAGTACCAGTTACGTCAGTTGTACGGAAGTAGAACTGTGGACGGTAGCCTTTGAAGAATGGTGTATGACGACCACCTTCATCTTTGCTCAGAATATAAACTTCTGATTCGAATTTAGTGTGTGGCTTGATTGAACCTGGTTTAGCCAGTACTTGTCCACGTTCGATTTCTTCACGTTTAGTACCACGCAGCAGAACACCTACGTTCTCACCTGCACGACCTTCGTCAAGTAATTTACGGAACATTTCAACGCCAGTACAAGTTGTTTTAACTGTTGGTTTGATACCAACGATTTCAACTTCTTCACCAACTTTAACAACACCACGCTCAACACGACCAGTTACTACTGTACCACGGCCTGAGATTGAGAATACGTCTTCGATTGGTAACAGGAATGGTTTGTCAATTGCACGCTCTGGTTCTGGGATGTATGAATCCAGTGCTTCTGCTAATTCAACAATTTTTGCTTCCCACTCAGCTTCGCCTTCCAGTGCTTTCAGCGCTGAACCACGGATTACTGGAGTGTCGTCACCTGGGAAATCGTATTGAGACAGAAGTTCACGAACTTCCATTTCTACTAATTCCAGTAACTCTTCATCATCTACCATGTCACATTTGTTCAGGAATACGATGATGTAAGGAACACCAACCTGACGACCTAACAGGATGTGCTCACGAGTTTGTGGCATTGGGCCATCAGTCGCAGCAACTACCAGGATAGCTCCGTCCATTTGCGCAGCACCAGTGATCATGTTTTTAACATAGTCGGCGTGACCTGGGCAGTCTACGTGTGCGTAGTGACGAGTTGGAGTATCGTATTCTACGTGTGAAGTAGAGATGGTGATACCACGAGCTTTTTCTTCTGGTGCGTTATCGATTTGATCGAATGCACGAGCAGCACCACCGTAAGTTTTAGCTAAAACTGTAGTGATTGCAGCAGTCAGAGTTGTTTTACCGTGGTCAACGTGGCCGATAGTACCAACGTTAACGTGCGGTTTTGAACGTTCAAATTTTTCTTTAGACATTTAAATTGTCCCTCTAAGACACGGAATCGGTGGTTACACCACATCAACCAAGCAGTAAGTAAATTAGCGATTTGCTATTGCTTGTTAAGATTTTATTCAGGGAGGCAAGAACATGAAGGAGTGGTGCTGATAGGCAGATTCGAACTGCCGACCTCACCCTTACCAAGGGTGCGCTCTACCAACTGAGCTATATCAGCACATCTGGAGCGGGCAGCGGGAATCGAACCCGCATCATCAGCTTGGAAGGCTGAGGTAATAGCCATTATACGATGCCCGCAGAACTCGGCTACCTGACTTAAAATCAGCTTTGTATTCTACTCAAGTGTTTACTATTTGAAAACACCTAAGTAAGGAATTAATGGTGGTGGGAGAAGGATTCGAACCTTCGAAGTCTGTGACGGCAGATTTACAGTCTGCTCCCTTTGGCCGCTTGGGTATCCCACCAACTAAATTTTAATGGTGCCGGCACCAAGAGTCGAACTCGGGACCTACTGATTACAAGTCAGTTGCTCTACCAACTGAGCTATGCCGGCTAAGTGGTGCGCATTCTAGGAGGACTTTCATCATGATGCAACAAAAAAATTGCGATATTTGTTCTTTTGCTTATATTTTGTTCGGTTTTGATTGAATTGTTGATTTTTTAGGAAAAAAACGACCAAAATGACAACAACAATTCAAGATAAATTCAAATTCTAATTTATCTTTCAAGCCCTAAATTTATTGCATTTAATAAATTTTTAGAAAAAAAATTAATTACGCACTCACTAGTCTACGCTAAAAAATAATTTCCATGTCTATTTTTTATACTTTTTTTGCAAATTTATTCAGTTCGCGTCAAAAAAAGTAGAAAAATTTTAAAAATATCTACGCCAATGAAGCATGACTCGTTATGATGCTGTTTATTTTTTATCGGATACGGGTGTTTTAAACAGCCTGTCCAACCTGCGAATACTAGGCAGATGTTGGCTTATGAATAACAAAGAACGCTTTATAACCCCTTATTTAGAATTTGACAGAAAGCACTGGGCAACGTTAAGAGACTCTGTTCCTTTAACGCTAACAGAAAAAGAAATTGCAGACTTAAAAGGAATTAACGAAGAAATTTCCATTGATGATGTTATTGAGATTTATCTTCCTCTTTCGAGATTACTCAATTTTTACATTAGCTCTAACCTACGCCGTCAAGCCGTCTTAGAGCAATTTCTTGGCACAAGAAGCGCTAAAATTCCATATATTATTGGTATCGCGGGTAGTGTTGCTGTTGGTAAAAGTACAACGGCTCGCTTGCTACAAGCACTTTTAACGCGTTGGCCAGAGCATCGTAAAGTAGATTTAATTACTACTGATGGTTTTCTTTTACCTAATGCAGAGTTAAAAAAACGCGGGATAATGAAGAAAAAAGGATTTCCTGAATCCTATGATATGCATAGCCTTGTCTCTTTCGTTTCTGATATAAAATCAGGTAAGAAACAAGTGACAGCGCCTGTCTATTCTCATTTAGTATATGACATCATTCCTGATAAGAAACAGGTTATTGAGCAACCTGATATTTTGATTCTTGAAGGATTGAATGTATTACAGAGCAATCAAGATTATCCGCATGATCCACATAATGTTTTTGTATCAGATTATGTAGATTTCTCTATTTATGTTGATGCAGAAGAAGAATTACTAAAACACTGGTATATCAGTCGCTTTTTGAAATTTAGAGAAGGGGCATTTACTGATCCTGAATCGTATTTTAATAATTATTCTAAATTAAGCAGAGAAGAATCTATAGAAATAGCCTCATCCATTTGGCAAGAAATTAATGGATTAAACTTAAAACAAAACATCTTGCCAACAAGAGAGAGAGCAAGTTTGATCTTAACCAAAGGCCATAATCATACAATTAGCAATGTTAGATTACGTAAATAAAACTGAACAATTATTCACTGATTTCTTCTAGTTCTAAATAGATTTAATAATATAAATACCAAAAAAGCTTTCCGATTAGAGAAAGCTTTTTCAATTTCAGACATTCGACGCAATTCAAAACATTAAGATGCACTTCTTAGTGAAATTTCACCACCTATATAAGGTGTAATTTTACCATTTTGCTCTAAAAGTAAAGCCCCTTGATCATTAATACCTTTAGCGATACCAAAGATTTCTTTTTCGCCAATAATCAGTTTTACACGTCTATCCATAAAGTTATCTAAACTTTTCCAGCGTTCTATAAAAACAGACAACCCTTGTTTTTCAAACTGGATAAATGCTTCTCTTAATGCATTAGTAATTTCACAAGCAAGTTCATTTCTGTCAATCTTAATACCAACTTGCTCTAAATTGATCCATTGTTGGTTGATAACCTCATTTTGATTTTTACTCATCGCAATATTGATGCCAATACCCGTTACAATATGAGCAACATCACCCGTCTTCCCTGTTAATTCAACAAGAATACCTGAAAGCTTTTTATCATTTAAATAGAGATCGTTAGGCCATTTTACTTTAACGCCATTTGCGCCAAGTTTTTGCAATACTTCAGCCATAATAACGCCGACAACCAAACTCAATCCTATTGCAGCAGCAGGCCCTTGCTCGAGTTTCCAATACATACTCAAATATAAATTTCTACCAAAAGGCGAGATCCATTGGCGACCTCTTCTACCTCGTCCAGCAGACTGGTATTCAGCAATACATACATCACCTGATTTTAATTCGCTAATACGTTGGATCAAATACTGATTTGTAGAATCTATAACAGGAATAACGCTAGCAGGCTCACCTTTAATATTCTGATTCACAATATCTGCATTCAATAAATTCATTGGCGCATCTAATTGGTACCCTTTTCCAGCAACCGTCTGAACGTCAATACCCCAGCTACGCAATGTTTGAATATGTTTATTAATGCCTGCTCGAGTCATTCCTAAACTTTCGCCTAATTGCTCTCCTGAATGAATATTCCCATCAGCAAGAATTTTAATTAATAATAAAGGAATTGGTGTTTCTTTCATGAAATAGCATCCACAGCATTGATTTCGCCATATTGGCCAATAAAGCGAACTTCTGGCTCTAATTTTACACCGAAGCGTTCTGAGACTTTCTGGCGAATATATGCGGCTAAGTTCACAATATCTTCACCTGTCGCGGTGCCTTCTTTATTAATAAGTACCAGTGCTTGTTTAGTGTGAACTGCCGCACCACCAATTTGATGTCCTTTAAGACCACATTGATCAATCAGCCAACCAGCCGCAATCTTCACACCATCTCGCTGTACATATTGAGGACAAAATGGATATTCTGTTTTTAATTGTTGTGCAATACGAATATCAACAATTGGGTTTTTAAAAAAACTTCCAGCATTACCCGTTATTTTTGGATCTGGTAGCTTGCTCGTTCTCATTAAGCATACAGATTCGAATACATCCTTTGGTGTAACAGTTTCTAATGATAATTTTGATAAATCACCATAAGTAAGAATAGGTTCCCATTTTTTACTTAGTAGTAAACCGACAGCAATAATAGCAAAGCCTTGCTGATAATGATGTTTGAAAATACTGTCGCGATAACCAAACTCGCATTCTTCATTTGTTAATCGACTAATATTGCCTGTACTTAATTCAACAATATCAACATAGGCACAAACATCTTTCAGCTCTTTACCATAAGCACCAATATTTTGTATTGGCGCAGAACCAACATTGCCTGGGATCAACGCTAAATTTTCTAGTCCATAGATATTTTTTTCTAACAGATATTCAATAAGCGCATGCCAACACTCGCCAGCTCCAACATGAACAGACCAATATTGCTCATCTTCAGTAATTTCAATGCCAGCAATACAGTTACGGATAACAATACCATTAAAATCTTCAGTAAATAGCACGTTACTACCGCCACCTAGAATAAGGGTTGGTAATCTCTTCTCATGGGCATTTTGCCAATATGTACAAAGCTCATCTTTATTATTTGCAGTTTCTATTTGGTGAGCTTTTACTCTCAAACCAAATGTATTAAATGCTTGCAATGAAACCGATTCTTTCATGAAAGTCTACCTCATTTAGCTGATAGCTTAGTTTAACAGTCAAGCATCATTGAGGATAGCAAAGTGATAAGTGATTAGAGGAGAGAAAGTATATTTGTGTTTTAAATGTCTTAAACGCAAAAAAGCCAACCCATTGGGTTGGCTTTCTCGTCTTATTTAATGCCTGGCAGTTCCCTACTCTCACATGGGGAGACCCCACACTACCATCGGCGCTACAACGTTTCACTTCTGAGTTCGGCATGGGATCAGGTGGGACCGTTGCGCTATGGCCGCCAAGCAAATTCTGTATTTATAACTGTCTGCTTATGCAGTTATAATAATTTTTTATTGGTGCTGATACCCAGATTCGAACTGGGGACCTCACCCTTACCAAGGGTGTGCTCTACCAACTGAGCCATATCAGCACTAGTGGCTTATTGTCACCGGCTGACACAGCCTAAATTTAATGCCTGGCAGTTCCCTACTCTCACATGGGGAGACCCCACACTACCATCGGCGCTACAACGTTTCACTTCTGAGTTCGGCATGGGATCAGGTGGGACCGCTGCGCTATGGCCGCCAAGCAAATTCTGTTTAATCACCCGTTACTCCGATTTCTCGTCATAACCAGCAATTTCAATCTTAAACAAGCTTACTTCATCTACTTTTTGTCTCTCAGACAAAACACCTTCGGTGTTGTCAGGTTAAGCCTCACGGTTCATTAGTACTGGTTAGCTCAACGTATCGCTACGCTTACACACCCAGCCTATCAACGTCTTAGTCTTAAACGTTCCTTTAGGTCACTCAAGGTGACAGGGAAGACTCATCTCGAGGCAAGTTTCCCGCTTAGATGCTTTCAGCGGTTATCTCTTCCGCACTTAGCTACCGGGCAATGCCATTGGCATGACAACCCGAACACCAGTGGTGCGTTCACTCCGGTCCTCTCGTACTAGGAGCAACCCCTCTCAATCTTCCAACGCCCACGGCAGATAGGGACCGAACTGTCTCACGACGTTCTAAACCCAGCTCGCGTACCACTTTAAATGGCGAACAGCCATACCCTTGGGACCTACTTCAGCCCCAGGATGTGATGAGCCGACATCGAGGTGCCAAACACCGCCGTCGATATGAACTCTTGGGCGGTATCAGCCTGTTATCCCCGGAGTACCTTTTATCCGTTGAGCGATGGCCCTTCCATTCAGAACCACCGGATCACTAAGACCTACTTTCGTACCTGCTCGAGCCGTCACTCTCACAGTCAAGCTGGCTTATGCCTTTGCACTAACCGCATGATGTCCGACCATGCTTAGCCAACCTTCGTGCTCCTCCGTTACTCTTTAGGAGGAGACCGCCCCAGTCAAACTACCCACCAGACACGGTCCCCGATCCAGATTATGGACCTAGGTTAGAACATCAAACGTTAAAGGGTGGTATTTCAAGGTTGACTCCATGCAGACTGGCGTCCACATTTCATAGTCTCCCACCTATCCTACACATCAAGGCTCAATGTTCAGTGTCAAGCTATAGTAAAGGTTCACGGGGTCTTTCCGTCTTGCCGCGGGTACACTGCATCTTCACAGCGAGTTCAATTTCACTGAGTCTCGGGTGGAGACAGCCTGGCCATCATTACGCCATTCGTGCAGGTCGGAACTTACCCGACAAGGAATTTCGCTACCTTAGGACCGTTATAGTTACGGCCGCCGTTTACTGGGGCTTCGATCAAGAGCTTCTCCCTAAGGATAACCCCATCAATTAACCTTCCAGCACCGGGCAGGCGTCACACCGTATACGTCCACTTTCGTGTTTGCACAGTGCTGTGTTTTTAATAAACAGTTGCAGCCAGCTGGTATCTTCGACTGGCTTCGGCTCCGTCCGCAAGGGACTTCACTTACCGCCAGCGTGCCTTCTCCCGAAGTTACGGCACCATTTTGCCTAGTTCCTTCACCCGAGTTCTCTCAAGCGCCTGAGTATTCTCTACCTGACCACCTGTGTCGGTTTGGGGTACGATTGTTGGTAACCTGAAGCTTAGAGGCTTTTCCTGGAAGCAGGGCATCAATTGCTTCACCACCTTAGTGGTTCGTCATCACACCTCAGCATTAAGTGACCGGATTTGCCTAATCACTCTGCCTACATGCTTGAACCGGGACGACCGTCGCCCGGACAACCTAGCCTTCTCCGTTCCCCCATCGCAGTTACCACCAGTACGGGAATATTAACCCGTTTCCCATCGACTACGCTTTTCAGCCTCGCCTTAGGGGTCGACTCACCCTGCCCCGATTAACGTTGGACAGGAACCCTTGGTCTTCCGGCGTGCGGGTTTTTCACCCGCATTATCGTTACTTATGTCAGCATTCGCACTTCTGATACCTCCAGCATACCTCACAGTACACCTTCGCAGGCTTACAGAACGCTCCCCTACCCAACAATACATAGTATTGCTGCCGCAGCTTCGGTGCATGGTTTAGCCCCGTTACATCTTCCGCGCGGGCCGACTCGACCAGTGAGCTATTACGCTTTCTTTAAATGATGGCTGCTTCTAAGCCAACATCCTGGCTGTCTGAGCCTTCCCACTTCGTTTCCCACTTAACCATGACTTTGGGACCTTAGCTGGCGGTCTGGGTTGTTTCCCTCTTCACGACGGACGTTAGCACCCGCCGTGTGTCTCCCGTGATAACATTCTTCGGTATTCGCAGTTTGCATCGAGTTGGTAAGTCGGGATGACCCCCTAGTCGAAACAGTGCTCTACCCCCGAAGATGAGTTCACGAGGCGCTACCTAAATAGCTTTCGGGGAGAACCAGCTATCTCCCGGTTTGATTGGCCTTTCACCCCCATCCACAAGTCATCCGCTAATTTTTCAACATTAGTCGGTTCGGTCCTCCAGTTAGTGTTACCCAACCTTCAACCTGCCCATGGATAGATCACCGGGTTTCGGGTCTATACCCTGCAACTCATTCGCCCAGTTAAGACTCGGTTTCCCTACGGCTCCCCTATACGGTTAACCTTGCTACAGAATATAAGTCGCTGACCCATTATACAAAAGGTACGCAGTCACCCCATCCTCAAATGTCCCGCTTGCTTTTACTGTCAAACTGGCTCGATTTTTTAACTTCCGTTGCTCGTGTACTTCTATGTACACTGCGCGACGGCTTGAAATAATCAACCCATTTTGTAGGTAAACGCTTCGCTGTTTTCGAGTGGTTTGTCCAATCACTCAGTGCAAGGCACTTGAGTGATGGGGCTCCTACTGCTTGTACGTACACGGTTTCAGGTTCTTTTTCACTCCCCTCGCCGGGGTTCTTTTCGCCTTTCCCTCACGGTACTGGTTCACTATCGGTCAATCAGGAGTATTTAGCCTTGGAGGATGGTCCCCCCATATTCAGACAGGATAACACGTGTCCCGCCCTACTCGTCGAGTTCACAATAACAGCATCTTCAGATACGGGGCTATCACCCTTTACTGCCGGACTTTCCAGACCGTTCTCCTGATGCTGCTATTGATTAAGACTCTGGGCTGTTCCCCGTTCGCTCGCCGCTACTAGGGGAATCTCGGTTGATTTCTTTTCCTCGGGGTACTGAGATGTTTCAGTTCTCCCGGTTCGCTTCATGACGCTATGTATTCACGTCATGATAATATCCATTGGATATTGGGTTTCCCCATTCGGAAATCGTCGGTTATAACGGTTCATATCACCTTACCGACGCTTATCGCAGATTAGCACGTCCTTCATCGCCTCTGATTGCCTAGGCATCCACCGTGTACGCTTATTCGCTTAACCTCACAACCCGAAGGTGTTTCTTCTTGAAGACGTCTGGGTGGTGATGGCTGTGCAGATTACATTTCGTCGTTGGGCAGTGCTCGCCATGCTCACATACTCATGTATGTTGCGCTGGCTGTGCGCTGGCCGCCTCGAACTGTAAATTGCTCGCTCATCCCACTTCGATGTCGAAAAACACATTCAAAGTTTGAGATTTTGAGAGACTCATCAATATACCTCGGTGATATATTGATTTGTTTTCAATTTTTCAGCTTGTTCCAGATTGTTAAAGAGCATAATAGTTAAAATAACTTGCTAAAATTATCTTAACTATTCTCTGATTTTCATCAGACATAGTGTGGTACGCCTTTCACTCATACCGCGCAATTGGCGTCCCCTAGGGGATTCGAACCCCTGTTACCGCCGTGAAAGGGCGGTGTCCTAGGCCTCTAGACGAAGGGGACTTCAGTCAGCTTCGCAGACGCGCTTTTGCTCGTTCTTCATCAGACAATCTGTGTGAGCACTACACATAACACGTATCTCTTAGGTAAGGAGGTGATCCAACCGCAGGTTCCCCTACGGTTACCTTGTTACGACTTCACCCCAGTCATGAATCACAAAGTGGTAAGCGCCCTCCCGAAGGTTAAGCTACCTACTTCTTTTGCAACCCACTCCCATGGTGTGACGGGCGGTGTGTACAAGGCCCGGGAACGTATTCACCGTAGCATTCTGATCTACGATTACTAGCGATTCCGACTTCATGGAGTCGAGTTGCAGACTCCAATCCGGACTACGACAGACTTTATGAGTTCCGCTTGCTCTCGCGAGGTCGCTTCTCTTTGTATCTGCCATTGTAGCACGTGTGTAGCCCTACTCGTAAGGGCCATGATGACTTGACGTCATCCCCACCTTCCTCCGGTTTATCACCGGCAGTCTCCTTTGAGTTCCCGCCATCACGCGCTGGCAACAAAGGATAAGGGTTGCGCTCGTTGCGGGACTTAACCCAACATTTCACAACACGAGCTGACGACAGCCATGCAGCACCTGTCTCAGAGTTCCCGAAGGCACTCCTCTATCTCTAAAGGATTCTCTGGATGTCAAGAGTAGGTAAGGTTCTTCGCGTTGCATCGAATTAAACCACATGCTCCACCGCTTGTGCGGGCCCCCGTCAATTCATTTGAGTTTTAACCTTGCGGCCGTACTCCCCAGGCGGTCGATTTAACGCGTTAGCTCCAGAAGCCACGGTTCAAGACCACAACCTCTAAATCGACATCGTTTACAGCGTGGACTACCAGGGTATCTAATCCTGTTTGCTCCCCACGCTTTCGCACCTGAGCGTCAGTCTTTGTCCAGGGGGCCGCCTTCGCCACCGGTATTCCTCCACATCTCTACGCATTTCACCGCTACACATGGAATTCTACCCCCCTCTACAAGACTCTAGCCAACCAGTTTCAGATGCAATTCCCAAGTTAAGCTCGGGGCTTTCACATCTGACTTAATTGACCGCCTGCGTGCGCTTTACGCCCAGTAATTCCGATTAACGCTTGCACCCTCCGTATTACCGCGGCTGCTGGCACGGAGTTAGCCGGTGCTTCTTCTGCGGGTAACGTCAATTGATAAAGGTATTAACTTTATCACCTTCCTCCCCGCTGAAAGTACTTTACAACCCTAAGGCCTTCTTCATACACGCGGCATGGCTGCATCAGGCTTGCGCCCATTGTGCAATATTCCCCACTGCTGCCTCCCGTAGGAGTCTGGGCCGTGTCTCAGTCCCAGTGTGGCTGATCATCCTCTCAGACCAGCTAGAGATCGTCGCCTAGGTGAGCCATTACCTCACCTACTAGCTAATCCCATATGGGTTCATCCGATAGCGCAAGGTCCGAAGAGCCCCTGCTTTGGTCCGTAGACGTCATGCGGTATTAGCCACCGTTTCCAGTAGTTATCCCCCTCTATCGGGCAGATCCCCATACATTACTCACCCGTCCGCCGCTCGTCAGCAAGAAAGCAAGCTTTCTCCTGTTACCGCTCGACTTGCATGTGTTAGGCCTGCCGCCAGCGTTCAATCTGAGCCATGATCAAACTCTTCAATTAAAAGTGTTTGATGCTCAAAGAAATCGAAAACTTAGCTATTCATAAATGAATTTACTTTTGTTGTTCACTCTTCAAGACTTGATACATCTAATATTTTAGAAGATATCGTCTCTGCGAGTGCCCACACAGATTGTCTGATAATTTGTTAAAGAGCAGTGCAACATTTGCTGCCGTTTCCGGTCTTCCGCGTTGTTGCGAGGAGGTGCATTCTACATCTTCCTCATTCAGTGTCAAGCGTTTATTTTCAAGGCTTTTCACTTTTTTTCTTTGTTCTCTCGGCTAACTCACTTAGCGTGGTTTGCCGTGACAACGAGGGCGCATTATAGGGAGTTTTGTGAAGCTGGCAACACTTTTTTTGAGTTTTTTTACTGACCGTTGAATTTTCCACCAAATTTCACTTAAAGCGCCAGTTTTCTGAGCGATTCAAAGCCAAAACTTGCTAAAACAGGTTTTAGCAATTCGCTATTCTCATCTTCTTTTAGACAATAAGCGAAACTAATTTCATTTGAACCTTTTATTTTCGCTTGATTTACGACCAACCACGCAGTTCTTCGTGCAATTGCAGCCCCAGAATCGATAATTCGTGTGCCATCAGGTAAAACAGAAAGAAGCTCGTCTGCTAATAAAGGGAAATGAGTACAACCTAATACTACCGTATCTGGTGGCTCTTTCATTTTTAGCCAAGGTGTAAGAATTTTACGAAGCTCATCTAGAGAAACTTCTTCACCATGAAGTTTTCTTTCTGCTAGTTCCACCAGCTCGGCTGAACCTAAAGAGTGAACTTTGCAATCAGTTGCAAAGCGCTCTATCAATTCATGGGTATAAGGACGTTTAACTGTTGCTCTTGTCGCTAATAATCCAACCACCCCATTACATGTTAATTTAGCAGCGGGCTTAATAGCAGGAACAACTCCCACAATAGGAATATCAGTAAACTTTGCACGTAAAGCCGGAAGGCTTACAGTACTAGCGGTATTACAGGCAATAACAATTGCTGCGAGAAAGTGCTTCTCAGCAACCGCGCTAATGATATGAACAACACGGTCAATAATGAATTCCTGTGATTTTTCACCATAAGGGAAAGCTTCATTATCAAAAACATAGATATAGTGAGCATCCGGTAATTTTTCACGGATCTCACGATAAACAGATAAACCGCCAACCCCTGAATCAAAAACTAATACAGTAGGGTTAGCGGTAAGTTGTGCATCAGAAGTTGTAGCTTCCTGTGAGGAAGTATTCACGTCCTGGCGTGCGATAGCCATAAGCTGTCTCATAATCTTTATCAAACAGGTTGGCTATTCTACCACGAATTGAGAGATGTGATGTAATAGGATATGACGCAGTTAAGTCCCAAATACTCACTCCACCTAAAGAAACATTCTCATACGTGCCGTAATCTTTATCTGTACGTTGACCGATATATTGGTAAGTCACTCCCATATCGAGTTTCTCAACTTGCCAATCAAGTTGATATTTCAACTGTTGACGAGCGCGACGATCAAGACGTTGATGTGTTTCTTTATTTCTTGCATCTATATATTGAAGGTTAAAGGTATGATGAAAAATCCACGTATCCATTTCCCCTGTAAATTCCACGCCTTTAATTAATGCCTTTCCAACATTGTAATTACGATATGGGTAGTTCGATTCACTTTGGATCAACGAATCAACATCATTACGATATGCAGTTAATCGCCACTCTAAAGGCCCTGTTAATCCTTCAAAGCCCCCTTCCCACTGTTTACTCTTTTCGGGTTGTAAGTTTGGATTACTTCCCCATTCACTATAAAGTTGCATCAGTGTTGGTGCTTTAAATGCCGTACCATAACCACCAATCACACGATAGCCATCGACAAATTCCCAACCTAAGTTAGTTTGCCAAGTGGTATGCCAACCATATTCAGAGTGTTTATCTGAACGCACTGAAGCTTCAGCGATAATCTCACCTAACTTTTGCTGTCCTGTTAGATATAAGCCGGTATTGTCGAAGTGTTCTTTATTAGGAAATCCACTAGAGCCTGCTTTAATAGATTGGCGTTGCCAATCAACACCTCCACCGATACTGCCATTTTCTAATAAAAGGTGATTACCCCACTGCACGTTATATTGTTCAGAGTTAGTAAAACGACTTCCTTTACCATAGCGACCATAACGTGGATCATAGTCATAATCTTTGGTGTAGTTATAGCTGGTATTGAAAGAAGAAGAGTAGTTATCACGATGGAACTTCACTCCGCCATCATAGGTACGGCTAAATAGTGCTCTTGTATCCGTTAAGATATCGTTACCACTGTCATAATAAGCATCATAAGCGGTGCGATTATCAAAACCATAAGCGCGTGCATATAAAGAAACGTCATCGTTAATATCGTGATTAACCCCTAACCACAACGATTTGTTCATAAATCCATCGCGATCAGGTTGTGGATGCCCACCGGTATTCCCATTGGCTTCTACATCATAGCCTTTGGTATAGAGATAACTGCCCGCCGCTGTTAATGTCGTTCTATCTCCAACTTTCTGTTTTACAGAGCCATCATATTCTTGATAACCATGAGAACCCATTGTGGCATTAAGCGTTCCTCCTTCCGTTTTTCTTTCTGTCAGGATATTAATCACTCCGCCAATTGCATCTGAACCATAAACAGAAGAACGAGGCCCTCTTATATATTCAATACGTTGAACAAGAGAAAGGGGAATTTGGCTAATATCAGAGCTACCAGACACATTAGCCTGATTTAAACGCACACCATCCACTAAGATCAGTACATGTCGAGATTCAGTGCCACGTACATAAATAGAACTCATCTGCCCTATTCCACCATTTTGCCCCACATCAATACCCGGCATTCTGCGTAATACATCAATCACACTATTACTCTGCCAGCGATCAATCTGTTCACGTTCAACAACGGTGATAGGTGCTAAAATAGAAGAGTTCGGCTCTTGAAAGCGGTTTGCTGTCACACTTAATGTATCGCTGTTATTAGCAAACGCACCAAAACTGCTCACCATTACACTCAAAGCCACACTCGAAGCTATACTTGAAATAAAGAAAACTTTTTTATTATTCATGAAAATCTGCATCCAACAGAATAAGTAGCAGGATGCCGCCAAAATTAAATAAAGCGCGTATTTAATTTAAGATGCGACAGGTCTTCGGCAGGTCTTCGGACTCTAGGTTAAATAAACAATTTTGTGTATTTAAGATAATGACTTCCCACCGCACTTATATGGGTGCTTTGCAGTGTCTTTTATTATCCTTGATCCTATTACCGCTGCGCGTCAGTTCTGGCTTTGCACCAGATTCCCTTTTCACTCCTATAAGGAGGCCGAACAACTATGCTACGATTTCAACTCCACTGAGTCCAGAAATTGAACATGAAGAATACTGGACATCTTCATGAGGATCTCTACAATTTCGCTCGCTTAACTTTATTACGGCCAAAAAAAGGCGAGATACCATGCAGAATTCATTACCAACGCAAACATATCAGTCTCAACTGAATGAAAAAACACAACGTCTACAAACGATGATGGCTCCTTTTAATGCGCCTGATGCAGAGGTTTTTTCATCACCAGAACAGCATTATCGTATGCGTGCGGAATTCCGTATCTGGCATGAAGAAGATTCTCTCTATCATATTATGTTTGACCAAGAGACTAAGCAGCGTATTCGTGTTGACCAATTTCCCGTAGCCAGCCAGCTTATTAATAAAATGATGGTTGCTTTGTTGGCAGAAATAAAAGATAAGCCAACACTTAGAAAGAAACTATTTCAGATTGATTATCTTTCTACGTTGAGTAATAAAATTATTGTCTCTTTGCTGTATCACAAAAAAATTGATGAAACTTGGCAACAAGAAGCGCAAGCATTACGCCAGACCTTAATTGTCCAAGGCTTTGATGTACAGTTAATCGGTCGTGCATATAAAACAAAAATTATGCTCGATAACGATTTTATTGATGAAGTGTTACCTGTCGCGGGTAAAGAGATGATTTATCGCCAAGTTGAAAATAGCTTCACGCAACCTAATGCTCAGGTCAATATTAAAATGTTGGAATGGGCATTAAAGGCAACAGAAAACGCGAAAGGTGATCTGCTTGAATTGTATTGCGGTAATGGCAACTTTTCATTAGCGCTTGCACGTAATTTTGAGCGAGTGCTGGCAACAGAAATTGCAAAGCCATCTGTTCATGCGGCGCAATACAACATAGCAATGAACCACATTGATAATGTAAAAATTATTCGTATGTCTGCGGAAGATTTTACACAAGCAATGAATGGGGTAAGAGAATTTAAACGTCTTGAAGGGATTGATTTAAAAGATTATCAATGTGAAACCATTTTTGTCGATCCACCTCGTAGTGGTTTAGATGAGAAAACTGTAGAGCTGGTTAAAACTTACCCTAGTATTTTATACATTTCTTGTAACCCAGAAACATTGTGTCAAAATTTAGAAACCCTAATAAAAACACATAAAATCAGCAAATTAGCTTTATTCGATCAATTTCCATACACCCATCATATGGAATGTGGTGTGTTATTAGAAAAAAGATAACTGCTTATTTCTCTTCTTAGAGTAAAAAATCCTTTAATAACGCGAATAAAAACAAAAACACCAGCAAGATAACTTGCTGGTGTCAAAATTTCGCTGTGTTTACAACAAAGAGATAAGTACAGACTAGTACTGTTCTGCTTGTGATGCTCTTTCAGCTTCTTCAGCCTGTAGGCGTAAGCGTTGGCGCTGTTTAAATTGACGATAAATCCACAACGCAACAATAACAATACAAACAGAAGAGAAAAAGTTTGAACCCCATTCAGGGTTAACGGTTCTGGTGTAAGCGTTATAACCGAATAAGCCTAGTAAAAAGAATGAAAAAATCAGCTTAGGCATACCATCGGTCATAGGTTGATTTAAATAACGCTGATATAAACAGTAAACTGCCAAGATTAAACTGATTAGTGGGAAAACTGACCACGTCTCAATAAATGAATTAAAAAAACTCGAATAAGTACCATGTAAAGCGACACCAATGACTGTGGCAAGTAATAGCGTGCTTTTTTCACAGCGATTTTGTTCCATCATTTGTCTCCTTTCTGATGCGTTTTTTTCTTTATTTCTGGGTTATCTTGTAGAGGTGTTTGCGTCTCTTGCTCACGTCGATACCAATAATAAGCACCTTTAGCAATCATACGCAGTTGTAAAACTAATCTTTCTTCTAATTGTTGACGCTTTTCAATATCAATATCCAGTGCTTCTGCGCCTGCACTAAATACAATAGTGACCATTGCTTCAGATTGCATTTCTGTAAAATAACGTGGCATATGACTTTCTTGCTCAAGGTAGTCTGCCAGTTCTGCAATAAAATGTTGGATCTCTCGTGCGACTGCGGCACGAAATTCTGCTGAAGTCCCAGAACGTTCACGTAATAATAATCGAAACGCATTAGGGTTATTACCAATGAATTCCATAAAAGTAGCTACTGATGTTCTGATAACACTGCCACCTTTCGCAATGCGTTGACGTGCTTGTCGCATTAATTGACGTAACATCAATCCACTTTCATCAACCATTGTCAGCCCAAGCTCATCCACATCTTTAAAATGACGATAAAATGAGGTAGGCGCAATACCAGCTTCTCTAGCCACTTCTCGTAAGCTTAAGCTAGTAAAGCTACGCTCAGCACTCAGTTGGCTAAAAGCAGCTTCAATTAAAGAGCGACGGGTTTTTTCTTTTTGTTTAGCTCTGATGCCAATATTATTACTCACAGAAATCCTGATAATCCTAATTTGGTTTATGCTCAATATATCAAACTTTGTTAAAAAAGCAGTGCGTACAATCATCTCTAAAGACACATTCTCATAAAAACTCAACAAAGTGTGACTAATGCCCTTAATGTCAATTGGGCTATTATTCATTCTAATGTTAATATAGCGTTGTCGGTTTGTATAAAACAGGTCTCTTCCTATGCAACATTCTCATTTCGATGCCATTGTTATCGGTTCAGGTCCTGGCGGTGAAGGCGCGGCCATGGGGCTTGTTAAACAAGGAAAACGCGTCGCAGTTATAGAACGTTATAACAAAGTTGGTGGTGGCTGTACGCATTGGGGTACTATTCCCTCCAAAGCCCTACGCCATGCAGTAAGTCGCATTATCGAGTTTAATCAAAACCCACTTTATAGCGACCAATCTCGTCTTATTAACTCCTCTTTTTCTCAAATACTTCGTCAAGCCAGCACCGTGATTAGTCAGCAGACTAAAATGCGTCAAGGTTTCTACGAACGCAATAACTGTACAATGTATTCGGGTGAAGCGGCATTTATTGACGAACACAGGATCAGCGTACGTTACCCTGATGGTACTTGCGATATTCTCTCTGCTGATAGCTTTATTATTGCAACGGGCTCTCGCCCTTATTGCCCACCGGATGTCGATTTCTCTCATTCTCGTATTTATAACAGTGACACTATTCTCGATTTAGAGCATGAGCCTCACCATGTCATTATTTATGGCGCAGGTGTCATTGGTTGTGAATATGCCTCTATCTTTAGAGGATTAAGAGTAAAAGTAGACTTAATCAATACTCGTGATCACCTATTGTCTTTCCTTGATCAAGAGATGTCTGATGCACTTTCTTATCACTTCTGGAATAACGGTATTGTTATTCGTCATAATGAAGAATACGAAAGCATTGAAGGTGTCGATGATGGTGTTATTGTTCACCTAAAATCAGGTAAAAAAGTCAAAGCAGATTGCCTACTCTACGCAAACGGCCGAACAGGAAATACAGACACTCTAGGCTTAGAAAACGTCGGTATTAAAACCGATAGTCGTGGACTCGTTTCTGTTAATGCCCACTACCAAACCAGTTGTAAACACATTTATGCTGTAGGTGATGTCATTGGTTATCCAAGTCTAGCTTCAGCTGCTTATGATCAAGGTCGTATTGCGGCTTTGGCAATCACAACGGGAAAATCAGAAACACACTTGATTGAAGATATTCCAACTGGGATCTACACCATTCCTGAAATTAGTTCTGTAGGTAAAACAGAGCAACAACTCACTGCAATGAAGATCCCTTATGAAGTGGGTCGTTCTCAGTTTAAACATCTGGCAAGAGCACAAATAGCAGGTATGAATGTGGGGAGTTTAAAAATTCTCTTCCACCGTGAAACCAAGCAAATTTTAGGTATTCACTGCTTCGGTGAACGTGCTGCAGAAATTATTCATATCGGCCAAGCGATTATGGAACAAAAAGGTGAAGGTAATACTATCGAATATTTCGTTAATACGACCTTCAACTATCCAACAATGGCAGAAGCCTATCGTGTTGCTGCACTTAATGGTTTAAACCGCTTATTTTAATGCGTTTTGTTTTTCTGCATAAAATGCGGTCATATGTTCACGGATTGTCTCTGCTAACTGCTCATAACGATTACGCAAAGGCGATCCGGGACGATAGACTAAGATAATAGAACGTGATGGATTTGGATCTGTACATTCTAAGTAACAAACTCCATCACGTTTTTGCTCTTGAGGTACTGATAAATCAGGTAATAGGGTTATTCCACTACCAGCAGCGACCATATTACGTAATGTCTCTAAACTCGTTGCTCTAAAATGAGTATCTTCTTTTGCGCCCGCTTGAAAGCAGAATCCTAACGCTTGATCCCGTAAACAGTGCCCATCTTCTAGCATCAATAAACGTTGTCCCGCTAAGTCGCCCATTGGCACAGACTCACGTTCATGCCACGGATGCCCTTCATAAATCGCTAATTTCATTGGCTCTTCAAATAAAGGAACTTCAATAAACGGCGCACTCTCTTTAACCATTGCTAAAATTGCACAATCAAGCTTTCCACTATCTAATTGAGCTAATAAGCTATGAGTTTGTGCTTCATGAAGGTACATCTCTAACTTAGGATAGTTTTTATGTAACTCAGGGATAATATGAGGCAACAAATAAGGACCGACAGTAGGGATCAGCCCGATATGTAAAGGCCCTGCCATACTTTCGCCTTGCAATGAAGCCATTTCTTGTAGCACTTTGACTTCACGTAGAACAGTTTTCGCTTGATCCACCAGCAACAAACCTTGTTGCGTAAACAGAACCTTACGGCTAGTTCGTTCAAGCAACATTACACCCAATTCATCTTCAAGCTTACGAATTTGACCACTTAATGTTGGCTGACTCACATGGCAAGAATCTGCCGCACGACGAAAATGTTTATGCTCAGCTAGAGCCACCAGATATTCCAAGTCACGGATATTCATTGCAGATCCCACATTTATTGCTGATAGTTAATGTCTATAGATAATATAGTAACTGATAAATTTTTCTATCAGTCGAATGTTATTCTGTCTCTCTTTTTTGATATTTTCTTAATAAATAAATCTAATTACTTCATATTCTAAAGAATTCAAGATGAGCATAGATATTATCGGCAATTCAAAATAAAAAAACAGGGCAATAAATACCCTGTTCTTATGGAATAACAGTAAGTTGTCTTAAATAAACTCTTTTTTTTATTTATCCATACTGAGTGTTTCTTTTGCTTTTTCTATCGCACAAGCGACCTGTTTTTGAGAAACGCCCCCTTTTGCAAGACGTTTATCTAAACATGATTGAAGTGATAAAATATCGTACACATCAATCATGATTTTATCGTTAAACATCTGTAATTCAGAAAGAGGAAGTTCTTCAATTGCTTTACCTTGCTCAATGGCACAAACAACCACTTCACCCACAATATGGTGCGCTTCACGAAATGGCACGCCTTTAGCAACAAGATAATCTGCCAGTTCAGTAGCATTAGCATAACCTTGTTTAGCGGCTTCTTCACAGCGAGAACGACGAATTTGAATGCCATCAAGAACTAATGTTGCCATATGCAAACAATCAGACCATGTATCAATAGCGTCAAACAGCCCTTCTTTATCCTCTTGCATATCTTTATTGTAAGCTAAAGGCAGACCTTTTAAGGTCATCATCATGCCCGTTAATGCACCTTGTACTCGTCCACATTTTCCACGGATAAGCTCAAGTGCATCTGGATTTTTCTTTTGAGGCATTAACGATGAGCCTGAGGTCACTTTGTCTGATAATTCAATAAAGCCCGCTTCACCACTATTAAAGAAAATAAGATCTTCTGCAAAACGAGATAAATGCACCATCCCAATAGATGCGCAAGATAATAGCTCCAATACATGATCACGGTCAGATACACTGTCTAGACTATTGTTAGTTGCACTCGCAAAACCTAACCATCCCGCTAATTGTTCACGATCGATATCATAAGCTGTGCCTGCTAATGCACCGCATCCCAACGGACTGATATCCAAACGTTTCAAAGCATCAGCTAAACGGCTTTCATCTCTGGCTAACATTTCATTGTAGGCCAAACACCAGTGTGCGAATGTTACTGGTTGAGCGCGTTGTAAATGGGTATAACCCGGCATCACTGCATTTTGATTTTGTTCTGCGGTAATAACTAAAGCTTTTTGTAGCTCAACAATCGCTTGGCGAAGATGAATGACCTCTTCTTTGCACCATAGTTTTAAGTCTGTTGCGACCTGATCATTACGGCTACGACCTGTATGTAATTTTTTACCTAAATCACCGACTTTGGCAATAAGCTTACTTTCAACCCAACTATGAATATCTTCTGCATCACTTTGTAAAATAGATTGTGGGTTTGCTGTTACTTCTTCTGATAATTCATTTAAAGCTTGCTCAAGTTGAGCTTGTTCATCTTGCGATAATACACCCACTGTGACTAACGCTTTAGACCAAGCTACTGAGCCAAAGATATCCTGTTGTGCCAGTCGAAAATCAAACCGCAGTGAATCATTGAATTGTTTAAACCGTTGATCAGCTTCCTGACTAAAACGTCCACCCCAGAGTGCCATAATCGCTTCCTGTATTTATTCTGTGTAATAAAAGAGAGTAAGAGTGATGCGTGTTAGCACCACTCTATTGCCTTACGTTATTTCTTGCTCAGTGCACGAATACGTGATGGCAGGGAATACAAACGGATAAAACCTTCAGCATGACTGTGATCGTAAACTTCATCTTCACCAAAGGTTGCAAATTCCTCAGAGTACAGGCTATTTTCTGATTTTTTCTGAATGGCATTCACATGGCCTTTATAAAGCTCTAAAACCACTTCGCCATTCACATCTTTTGCCAGCGATTCCGCAGCCGCTTGTAGTGAAGCACGGATTGGCGTAAACCAACGACCGTCATAGGCTACATACGACATCTCTAAACCGAGTTGTTGACGCCATTTAAACGCATCCCTATCAAGAACTAGTTGCTCAACACCACGCAGAGCAGCCATCATGATAGTGCCCCCTGGAGTTTCATAGCAGCCACGAGATTTCATTCCCACTAAACGGTTTTCAACAATATCAATACGTCCGATACCGTGCTTAACACCTAATGTATTTAATGTATCTAAACACTCAAAAGGTGATTGTGTTTTACCGTTTACAGCGACAACTTCACCCGCTTTAACTGTAACAGTGACTAATTCTGGTGTTTCTGGTGCTTTCTTAGGATCGACAGTCCATGCCCAACAATCTTCATTTGATGCATTCCATGGGCTTTCTAATACACCACCTTCCGTTGAGATATGCCATGCGTTTTCATCGCGGCTATAAATTTTCTCAAGTGTAGCCGTAGTGGGAATATTACGGACTTTCAGATAATCCAGCAGTGCTTCACGAGAACGTAAATCCCACTCTCTCCAAGGCGCGACGACTTTTAGTTGCGGAGCAAGAGCTGCATAGGTGCTTTCAAAACGAACCTGATCGTTACCTTTACCCGTTGCGCCATGAGCAACAGCATCAGCACCTAATTTTAATGCCAATTCTACCTGAGCTTTAGCAATAACTGGACGTGCCATTGAAGTACCTAATAAATAGCTACCTTCATATAAAGCACCGGTTTTTAACACAGGATAAACATAGTCTTTGATAAACTCTTCACGTAAATCAACGACGTAACACTCAGATGCTCCTGACGCTAACGCTTTCTGTTCTACGCCAACTAAATCATCACGGCTTTGCCCAACATCAGCAACAAAAGCAACAACTTCACAGTTATCGTAATGCTCTTTTAACCAAGGAATGATCGCCGAAGTATCTAATCCGCCTGAGTACGCTAGTACGATTTTCTTAATACCTTTAGTCATAGTGATAACCTTCAATTCCTAATTTGTTTAAATTCAGCCAACTATCAAATAGTGATAAGATTTATAGAGTCATTTTTAAGCTAAAATACGGGTGCCTACTGCAACACCATTAAACAGTGCGGTTAGTTTTTCAGCATGGCGCCAACTGGCAATTTCAACGGGTCTACCAAGTGTTTTAGCCGCTTCTAACGCTGCATTTACTTTCACAATCATGCCGTCAGTGATAATGCCTTGATCAATTAATGTCTGTGCTTTTTCGGCTGACATCTCTGCTATCTTTTGACCTTTACCATCTAAAATGCCACTAACATCTGAAAGCAACACTAAATCAGCACCCAATGTTTCTGCGATAGCGGTTGCAGCTTGGTCTGCATTGACATTCATCAGCTCACCTTTCTCAGTCATACCGATAGAGCTGATAATAGGTAGATAGCCTGCCCCCAGTAATAAATTAAGTAAATCTGGAGAGCCGGGAGTTGCATTTCCTACATGGCCTAACTCTTCATTAATTTGAGTGACTTTTGCTAATTGCCCATCACCCAAAGAAAGCCCCACCCCATTAAGCCCAAACTGAGTTGCCCACGATAACAAGGTTTTATTGGCACTTCCGGCCAATGCTCCTGTGATGATATCTATCTGATCAGCGGGTGTAACACGCAGGCCTTGCTTTTTCACGACAGGTAATTGCAATTTACCCATCAATTCATCCACCAAACAGCCACCACCATGTACGATGACCAAAGGGCGAGAGTGTGTTGAACGATATTGTTGTAATGCGGTGAAAAAACGTGTTAGCGCTTCTTCGTTATCAAGGAGTACACCACCCAGTTTGATAATTAATGGTTCCATGAAACTTCCCTACTCATTATTTAAATAAGTGATTCGGTTTCAGCGAAACCAAACCGAATATTCATACATTGCACCGCCTGCGCTGCGGCCCCTTTTAACAAGTTATCTTCAACACCTACTACAATCAGATGTTCGCCTTGTTGAGCAAACCCGATATCACAAAATGCAGTTCCTACCACGGCTTTTAATGCAGGTAATCCTTTGTCATAAACACGCACTAATGGCTTGTCTTGATAAGCTTCATCAAAGACTTGTCTGATTTTCTCTTGTGTCACGCCTGCTTTTAACTTACAGGTGATAGTGGCTAAGATCCCTCTGGCAAAATTGCCTAAGTGGGGGGTGAAAATCACATCAATGCCCAGATGTGTTGCAATCTCAGGTTGATGACGATGAGTAAACACACCGTAAGGTTGCAAACTCACTTCACAAAAACTGCTGGTTAAAGAGGCTTTTCTACCCGCACCACTTACACCGCTGGTGGCATTAATGACTGGCCATTGCGCGGTATCTAACAGTCCCGCTTCCACTAAGGGTTTTAATGACAACTGAGATACCGTTGGATAACAACCCGGCACAGCAATTAATTGCGCCTGACTGATAATGTCAGCATTCCATTCAGCTAATCCATACACTGCCTGTGATAACCAATCTGTATTCTTATGCTCGAATCCATAGTATTGTTGATAAAAATGCTTGTTTTGTACTCGATAGGCACCCGATAAGTCGAACACCACACAACCTTGCTCTAAAAAAATCGGGGCAATATCATGGCTGACCTCATGGGCTGTTGCTAAAAAAACGATATCAATATTTTCAGCCGCTTTAACAACATCAACCATTGGCTCTAAAGGGAGATCCACTAAGCCACGATATTGAGGATGAAGTTCAGAAAAGCGTTTTCCTGCATCTGCACTTTGAGCTGATACCATCAGTCTGCTCAAATTCACATGAGGATGCTGCTGAAGATAGGCGGCTAATTCAGCGCCAGTGTAACCACTTGCTCCTACAATCAGAGTATTTAACATGTCATTCTTACCTTGTACTATGAACACAAACCGATTAATGTATTTTTATTCAAAAAAAGTGCATGAATATTGATACTATTATGAAGAAAGGCTGTCAACAGTGAATATTAAATTACCTACATTTATTGAGATTTATCGTCAATTAATTGCAACGCCCTCTATCAGTGCTACAGATGCTAAGAACGATCAAAGCAACGAATCGCTGATTAATTTGCTTGCTAATTGGTTGGAAACATTAGGTTTTTCAATTGAAATTCAACCTGTACCTGAAACTCGAGGAAAATTTAACCTTTTAGCAACATTAGGAACAGGAAAAGGCGGGTTATTACTCTGTGGTCATACTGACACGGTGCCATTTGATGAAGGTCGTTGGACACAAGATCCTTTTACACTGACAGAAAAAGAAAATAAGTTATACGGCTTAGGCACTGCAGATATGAAAGGCTTTTTTGCTTTTATTCTTGATGCATTACGAGATGTAGATACTAACACGTTAACTCACCCTCTTTATATTCTCGCCACGGCAGATGAAGAAACCTCTATGGCAGGTGCACGTTATTTTGCCGCCAATACAACAATCCGCCCTGATTTTGCCATTATTGGCGAACCAACATCCCTAAAGCCGATTCGTGCTCATAAAGGGCATTTATCAAATGCAATACGCATTACAGGGCAATCAGGACATTCTAGCGATCCAGAAAAAGGGGTGAATGCGATTGAGCTAATGCATGAATCCATTACTCACCTTAGTACACTGCGCGATACGCTAAAAACACGCTATAACAACCCTGCATTTGTTATCCCTTATCCGACCATGAACTTTGGTTATATTAATGGTGGTGATGCAGCAAATCGGATTTGTGCTTGCTGTGAATTACATATGGATATTCGCCCATTGCCCGGGCTTACATTGCAAGATTTAGATGATTTACTACACGAAACATTAGCGCCCGTAAAAGCACGTTGGCCGGGTCGCTTAAATGTTGAAGCGCTACATGATCCTATTCCCGGTTATGAGTGCCCGACCGATCATAAAATGGTTGCAGTCATTGAAAAGTTATTAGGTGAGAAAGCACAAACAGTGAACTACTGTACTGAAGCGCCATTTATTCAAGATCTCTGTCCTACCTTAGTATTAGGCCCAGGTTCAATTGAACAAGCCCACCAGCCTGATGAATTTATTGATATGGCATTTATTGAACCAACTCGTGAATTGATGGGACAATTAATTGAAAACTTCTGTTTAACAGAAAAAACGCAATAATAAAAAACCCTATCGGCTTATGAACTGACCCCAGTTGATAGGGTTTTTATCTTCAATTAATACTCTAAATAATTCGAGTTACGGGTAGGCGATTAGCGTAACCAATTAGTTTTGGCTAGTTGAACAATTTCATCACCTCGACCATTAATAATCGCTTTCATCATATACAAGCTAAAACCTTTTGCCTGTTCAAACTTAATTTCAGGAGGCATAGAAAGCTCTTGTTTTGCAGTTACCACATCCACAATCACGGGGCCATCATGTTCAAAAGCCTCTTTCAGTGCCTTATCCAGATCTTCACCTTTTTCAACGCGAATACCTTTGATACCAGATGCATTAGCAATGGCAGCAAAATCAGGGTTATGCAAATCTGTTCCATCAGTTAAATAACCACCAGCTTTCATCTCCATCGCCACAAAACCTAATACGCTGTTATTAAAAATAATCACTTTCACTGGCAAATTCATTTGCGCTAACGAGATAAAATCGCCCATTAACATGGTGAATCCACCATCACCACACATTGCAACAACTTGGCGTTTTCTATCTAATGCTTGTGCACCAATAGCTTGAGCCATCGCATTTGCCATAGAGCCATGATTAAACGAGCCCAGCAAACGGCGTTTTCCATTCATTCCTACATAACGAGCCGCCCACACTGTTGGTGTTCCGACATCACAGGTAAAAATGGCATCATCATTTGCCAACTCACTCAATTTGCGTGCTAGATATTGTGGATGAATAAGTTCTCGTTCACTTGGTTGTGCAAGTGCATCCAAATCTTGTCGTGCTTTTGCGTAATGTTTCAACGAGGCATCAAGGTGAGAGGTATCTGTTTTCTCTTTTAAACGAGGCTGTATCGCATTTAGTGTTGCTTTAATATCACCAATCATTGCCATATCGACATGACAATGTGAACCGAGGCTGCTTGGATTAATATCGATTTGAATAATATTGGCTTTTGATGGATAAAACGCACGATAAGGAAATTGTGTTCCTAATAGCACCAGTGTATCTGCATTTTCCATCGCATGATAACCTGATGAAAAACCAATTAATCCTGTCATTCCTACACTGTACGGATTTTTCCATTCAATGTGCTCTTTGCCTCGTAATGCATGTACAACAGGTGCTTTTAAAGTTTGAGCCAATTTAATCACTTCATCGTGTGCCTGAGCGCACCCTGCACCACACATTAAAGTAATATTTTTTGCGTTATTCAGTGCATCAGATAATTTTTCGATTTCAAAACGATTAGGCATAACCAGTGGAAACTGCAACGGATACCAATTTTCATGTGCATCTTCTGGAGCCGGTTTTAGCGCAACATCTCCCGGTAAAACCACAACCGCTACCCCTTTTCTCAAAATCGCGGTTCGCATAGCGATAGCGAGAATTTGCGGGATCTGCTCTGGGTTTGAGACTAATTCACAATAATGACTGCATTCACGGAAAAGCTCTTGAGGATGAGTTTCCTGAAAGTAATTGCTACCAATTTCAGCAGAAGGAATATGCGCAGCAATGGCTAGCACAGGAACATGATTACGATGGCAATCAAAAAGTCCATTGATAAGATGTAAATTTCCCGGTCCACAAGAGCCCGCACAAACCGCCAATTCTCCATTGACTGCGGCTTCTGCGCCTGCAGCAAATGCGGCCACTTCTTCATGGCGGGTTCCCATCCACTCAATCGTTCCCATCTTTCGCAAGCTATCACTTAATCCATTGAGAGAATCGCCTGTCACGCCCCAAATACGTTTTACACCTGCATTATGGAGTACTTTAGCAATATAGGTTGCAACTGTTTGCTTACTCATGGTGATGTCTTTCCTCAGTTTTGGGTGAATTGTATCTCTGTGAGCTAAGCCTATTTCCTTGTGTTTTTTGATCTCTGTCCTTCACTTACTTACAGAGAAATTTGTTTCATTAACTCAAATATAAAGAATAACACCAATCACTATAATGTCACTGTCGTGATAAAGTTAGCATCGGTAAAAAATGTAAAAATAAAATATCACTTACAAATACATTCATTAAATTTATAATAATCGCATTAAATAAGAATATATCTCATTAATAACGTATTATTATTTACTAAATAATGGACAAAAGTTATTTATAGGATTATTTTAATAATTAAAATAATTTTTAATTATAGTTTTTTACATCACATCTTTATTAACAATTAAGCTGACTCATTTCAGCCTTACCCACTGTCTTTATTAAAAAATTTAACTTTCTTCTATTTGTTAATAAATTTATCACCATTGTATTATTTCATACTCCATGAAAAAGAGGTATGAAGTAAACATGACATTGGTCACGCTACCTTTTGCTTTTTGTCCTCTAAAATAAAGCCTGATTATTTTTCGACGGAGATTAACGGATGGACAAAAGTAGAAGTCCGATAAAGGTTTTCTTTATTAGTATTCTGGCAGTCCTTTTCTTGATTTTTATTTCACAATACGTGATTGGTAAAAAAGAAATTAAGATTGGCATTGCAGTAATACCTATTCTACCAATGCTCTTTGCTGTCATTATTGGTATGTGTATATCTGCTGGATTTACCCGTAAAAAAATTAAAGTATGGGGTAAATTATTTACAGAAAAAGAAGAAGGCTTCTGCGGTAAAATGGTGGGTTTTAGCCTACTTATTTTAGGTACGCAATATGCAGGAATGATTGTTCCTAATATTAAAATGATTTTAAGTGTCGGTGTTCCTTTATTTGTTCAGGAACTAGGAAACTTATTACCTGTATTAATTGCAGTTCCATTAGCAATTAAATTTGGATTTGGTCGTCGTGCAATTGGTGCTTGTTCATCTATTAGCCGTGAACCTTCTATTGCTGTAATTCAAGGTAAGTTCGGTACAGGCTCACAAGAATATATTGGTGTATTAGCCATCTATTTATGTGGTTCTGTTATTGGTACTTTGTGGTTTAGTGTATTAGGTAGTATTGCTCCATTAACAGGATTACACCCACTTGCACTCGCTGCAGGCTCTGGCGTGGGTTCTGGTTCAATGTTAAGTGCTGCATCAGGTGCGTTAATTAATGGTCTTGATGAAGCATTAGCACAGCAAGTATTAAGTGTTGCCGCTGCATCTAACTTATTATCATCAGCACTTGGCGCACTGTCATTAACCTATTTAGGTTTACCTCTTTCAGAAAAAATTTATAAAATTTTCACCAGAGGCAAAACTGCATGAAAAATATAATTATTGATATGAAATTTGTATTCGTTGCTATTTTACTGGCAATGTTTACTCAGACGTTAACATCAGGGATCGCTCTTTATGCAATGTGGGATAGCTTTATTGCTATGTCATTAGTGGTATTTATTTCACTCGTTGCAAAACATTATTTACCTTCATCTTTACCAACATTTGCTTATGCAACAATTATTGGGATACTTATTTGTTTACCCGAAACACCAGTAAGAGATTTCTTTATTAGTTCTATTGGTAAAGTCTCTTTCTTATCTTGTTGTGTTCCTTTATTAGCATTTGCTGGTTTATCTGTTGGTGGTCAATTAGAAGAACTTAAGAAAATGTCATGGAAAGTTATTCTTATTTTCATGATTGTTTCAACATGTTGTTTCTTTGGAGCATCAATCGTCGCGCAAATTGGATTTACTATCCAGGGAGTTATCTAATGAATAATATTTATAATGTCAGTGAAAAACTCTTTCAATTAAATGACTTTAGTAAAAAAACACGACAAGACTTGCACAAAATACCTGAGTTATCAGGTGAAGAATATAAGACATCAAAGTATTGCCGTGAATTAATGGAAAGTTTTGGTTATCAAATTAGAACTTTTGATGGATATACCGGTTTTACTGCTGACTTAATTGTTAATGCTGAATTTCCATTAATTGCCATCCGTGCTGATATGGATGGATTAGAAATGCCAGACTTAACTAATAATGAACATAGCTCAATTCACCAAGGCTGTGCGCATAACTGTGGTCACGATACTCATATGACCATGGCATTAACCAGTGCAAAATATCTTGCCGAAAATAAAGAAGAGATGAGTGCGAACGTCCGCTTTATTTTCCAAATGGCTGAAGAAGATATGCGTGTTCCTGGTGCTGAAAAAATGGTTGAAATGGGTTGCATGGAAGGCGTTGATGAAACCTACGCACTTCATAATGATGCAGCTATTGAAACTGGTTGTGTACGCTTTAATGATGGCGTGATGTCATCTTATGGCTCAGCATGGACATTAGATGTTTATGGCGTTTCTGCACATGGTTCAACACCACACAAAGGTTTAGATGCCATTCGCGAAGCGACTCGCTTAATTGATTATATGGATTATGTTGTTGCGAAAAAAACAGATCCATTTAGCCCTGCAGTCTTTGGTTGTGGCATGATCAATGGGGGAACTATCCCTAACGCATTAGCTGACCACGTTCAAGCTCGCGGTACTATCCGTTCTATGGATGAAAATACTGACCAAGTACTGAAAGCAAGTTTTGATGAAATTGTGGCTCGTAGTACAGCTGGTGGATTTAAAACCACATTAAGTTATAGCGGATACCCTGCTGTTGTGAATCATCCAACTGCGCATCAGCGTTTATTAGATGCAATGCGTAAATTCTTACCTGAAGAGAATATTGAATCGAACGGTAAGCCAATGACAGGCAGTGAAGACTTTAGCTACATGGTTAACGCGACTAAAGGCAAAGTCGGAGCCATGTTCTTCTTAGGAAGTGGTAACCAAGCGAAAGGAATTAATAATTACCTTCACGCAAATCCTTATTTTGTCGATGATGATTGTTTATTAGTTGGTGCTCAGATTTTTGTTAACATTCTGACCCGCTAATCTTTTATTATTCTGCCCAAAGCCCGTTATTGCCCCCGCACAACGGGCTTTTTTCTATTCTGATCTGATGTCTATTCTGCAACGCTATTATTGATATTTACAGAGCGTAAATCAGGTAATTCTTGGTAGACCTCTTTACTATGCCATTGGCTTTCCCACTGCTCTGGCATCTGAATAATATTTTTATCAATATGAGGAGCATAAAGAGAAATAAACTCATGCATATAATCTTTCATATGCGTATGTTTACTGACACAGATATGGGTATAACTCGGTTGTACAAGATGATCGATGTTTATACATTTTAATGCACCACTATCTTCCGTTTCATCATAAGAAGCCGTTGCAATAACACCAATACCTAAATGACGCTTAACGTAATATTTAATAATCTCTGTATCCGTTGCCGTTAATGCTACTTTGGGCTTAAGATTATTTTTATAAAATACCTTGTCTAACTTCGATCCCCGAGTAAAACCAAAAACATAAGTAATTAATGGATACTCAGCCATTTGTTCAATAGTGACTTGTTCATCATCTTGTAATTCAGCAAGAGGATGGTCATAAGGAACGAGTAAACTACGTGTCCAGCGATAACAAGGCAGAGTAATTAAATCTTCATACAAGTGCATAGACTCTGTTGCTATAGCAAAATCCACATCACCATTTTTGACCATTTCCGCTAATTGAGCTGGTGCTCCTTGATGAAAATGCAAGGAAATATTAGGGTAATAACGCCGAAAATGGTCAATAACATTGGGCAATGAATAGCGAATTTGGGTATGTGTTGTCGCAATATGCAAATCAACTTTTTTATTACGATCTTCTTCAGCCACAATGCTTTTAATACGATCAACTTGCCCGAGAATATCGCAGGCAATTTTATGCACTTCTTTACCCATTGGGCTTAATGCCAATAAATTATTATTTTTACGGACAAACAGAGACACACTGAGCTCATCTTCTAATATTTTGAGTTGTTTACTAATTGTGGGTTGAGAGGTGTAGAGTTTTTCAGCCGCATTAGTAATGTTGAAATTATTTTTTACGACTTCAACAAAGCTTTTCAGTTGATTAATGTTCATAGAGGTACCTGGGTTAATCTGCACAAATGCGCGGTTAATTATTAATTTTATAAATTTTTATTCTAAATATGAGTAATAGATAAACTATCTTTAATATCTCTATCGTGATATCTCGTCATACTATCTTGATTTAATCTTATAATAAGAATAGCGAGATCTATTCTATTATCCACACATTCACTTTAACTATTCGAAAGAATAATAAAGCAAAATAAGGTGTTATTATTTTCTACTTATCTATCAACCTTTGTATTATGCACAATACTCATACAAATGCGTTAGCCTGAATCAAAAAAATAATAAACCAGCCTAACATCATGTTATTAAAATAGAATTTTAATTTTTACTTCACGATTTTATTGCAAACACTTTCCCTTCACTTAAGCTAAATTTACAATCACTAACACCATAAATTTTACAGAAAAGCAGAATTACGTTATGATAACGATCACATTTTAATACTTAGAGGCTATGTTTTGTTATATCAAAACAACAAAGAAAACTTCCTATTATCTTATTCAATCTCATCTATACTTAATAAATATTCTCTTATCTATTAGCTTAATATCACTATTTAATTTTGGTAGAAGTAAGCTGTTTTTTAGTGAATTTTTATCACTCACTCTTCTCGCTAACAAATAGTCACTTCATTTCTTTTAATTAATTGAATAACAAGAAATTACGAATACCTTAATAAAGGTCACTTAATATGAAAATGAAGAAAAAAAGAAATAAACCACTACAAATCAATGATATAACCATTATTGATGATAGTAAGCTCAAAAAAGCCATTACTGCTGCCGCATTAGGTAATGCCATGGAATGGTTCGATTTTGGTGTTTATGGCTTCCTTGCTTACGTTTTAGGTCAAGTCTTCTTCCCTGGAGCATCACCTGGCGTACAGATGATTGCGGCTCTTGCCACTTTCTCTGTACCTTTCTTGATAAGACCATTAGGGGGTGTTGTTTTTGGAATGCTAGGGGATAAATTTGGTCGTCAGAAAGTGTTATCTGTCACCATCATTATTATGGCACTCAGTACGTTTGCCATCGGTCTTATCCCTGCATATGAAACCATCGGTATTTGGGCACCAGTCTTATTATTACTTGCCAAGCTAGCACAAGGTTTCTCTATTGGTGGTGAATATTCAGGAGCAGCAATTTTCGTTGCTGAATACTCACCAGATCGTAAACGTGGATTTATGGGAAGCTGGTTAGATTTCGGTTCCATCGCCGGCTTTGTCATGGGTGCGGGTGTTGTTGTACTTATCTCAACTATTTTGGGTGAAGCCGCATTTCATGAATGGGGATGGCGTATTCCGTTCTTCTTAGCATTACCGTTAGGTCTTATTGGCTTATATTTACGTCATGCTTTAGAAGAAACACCTGCATTCCAACAACACGTTGATGCAATGAATAGCGACGACCGAAAATCTATTCAAGATCCACCTCGTGTTTCATTACGTGAAATCGCATCAAAATATTGGAAAAGTTTAACCGTATGTGTAGGTTTAGTGATTGCCACTAATGTCACCTACTATATGTTATTAACCTATATGCCGAGTTATTTATCTCATAACCTAAATTATTCGGCAGATCACGGTGTACTGATCATCATCGCGATTATGATAGGTATGTTGTTCGTACAACCTGTAATTGGGTTATTGAGTGACAAAATTGGCCGTAAACCCTTTGTTATTGGCGGTAGTATTGGCTTATTTGTCCTTGCTTACCCTGCGTTTATGATGATTAACAGTGATGAAATCGGTTTGATTTTCTTAGGATTATTAATTCTTGCGGTTTTACTTAACTGTTTTACAGGAGTAATGGCATCCATTTTACCTGCCATATTCCCGACCCATATTCGTTATAGTGCATTAGCAATCGCATTTAATATCTCAGTATTAATTGCGGGTGCAACACCAACAGCAGCTGCATGGTTAGTTGAAGCGACCGGTGATTTGTATATGCCTGCTTATTATCTGATGATTGTTGCCGTTGTCGGTTTGATCACAGGGATTAAAATGATCGAAACTGCCAACAAACCGTTACGTGGAGCAACACCGGCAGCATCTGATAAATCAGAAGCTAAAGAAATTTTATCAGAGCACTATGATAGTATTGAACACCGTGTTGAAGATATCGAAGCGGAAATTGAAGCATTGCAGAAAAAACGCCAAGCCCTTATCGATCAACATCCTAAGTTAGATTAAGAGAGGTTACATGCACCCGTCCCCTGTTCATTTAGTTTGGTTTCGTAATGATTTAAGAGTGATGGATAACAAAGCACTCTTTAATGCTTGCCAAGATAAACACGCACAGGTGCATGCCCTTTTCACTATTACGCCTGAACAATGGAAAGCCCATCATATGGCTTTGTCATGTCAGGCGTTTATTCATGATGCATTACTTAATCTTTCGATATCGCTGGCAAAACTTAATATTCCACTAACATTAGTGATTAGCGACACTTATTCAAATGCCGCCAATGAAGTCACACACTATTGTCAACAACATCAAGTTACCGCGCTTTTTTTCAATCACCAATATGCCCTTAATGAGCAACGCCGTGATAAAAAAGTCACGGAATTACTAGAGAACAAGACAACCGTTTATGCCTATCATGACAATGTGTTTATTCCACCGGGTAATGTAGTCACCCAACAAGGAGAGATGTATAAGGTTTTTACTCCCTTTAGAAATGCGTTCTTGCGGCTCTTTTTTTCACAAGATAACGCTTCGTTACCTATTCCAGAGATCAGAACACATCAAAAAGCAGTATCACCTTTAAAAGCCCCGTTGTTTTCACTTGAAAATATAAGCTCACCCCCTTTTATCGCCACTGAAGAAGAAGCACTTAAACGCTTAAAACAATTCTGTTATGAAAGCGCCCCACATTATGCAAAATGGCGAGACATTCCTGCAGTAGATGGCACAAGTCGATTATCCCCTTATCTTTCGATTGGATTATTGTCTATTCGCCAATGTTTTAATCGCCTATACCAAACAGAGCCTGATTTTTTAGAAAACAGTGCATCAGGTGCTTTTGTGTGGTTTAACGAATTGGTTTGGCGAGAGTTTTATCAACACTTAATTGTGGCTAATCCCCATTTATGCAAACACATTGCCTTTCAGCTTTGGACAGAAAAAATTAATTGGCGCAATGATAAAGAGGAATTTAATGCTTGGGCACAGGGTTTAACCGGATTTCCTATTATTGATGCTGCCATGAGACAACTTAATCAGACAGGTTGGATGCATAACCGTTTACGTATGCTCACAGCAAGTTTTCTTATCAAAGATTTGTTAATTGATTGGCGTTGGGGTGAACGTTATTTTATGTCACGACTTATTGATGGCGATTTCGCATCAAATAATGGTGGTTGGCAATGGGCCGCGTCCACAGGAACCGATGCAGTACCTTATTTTCGAATATTCAATCCCACAACCCAAGGCCGTAAGTTTGATCCCGATGGCGAATTTATCCGTCATTGGCTTCCTGAGCTAGCCAATGTGCCTAGTCGGTATATTCACACACCTCATGAGTGGGCAGCAAAAACTAATAATCCTCTTGATTATCCATTACCGATAGTTGATCACGCCAAAGCACGAATAAGAGTGATTGAGTCTTATGAAGAGGCAAAAAAAGGGTAAGATAGTAAAACTTTATTTATTGATAACTGGCTCAATCTTGTGAAAACACCCCAAATTTCTGTCATCGTTCCTATGTTTAATGAAGCGTCTCGTATTACGAGATTATTGGATAGTGTGATCACTCAAACTTTCACCGATATTGAAGTCATTATTATTAATGATGGTTCGACAGATAATAGTGCTGAAATCGCAACGTCTTATTGTCAAAAAGATGCACGTGTAAAGATTCATCATCAAACTAATCAGGGATTATCTAGCGCAAGAAATACAGGTTTAAAATATGCCCAAGGCGAATGGATAGTTTTTTTTGATAGTGATGATTTTATTAAACCTGAATTACTTGCACATTGGTATCAACTAGCCGTTACGCAACACGTTGATGTTTTAATTGGCAATGGCGAACGATTCAATCCAAGTGATCTTAAAAAGCACCAAAGACCAATCCATCAACGACAACCTTATCAAAAAGTCATCAAAGGCAGTGAGTGGATCATTTATGCCGTCACTCAACATCAATGGCCACATTTCGTTTGGTTGCAATTAATCCGGCATGACTTAATAAAAAAATACCAACTTCGATTTATTAAGGGGCTTTATCATGAAGATATTCTGTGGACAACACAATTAGCACTTGTTGCAGAGCGAATAGGTTTTGATAACCAACCTCTCTATTATTACTGTGCTAATCCTGACTCTATTACACGTAAACCCAATCCACAAAAAGAAGCTAAGCGAACACAAAGTTATTTGCAGATAATCTTACAACTATTAAAAGAAGCCGATAAACAATCTGATCTGTTATTAGCAAAAGCACTCCGCCAACAGGCCATTCGTGAGTTAGGCAGTTTTTTTATTCTTTTTCGTAAATGTTGTGATGCAAAAAATCAAAAAATAATCGCAAAACAATTTTCTAGTTGCTCTTTATTTTCCTCTCTCAATAAAGGAGTAACTGATTGGCATCAACGCTGGTTTATTTTTCGTGTTAACTGCATTTTATTTATCACATCTTTAAAATAAATAAGCATAAAAAAAACAGCGCCTAATTGAGCGCTGTTTTTAATTTTTAACTCGTGAAGTACTAACCAGTATTTCGCATACCTGCCGCAATACCAGCGATTGTAACCATTAGCGCTTGTTCAATTCGAGGATCAGACTCGCTATGAGTACGAGAGCGTTGCAATAATTCAGCCTGAAGTACGTTTAATGGATCGGTATACACATTACGTAGTGCAATAGATTCCGCAACCCATGGTAAATCAGCCATTAAGTGCTCATCTTTTGAAATTGCCAAGACACTCTTTATATCATCGGAAAGTTGTTGGCGTAATTTCGCTCCTAATGGCCATAAACGCTCTTCAACTAAACGTTGATCATAATATTCCGCTAACCATAAATCCGCTTTGGCATACACCATTTCCAACATAGCAATACGTGTATTGAAGAACGGCCAGTTTTCACACATATCGTCTAATACCGCTTGTTTTCCGCTATCAATTTCATGCTGTAATGCAGCACCAGCACCTAGCCAAGCAGGTAACATTAAGCGATTTTGTGTCCATGCGAAGATCCACGGGATAGCACGCAAAGTTTCAACACCACCCGTTGGGCGACGTTTGGCAGGACGTGAACCAAGCGGTAATTTTCCTAATTCCCCTTCAGGGGTTGCCGCCCTAAAGTAAGGTACAAAATCTTCTTGTCCTCGAACATAGTCACGATACATTGCACAAGAAACATCAGACAATGAATCCATCACTTCAATCCAAGGAGCTTTAGGCTCTGGAGGTGGCAATAAATTTGCTTCTAAAATCGCACCAGCATAGTGAGCAAGGCTGCTGATTGTCACTTGTGGCAAACCAAACTTAAAGCGGATCATTTCACCTTGCTCAGTTACACGTAGGCCACCTTTCAGGCTTCCCGGTGGTTGAGAAAGTAATGCCGCATGAGCTGGCGCACCGCCACGACCAATAGTACCACCCCGTCCATGGAATAACGTTAATGTCACGCCTGATTTTTCACAGAGTTTGATCAACGAATCTTGAGCTCGATATTGTGCCCATGACGCAGCCATCACACCGGCATCTTTTGCAGAGTCTGAATAGCCAATCATCACCATTTGCTTGTCATCAATTAAATCGCGATACCATGGAATATCAAACAAACGCGTCATCACGCTTTCAGCGTTATTTAAGTCTTCAAGTGTTTCAAATAACGGCGCAACAGGTAAGCGAATATCCGCACCCGCTTCTTTTAATAAAAGTTTTACTGCTAATACATCAGAAGGCACTTTTGCCATTGAGATGACATAAGAAGCGATAGAATCTTTTGGTGATTGTGCAATAACACGGCAAGTCTCAAAGACTTCTTGTGTTGGGGCGCTAGGTTGCCAATTTGTAGGAATAAGCGGGCGCTTAGAGTTTAATTCTTCCAATAAGAATGTTTGTTTTTGCTCTTCCGACCAAGCTGCATAATCCCCCAACTCTAAATATTGTGTTAATTCAGAGAGCGCTTCTGTGTGATTGGTACTTTCTTGACGAATATCCAGTTTAACCAGTTGTAAGCCAAAACAACGGATACGACGTAATGTATCTAATAGTTGCCCATTAGCAATAATACGCATACCGCACTGAGTCAGCGATTGATAACACGCATATAGCGGTTCCCAAAGCTCTGCATTATCAATTAATAACTCTTCAGGTGGCAGAGATTGTTGGCCTTTAATGCGTTGTTCTAAATAATCGCGGGTCACTTGTAAGCGAGTACGTAACTGTTTAGCAATTTCACGATAAGGCTCTGCAACTTCAGCACCACCCGCCAATTCACGTAGTTCAGGTGTACTTTCTGTCATCGAAAGTTCTGAAACAAGGACTTGGATATCATTTAAGAATAAATCAGCGGCTTTCCAACGGCTTAATAGTAAAGCGTGGCGTGTGATCTCAGCTGTCACATTTGGGTTACCATCACGATCTCCCCCCATCCATGATGTAAAACGAATAGGTGAGGCTTCTACGGGTAAGTTGTAGTCTATCGATTCTTTAAGTTGTTCATTAAATTCACGTAGGAAAGCGGGAACCCCTTCCCATAAGCTATTTTCAACAACAGCAAAACCCCATTTTGCTTCATCAATTGGCGTTGGGCGAATTTTTCTAATTTCATCTGTGTGCCATGATTGAGCAACTAACTGGCGTAAGCGACGCATAATATTCGTGCGTTCATAATCGGCTAAATCATCATGATCGAGTTGAGATAAACAAGTATTAACTTCAACCAGCTTATGGATCAGTGTACGACGTGCAATTTCGGTTGGATGCGCCGTTAATACCAGCTCAATAGAGATTTGTTCTACGGCTTCTTTTAATTGTGCATCCGTAAAATTCTTATCTTTCAGTCGAGAGATTAATTTTGCCAATGCCACCGGATTACTCGCAGCTTCACCATGAGGTGAAATGCTATGGTATTGTTCGGCTACATTCGTCAGGTTCAAGAATTGATTGAATGCTCTAGCAACAGGTAATAATTCATCATTAGAGAGATTCTGTAACGTGAGTAGTAGCTTTTGTCGCTGCACTTCATTACCTGCTCGTGATGATTTAGATAGTTTTCGAATAGACTCAACCTTATCTAAAATTTCTTCACCAAGTGCTTCTTTTATCGTATCTCCAAGTAGCTTGCCAAGCATACTGACATTGCTACGCATAGCAGAATATTGTTGATTCATGAGACTCCTGACCTTGTCTTTGTGGCGGTAACAACATGCATCTTCCTATCAGAAAAGTCATGTCCTCCCAGTTGTGTAATTAACTTTCATTTCTAATGTGACTTTATTTTGATTTTTGTGATAAGCCACACTGCTTTTTTTACTTAGCCTACTATTCATATCAGAAAATAATCGTTTTGGGGGATTTTTCTGAAATTTAATTACGACTTTAGTCTTATAAGAATGGCTAATATTCGTGTTGTTTTAGCTCAATTTTGCCAAGAATAAGGACATTTTTTCGTTTCTTATCCACTAAGAAGAGTTTTTTACTAGAAAGGAGGGAATACGTGAAAATTTATCTGGCGAAAAATTTAGATGATTTTTTTTAATATTGATAATTTGTCTGGTCTATTTTTACTTTTTAGCCTACTTCTCTGATGTGTTATAACCAATAGCGCTATCTCATACCTTATTTTTCTTATCTTTTTTTACTCACTCTGTCAGATTAAGATTTTTATTATCAAACAGGTTTAACGCTTTATTTTGTTTTTTCTTTACATTTATTATCACTCAAACAAACCCAATTTTGTTTAAAAAATCAAATTCAACATCCATAACATTAAAAATGCTCAAATCGCACTATTACTATTTTGGTTATCAGACAGGGGAAGCCAATGAAAAATGAATTAATTAATGCACTTTCTATTATTAAATCTAAAAAATGGGTCGATTTAACACACAGTTTTGATAAAGATTCGCCTCACTTTTTTATGTTTGATCCCGCGCAGTTTAAAACCCTTTTTGATTATCAAGATGGCTTTTTTGCACAGCAATTTACATTTCCAGGTCAATACGGTACGCATATTGATGCACCTTGCCATTTTGTTCCTAATACTCGCTATCTGCATGAATTAGAACTGAAAGAATTGGTACTCCCATTGATTGTTATTGACCAATCAGAGCGTGCAAAAATTGACGCTAATTTCTCATTTTCAAAAAATGATATTCTTGAATTTGAAAAACAGCACGGTGAAATTGAAGCGGGTACTTTTGTCGCATTACGTACTGATTGGAGCAAGCGCTGGCCTTCACAAGAGGCAATGGATAACAAAGATGCTGAAGGAAAAAATCAAATTCCGGGTTGGGGGATTGATGCTCTCAAATTCTTATTTGAAGAGCGAAAAATAAAAGCCATTGGTCATGAAACATTTGATACAGATCCAGCAAAAGAATTCCATAAAAACAATGCGTTATTAGGTGAGTATTACGTATTGGAACAGGATACTTATCAAATTGAATTAATGACTAATTTAGATCAACTTCCCACTCGTGGGGCTGTTATTTTTAACATTGTAGCCAAACCCAATAATGCTAGTGGTTTCCCTGTACGTTCTTTTGCTATCTTGCCTTGAAAACGAATAAAGCGCTGAAAATTCAGCGCTTTAAATTAAGAATAACGAATTGTTCTTTCAGTAAATTAAATTGTCTGTTGTAAAACACGTGGTAAATCGAATTGTACTCTTAATAACGTTCAAATACGTTGTAACTGTACTTCAACTTCCACTCAAGACGCTTAAATTTCACATCATGAGCTACTGGCAATAGTTCTCTTTAGCTTGATGGTTCACCTCCGTCATTTCATTTCTTAGTGGGACAATCTGTCTTACTACTTTTGACATCAATCGCTCCTTTGTGACTAGAGATGCTTCAAGTATAGCCAAAGAATTTAAAAAAATTGAGTGATATGACACAAAAATGATAAAAAGTTATCAGCATAAAATAACCTACTGATAACCTTTATAAAAAAGAAATAATTAAATTATAGTAATTGAGAAAGACGGTTTAAATCTGATTGAATTGCGCCAGCGGTCACATCTCTTCCTGCTCCCGGCCCTCTTATGACCAGTGGATTATCACGATACCAACGACTTTCAATCGCAAACAAATTATCTCCGGGTAACAATGAGGCCAGTGGATGATCTTTTCTCACTGCTTCCACACCCACTTTGGCTTTTCCATTGGCATCAAAACGCGCGATATACCGCAATACCATATCCATTTCATTTGCTGCTGCTAATCGCTGTGCCATCTGCTCATTGATCAACGCACTGTTATCAAAGAATTCTTCTAGAGAACCCGTCTCAGCTTGTACAGGCACTAAAGATTCAACTCGTACTTGCTCTGGCTCGATGTCATAACCTGCTTCACGAGCAAGAATAACCAACTTACGCATGACATCTTGTCCTGATAAATCAATTCGCGGATCTGGCTCTGTTAACCCTTGTTGCCATGCTTGTTCTACCAATTCACTAAACGGCACAGAGCCATCAAATTGTAAGAATAACCACGATAATGTACCTGAGAAAATACCACTAATTGATAAAATGGAATCGCCACTTTCACGTAAATCGCGCACTGTATGGTTAATCGGTAAACCAGCGCCTACAGTGGCATTATATAACCAGTGACGGCCAGTTTTAGAGAAAGCGTCTCGTGTGGTGCGATAGCGCAAACTTGATGCAGAGCCTGCAATTTTATTAGCGCTAATAACATGAAAACCATAGCTGGCAAAATCTTCATAAGATGCAGCAAGGGACTCATTCGCCGTAATATCAACAACCACTAAATCATCATAAGGGTGTGCTCTCATCCAAAGATAAAGTGATTCTTCAGTATGTTCTGTGGCTTCTTCATCAAAAAAAGCCAAGGCACGACTAGGATCAATGCCTTGATAATCAAGTAAACTACGACGACTATCAACGACACCCGCAAGAATAAATTCAAAATCACTGCGTGCGGATAACGGCTCTTGTTCACGAGCAAAAAGCTCTAACCAACGAGAACCAATATTTCCTTTACCAAACAGCACTAAGCCAATTTGTTTTTCAGCTCTAAATAATGTTTGGTGTAAACCTTGTAATAGATGCTCAGTATAATTGCGCAATACAGCGACTAAACTGATGTTATCTTCAGCATGCCAAATAAATTCAACTGGTTGATCTTTAAGTTGCTGATAAAAACGATGGCAATGCAGTGGATTTTTACACACACCTGCACCAACTAACGCCACTAAAGAGAACCCTTCACGCAAATGTAATTTACCCGGCAAAACTGCGTCTTGTAATACATCTAAAGCACTGTTAGCCACTTCACTGGTATAACAAAGTTGTAAAAGTTGGCTGTCTTTATCCACGCCAGTTGCTAAAGGACGAATTTGCGCACGCTTAAGTAATTCATCAACTTCTTTTGCTACTTGCTCAAAGTTTTGATGGGATGAGAGTTGTAGCTCAATTAAACAAACATCGTCGTGGCTTGTGACTATCTTCGCACCAGTTCCTGATGCTAAGACACGCTCTATGCGTGTAGAACCCTGCTCTGGTTGATAACTACAACGAAGTTGCAAATCAATGTTACTACCTGATACGGGTTGCAATGTACGTGTATGTAAAACTGGGGCGGCTAAACGCGCCAATTCACTGGCTTCATCTAAACGTAATAGAGGTAATAAGCAAGCATCTTTAACTTTACGTGGATCAGCGCTATATACCCCCGCAACATCACTCCAAATTGTCACTTTTCCAACATCAGCTAACGCACCGACTTGCGTCGCTGAATAGTCACTGCCATTACGCCCCAATAAAACCGTTTCACCTTGTTGGTTACGACTAATAAAACCAGTGACTACAAAACGGCTTTCAGGATGCTTGGCTAATAGTGATTGCAATAATGGCCGAGATAACGTTTCGTTCACTTGAGGCTGTGCGGCTCTTTCAGCACACAAAAATTCACGGGCGTCTAACCAAACACTCGATAAACCTTGTTCAGTCAGTAATTTTGCCATTAATTTCGCAGACCAAATTTCACCATGACCGACAACTTCGGCATAAGTTGCATCTGTAATAGGTTTATCAAGCAAATAACTCAAACGTTCGAGATCAGCAATAAAGGCTTGAGAGAGAAGTTCCGCATTCTCTTTTGAAAGAAGTCCTTCAATTAATGATAATTGGTAACGTCGTAATGTTTGCTGAACCTGATGCGCTGAAATGCGATCACTTTGACTCAGTTTGAGCCAGCTAATTAGCTGATTAGTTGTTGATCCTGCTGCTGAAACCACCATAAGATCATTAGGTTGGCTATAGTTTGTCATGATATTCACGACACGTTGATAACATTTTATATCTGCAAGACTGCTACCACCGAATTTATGTAACTGGCGGCAAATCGGTTCCGCCTGTTGTTTAATTGCCACTACGCTCATGATCCATGGTTACCTTTTAGTTGCTGCATCAAACGCACTTTGCAAATCGTTAATTAAATCCTGACTATCTTCAATACCTACAGAGATCCGAAGCAATGAGGGACTGATCCCCGCTATTTTTTTCGCCTCATCTGACATACCTGCATGTGTCATCGTGGCAGGGTGACAAATTAAGGTTTCTACCCCACCTAAAGATTCTGCCAGTGTAAAGAGTGTTAATTGAGATAAAAAGAGTTTAATCACCGCCAATCCTCCTTTTAACTCAAAACTTAACATCGCACCGAAACCTTGCTGCTGTTTTTTTGCTATTTGATGGCCTGCATGATTTTCCAGTGCGGGGTAATATATTTTCTCGACTAAAGGTTGTGTCTGTAAAAATGCCACTAATGCCTGTGCATTTTCTTGTTGAAGTCGAATTCGTGGCACGAGGGTTCTTATACCTCGTAATAATAAATAGCTATCAAACGCGCCAGATGTCACACCGATATTATTTGCCCACCAGCTTAACTCCTCAAGCAATTTCTGACTCTGACAGATAACAACACCTGCCACAATATCAGAATGCCCATTAAGATATTTTGTACAGGAATGCACAACGATATCTGCGCCTAATGTTAGCGGCTTTTGCAAAACAGGGCTCATAAAGGTGTTATCCGCCACCACTAAAGCCCCTTGTTGATGAGCCAACTCACTGATCTTTCGAATATCCGTTATTCTCAGTAATGGGTTGCTAGGTGTCTCAATAAAAACAATTTTAGGCTTGTGAGCCAAAGCTTGTTGTAATGCAACATCATCATTTTGATCAACAAAAATGACACGATAAGCTCCACGTTCTTGTTGACTATTAAACAGGCGATAACTCCCCCCATAACAGTCATGAGGTGCAACAATGACATCACCTGGTTTAAGAAAAACTGTGCAAATTAAATGAATAGCTGACATTCCACTACTTGTGACAACTGCGCCTACGCCACCTTCTAGTTCTGCTAGTGCTTTTTGCACCATATCGCGTGTTGGATTACCTCGGCGAGAATAATCATGGTCACGAGGTTGATTAAATTCTAAAAAATTATAGGTACTAGAAAGATAGATAGGCGGTACTACACAACCAAATTGTGAGTCTTCATTTAGCCCATTATGGATAGCAATTGTTGCTGTTTTCTTCGTCATACAGGCACCTTGTCACAGCGATAAGTGGGAAAGTCGACAACAGCATATCCAATTAGACACCAAGACGTCAATACATCTAGACATCTAAACTCCTTTACGGATAGATTAAGTAATGAAATAATAGCCAAATTAAGGATATCACCAGTGACTATTACTTTTTCTCTCACCTTCAGTCAGAACAGTCGGTGGTTTTAGAAAAGTCATGATAAACTGGTATCGCCCATCAGAATGTGGGTTAACCCTATTCTGACTTCAACTAAATGATATTAATAAAGGTAATCCATGGCTGAATGGAACGGTGAATATATCAGCCCTTACGCTGAGCATGGCAAAAAGAGTGAGCAAGTTAAGAAAATCACGGTTTCAATTCCGTTGAAAGTGTTGAAAATTTTAACCGATGAACGCACTCGCCGTCAGGTTAATAACCTAAAACATGCAACCAATAGTGAATTATTGTGTGAAGCATTTTTGCACGCATTTACCGGACAGCCTCTCCCAAATGATGAAGACTTACGTAAAGAACGTAACGATGAAATCCCTGAAGAGGCAAAAGAAATAATGCGCCAGCGCGGGGTTGATCCCGATACTTGGGAGTATTAATCAGCGTCGATTTATTGACTTATTGCTTGATTAACACGAACAAAAAAGCCCAAAGCAAAAACTTTGGGCTTTTTTTCAATTCCAAACTGTCCGCAAGATATTAGGCTTTGCTGATATCTTGTGACAACAAATATCTTATTTGCTGCCTGGGATTTTGAAGCGTTTGTTGAACAGATCAACACGACCACCGGTTGCAACATCACGTTGTTTACCAGTATAGAATGGGTGGCATTTGTCACAAACGTCCAGATTCAGGTTATGACCTGCAGTGGAGTTGATTTTCATAACGTTACCGCAAGAACAAGATGCAGTAATTTCTTCGTATTTAGGATGGATATCTTTTTGCATGGAAAACCTCTACTAAGGCCGTGTCGCCATTCAGCCCACAGCCGAACACCACACGTCGTGTTGATTGAAATTAAGTGTTTGGTAATTTATCTACCAAAGGGGGCGGATCATACAGAATATCCACTAAACGCGCAATGAAATCTGCACACTTTTTGTGATATTCTTAACGTCATCTTTTCGCTAAAACTCTCGGAAACCCTGATATGACTATAGTTCAGGTAATTTTACCTGTACCACTGTTCTCCTCTTTTGATTATCTGTTACCAGAAGGGATCGATGCGCCTGTTGTAGGTAGCCGGGTGATCGTGCCTTTTGGTAATAAACGCCGCTCTCTTGGTATTGTCAAAGGACTCAGTACACACAGTGAGTTTCCTATCGAAAAGCTAAAGCCTATTGATGAGATCCTTGATAGTGAAACACTCTTTCCAGGTGTTTTATGGGATATGTTAAATTGGGCATCGGCTTATTATCACTATCCTTTAGGGGAAGTGCTTTTTCATGCCATGCCTATTTTATTACGACAAGGTAAACCCGCTGAATTTACTCCATTATGGCAATGGTATGCCACAGAAGAGGGAGCTAATCTCGACCTTAACAGTTTAAAAGGGGCGAAAAAACAACAACAGGCCTTAGCTGCGCTTCGCCGTACACCTTTATATCGCCATCAGCTTGATGAATTCGATATCACCACTGCAATACTCAATAACCTAAAAAAGAAAGAGTTTGCAGACTTACGCCCAATACAACCCGCCCCCATACATTGGCACAATGACTTTTCAGTGCAAGGTGAACGCTTTAAATTAAATACGGAACAAGCTATAGCGGTTGGTGCCATTACAGCTCAAGCTGATCAATTCTCACCTTGGTTGTTATTAGGGATCACCGGTTCAGGCAAAACAGAAGTTTACTTAAGTGTATTAGAAAAAATTCTCGCACAAGGTAAACAAGCACTAGTACTGGTACCTGAAATTGGCTTAACACCTCAAACAATTCGTCGTTTTAAGGCTCGCTTTAATGCCCCAGTGGATGTTTTGCATTCCGGATTAAATGATACTGAGCGCTTAGCCGTTTGGTTACGAGCCAAACGTGGTGATAATGCGATTATTATTGGCACGCGTTCAGCACTTCTTACCCCTTTTCAACATCTTGGTATTATTATTATCGATGAGGAGCACGACAGCTCTTATAAACAACAAGATGGCTGGCGTTACCATGCTCGGGATTTAGCGGTATTTCGTGCAAAACAAGAAAATATTCCTATCGTGATGGGAACAGCAACGCCATCAATTGAAACCAGTTTTAATGTTGAACAGAAAAAATATCAGCAATTAACACTCACCCAACGAGCAGGCAATGCGAAGCCCGCAACCGAACACTTAATTGATTTAAAAGGGCAACCACTCACAACAGGGCTGTCTCCTATTCTTATTAAAGCGATAAAAGAGCATCTAAATGCAGGAAACCAAGCCATGCTCTTTTTAAATCGTCGTGGATTTTCACCCGCATTGTTATGCCATGAGTGTGGATGGATAGCAGAATGCCCTCGCTGTGATCACTATTACACGCTACATCAAAAGCATGGCATGTTGCGTTGCCATCAATGTGATAGTCAACGACGAATTCCAGCGCAATGCCCACAATGCGGTTCAACGAATTTAATGCCTGTAGGGTTGGGAACAGAGCAACTTGAACAAGGGATTGGTGAGTTATTTCCTGATACGCCTGTAACACGAATTGATAAAGATACCACCAGCCGTAAAGGGGCTTTAGAGCAACAACTTGATGATATTTACCAAGGTGGCTCTCGCATTCTTATTGGTACACAAATGCTAGCCAAAGGGCATCATTTTCCCGATGTGACTTTAGTGGCTTTACTGGATGTTGATGGCGCTCTGTTCTCCAGTGATTTCCGTGCAGCCGAACGCTTTGCCCAGCTTTATACACAAGTATCAGGCCGTGCAGGCCGAGCAGGTAAGCAAGGCGCGGTATATTTACAAACTCACCAACCTGACCACCCTCTTTTATTAACGCTATTAGAAAAAGGCTATGATGCTTTTACCAAAGAAGCCTTACAAGAGCGACAAGCCACCTTCTTACCGCCTTACTCCAGCCATATAATGATCCGTTCAGAAGATCATAATAACCAACGTGCACCTCAATTTTTACGGCAACTCAAACAGTTTTTTGAACAACATCCAATGCGAGATCCCCATTTATGGGTTATGGGGCCGGTTCCTGCTATTCAAGCTAAACGTGGAGGGAACTATCGTTGGCAATTATTGCTACAACATCCTTCGCGGGGTTATTTACAAAAACTAATGTCCGTCACTTATCCTCAAATTGTGGCTTTACCTGAGAGTAAGAAAGTGAAATGGAATATTGATGTTGACCCAACAGATTGTTAATCGTCTTTTTATGTCTATTTGAATATATTTCAGTCAAATTTATGTTGAGAATAAAATTCTGATTAAATACTAGTTACAGTCCAAGACTATTTATCAATTTTGCGAACTAACTCATAAAAACGATTGGTATCACACTTTTTATGCAAACTAGGTAACAGTATCTATTTAAAAAGCGGGTAGAATAACAATTTAGAATATTTCTCGAATTAAAACCGTCGATAAAATCTTTTTTTGAGTACCGGCGGTTTTTTTGCAAATAAAAAAGCAATCGTTTAACTAAACCATCCAAAAGGGAGGTATGGGGTTTGCAACAGAATAATAAAGATAATACGCAAGCAACAATGAAAGATGTTGCCCTTGCAGCCGGCGTGTCCACAGCAACCGTGTCACGTACTTTAATGAATCCGGAAAAAGTATCCTCACAAACCCGTCAGAAAGTTGAACAGGCTGTTCTTGACGTGGGCTATTACCCACATAACCTGTCAAAAAATCTTAAGCGCAATGAGTCAAAAACGATCCTTGTGATCGTCCCTAACATCAGTGATCCTTTTTTTACTGATGTTGTGTGTGGCATTGAAGAAACTGCGGCACAACATGGTTATCTCGTTCTTATTGGTGATTGTAAACATCAGCAAAAACACGAAAATGCATTTATTAACCTCATTATCACCAAACAAATTGATGGTATGTTACTGCTTGGTTCACACATTCCTTTTGATGTTTCCAAAGAAGAGCAGAAAAACCTACCTCCAATGATCATGGCAAATGAGTTTGCACCTGAACTTGAGCTACCTACTGTTCATATTGATAATCTCACTGCCTCTTTTAGAGCAACACACTATTTACAGCAAATGGGTCATAAGCGTATTGCTTGTATTACAGGCCCAGAAGATATGCCTTTATGTCGTTATCGCTTACAAGGCTATATTCAAGCTATGCGTAGAACAGGTGTTCCTTTACGTGAAGACTATATTATTCGTGGTGATTTTACCCATGAAAGCGGTGCAGAAAGTCTGAAAAAACTGATTTCTTTACCTGAACCACCGACTGCCGTGTTCTGCCATAGTGATATTATGGCGATTGGCGTTATGTGGCAGGCGAAAAAATTAGGGTTAGAACTCCCAAAAGATCTTTCTGTTATTGGTTTTGATAATCTTGATATCACACGTTACAGCGAACCTGCACTAACAACGATGGAACAACCCCGTTATGAAATTGGACGTCAATCTATGTTGTTATTACTTGATCAATTACAAGGTAGACCTGTCGCACCGGGTTCTCGTTTATTAGATTGTGAGCTAATTATAAGAGATAGTGTCTGTCAGCTTAAAAGCTAGGCAAAACACACTATGTTAAGTAACATATCGTTCGTGATACCTATTCCTTTAATTATCAGCGAATCGAACTGTGGCACAACGAGACTATGTGGGACGAGGGCAGACATCTGCTCGTCGTAAAAAAACAACGAAAAGTAAAAGTAAAAAGGCTGCTAAAGGGCTGCCTTTAACAACACTTATCGCGGCAATCGCAATTGTGGCGCTGTTTATCGGCGGCCTCTATTTTATTACGCATAATAAAAAAGAAGTCGTAGAAACAGCACCAGCAATCACTGGGCAGCATCCAGCAAATAGTTTACCGCCTAAACCGCAAGAGCGTTGGCAGTACATTAAAGAACTGGAAAATCGTCAGGTGGGTACACCTTTATTGCCCGAATCTCCCTCTTCAGGTAGCCAGATTAATCCGAAAGCAACACTTTCACCTGAACAGCTGAGATTTTTACAACAAATTGAAGCAGATAAACGTCAACCTGCTGTTCAGTTACCCGAAGTCCCTTACAATGGGGAAGTTCCACGCTCGCAAGTGATAGTAACACCACCAGCAACACCCCAGCCTTCTGTTGTTCAACAACCAACACAGACTCAACCAGAGCAAGCACCTGCACCGGCTGTTGTTACACCGCCTAAACCTGCTGTTACTGAAGCAAACTTTTTAGTGCAATGTGGCTCATTTAAAAATACAGAGCAAGCCGAATCAGTAAGAGCAACTTTGGCTTTTTCTGGTGTTGAAAGCCGAGTAACAAAAGGCAATGATGGCTGGATACGCGTATTATCAGGCCCTTACAGTAAAGAACAAGCCAATTCAGTAAGTAGACAAGCCGCCGGTGCTGGCGTATCAGGTTGTATTCTTCGCTCTTCTGGGGGTTGAAAAATAAATTTTCTCCCCCACCTATAATTCTAATTCACATAACGGGCAGTGCTGTATTTCAAATATAAGCACTTCCCGTCTCATTTTTATTGATTAAACCAGGGGCTGACTCATGACTACAATCGTAAGTGTTCGCCGTAAGGGCCAAGTTGTAATCGGTGGTGATGGACAGGCGACGATGGGTAATACCGTCATGAAAGGCAATGTTCGCAAAGTACGCCGTCTTTATAACGACAAAGTCATTGCGGGATTTGCTGGCGGCACTGCTGATGCTTTTACTCTTTTTGAACTGTTTGAACGCAAATTAGAACTTCACCAAGGGCATTTAACCAAAGCTGCGGTAGAGCTAGCAAAAGATTGGCGTACAGACAGAATGCTGCGCAAATTAGAAGCACTACTTGCTGTTGCAGATGAAAACACATCACTTATCATCACAGGTAATGGTGATGTTGTTCAACCAGAAAACGATTTAATTGCAATCGGTTCTGGTGGCCCTTATGCACAAGCAGCGGCAAGAGCCATGCTAGAAAATACTGAGCTTTCTGCACGCGAGATCGCTGAAAAAGCGCTGAGCATCGCTGGAGATATCTGTATTTACACTAACCATAATGTCAACTTTGAAGAACTCTCTTCAAAAGAGTAAGGATTTGAGAGCATGTCTGAAATGACTCCTCGCGAAATAGCCAGCGAACTTGATAGATTTATTATTGGTCAAGATAAAGCGAAACGTGCTGTGGCAATTGCCCTACGTAACCGCTGGCGTCGCATGCAGCTCGACGAAGCGCTGCGCCATGAAGTAACACCTAAAAATATTCTGATGATTGGCCCTACTGGTGTGGGTAAAACTGAAATTGCACGTCGTTTAGCAAAATTAGCCAATGCACCTTTCATCAAAGTAGAAGCAACTAAATTCACAGAAGTGGGTTATGTAGGTAAAGAAGTTGATTCTATTATCCGTGACTTAACCGACTCTGCGGTCAAAATGGTGCGTAGCCAAGCGATTGATAAAAATCGTTTCCGTGCTGAGGAAATGGCTGAGGAACGCATTCTTGATGCACTTATTCCACCTGCAAAAAATAACTGGGGTGTCACAGAGCAAACCTCTGAACCTTCGGCCGCTCGTCAATCTTTCCGTAAAAAATTACGTGAAGGTCAATTAGACGATAAAGAGATTGAAATTGAATTATCTGCAACACCAATGGGTGTTGAAATCATGGCTCCTCCAGGAATGGAAGAGATGACAAATCAATTACAATCTATGTTCCAAAATTTAGCTGGGCAAAAACAAAAAGCGCGTAAGATGAAAATCAAAGATGCGTTTAAGCTGATTGTTGAAGAAGAAGCCGCTAAATTAGTTAATCCTGAAGAGCTTAAACAACAAGCTATTGATGCAGTAGAACAACACGGTATTGTCTTTATTGATGAAGTAGACAAAATCTGTAAACGTGGCGGTCAAAGTTCTGGCCCTGACGTTTCTCGTGAAGGTGTACAACGTGACCTCTTACCACTGGTTGAAGGTTGTACAGTTTCAACAAAACACGGTATGGTAAAAACAGACCATATTCTGTTTATTGCGTCAGGTGCTTTCCAAGTTTCCAGTCCTTCTGATTTAATTCCTGAGTTGCAAGGACGTCTGCCAATTCGCGTTGAACTTCAAGCGCTGACAGCAGAAGATTTTGAGCGTATTCTTACAGAGCCTAATGCATCGTTAACAAAACAGTATGAAGCTTTAATGGCAACCGAAGGGGTTTCTATTAGCTTTACTGAAGACGGTATTCGCAAAATTGCTGAATCAGCGTGGCGTGTAAATGAAACGACCGAAAATATCGGTGCTCGTCGTTTACATACTGTTTTAGAACGTTTAATGGAAGAAATTTCCTACGATGCAAGCGAACGACAAGGTCAATCTATATTGATTGATGCAGAATATGTGAAACAGCATCTGGATGAGCTTGTAGCAGATGAAGATCTGAGTCGATTTATTTTATAATCAACTTGTGCGATCCTTATCAGCAATATTTACGTGGGAGGCTTGCCTCCCATTCTTATTTTTATAATAACAACGAACATGAGTATCGAATTTCAGCATGAGCTCTCTAAATTCCACTAGCCGGACTCAAGCCTGGCTTGAAAGTTTACGACCCAAAACACTGCCTTTAGGGTTAATTGCCATTGTGACTGGCTCCGCATTAGCGTATTGGATGGGGCATTTTGAGCTACCTATTGCACTGCTTGCTATTTTGACAGCTGGCACATTACAAATTCTATCAAACCTTGCTAATGACTACGGTGATGCTGTAAAAGGTACCGATACAGAAGAGCGTTTAGGGCCACTTCGTGGAATGCAAAAAGGCGTAATAACGCCAGCTCAAATGAAAAAAGCCTTAATATTAAATGTCATCATCTCTTGTATTTCAGGTATTGCACTGATTATTGTTGCATGTAAAAAACCTGAAGATGCCATTGGCTTTTTAGTGATGGGATTACTCGCTATTGTCGCAGCCATTACCTATACCGTAGGCCGACGCCCTTATGGCTATATGGGATTAGGTGATATTTCTGTCTTAATATTCTTTGGTTGGTTAAGCGTAATCGGAACTTATTACTTACAATCTAACACCTTCGATATTGTCACCCTACTTCCGGCCACGGCCTGTGGTTTACTGTCTGTCGCCGTTCTAAATATTAATAATATGCGCGATTTAGAAAGTGATATTCAAGCGGGCAAGAATACATTAGCCGTTCGCTTAGGCCCTGCTGGCTCACGAACTTACCATACGTGTGTCATTTTTCTCTCTATTGCTTGCTTAATTATCTTCACGCTTCTGTATATGCACCGCTGGACAGCATGGCTATTCTTACTCGCAACACCGATGCTTTTATTGCATATTAAACGTGTTAATGCCGATCATTCAGGTGAAGCAATGCGCCCTTTACTTGAACATATGGTAAAAGCAGCACTACTCACTAACGTACTCTTCTCTTTAGGTTTAGTTTTAGAATAATTTAGCTCGATTGTTGATTTGACTCACTGAATTTTCAGTGAGTCTTTTGCCAACTACCCCCGTTAAGGGATATACTGGCTTTTCCTGTGGCAACCTGACGTAATCTCCTATGAAATATGATACTTCTGAACTCTGTGATATCTATCAAGAAGATATCAATGTCGTAGAACCGCTTTTCTCAAACTTTGGTGGTCAAAGTGCCTTTAGTGGGCAAATCATCACCGTGAAATGTTTTGAAGATAATGGCCTGCTTTATGACTTACTAGAAGAAAATGGCAAAGGCCGTATTCTTTTAGTTGATGGCGGTGGCTCTGTACGCAAAGCCTTAATTGATGCTGAATTGGCACAACTTGCCGTATCGAATGAATGGGAAGGCATTGTCGTTTATGGCGCAGTACGTCAAGTTGATACATTGTCAGAACTTGATTTAGGTATTCAAGCCATGGCTGCGATACCAGCGGGTTGCCCGAGTGAAGGTATTGGTGAAAGTGATATCCGCGTCAACTTTGGCGGTGTTACGTTCTTCTCTGGTGATTATCTTTATGCCGATAATACCGGGATCATCTTATCAGAAGAGCCTTTGGGCTTAGATGAAGATTTAATAGAAGAATAATTTTACTTTTATCTGCTTTCTTATGATTTAAGACACAAAAGCCACCGTCTGGTGGCTTTTGTTTTTAGGCTTTAGAGACAAAATAAAGACAATTTAAAGACAATTACTGTACGTCTTCCATTTTGCCTAACAGCGCGCGTAAACGCTCTTGCCAGCTTGATTGCTCTTGTTTTAGCTCTTCGTTTTCACGAACAAGGGCTTCGTGTGATCCTTTCGCTTCTTGAACTTCTTGGTTCAGCGCATCATTTTTTTCTTTTAACTCTTCAATTTCCATCTGTAATAACGTGATGGTATCAATAGCTTGTTGTACTTTTGATTCTAACTTTTCGAAAACTTCAAATGACATACTGTAATCCCCCATATAATCGATACTTCCGATTGTAAGTAGCCTATCAACAACTGTCTAGCATCTTCCGTGGAATTACATTCTTTTTTCAATTTATCAAAAACACTGGTCAGATCACATTACAAATGTCGATCAAGTCACTAATTAAGAGCGTTTTCACTCATTTTCTTGATGAGACACACAAATTTCAATTTCGCTTATTCTCGTTTACGCTCATTAACGATAAATTCACAGTTATCTTTTCAATTCGAAAAGAATACTAACAATAAATAACCTCTTTCAGGATAGAATATATGAGCCAGACGAAAACCTCTCTTATGGGTCAATGCATTTCTGAATTTATCGGAACTGCGTTGCTAGTCTTCTTCGGCCTTGGTTGTGTTGCTGCAGTACGTATTGCAGGAGCAGAGCTAGGACTATGGGAGATAAGTATTATCTGGGGGCTGGGTGTTGCCTTAGCCGTTTATCTTACCGCGGGCACATCTGGTGCTCACTTGAACCCGGCAGTTACCGTTGCGTTTTGGTTATTCGCTTGCTTTGAACGCAGAAAAGTTATCCCTTATATTATTGCACAAATGTTAGGTGGCTTCTTTGCCGCAGCCATTGTGTACTTTATGTACTACAGTGTTTTTCTCGACTACGAACAAGTTAATGGCATTGTCAGAGGCTCACAAGAAAGTCTCTTCACTGCCGGTGTATTCTCTACTTATCCCGCAGCTCAAATTTCCGTTGCACATGCCTTTGTTGTCGAAGTTATTATTGCCGTTATCCTTGTTGGCTTAATTTTAGCCTTAACTGATGATGGTAACGGTGTACCTAAAGGCCCATTAGCGCCTTTACTGATTGGTATCTTAATTGCCGTTATCGGTGGTGCATTTGGTCCACTAACAGGATTCGCCTTAAACCCTGCCCGTGACTTTGGTCCAAAACTGGTTGCGTACTTTGCTGGCTGGGGTGATATTGCACTGACTGGTGGACGTGATATTCCTTATTTCTTAGTTCCAATGATTGCTCCATTTATCGGTGGTATCTTGGGTGCATTGGCTTACCGTAAATTAATTGGCCGTCACTTACCTTGCGATACCTGCAAAATTGAAGACGATAAATAATACTTAGAGCAAGATTGTTGATTATCAGAACAGGTTACTAACATGACAACAGAAACAAATACATCGAATACCGAAAAAAAATACATTGTTGCACTTGATCAGGGTACAACCAGCTCACGTGCCGTAGTTATTGATCATGATGCAAATATCGTCAGTATTTCACAACGCGAATTCACTCAAATTTATCCTAAGCCAGGCTGGGTTGAACACGATCCAATGGAAATTTGGGCAACACAAAGTGCAACCCTAGTTGAAGTATTAGCAAAAGCAGATATTCCATCTGATCATGTAGCTGGTATTGGTATCACAAACCAACGTGAAACCACCATTGTGTGGGATAAAGAAACGGGTAAACCTGTTTATAACGCCATTGTATGGCAATGCCGTCGTACTGCCGATTTCTGTACCCGCTTAAAAGATAAAGAAGGTGTTGAAGAATATATTCGTCAAAACACCGGTTTAATGGTTGACCCATATTTCTCTGGTACAAAATTAAAATGGATCCTCGACAACGTCGAAGGTGTTCGTGAAAAAGCAGAAAATGGCGAATTGTTATTCGGTACTGTCGATACTTGGTTAGTTTGGAAAATGACACAAGGTCGCGTTCACGTTACCGATTTCACTAACGCTTCACGTACCATGTTATTTAACATCCACTCTTTAGATTGGGATCAGAAAATCCTCGATCTGCTGGATATTCCTCGCAATATGTTACCAAAAGTTGTGCCATCTTCCGAAGTTTATGGCCAAACAAACATTGGTGGTAAAGGTGGTACACGTATTCCTATCGCGGGTATGGCGGGTGACCAACAAGCTGCACTTTATGGTCAACTTTGCGTACAAAGTGGTATGGCGAAAAATACCTATGGTACAGGCTGTTTCTTACTGATGAATACAGGTACAGAAGCCGTTCGCTCTAATCATGGTTTGTTAACAACTATCTGCTGTGGCCCTCGTGGTGAAGTGAACTATGCCTTAGAAGGTGCTGTATTCGTTGGTGGTGCGTCCATTCAATGGTTACGTGATGAATTAAAACTCATTGATGAAGCAACCGACTCTGAATACTTCGCAACTAAGGTAAACGATACGAATGGTGTCTATGTTGTTCCTGCCTTTACCGGCTTAGGCGCACCATATTGGGATCCGTATGCCCGCGGTGCTATCTTTGGTTTAACCCGTGGCGCTAACCGTAATCATATTATTCGTGCAACCTTAGAATCTATCGCTTACCAAACACGTGATGTACTTGATGCAATGCAAGCCGATTCAGGTGCGCGTTTACAATCATTGCGTGTTGATGGTGGTGCTGTTGCCAATAACTTCTTAATGCAATTCCAGTCCGATATTTTAGGCACTCGTGTTGAACGCCCTGTTGTCCGTGAAAGTACCGCACTAGGTGCCGCATTCCTTGCGGGTCTTGCTATTGGCTTCTGGAACGATTTAGAAGAAGTTAAAAATAAAGCGGCAATTGATAAAGAATTCCGCCCTGGTATTGAAACCACTGAGCGTAACTACCGTTATAACGGTTGGAAAAAAGCGGTTGCTCGTGCACAAGAGTGGGAAGATCGCGCTTAATTAATACAACGAGTTGAGAGAGAAGTAGCCTAGGCTACAAAACCAAAATGCCGAGAAATTCTATTCTCGGCATTTTTTATTTAATTGACTACACCAATAGTCTAAATAGTATGTTCTTCATGGCTAAAACGGTGAGCCAAAGGAAGCCAACAAAGCATAATAGCCACTGACATAGCGAACATAATCATACCTAAACTAAATTGATTATGTTGTGGTAATAAGGCTGAAAACCATGTTGCAACACCTGATCCCACATTTTGTAATCCACCCACCAGTGCCCCCGCAGAGCCTGCTAAATATGGAAATGGCTCCATTGCACCCGTTGTTGCTAATGGGAATAGCATACCTGCACCAAAGAAAAATAGTGCGGCAGGTACCAGAAGAGTCCAAATATTAATGATATTTAGCCAACCGGGGATCCACATTAAAATACCAGCTGATAAACAACAAAAAACAGAGTGCCACATCAGTTGTACAAAGGTTTTACCTTCACGACCAGCATACCAAGCCCCAAAGAACGCAGCAGGGATCGGTAAAATAAATAATATACTGATAGTAATACTATTTAAGCCTAATACTCCGCCCATTAAGACACCGCTTGATGCCTCAAAAACTGCAATACCTGATAATGCACAAATTAGCATAATCAAAAATGCACTGAAGGTACTATTGGAAAGCAGTAAGTAAAATGATGACAGCATTTTACGTTTCTCAACTTGTACTGGCCGAGTTTCTGGCATCCAACGATACATACAGAAAAGAACACTACTTCCCAATAATAATAAGAAGATATAACACGCATGCCAGCCAAAGAAGTGAGCCACAACACCACCAATCATCGGCGCTAATAATGGGCTAACTAAAACCCCCATGTTTAACAAACTATTAGCGTAACGTAATGCCGTACCTGTATATAAATCACGAGGTTGAGTACGCGTCATGACTCCTGCCACACCTGTTCCCATCCCTTGTAAGGTACTTGCAATAACCAGTGTGGTTAAATTTTGTGAAAAAATCGCTACCAGTGTTGATAAACAAAAAATCGTCATTCCGACTAAAATAACGGGGCGACGCCCTACTTTGTCGGAGATAGGCCCATAAATGAGCTGTGAAAAACCATAAGAAAAAAGATAAGCGCCCATTACTTGCTGTACAGCACCTGTCGGCTCACCAAAGTAAACCGCCATTTCGGCAATGACTGGAACATAGATGGTTTGTGTCATTTGACCCACAGCAACCAGTGCAATTATCAATAATAATAGATTTGCATGCTCTAACTTTCTCATTTCTTTTCTTTGCTCAGGAATTTCAAATAAATTAACGGACAGGCGTACACGACAGAGAATTTATAAAAATAAACTCTGCAAAATATACACCTTTTAAGAATGAGACTAAGTTAACAAATTTGTAGAAATTTGCGAGATAGTCAGCAATTTTTGTACATCGACTAATGTCAGAGAAAAACACCATAGTTGTCAATATAAATGTACATATTGTGTCATTCATTGACAAAAATTCAGATAAATAACATCACCACATCATCTTGATAAATAAAAAATCGCTTCCTATTTAGAATGAATAAGCGACATAAACGCATTTATCGTAAGGAGATAACCTCTATGGCAAATTGGGTGAATGGAAAAGTTATCCAAGTTAATCGCTGGACTGACACGTTAATAAGTCTTGTTGTAAATGCCCCTGTTGATAAATTTACAGCGGGGCAATTTGCAAAATTAGCATTAGATATTGATGGCGAACGAGTGCAACGTGCCTATTCTTATGTGAATGCGCCGAATGATCCTAACTTAGAATTTTATCTGGTGACTGTACCCGAAGGAAAATTAAGCCCTAAATTAAGTGCTCTAGAAATAGGGGATGAATTACTTGTCACCGAGCAAGCCAGTGGCTTTTTTGTATTAGAAGAAATTCCTAGTGCCAATACACTTTGGATGCTTTCTACAGGGACAGCCATAGGGCCTTTTTTATCGATTTTACAATTAGGCCAAGATCTGGATAGATTTGAAAATATCGTTCTTGTTCACGCGGTTCGATATACTAATGACTTAAGTTATCTCCCATTAATGGAAAAACTTGTTGAGCGTTACCAAGGAAAATTACGTATTCAAACTATTGTTAGCCGTGAAAATCATATTAGCTCATTAACAGGTCGTATTCCTGCGTTAATTGAAAGTGGTGCCTTAGAAAAAACGGTGGGCTTAACCATTTCTCCAGAAGAGAGCCATATTATGTTATGTGGCAATCCACAAATGGTAAGAGATACCCAACAACTATTAAAAGAACAACGAGAAATGCGTAAACACTTACGCCGCAAACCAGGACATATTACCAGCGAACAATATTGGTAATATGAAAAGAAAAATAAGGGCAATTTTCTCTTTTTGCCCTTATCTGATTTATTTTAATAAAAAGGATTAACGCCAGCGACGATAATCTACTTGCTCAGTGTGTTTACCAAAGTAATTTTCACTTTGATTGCCAATAAAAACACCACAATCAAGCAACATAATCATCCCGATAAAGGAAGGTAGAAAACGCCCTATCGCCCACTGCCAAAAAGGTTCTAAACTACTTGTATCAGCCAACCCCAACATCACAGCGAGTAAAAGTAATAAAAGCCATATTCCTCTTTTATTTCTATCATGGAGTCTTTTAGTGAAAATCGCACACAAGGGATACAGAATAAAGAAGATCAATATCCACGTTACAATGGCAGGTAATGGATAAATCATGTCATTGATAATAAAAAGGCCTGAAAAAAGAGCGAAACAAACACCTAAACCTGCCCAGAAATCACGACGTCCAATTCGTCCTTTGAATGAAAATGCCCAATGTTGTAAGGTCATAAATTCTCAATAATTTACTTAATGTGTGAATTACACTGTCCATTTAGTATCAAATAATACAGACTAGCCAATAACAGCACTGACAAACGGAGGACAGATGATAAAAGAAAGTACACTTTCTACGTTATACCTGATAATCATAAGCATTGCTCTTTGTTTGCCAACTACTGTTTTTGCAACAGGGATATCTGTCGCACAAAAACAGCCCACTAAAGATGATATTGCCTATCTTAAACAGGATGCACCCGTTTTTGAGATAACTATTCCGGAGCTACGAACAAAATTCAACCAACAAAATCCGTTACTATCGCTTAATGAATATAAAATTATCACTAATCACGATATTGCTATTCCGCTTGTCAGAGCCGCAACTCGTATTACACCTTATATTTACTCTTCAGCGATATTAGAACGTGGCAGTGAAAAAATTAAAAGTCTGCAACTGACGCTTATCCATACATCAGACTCACCTGAATTAGAAAAAATGAACCGTGAGATCACCACACAATACATTGTGACTTTGATCGCTCAATTTGACCCTTCAATAACGCCTACACAAATTCAAGAAGTTCTCGATTTGTTTGCATTTAAAAACCAAACTCCGGCTTATGTAAGCCATAATGTTGGTGCGATCCGCTATATTATTGCGCATGAAGGTGAACAATTAACGACCTTTGCAATTGAACCGATTAAGCTTTCTTTAAACAGCAAGATCGTTTCAGCTATTCCGTGATAAAAAACAAAGCTATTCTATTCATTGTTCTCTATACTGTTGTGTATCAACAGAATTCATGTTTATTAGCAAACTAAATTTAAACCACTCGGTTGGAGGAAAAGTTATGCGCCATCCATTAGTCATGGGTAACTGGAAACTCAACGGCAGCATTCATATGGTTCATGAATTAATTGCTGCACTACGTAAAGAAGTTAGCGGTGTTGCAGGTTGTGATGTTGCTATCGCACCACCCGCAGTTTACCTATGCCAAGCACGCCATGAAATTGGTGGAAGCCGTATTGCATTAGGTGCTCAAGATACAGGTGTTAACCTATCTGGTGCTTTTACTGGTGAAACTTCAGCAGAAATGCTGAAAAACGTTGATGTTAAATACGTTATCATTGGTCACTCTGAGCGTCGTACTTATCATAAAGAATCTGACGAGTTTATCGCTCAAAAATTCGGCGTGTTAAAAGAGTTAGGTTTAACGCCTGTATTATGTATTGGCGAAACCGAAGCAGAAAACGAAGCGGGTAAAACACAAGAAGTCTGTGCTCGCCAAATCGATGCTGTTTTAAATGCACATGGTGCAGCTGCATTTAAAGATGCGGTTATTGCTTATGAACCAATCTGGGCTATCGGTACTGGCAAATCTGCAACTCCAGCACAAGCACAAGCTGTCCATAAATTTATTCGTGATCATATCGCGAAAAAAGATGCCGCTATCGCTGAACAAGTTATCATCCAATACGGTGGCTCTGTGAACGATAAAAATGCAGCTGAACTGTTTGGTCAACCAGACATTGATGGCGCATTAGTCGGTGGTGCTTCACTGAAAGCTGATGCATTTGCCGTCATCGTGAAAGCAGCAGCACAAGCTAAAGCGAAAAAATAATTTTTATCTTTCTGGCTTACGCCTTTAATGGATAAAAAATAAAGAAAATCACCTTGCTGAATATAAAACCAGAAGGTGATTTTTTTGTTTTTGCTTTATGACACATCAACGACGACTTATTTCATCAAATACACCACTTGTCGCAAAATGTATTTTCTGTGCTGATTGCCAATCACCAAAAACCTCATCAATCGTAAATAGTTCGAGTTTTGGGAAACTGTTTTGGTATTTCTCAGCGAGCACTTTATCTCTAGGACGGTAATAGTTTTTTGCTGCAATCTCTTGTCCCTGTGGTGAGTAAAGATAATCTAAGTACGCGGTGGCAATTTCTCGTGTTCCTCGTTTATCGACAATTTTATCCACTACAGATACCGTAGGCTCTGCCAGAATAGAAACCGAAGGTGTAACAATTTCAAACTTATCAGCACCTAATTCATTAATTGCTAATAATGCCTCGTTTTCCCATGCAATCAATACATCACCAATACCTCGCTCAACAAATGTATTGGTTGCGCCTCGCGCTCCTGAGTCTAACACTTCAACTTGCTGATAAAGTGCTTTCACAAATGCTTTTGCTTTTTCGTTATCTTGATGATTAGCTTTTAACCCATATCCCCAAGCAGCAAGATAGTTCCATCTTGCACCACCTGAAGTTTTAGGGTTAGGTGTAATAATGGAAACACCTGGTTTTATCAGTGAATCCCAATCTGTTATCTGCTTAGGATTTCCTTTTCTCACCAGAAAAACAATCGTTGAAGTGTAAGGCGCAGAGTTATCGGGTAGTCGTGTTATCCATTGCTTATCGATACTTCCTCTTTGTGCGATCGCATCAATATCATAGGCAAGAGCTAATGTCACAACATCTGCCTCAATACCATTGATAACTGATGTCGCCTGCTTTCCTGATCCACCATGTGATTGGCGGATAGTGATCCTATCTCCCGTTTTCTGCTGCCAATACTGACTAAATGCTTGGTTATACTGTTGATAAAGTTCCCTTGTCGGATCATAAGAGACATTTAATAACTGAATATCTTTAGCCCATAAGCTATTAGAAAAAAGTAATGCGACTAAAGTCGTTGATAATAAACCCCATTGTTTAAACATATCTCTCCATCCCCTATTGTTAAATATTTAACTAGGCTGACAGAAAGTTTTATAACGATGAAATAACAAAAAGCCGATTGATATACACAACAGGAATATAACTATCTATACAAGGGATGTTAGGCAGTATTGATGGAGAATAAGATTATTAAATGAAATGTTTTCACTCGAGAAGCTACTCTGACACGCAGACAACATGTATCAGAGTAGTTCACGAATAAGGATAGTACTCAGAAAGGCTAGGGTATTACGATAACACTATTGATTAATAGAGTTTTTTCGCTGTTTCATACCAGTCAGCTTTAAAGACACGTTTCATATTCATGACCGCATCAATAATGTCATGGTGAACCAGTTTTTCATTTTGAATACCAACACAACGACCGCCATAACCTTCTAATAGCAGTTGTACAGAATAAGCCCCCATACGTGAGGCTAAAATACGATCGTAAGCAACAGGAGAGCCACCACGTTGAATATGACCTAACACTGTTGCACGTGTTTCATGTTTAGTTTCAGCTTCAATAAAACGAGCTAATTCATGTACATCACAAACGTGTTCTGTGATTGCGACGATTGCGTGGCGTTTACCACGTTCAATACCGGCTTTGATTTCCGCCAGCAGTTCATCGCGATCAAACGGTAATTCTGCCTCAGGCAAAACAACAAATTCACATCCACCTGCGATTGCCGCAGATAGAGTTAAGTCGCCACAATAACGGCCCATTACTTCTACGATAGAGATACGTTTGTGAGACGTTGAGGTATCACGTAAACGGTCAATTGCTTCAACTGCTGTTTCTAACGCCGTGAAATAACCAATGGTGTAGTCAGTACCTGCTACGTCATTATCGATTGTGCCTGGTAAACCGATGCAAGGAAAACCCGCTTCCGTTAATTTTTTCGCACCTAAATAAGAACCGTCACCACCAATAACAACTAAAGCATCAAGCTCATTTTGTTTCATGTTTTCAATGGCAACAGCACGCACATTGTCTTCACGGAATTCAGGGAAACGAGCAGAACCAAGGAATGTACCACCACGGTTTATCATGTCTGACACGCTAAAACGGTCGAGTTTTTTCATGCGATTTTCGTATAGCCCCATATAGCCATCCATAATCCCATAAACCTCTAAACCTTCACTTAGTGCGGCACGAACAACGCCACGGATCGCGGCATTCATTCCGGGTGCATCACCACCACTTGTTAAAACCCCAATTCTTTTGATCCCATTGACCATGATTACCTCTGATTCTTATTCGATGTAATTATTGCAAAATTGTTGGAATAACTTTTTATTTCAATATCGGCTTATCTGGTGTTATTTTCCGATATCGCAAATGCTGAATTGATTCAACAATACCATTGTACGCATATTTTTTACCAGTTCATCATTATCGTACATTTTTTTTCATAAACTTGATGCGCATTAAACTAATCAGACAGCCTGTTTAAAGTTTAGACTAGTCTATCTCAAATGTGTTTCACTAATAAGTTAACACTTTTTATACAGACACTTTACTGCCTTTTTGCATTCACCTCAAAAAAACGCTATTTATGCTAAAAAATAGCATCGGCATATTTTGATAAATATTCAGTTTTTCTCTGGTACAGCATTCTATCTGACGTTTATCTCTCGATTTCGTAATGACATCCATTCAAAGAAAAAAATTATCTAAGGTACATTTGTGACCCACAACAAAGTTCTCTGGGTGATTTACCGCTTTTCAACCTAGACTGATACAGTAGAACTCACACTTAATAGGAGGTTTTATGTTTGATTTAACGGGTAAAATCGCTTTGGTTTCAGGTGGCGCAAAAGGCATTGGTAAAGGTATTGTCATCGCCCTAAAAAATAGTGGTGCTAAGGTGATTATTGCAGATATTGATGATGTTGCTGGCAATAAAACAAAACAAGAATTAAATGTTGAGTTTATGCACCTTGATGTCACTCATCAATCCGCCTGTGAAAAAGTGGTTGATGATGTCGTAAAAGAGTATGGCAAACTTGATATTCTTTGTTCCAATACTGGCATTTTCCCTCAAGCAACTATTAAAGAGATGACTGAAGCTGATTGGGATAAAATGCATACAGTTAACCTTAAAGGTATGTTCTTTTTAGTGAAGGCAGCACTTCGTGTCATGGAAAAACAAAAACAAGGTCGTGTGATTATCACGTCATCCATTACGGGAGCAATCACAGGCTATCCTGGTTGGAGCCACTACGGCGCAAGTAAAGCAGGACAACTTGGCTTTATGCGTAGTGCAGCATTAGAATATGCGCGTCATGGTATTACCATTAATGCTGTGATGCCGGGAAATATCCTCACTGAAGGCTTGCAAGCCCAAGGCGAAGCGTATTTAAATCAAATGAAGGCTTCTATCCCAACACATACTTTAGGTGAGCCAGAAGATATCGGCTACGCCGCCGCCTTCTTTGCCTCAAATGAAGCAAAATATATTACAGGCCAGACAATTATCGTCGATGGCGGACAAATTTTACCTGAATCTCCAGAGGCGTTGTTGTAAAAATCTCATAAACCAAGGAAATAATTTGATTTCCTTGGTTTTCCTCACCCTAAAAAAAAACTATAATGCCAAAAATAATACAGCCATAATTAATCAATAATTATTGATCCAGAATTGACATCATGAAAAAACTCTTAAAAAACAACATTATTCAATGTTTAATTTTGCTTATTTTTGTTTTATTAATACATATCTCTCTAGGCTATAAACTCCGTTTTTTTTATGTTCTTACTTTTACTGCATTTCTTTTATGCTTATCAGGACGTTTTAAAAAAATCTATTCTATTAGTATAATGTTGCTATCAATAATAGGTGCTATTTATACACCTATTGGCTTAAAGTATGGCTCTCCTAACATTAATTCTGTTATTTCATTTTTTTATACAAATACAAATGAAACTCTCGAATTTATTCATACCCTTTCACCAATAAATCTAATATTTAGTTTTTTAATTATTTTACTTGGCCTTCTCAGTCTAAAAGTGAGTATTGTTTTTAAAAATAAAACCTCTCTTTTCATTACTTTTATTTTTATAATGACGAGTATTAGTTGGCCCATAAAAGACCTGATAAATAATGGTACTTATAACTTTGAAGCCAAATTACCAATACTCCGTTTTTTTAGTGATATAAAAAAACATTATGAGAGTGTAAATATAGAAAATAAGTGGATCAATACAGAGCTTAATAAGAAAGATAATTGGCAACCTATTAATAATACGCAATATAATAATTATATCTTAGTTATTGGAGAGAGTGTTAGACGAGACTTTATGCAAAGTTATGGTTTTTCTATAAAAAACACACCATTTCTAGAAAAAAGCCCTGTTATTCAATTTAATAATTATATTTCAGCAGCACCATCAACATTGTTTTCATTACCACCTTCATTAACATTAAAAAATAAGAATACTAATAATATTGAATTACAGAACAATATTATCACACTCGCAAAAAAAGCAGGATTAGATACATATTGGTTTTCAAATCAAGGCTCTATGATTGGTTCTGATTCAATTATTTCTACAATAGGAAAGAGAGCTGATACCTATCACTTCTTGAGTAAAGGTGATTATCATAATAATGGTTTAACAACTGATAATGATTTACTTCCCGATATTAAAAAAGCACTCATTAATAAAGGTGAGAAAAATAGGCTTATTGTTGTTCATCTAATAGGCTCTCACTCACAAGCTTGTGCTAGAACACAAGGTGAATATGATGAGTTTTTCCAATCAGTTGAATTATCTTGTTATGTTCAAAGCATAAAAAATACAGATAAATTATTAGAGAACATTGTAGACATATCAAATAGCACAGGAAAATCATGGTCCTTACTTTATTTTTCTGACCATGGATTATCTTATGAAAATAAAGGAGAAAGTTATGCCAAGCTTACCCATGATGATAAGTTTAAGCAAAACTTTGAGATCCCTTTATTTATCCTATCAAGCGATAGTAAAGAAAAAAATTATATTACAGAAAAAAGAAATGGTCGGTATTTTATGTCACTTTTTTCGGAGTGGACGGGTATCACTGACTCAAAAATCCCTAACCATTGCCATATGATTTCTAATGATATTTGTGATGATCAAGATACAGTCATTAATTTTCAAAAAGAGCATATTGACTATAATTTATTACCTGATGATAAGATAAATTATGCTCTTGAAGAGAAATAACAAACAAACGGACAAAAAAAAGCCCCTCTCCAGAGGGGCTGCAAAAGACAGGGATGGTGTCTATGGCAAGGAAAAAACTTCGTTGTTGCTACTTACTCTCTAACTAGGTACTGCTGCACTACACTCTTACTTACTTCGTTACTGATTTTGTTGACCTTGTTGGTCAAAATCTGACATTTGCTGTTGGTAATTCTTTTCCAACTGCGCTTTCTGTTCTGGGGTTAATAACTGATACATCTGATTATGGACTTTCGCCATTTCAACATGGCGCTCAATTGCTTGTTTATCCATATCTTGCATTTGTGCTCTTACTGCTGCTTCATCAAATTGAGGTGCAGTAACTAATTTATGCATATTCTCATGACGTTGACGGTAGTTTCCGTTATATCTGTCTTGATGATGCTGGCGCATTAAATCGCGCATTTGGGTACGTTGTTGCTCAGTTAATGTGATTCCGTTAAACATATGAGATCCGCCATAATTGCGATCCATCATATGTCCACCGTTATTCATCATATGGCCACGTTGTCCGCGGTGACCTCTATAATCACGGTCGCCATGCATACCATAGCCATAACCGCAGTGATAATTACCATTATATTGTTGCTCAGTAGGCGGATTGGTATTTGCTGTTTCAGCTAATACCACTGTCGGAGCTGCTAAAAACATTGATGCTAATGCAACTACTGCTACTTTACGCATTGCTCTTACTCCTAAACTCGGTGATTAATACCGACCTAATTAATGCTACCTAAATATGTGTAATTCTTTGCTATGTGGATTACTATACCGTTGCGGCTGCAAACTAGCGTCAGAGCGTGTAAAAGAACGTAAAGTCATAGATTCGCGCTATTTATTATCGTATTTTTCTCTTGGAGGAATTGACGAATGCATAAAATCTTATTAGTGGATGACGATCGCGAATTAACATCGCTATTGAAAGAATTGCTTGAAATGGAAGGCTTTAATGTTGTAATCGCCTCTGATGGCGAACAAGCACTTAAACTTTTGGATGCTTCTATCGACTTGTTATTACTGGATATTATGATGCCACGTAAAAACGGGATTGAGACACTCAAAGAGTTACGCCAAAATTTCCAGACCCCTGTCATCATGTTAACGGCAAGAGGCAGTGATCTTGACCGAGTACTTGGCTTAGAGCTTGGTGCTGATGACTATTTACCAAAACCTTTTAATGATAGAGAGCTAGTTGCTCGTATCAGAGCTATTTTACGTCGTTCTAACTGGAGCGAACAAAAACAGACTGATAGCAATACATCTCCAACACTACAGGTTGATAAACTACAACTTAACCCAGGCCGACAAGAAGCGAGTTTTGATGACGAACCGCTAGAGTTAACAGGAACTGAGTTTACTTTGCTTTATCTACTTGCTCAGCATTTGGGGCAAGTCGTATCACGCGAACATCTAAGTCAAGAAGTGCTTGGTAAGCGCTTAACACCTTTTGATAGAGCGATTGATATGCATATTTCCAATTTACGCCGTAAATTACCAGAAAGAACAGATGGACAACCGTGGTTCAAAACGTTACGTGGCCGTGGTTATCTGATGGTTTCAATAACTTGATAAATATTCTTTATGATAAATAGTCTGTCAGCGCGTATTTTTGCAATATTCTGGCTGACGCTAGCATTAGTTCTGGTGCTAGTTATGATGGTTCCAAAGCTGGACTCGCGCCAGCTTACCCCTCTTTTAGAGAGTGAGTACCGTCAAGGTGTTATGCTAGAACAACATATCGAAGCGGAATTAGCTCAAGATCCCGCTAACGATCTCCTTTGGTGGCGTCGATTAATTCGCGCTATTGATAAATGGGCTCCACCTGGTCAGCGTTTAATTATCGTGACCAGTGAAGGACGCATTATCGGTGCTCAACGTAATGAGATGCAGGTTGTCAGAAACTTTATTGGTCAATCTGATAACGCCGATCACCCTAAAAAGAAAAAATATGGCCGTTCTGAGATGTTAGGGCCATTTTCAGTAAGAGATGGTGAAGATCATTACCAGCTTTATCTTGTTCGTCCATCAAGTAGCCCTCAATCTGACTTTATCAACTTATTATTTGATAAACCGTTATTGCTACTCATATTTACCATGCTTATCAGCACACCGTTATTAGTGTGGCTTTCTTGGAGCCTAGCAAAACCGGCAAGACAACTTAAAAATGCGGCTGATGATGTTGCGAAAGGTAATTTACGCCCTCACCCTGAACTAGAAACAGGCCCTCAAGAATTTTTGGCAGCAGGTACCAGCTTTAATCAGATGATAAGTGCTCTTGAACGCATGGTTGAGGCACAACAACGGTTAATTTCTGATATTTCTCACGAACTACGAACACCATTAACACGCTTACAATTAGCGAGTGCATTATTACGTCGTCGTAGTGGAGAAAGTAAAGAGCTAGAGCGTATAGAAACTGAAACTCAGCGTCTTGATGGCATGATTAATGATTTACTCGTTCTTTCACGCAATCAGTATAAAAACGAGTTATTACGCGAAACGGTAAAAGCCAACGAATTGTGGGATGACATTTTAGATAATGCCAAATTTGAGGCTGAACAGAGTAATAAAACCCTACAAGTCACAACACCTCCGGGAGCATGGCCTATTTACTGCAATCCATATTCTCTGGCTAGTGCATTTGAAAACATTGTTCGTAATGCCTTACGTTATTCAAATTCTCGCATTGAGGTTGCCTTTACTGAACAAAACCAAGGTATCACGATTATTGTTGATGATGATGGCCCGGGTGTTAGCCCAGAAGATAGAGAGCATATCTTCCGACCATTCTATCGCACTGATGAAGCAAGAGATCGTGAATCAGGTGGTACAGGCTTGGGATTAGCTATTGTAGAAACAGCCGTAAGTCAGCACCGTGGTCATGTTAAAGCTGATGACAGCCCATTAGGTGGGTTGAGGGTTGAGATTTGGTTGCCAAAAACAAAGTAAAATCTATCTAAATGTGATTTTTAGCCTTAAAATACGATTTTGCTAAATTATATTTTATTACCTTTATGAATAAATACCTGAAAATTTTAAGAAATAAATTACGTTATAAATATTGTGATACTTTTCCAGAATTAGTAACTAAATCAATATATAAAGAACGAATGAGGAAAACTCTAAATTTAGATTTTCCACAAACATTTAATGAGAAATTACAGCACCTAAAGTTAAATTTATATAAAAATAACCCATTAGTCACAAAATGTGCAGATAAATACGCTGCTCGAGAATATGTTAAAGATTGTGGTTGCGAAGAAATACTTAATGAAATCCATCAAGTATGGGATCAACCTGACGATATTAACTTCTCTGAGTTGCCTAATAAATTTGTACTAAAATGCAATCATGGTGCAGGTTATAATATCATTTGCAGAGATAAAGATAAGATATCCCCAGATAACATTAGACAAACATTAACAACTTGGCTAAATGAAGACTATTGGCGATTAGCTGTTGAATTTGTTTATAAGGATATCTCTAAAAAAATAATTTGTGAAAAATTCATAGAAACAAAAAATAATGAACTTCCATATGATTACAAATTATTCTGTTTTCATGGTGAACCTTTGTTTGTCATGATCTGCACTGAAAGAGAATCACAACACCCTAAATTCTATTTTGTTAACAAAGAATGGGAATTATTACCTTATGGTATTGATTATAAAAATAGTGAAGTATCTACTGTTTTAGATAAACCTCAAAACTATCAAAAACTCTTTGAATATGCTGAAAAACTATCCAAACCATTTCCTTTTGTTAGAGTCGATTTATACCTAAATAGTGGTGTAATTCATTTTGGAGAATTAACCTTTATTCCGTCAGCAGGTATGGATAAAGAATTAAATAATGAAGAAAACAAAAATGTTGATCTAATATTTGGAAATTACCTAAAACTAAACTAAGGGCGAACCCTTAGTTTAGAGCCTTAATCATTTTCCTATTCATTAAGTAAATAAGCCTTGCTTTGACTTTCATATAAGGATAAAAAAGGCTTTTTTTCTCACAACGCCGAAATAATGATACTTTTTTTCGCACAATAGCAACTTCAAGGTTTTTGTAAAAATAAGGGCGGAGTTCTTTATTTTTAGTTTTAATCTTATCCAAAACTGCATTACATTTTTTTATATTATCTAAACTTAGATTTTCAGTTGAAAAGTTCAAGTTATATAATACATCCTCATCTACCTCAATATTAAACATATCTAACGCATTAATTTGTGCTTTTATAGCAAATGAGGTTTGTGTACTAAAGTAGTTTTTTCTATTTCTTTTTGGATGAATTCTATATTTTAATAACGCTTCTTCTAGATTGGAAAAAATATTTTCCTGATTTAGCTTTAATAAATTTATCCATAACCCATAATCTTGAGCATATTTATAATCTTCTGGATACATAATTTTATTTTTTTTAATAAAATCAGATCTAAACATAACTGTTGGATGATAAAAATTAGTTCCAAAAATTAATCCAGCAGCTATTGCATTATGCTTTATTGGAAGAATCATGAATTTGTTGTCGTATTCATAGATTTCCATTGATGTACCACAGACCATAATATTTTTATGGTTTTCCATGAACTCAAACTGCTTTTGAAGGCGAGTTGGATATGAGTAATCATCAGCATCCATTCGAGCAATATAGTCACCAGAAGCAAGTAAAAAACCTCTATTCAAAGATTTAGCTAACCCGATATTAGATACATTAGTATACACTTTTACTCGACTATCTTTTTCTTCATATCCTTTTAAAATATCAATAGACAAATCGGTAGAACCATCATTAATGATGATAAATTCAAAATCTTTAAAAGTCTGATTTAAAATAGAATCTATAGCTTCATTCAAATGTATTGAATCATTATACACTGACATCAACACGCTGATTTTATGGGTGTTTTTCATTTTACACTTAAAGTTTCTTACTCTTATAAACGATTACTATAAAGGAAGGAATGAGATTAGTGAATACCGCCGTGATTAGAATTCTGAAGAAGTTCTTGCAGTAGCATGAGAATAACACACTAAAGTAAATAATAACCGATAACATGGATCACGAACAGAAACTTAACCATTGGAAACAAACAAATAGAGTAATTAAATTGTTGTATCAAAACATCCTACCACCTATTGATGAATAGGTGGCATATTCTTTTCATTAACGTTTGTTGATGTAATTCAGAATGATCTGGCTGAATCGACCGCTATTCCAGTATTTATATATCCTCAATCAATGCTAAAATACCCAGCTATTACTTGACCGTCTGGTTTGAAGAGTCTACTCTCAGTGCGGTTTTTAGCATATTGATAAAGTATGCTTATATAATAAAATCCTTATATTACAGATAGATAAGGTTTTTTGAGATGGATTTTGGCGCTCTGGGGGCCGTAAACCCAGTGCGGTAGCTTTGTTATAATACCAATATAATATTCTTTATAGTTATAAAATTAGTTATCAATCTATATTACATTATGAGAAATATATCTACATTATGGAAAAAACACAGAAAAAGAATAGCATTTTTATATTTCTTATTATCCTATCTTTAATTTATTTCCCTAAAATAGGAGTGTTGGATTTTACTGTTTTTTTATTAGCTCCGCTTTCATTATTTTTATTTATTACAAAAAAAATACATATAAAAAAAGAAATAATATTTGCTACTATAATTCTATTATTGATTCAATCATATGTTATTATAACAAGCACAGTAAATGGAGTATTTATATCAAATGTAGTTTTGATTCCAATTAGAAATATAATCATCATTATTTCATTATATATAATAATATTATATTATAAGTTAAATTTTGATAAATTTATTAAAATAATATTATATGCACTCCTTATTAATACTATTTTAATATTTATCCAATTTATTCTTCACCTTAACTTTGGAATTATTGATTATTTATATAACCCTCAATTTCCTTTAGAAATGATAAATACTGTTAGAAAACCCGGGTATTTTACGGGATATCCAGTTGCTGGTTTCATTTCCAACATGGGAGCAATATTTTCTATATATATATATAGCAACAATAAAAAATTAATATACATAAATATATATATATTATTTTTCATTACATCATTAATTACTGCCAGAACAGCGCTTCTATTCAACATTTTAATACTTCCATTTGTTATTTTATCTTTAAATAAAAGACATTTCTTTTATCTAATAATTATATGTATAACATCAGTTTCCTTATTTGTTATTTATAGTAATAATTATACGATAGCTATATTTAACAAATTTAAAGTTGTATTTGAATTTCTAATAGAACAAAAAGGCGATCATAGTACTAATGATTTAATAAAAAACCATTATAAACTGCCTAATGATTTACTAACTTTTTCTTTTGGAAATGCCTTAGACCCTCAAGAGTTCTCAGATGTAGGATATGTTCAAGCGATATTTAAAGGTGGAATGACTCTATTTACAATTACTTTGTTTTTCTATTTCTATTTGTTTACATCAATATTCAAAAGCATATCAAAGAATAAAAAAGATATGTTTTTCATTCTTTCAATAATATTATGTTTTATTTTTTATAACTTTAAAGGTCCTTATTTACTATCAAGAACTGTAGGTGATTTTATTATAATCATTTTTACTTCCTTACTTGTATACAAAGCGTCAAAAAATGAAAATCATGAATAGTAAAAAAGCTATTAGAACGATCGCAATAACATCAAATACTAGTTGGTATTTATATAACTTTAGAAAAAACACCATTATTTCATTAATTAACACTGGTTTTGATGTATATACAATATCACCACTTGATGATTACTCAGAAAAATTAGTTAATTTAGGTGCAAAACATATCAATATAAAAATTGATTCAGCAAGTAAGAATCCTTTTATTGACCTCTATACATTAATTTCTTTCTATAAAATATGTAATCAATTTAAATTTGATGTAGTACTTAATTTTACACCTAAAAATAATATTTATGGAACTTTAGCTGCCAAGTTAAATAAAATAAAAGTCATAAATAATATTGCAGGATTAGGAACGCTTTTTATAAATGATAATCTCAGTTCTAAGCTTGCACGCAATCTATATCGCTATAGCCAAAAATATGCTAACAAAATATTTTTCCAAAACAATGATGACTTAACTCTATTTTTGGAAAGAAATTATGTAAAAGAATCACAAATAGATAGGCTACCAGGTTCTGGTGTGGACTTATCGCGTTTTACTCTTTCATTATCTGAAAATAAAGAGAAATTAAGATTTATTTTAATTGCAAGAATGTTATATGAGAAAGGAATTACTTTTTATATTGATGCAGCTCGTATTTTGAAAGAAAAGTATGACAACAAGGTTGAATTTTGTCTCTTAGGTTTCGTTGGTATTAATAACCCATCAGCTATAACTAATGAACAAATGAATAACTGGGTTTCTGAAGGTATTATTAATTATTTAGGTACCTCGGATACTGTGGAGCAAGAAATAGCTAAAGCTGACTGTATAGTATTACCTTCTTTTTATCGAGAAGGTGTACCTAAAACATTACTAGAAGCAGGAGCTATGGGAAAACCGATAATTACTACTGATAATGTTGGTTGTCGAGAAACTGTTACCCATGGATTAAATGGATACTTATGCCAACCTAAATCTGTATCAAGTTTAGTTGATGCAATAGATACATTCATTAAATTACCCTATGAGAAGAAATTAGAAATGGGTAAAAATAGTAGAAAAAAAATCGAAACTGAATTTGATGAAAAAATTGTTATTAATAAATATCTAGATGCTTTAAAAGAAATTTTATAAAATTAGGATTAAGAAAAAATGAAAATCACAATCTCTGGTACCGGCTATGTCGGTCTATCTAACGGGGTACTTCTTTCCCAAAACAACACAGTTGTTGCGTTAGATATCAATAAAGAAAAAGTTGAATTACTTAACAAAAAAATCTCTCCTATTTCTGATAAAGAGATTGAAGAATTTTTAGCCACCAAAGAGCTCGATTTTACTGCAACCTTAGATAAAGAATTCGCTTATAAAGATGCTGATTTTGTTATCATTGCAACACCTACTGATTACGATCCTAAAACAAACTATTTTAACACCTCTTCTGTAGAGTCTGTTATCCGTGATGTTTTAGAATATAATCCAAACACGACAATGATTATTAAATCAACTATCCCTGTTGGTTTTACAAAAGAAATGAGAGAAAAATATAATACGGATAATATTATTTTCTCCCCAGAATTCTTACGTGAAGGTCGTGCACTTTACGATAACTTATACCCTTCTCGTATTGTGATTGGCGAGCAATCAGAAAGAGCACAAAAATTTGCAGACCTTTTACAACAAGGCGCACTGAAAAAAGATATTGATGTTCTGTTCACTGACTCCACAGAAGCAGAAGCGATTAAACTATTTGCTAATACTTATTTAGCACTGCGTGTTGCTTACTTTAATGAGTTAGATAGCTACGCTCAAGCTTATGGCTTAAATGCAAAACAAATTATTGAAGGCGTCTGTTTGGATCCTCGTATCGGTAACCATTATAATAACCCATCATTCGGTTATGGCGGTTACTGCTTACCAAAAGATACTAAGCAGCTATTAGCAAACTACGACTCGGTGCCTAATAATATTATTAGTGCCATCGTTGAAGCAAACCGCACACGTAAAGACTTTATTGCCGACTCAATTATCGCTAAATCGCCAAAAATCGTGGGTGTTTATCGTTTAATTATGAAATCTGGTTCTGATAATTTCCGCTCTTCTTCTATCCAAGGCATTATGAAACGTATTAAGGCCAAAGGTATTGAAGTAGTGATTTATGAGCCTGAAATGCAAGAAGAAGCCTTCTTTAATTCAAAATTAGTTCGTGATTTAAATGAATTTAAATCAATCTCTGATGTTATTATTACCAATAGAATGTCATCAGTGCTAAACGACGTTGAAGAAAAAGTTTATACTCGAGACCTATTTGGTAACGATTAATTAATAAATACGGGTTAATTACGTAATGAAATATTTAGTCACTGGCGCTGCAGGATTCATTGGTTTTCATCTAATAAAAAAACTAATCCAACAAGGTGAAATTGTTGTTGGTATCGATAATCTCAATGATTATTATGATGTCTCCTTAAAAGAATCTAGGCTTAACATTCTGAATAAACTACATAATTTCTCATTTTCTCTTATTGATCTAGCAGATAGAGAGAAAATGGCTCATCTATTTGCAACTGAGAAATTTGATAAAGTTATTCATTTAGCTGCACAAGCTGGGGTTAGATATTCACTAATTAACCCATTTTCTTACGCTGATAGTAATTTAACTGGCTTTCTGACAATCTTAGAAGGTTGTCGTCACAATAATATTAAACATCTTGTTTATGCTTCTTCCAGTTCTGTTTATGGCTTAAATGATGAATTGCCATTTTCACCTCATGATCAAGCTAATCACCCTGTTTCTTTATATGCAGCAACGAAAAAAGCCAATGAATTAATGGCTCATAGCTATTCCCATTTATATGGTATACCAACAACAGGATTACGCTTTTTCACCGTCTATGGTCCTTGGGGTCGCCCTGATATGGCATTATTTAAATTTACAAAAGCTATTATCAACGATGAGCCTATTGATATTTATAATAATGGTGAAATGAAACGAGACTTTACTTATGTTGAAGATATTGTGGAAGGTGTTGCTCGTATTGCGGATGTAATACCAACACCACAACAAGATTGGAAAGTCAGTACAGGCACTCCTGCTAATAGTTCAGCACCTTATAAAGTCTATAATATTGGTAATGGTTCTCCAGTTAATTTAATGGATTATATTAGAGCATTAGAAGCTCACTTAGGAAAAACTGCAGATAAAAATATGTTACCAATGCAACCTGGTGATGTTTACACCACATGGGCAGACACTGAGGATTTATTTAAAGCAACTGGCTATAAACCTCAAACAAGTGTAGATGAAGGCGTAAAACAGTTCGTTGATTGGTATAAAAATTATTATCAAGTTAAATAAACCATGCTCAATATTGTCTTATTTGAACCCGAAATTCCACCGAATACGGGTAATATTATCCGCCTGTGTGCTAACACAGGCTTTCATCTTCATCTAATCCAACCATTGGGTTTTACTTGGGATGATAAACGTCTGCGTCGTGCAGGGCTTGATTATCGTGAATTTGCTGATATTAAACAGCACCACGATTACTATGCTTTTTTAGAAAGTGAAGGTTTAAACCCTGATAATGCACAATCACCAACAGGTGCGCGTGTATTTGCGTTAACAACAAAAGGCACACCAGCACATAGTAATGTGAGTTACCAAGATGGAGATTACCTCCTTTTTGGACCTGAAACTCGTGGCTTACCACCTTATGTGTTAGATAATATGTCAACGCAGCAGAAAATCAGAGTTCCGATGCTTGCTGATAGTCGTAGTATGAATCTGTCAAATACCGTTGCCGTTGTCGTTTTTGAAGCATGGCGTCAACTAGGCTACCCAGGTGCATTACTGAAATAATTTTCATGAAAACATTTTTCCTAAAAAAACTAAGTTCTCTTATAGTAAAAATTTATGTCTTCATTTTTTACAATGAATTAATTTACAACAAAAATATTATATATTTTGGTTTTTTTACTATTAAAAACATAAAGAAATTATCTATCAAAGGCAGAGTAAATATTAATGATCATGTATATATTAATGCCAAAGGAGGTATTACTCTCGGTAATAAAGTAACACTCTCAGCCGGTTCAAAATTAATTTCAACAGGGTTGTTGATTAATGATAATGGAATCACTACTGAACATATAGATAAAGAAATTATAATTTCAGATAATGTACAAATAGGCGCTGGTGCCATCATACTCGCTGGTGTCTCTATATGTGAAAATGTTATTGTAGGGGCTGGCTCTATTGTAACTCGAAATATTGAAAAACCTGGTGTTTATGTAGGAAACCCAGCTAAATGTATAAGACTATTTAAATAACTAAAGAATGATTATTAAAAATGTTTTTTATCTACAATTCATTAAAGCAATCGAACTACTAATTCCCTTAATTGCAATTCCTATAGTTATAAAGTATCTTGGTATATCTAACTATGGCATTATAGCTTTGCTTCAAGCTATTTCAGCGTATATAATTCTTATCGGTGAATGGGGATATAATGCTAATGCAACAAGGGAATTTTCATCTAAAATTTCCACCTTTAAAAAAACATTGTTATATATAGAAATACAAAAAATAAAGATTTTATTCTGTATATTAATATTTATCTTTTTGATCTTATTGAAATTTATTGTTGAATTGACTTACTTACAAACACTCATATTATTTGTATGGTTTTCTACTTCAATACTTCAATGCAAATGGTATTTTCAAGCCACATATAAATTAATAAATTTAGTCGTTATATCTTTATTTTCTAAAATAATATATGTTATTTATGTTTTTCTATTTGTTAATTATGATACAAACATAGAGGAATACCTTCTTTTTTTAATACTCCCTAATATAATTTTATTTATATACTCTAATTGTTATATAATTAAGAGACTACCTATAAATAAAATAAAAAACAAAAAATACTTTAATCTATCAAAAAAAAGTAAGTTATTATTGAAAGAAGGTTGGCATCTCACATCAATGAGACTGATTACAGGTGCTATAAACCCCGTAGCACTAATTATAGCAAAATCAATATATGGCATTGAATTTGTTGGTTTTATTGGTGTAGCACAACGCATTGTATCAGCATCAGTATCTATATTAACACCAGTCATCGATGTTACTTTTCCCAAAATGAATTATTTTTATTTAAATAATAAAAATAATTTTTATAAATTTACAAACATTATCTTATTATTTTTCATATTTGTTCAATTTACAGGCATGTTAATCTATGAAATATTAGACCAATATATTTTTCATATATTAAACATTAAATACTCTGAAGAATTATCACTGATATTATTCTTTTATTTATTAATTATATTCTTTAGCCTTGCAAACTCTTTTTTAGTACATATGTTAGTTATAATGAAAAGATCAAAGTATATAAGCCCATTTTCTTTACTAAGTGGGATATTAACAATATCATTTATGTTATCAATTGAAAACTTCAATCATTCTCAATACAATTTTGTTTTTTCTATTTTGTTAGGTCAACTATTCTTATTTATCTCAATATTATATTTAAAAGGTAAAAATAATATTTCATGAAAAAAATTTTAATTTTATCAAACTCTCTTTCTAATGGTGGTGGTGAGAGAATAGCTTGTAACTTAGCCAATGGACTAAAAGAAAATAATTATAAAGTATACTTCTATATAATAGAAAACAATATCAGTTATGCTTTACATAAAGATATAATATTAATAAAAAACCCTATAAATATCAAAGTCCCTTTTATTGGAAATATAATAAATAATTTTTCCGCGGCTATCCATTTATTTTTTATTCTTAGAAAAGAAAAAATAAATACAATTATTAGTCATTTATTTAGAGCAAACTATATTAATATATCCTTATCACTATTTAAAAATCATAAAAGTATAGTTGTTACACATGGCTCAATTTTAAAATATTCCAATAAAAGTTTAAAATCAAAAATAAATCTATTTATAATAAAGAATATATTTAAATACGCCACTAAAAAAGTATTTCTTACTCAGAGAATGTTAAATGATTATTTACCTATTGTTGGAGAAAAAAACAACTTTGTTATCCCCAATTGTTATAACTTAGATAATATACTTGAATTATCTAAAGTAATTGTAGATGACAATCCGTTTTCTTCTGGTGAGTACTTCATCTTTGTAGGAAGATTTCACCCTGTTAAAAATATCTCTTTCTTATTAGATACATTTAAAAAAACCAATTATAAACTACTGTTAATTGGAGATGGAGCTCTATATGAAGATTATAAAGAAAAATATAAGAATAAAAACATAAAATTCCTAGGAAATAAAGAAAACCCTTACCCTTATATAAAACATGCTAAATATACAGTACTTACATCTATATCAGAAGGTTTTCCAAATGTATTAATTGAATCTCTTTATCTTGGTGTACCTATTATTAGTTCAGATTGTAGAACTGGCCCAAGAGAGATATTAAAAATAGATAATGAAATTATATCAGGAAGTATTGCATCTAATCAACTTGGTATATTATTTAACATAAATGATGAAAAAGGATTGATATTATCATTACAGGAAACAAATACTAAGGTAATAGAACCTAATTATTTAACAAAAGAAACAAAGCAATATAATATAAATCACATTGTTAGAAAATATATTGAGTTAATTTAAAAAACATGAAAAACGATAAAATATCTGTATTATTTTCCATATATAATGAAATCGATGAATGGATTATACTATCTATTAATTCGATAGTCGCTCAAAATACATATGGTAAATTTGAAATTCAATTAGTTATTGTTATCGATAACCCTAATAAATGTGAACATTATAAAAATATAATTAATAATCTAGAAATAAAAAACATTGAAATAATAATTGTAGAAAATAGCATAAATCTTGGATTAGCAAGTTCATTAAACAAAGCATTTGAACATAGCGATGGTAATTTTATTGCTCGGTTAGATGCTGATGATATTGCCGATCCAGAACGCTTAAATGTACAACTAAAATATTATAAATCTAATTCTTTTGCATTAATTGGTACAGGCATAAATAGAATTGATGAGCATGGTAAATTTATATCTACTTCCTGTTTGTCAAATGATTTTTTAAAACTAAAAAGTACCTTAGGTTATAAATCTGTTTGTTATCACCCCACATGGTTCATGTCGAGAGATATTTTTGAAAAAATGCAAGGATATCGAAATTACCCCAACTCACAAGATTTTGATTTTATTTCGAGGCTTATTGCTAAAAACTATACAATTTCAAATATTGAAAAACCATTAGTAATGTATAGAATAAATACGCAATCTTTATCTTTTAAAAATTCATTAAGACAAAGAAAATGCCAATATCACATAATAAAAATGAATAAAATTAGAAAAAAATATGGTATAGATAATTACAATGAACAAAGAATGTTAGATTATATAAAAGTGAATAAAATCATAAATGAATTACATTTTAAAAGTCAACTATTACTAGTAAGAGCACTTAGGATGAATAATGTAAATCCTAATAAATACCTACTTTTATTATGTTCAACATTTCTTTCTCCATACCAAACAAAACATATTTTAAGAATGAGTTATTTTAAAATTAAAAATTATTTTATATAAATATTTATTAGTTTTTATAACTACTATTGTGGTTTTTGAAGCATGGCGTCAACTTGGTTATCCTGGTGCATTACTAAGAGACTGAAATGTAAAAAGCGCTGATCATAAATAATGACTAGCGCTTTTTTTATTTCAAATGACTAAAATTTAATTTATTACACTGATGATTGTCTGATTTCGGCGACAACTTTAGTAATATACCGACACCCTTCCCCCACATCCTTTAATACCAATGCGTGAGCACCAATCACCGCATTATCACCAATCTCTATCTCTCCGCCGATAATCGAAGAATTACAACCAATATAAACATGGTTGCCAACTCGAATATCTGCTTTGCCATCCTTCTCTTTTACTCCAATGGTGACACCTTGCATTAACGTCACATTCTCACCTAACTGACAGTAATTAGTCAGTACAATCCCAATGGGATGAGGTAATGAAAGGCCTTTACCTATACGCGTTCTTAATGAGATATCGTTGCAATATTTACGATTGTTTTTAGCACCAATACGAATACCTAATTTTTTAAGAAAACGATTTTTAGAAAAATAAAAGAATTGGGCGACACGCCACCAAAATAGATAACGTGAACGTTGACAGAAAAAGACGCGATGAAATAGTCTTATCCAACTAAAAGGCTTGTTATCACCAATATACTCGACGTGTAAACAAGCCTTAAGTTCAGAGAGCATAACTTCAGTTAATGCCATTAAATGCCATCACCACATTCAAAACCAGGCACCACACCATTAAAGTGTTGATCCATATCGAGTGAAGGCTTGTCACTCGTTGGCTTACCGACAATACGGGCAGGAACACCAGCAACTGTAGTGTGTGCAGGAACTTCATGTAAAACGACTGATCCCGCACCAATTTTGGCACCGCGACCAATCTCAATATTACCGAGTATTTTAGCACCCGCACCAATCATCACACCTTCACGTACTTTGGGATGACGATCACCACAAGTTTTACCTGTTCCACCTAAAGTCACGGATTGTAAAATAGAAACATCGTTCTCTACGATAGCCGTTTCACCAATGACAATGCCCGTTGCGTGATCAAGCATAATACCGTGACCAATACGTGCAGCAGGGTGAATATCGACACCAAAAGTCACAGAGATTTGATTTTGCAGATAAACGGCAAGCGCTTTACGATCTTGGTTCCATAACCAATGGGCTATACGATAAGCTTGTAGCGCATGAAATCCTTTTAAATAAAGTAGTGGCGTAGAGTATTTATCAACTGCAGGGTCGCGTAAACGAACGGCTGAAATATCATAAGCCGCTGATTCAATCATAGAATTATCGCTACGATATGCTTCTTCAACAATCTCACGAACAGCGATCGCAGGCATCGTCTGGGTTGCCAGCTTATTCGCCAACATATAACTTAAGGCGCTACCTAAGTTTTCATGTTTGAGTAATGTCGCATGGAAGAAACTCGCCAAAATTGGCTCACAATCTGCCAAACATCTTGCTTCATTTTTAATATGATCCCAGACTCTTTTTAGCTCTTCTAGCGACATACTCACTCTCATTCTTTTTACATTGAAGCCTAAGTAAAAACTTAGGCTTTTTATGTTTAAAACAGAAATAAATAACTATCTAAAATAGACTTAGAAAAGATTGCTGTCTATCTCATCTTTAGTGGCTCGACCTAATAAAGATAATGCGGCTTCTTTCGCGTCTTTATGCTGATATAAAATTTGGTAGATCTGCTCTGTAATAGGCATTTCAACACCGACTTGTTCTGCTAATGCGCGAACTTCTTTGGTATTGCGATAACCTTCAACGACTTGCCCAATTTTTTCTTGGGCAGTATCAACATCAAAACCTTGGCCTAGCATCATACCAAATCGACGATTACGAGATTGGTTATCGGTACAGGTTAAAACTAAATCTCCCAATCCTGCCATTCCCATAAACGTTGCGGCATCTGCACCTAATGCTTTACCTAAACGGCTCATTTCAGCAAGGCCACGAGTGATTAGTGCTGTACGTGCATTCGCACCAAACCCCATACCATCAGACATACCTGCGCCAATAGCAATCACGTTTTTTACCGCGCCACCTAATTGCACACCGATAAAGTCAGGATTTTTATACACACGGAAACTTTTGCCACAATGGAACAACTGCTGTAACTCTTCAGAGAAGGTATTGTCCGTTGATGCAACTGAAATAGCAGTAGGCAGACCTGCTGCAAGCTCTTTGGCAAAAGTAGGGCCTGATAAAACTGCTAGCGGGATTTCATTACCTAATACTTCACGCGCTACATCTTGCAACAAGCGACCAGTATGAGCCTCAAGTCCTTTTGTCGCCCAAACAACACGTGCATCCTGACGTAAAAAGGGTTTGATCTGTTGTAATACATCACCAAAAACATGGCTTGGGATCACAACAAGAATATTACGGCTGGCTTCAATGGCTTTTTGCAAAGAAGCTTCCATGTATAAACTATCAGGAAAGGAAACATCGGGCAGAAATGCCTGATTACAGCGTGCTTGCTCTAATGCAGCAACATGCTCAGGATCATGACCCCAAAGTACAACATCATGACCATTGCGCGCTAAGGTAATCGCTAAAGCGGTGCCGTATGAACCGGCACCGATAACTGTCATAGAAGCGTTCATTAAGCTTCTTCAGCCCCTTCATTAGCGGCATCAGTTTGTTGCTGTTGTAAATAGTTCATAAACAACGCATCAAAGTTAACTGGTGCTAAGTTCAGTTGTGGGAAAGTACCACGGCTGACTAAGTTAGTGATACATTCACGAGCATAAGGGAACAGAACATTAGGGCAATATGCACCTAAGCAATGTGCTAATTGAGTGCCTTCAATACCTTCAACAGTGAAGATACCTGCTTGTTGCACTTCGCACAGGAATGCAGTTTCGTTATCCATAGTTGCAGTTACAGTGACACGCAAAATAACTTCATACACGTTTTCAGCTAAAGTATTAGAAGATGTATCTAAATCTAATTTAACTTCTGGTTGCCACTCTTTTTGGAAAACTTGTGGAGCATTAGGTGCTTCAAAAGAGATATCTTTTGTATAGATACGCTGAATTTGAAAAGTCATCTCTTGGTTTTGCTGTTCTGACATAATAATCTTACCTTTTTATATCCTTATTAATTGAATAGCAGTAAGTATAGAACTCAATCTGCTCGCTCGTTATTTTTTACCCTTAGCCAGTGGTAAATTTTCACCACTCCAGCCTGAAAGACCATCTTTTAAGATAAAGACTTTTTCAAAACCGAGTTTAATTAGGCTTTCAGCAGGTTTTGCACCTTCAATGCCTGACGGTGATACAACAATAACTGGCTGTGATTTATATTTCTCCAGCTCAGCAATATTATTATTTTTGATTTCAGAAGGCGTTAAATTGATAGAATCAATGATGTGTCCTTTACGGAATTCATCACGGCTACGGATATCAACACATACCGCATTCTCTTTATTTATCAAAGAAATCGCTTCTGTACGGGAAATATTTTTCGTCTTAGAAAAAAGCCCTTTAAAGGTCAATACAATGACCGCCACCAGCAGCGCAACCCAAACAAAACTTAACAGGGTGTGCCGGTTGAAAAATTGCATTACTTCTTGCAGCATAGGATGCAATCACTCTCGTTAGTTAAAAATAGTATCAAAGAGCCAAAGTATACCTTTGTCATGGCGCAATTACAGCCTATTCCTGCGTTTCTCTTTCAGTTTTTGCGGAAAGTTTCTCAACAATCATTTTTTTTATTGACGGATTTATGTACCATTAGCATCGGATTTATGAAAAATGATGAATTAAAAAGGTCACCCCTTTTTACTCTACAAGATCCCTCTTCAGGCAAGCTATTAATAAATCAGCATCCCTTATAATGGCTATTTACGTAGAAATCACCCTTTGCGTAAAATTCACACCTGTCTGAGAAACAACAATCTGTTATTTATTTAAAAGTATTGAGAACACGAGCATGTCGCAAACAAATCAAGTGCCTAAAATTGGATTCGTTTCGTTAGGTTGTCCTAAAAATTTAGTGGACTCTGAACGTATCCTAACCGAACTGCGTACAGAAGGTTATCAAGTTGTTCCTACCTATAATGATGCTGATTTAGTCATCGTCAACACCTGTGGGTTTATTGACAGCGCAGTACAAGAATCACTAGAAGCAATTGGTGAAGCACTCGATGAAAACGGTAAAGTCATTGTTACTGGTTGTTTAGGTGCAAAAGAGAATCAAATTCGTGAAGTGCACCCAAAGGTACTCGAAATCACAGGACCTCATAGTTACGAACAAGTTTTATCACATATTCATCACTATGTACCAAAACCTGATCACAACCCTTTTATCAGCCTTGTACCCGAACAAGGTGTCAAGTTAACACCTCGTCATTACGCCTATTTGAAAATTTCTGAAGGTTGTAATCATCGTTGTACATTCTGCATCATCCCATCAATGCGTGGTGATTTAGACAGTCGTCCAATTGGTGAAGTATTAAATGAAGCCAAAAGATTAGTCAACGCAGGGGTAAAAGAATTACTGGTTATCTCACAAGATACGTCTGCTTATGGTGTTGATACTAAGCATCAAACAGGATTTTGGGATGGAATGCCAGTTAAAACCAGTATGGTGAGTCTATGTGAACAGCTTGCAAAATTAGGGATTTGGGTTCGTTTGCATTATGTTTATCCGTATCCACATGTTGATGATGTTATTCCTTTAATGGCTGAAGGCAAAATTTTGCCTTATTTAGATATTCCATTACAACACGCAAGCCCGAAAGTTTTAAAACTGATGAAACGCCCAGGCTCTGTTGAGCGCACCTTAGAGCGTGTAAAACGCTGGCGTGAAATTTGCCCCGAATTAACCTTACGTTCTACTTTTATTGTTGGTTTCCCGGGTGAAACAGAAGAAGATTTCCAAATGTTATTGGATTTCCTCACCGAAGCACGCTTAGATCGTGTTGGTTGCTTTAAATACAGCCCTGTTGATGGCGCGAAAGCGAATGAATTAGCCGATCAAGTACCTGAAGAAGTGAAAGAAGAACGCTATCACCGTTTTATGAAACTACAACAACAAATTTCGACTGAACGCTTACAAGAGAAAATTGGTAAAGTGCTACTTGTTATGATTGATGAAGTCGATGAAGAAGGCGCTATTGGTCGAAGTATGGCTGATGCACCTGAAATTGATGGTGCGGTTTACCTTAATGAGCAGTTTGATGTTGAACCAGGACAAATCGTTCGTGTTCTTATTGAACATGCAGATGAATATGACCTTTGGGGTACTATCGTCGAATAATATCTCTCGTGGACAGCGTGATATTTTATTGCGCTGTCACACGGATTGCCTCTTTTTTCCTCTCTCCTTCTATTATTGCTTTATAATCTCTTATTAATTGAATAGATTACCTGTTAGGTATTATCTGAAATTTCGGCTTTATTTCATGTTAGCTGGTCAGTTGTTTTGTGGCATGAAATAATCTTACAAACTGTTATGAAAGGTACGTTGGTCAGATGGCAGAGAAAATGGATCTTCAAAAAAAAACACATCAGTCTTATCGTGTATTTTCTTTACCGTTAATCACGTTGCTTATTAGTACAACTCTCTTTTCAGCCGCACCTGTTTTTGCCAATTCATTAACAGATAATCGCAATCAATTAAAAGATCTACAAACCACGATTGCGGAAAAAGAGAAACAAGTTCAAGAGCAACAAAAACAACGTACTGCGCTTCTTAATCAATTAAAAACGCAAGAAACACAAATCTCTAATGCAGGTCGTTCAGTGCATGAAACTCAAAGTCGCTTACAAACTTTAGGTAAAGAGATCAAAACCATCACCGCGAATATTGCACGTCTACAAAAACAATATCATTCACAACAAGAGTTATTAGCCCGCCAAATGGACGCCGCTTATCGTCAGGGTAAACACCAAGGTATTGAACTTCTATTTCGTGGGGAAGAAGGCCAGCGTGAAGAGCGTATTCTAGCGTATTACAGCTATATCAACGACGCACGAAAAGAGACAATGGCCGAACTGGCTCAAACCTCAAAAGAACTTGAGGCTGAAAAAACCGCACAGCAAGCAAAACAGAACGAACAAAAACAAGTCTTAACTAAACAGCAGCAAGAAAAACAAAAGCTTGATAACGCATTAGCAGCTCGACAAAAAACACTAACTCAACTTGAATCCACCTTAAAAGCGGATCAGAAAAATTTAGCCACTATGCGAGCTAACGAAGCCCAATTAAGAAATAAAATCGCTCAAGCAGAGCGAGAAGCTAAGGCCCGTGCAGAGCGAGAAGCTCGAGAAGCTGCCCGCATCGCCGCCAAACAACGTGAAGCCCAACAGCGAGGTTCAACCTATAAACCAACGGCTGAAGAACAATCATTGATGTCACGTACAGGCGGTTTAGGTAAACCTGCAGGACAAGCTATTTGGCCAATTAGGGGCTCTTTATTACACCGTTTTGGTGAATCTATTTCTGGCTCTGGTGAATTACGTTGGAAAGGAATTGTGATACCTGCAGCTCAAGGCACAGAGGTAAAAGCCATTGCTGATGGTCGTGTATTACTTGCAGATTGGCTTCAAGGTTATGGTTTAGTTGTCGTGGTTGAACATGGGAAAGGAGATATGAGCCTTTACGGTTATAACCAAAGTGCTTTAGTGAATGTCGGTCAGCAAGTAAAAGCGGGCCAATCTATTGCTTTAGTCGGTAATAGTGGTGGACAAGAGCGTTCAGCACTCTATTTTGAAATTAGACGTCAAGGAAAAGCAGTAAACCCTGTTCCTTGGCTTGGGAGGTAGGTTTGAAATTACTTGGCACATTACAACGCAAGAGTGCTTTTTTACTTAGTTTAATGTTGCTAAGTCTGGTTGTGAGCACACCTGCATTTGCGGCCAAATTAGCTATTGTGATTGATGATTTTGGGTATCGTAAAAAAGAAGATAACCAAATTTTGCAACTTCCAACTGCGGTTTCTATCGCCATTTTGCCTGATTCACCTCATGGAAAAGAAGTGGCGACTAAAGCCCATGCACAAGGACGGGAAATTCTTATCCATATGCCCATGGCCCCCATTAGTAAACAACCTCTAGAGCGCGACACACTAAAACCGTCAATGGATCAGGCTGAAATTAACCGTATTATTCAACATGCTATTAATAATGTCCCTTACGCTGTCGGTATGAATAACCATATGGGCAGTGCGATGACATCAGATAGACAAGCGATGGATAGAGTTATTAAAGCGCTTAATCACTCAAACCTCTATTTTTTAGATAGCGTAACCATTGGTAATACACAAGCTGCCATTGCTGCTAAAGCCGCAGGAGTTCCTTCTTTGCGTCGCCATGTCTTTCTCGATAACGTACAAACAGAAGCTGAGACTCGCCAACAACTTGCTCGTGCAATTGCTTTAGCGCGAAAAAATGGCTCAGCCATCGCTATTGGACACCCTCACCCTTCTACCGTCAGAGCATTGCAACAACAGCTGCCTTTACTACCTGCTGATATTCAATTAGTCGCACCAAGTAGCTTATTAAAACCACAAACAGAAAAACCAGCACAGCCTGAACCACCAAAAGTTGTACCACCAACAGAACAACCCAAAGAGCCAAAACCTGCGTCTTGGCTAAAGCCAGCACAAGAAGCCATTATTTCGATGAAAAAAAGTACACTGATTAATACGTTATCCAATGGATTTGACTCATCAGAAAAAAAGAAATTACCCTCTCCTCCTAATCCTAATTCAATGGATGAATTTGAAAAGTGACGCAATAAAAAAGAGCCTTAGAAGGCTCTTTTTTGCTTAATGATCACTCATTACTGCCAATCAAGAATCACTTTACCTGATTGACCGGAACGCATGATATCAAAGCCTTTTTGGAATTCATCGATTGGAAATTGATGAGTAATAATCGGAGAGAGATCAAGGCCAGACTGAATAAGTGCTGCCATCTTATACCACGTTTCAAACATTTCACGACCATAGATACCTTTAATAAACAGCCCCTTAAAGATAACTTGTCCCCAATCAATTGCCATATCGGAAGGTGGAATACCTAAAAGGGCAATGCGACCGCCATGATTCATGGTGTTAAGCATAGTACGAAACGCTAGAGGTGCCCCAGACATCTCTAAACCTACGTCAAACCCTTCGGTCATACCCAACTCTTTCATAACATCAGTCAGGTTCTCTTTGCTAACATTAACGGCTCGGGTAACACCCATTTTTTTCGCGAGATCAAGGCGATATTCATTAACATCGGTGATCACCACATGACGAGCCCCAACATGTTTACAAATTGCAGCGGCCATAATTCCAATGGGGCCAGCGCCAGAGACCAGTACATCTTCACCCACTAAATCAAAAGATAACGCGGTATGTACAGCATTACCAAAAGGGTCAAAAATAGCGGCTAACTCATCAGGAATGTTGTCTGGAATTTTAAACGCATTAAAAGCAGGAATAACTAGATATTCTGCAAAACAACCTGGGCGATTAACACCGACACCAATAGTATTACGACATAAATGAGTGCGACCACCACGACAATTACGACAATGCCCGCAAGTGATATGCCCTTCACCCGAGACACGATCACCAATATTAAAGCCTTTAACTTCTTGTCCTATTGCAACAATCTCACCGATATATTCATGGCCGACGACCATCGGCACAGGAATTGTTTTTTGTGACCACTCATCCCAGTTATAAATATGAACATCAGTGCCACAAATCGCTGTTTTACGAATTTTGATCATCACATCGTTATGACCAACTTCAGGTACTGGAACATCGGTCATCCAAATACCTTCTTGTGCTTTTAATTTTGACAATGCTTTCATATGGGAGCCTTATGCAATCACATTAAGTTGTTTACCAATTTTAATAAATGCTGCCACTGCCCGTTCAATTTGCTCTGGAGTATGTGCAGCCGACATTTGTGTACGAATACGCGCTTGCCCTTGAGGCACAACAGGATAGAAGAATCCTGTGACATAAATTCCTTCATCAAGTAAGCGTGTTGCAAACTCTTGCGCTAATTTAGCTTCACTTAACATCACTGGAATAATGGCATGATCAGCACCCGCCAATGTAAAACCAGCGGCACTCATTTTTTCACGGAAAAGAGAGGCGTTGCGCCATAAACGAGCACGTATTTCATCTCCTGATTTCAGCATATCTAAAACAGCAATAGAGGCTGAAACAATTGCAGGGGCTAATGAATTGGAGAATAAATAAGGGCGAGAACGTTGACGTAACCACTCAACAACTTCTTTACGTGCTGCGGTATACCCCCCTGAAGCACCGCCTAACGCCTTACCTAAAGTACCCGTGATAATGTCAACTCTGCCCATTACATCGCAATATTCATGGGTGCCCCGACCTTGTGCCCCTACGAAACCCACGGCATGAGAATCATCAACCATGACGAGAGCACCAAATTCATCAGCTAAATCACAAATAGATTTTAGATCAGCAATAACACCATCCATTGAAAACACACCATCAGTGGCGATCATGATATGACGGGCATTATCTGCTTTGGCTTTTTCAAGTTGAACACGTAGTTCTGCCATATCGTTATTGGCGTAGCGATAACGTTTTGCTTTACATAAACGCACACCATCAATAATAGATGCGTGGTTTAAAGCATCAGAAATAATGGCATCTTCTGGGCCCATTAATGTTTCAAATAATCCACCATTGGCATCAAAGCAAGATGAATACAAAATGGCGTCTTCCATTCCCAAAAATTCAGCAATTTTATTTTCTAATGTTTTATGTGAATCTTGAGTACCACAAATAAAACGGACAGATGCCATACCAAATCCGTGGCTATCCATACCTGCTTTTGCGGCTTCAATTAATTTTGGATGATTAGCAAGACCTAAATAGTTATTAGCACAGAAGTTAATAACATGGCTTCCGTCAGCAACTGCGATATCTGCGCTTTGTGAAGAAGTGATGATGCGCTCATTTTTAAAGAGGCCATCTTGACGAGTTTGTTCGAGTTGTTGATTAATTTGTTGATAAAACGCGGGAGTAGACATACTTTCTCCTAAGACAGCAAGCTGAAAAGCGAAAACATAAATAGTTTGACTATAATATAGTCAATATTGTTTCTTATTCTATTCCTTTGTTCTATTAAAAACGACAAATGTAAATAAATAATGTTATTTATGTAATTAAGATCACTAATACACACTGCATTTTTTGAGAATTTCAGTCTGTTGTTCCGTGATGAATACTACCGTTAACGCTGTTCAGTGTTATTATAGACCTAGAGCTAATTTTAAGATTTTTATATGAAGGGGTAGCCACATGATTATCGTCACGGGCGGTGCAGGTTTTATCGGCAGCAATATTGTTAAAGCATTAAATGATGAAGGTTATACCGATATTTTGGTTGTTGATAACCTCAAAGATGGCACCAAATTCGTTAATTTAGTTGATCTAAACATCACTGATTATATGGATAAGGAAGATTTTATTGCGAGCGTTGTTGCTGGTGATGATTTTGGTGATATCGATGCTGTTTTCCATGAAGGTGCTTGCTCTTCTACCACTGAGTGGGATGGCAAATATATGATGGATAACAACTATCAATATTCTAAAGAGCTACTTCATTTTTGTCTTGAACGCCAAATTCCTTTCTTATATGCCTCTTCTGCAGCCACTTATGGTGGTCGCACTGATAATTTTATCGAAGGTAGAAAATACGAAGCACCTTTAAATGTCTACGGCTATTCAAAATTCTTATTTGATGAATATGTACGCCAGATTTTACCTGAAGCAGATTCGATGATTTGTGGCTTCCGTTATTTTAATGTTTATGGCCCTCGAGAAGGACATAAAGGTGGCATGGCAAGTGTTGCATTCCATTTAAATAACCAAGTGAATGCGGGTCAAAATCCAAAATTATTTGAAGGTAGCGAAACCTTCCAACGTGATTTTATTTATGTTGGAGATGTAGCTGCGGTTAATTTATGGTTCTGGCGTAATAATGTATCCGGTATTTTTAACTGCGGTACAGGCCGTGCGGAATCATTCCAAGCTGTTGCCGATGCCGTTATTGCTCATCATAAAGATAAAGATCTCTCTATTGAACATATTGAGTTCCCTGAGAAATTGAAAGGTCGTTACCAAGCCTTTACTCAAGCTGATCTAACAAATTTACGTAAAGCAGGTTATTCCGCACCTTTTAAAACAGTTGCTGAAGGCGTAGAGCTTTATATGCAATGGTTAAATCAAGGTAAGTAATCACTGTTTATGAAAATCTTTGTGGTAGGGCCGTCATGGGTCGGGGATATGATGATGTCCCAAAGTCTTTATCGTACATTGAAAGCATTACATCCGGCGGCAACAATTGATGTAATGGCACCTGCATGGTGCCGTCCATTACTGGAAAAAATGCCAGAAGTTGATAATGCGATCCCAATGCCATTAGGGCACGGTGCTTTAGCCATTGGTGAACGCCGTCGCTTAGGAAAACAATTAAAAGGGCAAGGTTATACTCACGCTTATGTATTACCTAACTCGTTTAAGTCTGCATTAGTCCCTTTCTTTGCAGATATTTCTAAACGCACAGGATGGCGTGGAGAAATGCGTTATGGGCTATTAAATGATTTGCGACCTTTAAATAAAGAAGCATTTCCTTTGATGGTTGAGCGCTATGTTGCGCTAGCTTATGACAAGCAAAAGGTGCAAAAAGCGACTGATTTACCTCAACCTTTATTATGGCCGAAGTTATCCGTAACCGAGAGTGATATCTCTACCACATTGCATCAATTTTCGTTATCTACTCAACGTCCTGCTATTGGTTTTTGCCCAGGTGCTGAATTTGGCCCTGCAAAACGTTGGCCTCATTATCATTATGCTGCTTTAGCGCAAAAACTTATCACAGAGCAAGGCTATCAAATCTTCTTGTTTGGCTCTCAAAAAGATAAAGAAGCCGGTGAAGAGATAAAACAAGCTTTAACACCAGATGCTCGAGAAGCGTGTTTTAATCTTGCTGGCGAAACCAGTCTTGAGCAGGCAGTTAATTTGATTGCATCTTGTAAAGCGGTCGTCAGTAATGACTCCGGTTTAATGCATGTTGCAGCTGCGTTAGAGCGCCCGTTAGTGGCACTTTATGGCCCAAGTAGCCCTGACTTTACGCCACCTTTATCACATAAAGCGCGTGTAATCCGTTTAATTACTGGTTATCACAAAGTGCGTAAAGGGGATGCTGAACAAGGCTATCACCAAAGCTTAATCGATATTCAGCCAGAGAAGGTTTTTGCTGAGTTAGCAAATTTACTGTCTACGGAGCCATCAGCGTGAAGCGGGTATTAATCGTTAAAACCTCCTCCATGGGTGATGTCTTACACACGTTGCCAGCATTAACTGATGCAATAAATGTTTATCCTGATATTCGTTTTGATTGGGTAGTCGAAGAAGGCTTTGCACAGATCCCTAGCTGGCATCAAGCCGTTGATACGGTTATTCCTGTGGCAATACGCCGTTGGCGAAAAAACTGGTTTAGTGCCCCTATTCGTGCTGAGCGCGCGCAATTTCGTCGCGCTATTCAATCTCATCATTATGATGCCGTTATTGATGCGCAAGGGTTACTGAAAAGTGCATTCTTAGTGACTCGATACGCCAAAGGCACTAAACATGGTTATTCTCGCCAATGCGCTCGAGAGCCTTTAGCAAGTTTCTTTTACGATATTCGCCACAATGTCAGTAAAGAGATGCACGCCGTTGAGCGAATTCGCCAACTATTTGCACTAAGCTTAAATTATCCGATCCCACCGTCTCAGGGGGATTATGGAATTGCACAACATTTTCTCTCACTTCCCGCCTTTGATGAGCGCCCTTATTTAGTCTTTTTACACGCAACTACGCGTGATGAGAAACATTGGCCTGAATCTCATTGGAGAGAGTTAATCGCCCTACTTGCAGATTCTGGAGTACGCATTAAATTACCTTGGGGTGCAGAGCATGAACATCAACGAGCCATTCGCTTAGCAAAAGATTTTGACTACGTTGATGTATTACCGAAGATGTCATTAGCCCAAGTTGCTCAGGTTATCGCTGGTGCTAAAAGTGTCGTTTCTGTGGATACAGGATTAAGCCATTTAACGGCCGCATTAGATAAACCCAATATCACCCTATTTGGCCCTACCGATCCCGGCTTAATTGGCGGTTATGGTAAAGCCCAAACCTCTGTAAAAGCGGAAGGTGGGGATATTGGGGAGATAAGTGCGCATGATGTTTTTCAATACTTTAACTAATCTTAGCTTCAGTAAACAGAAAAGTAATCTTAATTGACTCTATTGACGTTATGATTACACCTAAAAATATATTTCTGATTCTATGCATTACATCTTACCATCAAGATTATTTTAGGATTTATTATGATTTTATCTATTATCGTTAATATAAAAAATCTAGAAACACTAATAGAAAAATGTGTTAGTTCAATTAATTATGCTCTTAGAAATTGTAATCAAAATGACTATGAAGTGCTTCTTATTGATGATAACTCAACCGATAGAACAGAAGAAATATTAAGAGAATATGTAAATACACATCCTTCTTTTTACTATAAAAAAGTTTGTTTTAATAATGTTGGCAAAGCAAGAAAATACACTATTCCCTTATGTAAAGGTGAATATATTACTTTTGTAGATGGTGATGATTTTCTTTCTGATTTTGATATGCTAGATATTTTTTCTATTCTAAGTAAAGAAAAACCAGATCTCCTTATAACAAAAATACAAGAAGTATTTAATGTTAAACAAATAATAGAAAAACAAGAAAATATAAAATATAAAATAGAAAGCAAAGATGAGATTATATCTGAATTTTTAGTTCATAAAAAATTTCAAGCTCATCTTTGTAGTAAATTTTTCTTAAGAGAGCTGATGTTAAAAATAGAGTTTCCAGATGTTTTTTGCTATGAAGATGCTTTTTTCTTCCCAAAATATCTAAATCTATCCAATAGATTTCTATACTCTGATAGTATTTTATATAACTATATAAAACATCCAAGTAGTCTATCAAATAATTTAAGTAAAGAAAAAATAGAGTTGATGGCTGAAGCTATGATCTCCATGCTAGACACACTCCCCCAAAAACACCTCCATTTAAATATATCGCACTGTATAATTCATTTATATAAATATAAAAAGGAACTAAAAAAAGAAACTATCGAAAAATTAAAAAACAGGATTAATGAACTCAATATGCTTAGTTTTATTCTTGATAAAAAAATAAGACTAAGTATAAAGAAAAAATATTTAAAAATTAAATTCAGTTAATTAAGATAAGGGTTAAGTCCCTTATCTTTTTTAGTTAATGTATATAATACTTCATCAAGTTTACTTTGAATAACATGGCTAGAGGCTGGCAACAATCCATTCTTTAAACCAAATGTGAGATTACATCATAAGTATTACGTAAAATGTACTGACAACCAGCCATTACTACGCTGTCTATTTGATTATCATTTTCAACTAATAACTTATTTTTAGCTAGAAACCAATATGATATGTGCATCAAAATAGTGAGCTCGGACCACAGAAGTATTACACATAAAGTTCCCCGAGCATTGTCGTAGAGAAAATAAGAATACTATTAAATTGAATATCAGAAGAAAATGTACCTATTTTCTTCATTTTACCCAAAAGTAGATTGTAAAGATTAAAAAATATAATTTAATTTCAAGGTATTATGCATGAAAAAGCCAATCTAACTATATTGATATTACTCTTTGTAGAGAGGAACGGTTACACCATCTTTCTTTGTAATCAAATGTTGGCCTACCAAAACAATATCTTAATTCTAAATTTCTTTTATTTGTATATTCAATTGCATCACGGACATTTACCCAGGCAGCTATTGTTCCTAGAGATAAATCAGGATAACTCATATCCATTCCGCTATTAATATAATCAAAACAAACCCAGTTTGGTGATTCTTTCCTTATAACATATTGCATAGCAACTGGATTATTCTCTAGCCATAATATATTACCAAAGACTAAATCAGGGAATGTATTTAATATTTCCTGTATCTCTTTTTTATTCGAATGTTCATTTCGTCTTTTGAAATAAAGTTCATCATAAATATCCGTAAATTCTTCTACTGAATATTTAGATACATTAACAACACTCCCACCTTTTTTAATAAATTTATTTAATTCTCTATTTCGAGTACTAATTGTTTTTTTAGAAAATGATTTCACTAAACATATCTCGCGATGAGCATTAATTTTCTCAAATGCATTTATTACTTGCTCTTTATGTTTTTCGGATAAAAATTTACTTTTTGCAGGTAAAAATACTTTTTCCTCTGTCGACAATGGTAATATAATTTCATCGAAATTTAGCATATAACGATAAAGTCCTAAATTATGTGCTATTTTCTGTTCTCCCGCTAAATACTTATCATGCCAAGTACAAAAAGCACCTATAATTTGATTATTTCTATCTTTTCTTATATAAAATTTCTCATCCAAATTAAAGCGCTGATGAATAAAATTAAGCAAGTCAGGGGAAGTGATTACACTACCTCCAAATTTAGTATATGCTTCTCGGTATTCCAATTCTGAACCTTGTTGCCAACCCATCTTAAAAAACATTATAATGATGCCTTATTTTTTATTTTATAATACTCAGCTAACGTCATTCCCTGCACTTTATCTGACAAGAAACTAAATAACGTTTCTAAATCATGATATAACCCTTCAATATCTTTTTCAGTACGAAATGTTGGACTACCACCTGGCATAAATTCAGATGAGTGCAACATAAATTCAATATGAGAGTGGCCTTGAGCTAAGGATTTTTCAGCAACCTCAATCATCTGTTGAGCATTTCCGCCTTTAGGGCGAAGCCAATTTACTGAAGGGGCTCGTTGCTTACCTCTTAACTTATCGTAGCCTTGCTTAAATTTATTCATTAAAGGCGAGTGCTTATATTGAATACTCATTGGCACTTCTAGCAATGATGAATTTCCAGCTTTAGTGATATCCTGTAAGTCCATAAAATAAGCATGGCTTGGAAAATGGGTATAATTTGTTCCACCTGCTTGTGCCGGATCGCCTTTTGTAAAACGCCAATCTACTTTAGGCGTCACAGAGCAATCAACTTGATAACCAAATTCAACTAAAAGTTGTGCATAAATCTCATTAAATGCCCAACGACCCGCACGGTGGCTTAACATTTTGGTTTGCAGTTTCTCTTCAAGTAATTCAGTCATTAATGCGATTTTTTCTCGCATTTGATCTTTGGGGTATTCAATTAAATAAGGCTGATAACGTAAATCATCATCTGTTAAAGGCGTTAATGGTGGGCTATTCCAAGCATGTAAGTGCATACCAATTTCACCGGTATTACGCGCAATAACATCACGAGCAAACTCAATATAGGCATCATCCATTACCATTTCATAGTTTGTTAGCCAGACAGGTTTAAAATGAAAACGCTCGCAAAGTTGCTGAAAACGGGGAAGAAAGTGCGTATTTTGAGTGGTGATCTCACCCTTATTTTCCCAAAGATTATCACCTTCGGTATCTAATGTGATAATAAATGCTGGTTTAGTCATTGAAATACCTTACGCCTTCTTTAGAAATAAATAACTTTATTACTTAATAAGTGATATATACTGATCAATCACTTCATCGATATCAAATTTTTGGTACATCTCTGGTGTAATTTCAGGTGGCGTAAAATAAACCAACCGCATCTTTTCGGCTAACGATGCTGCATTTAGCTCTGCTTTATAATTAGCAAGCTCACCTTCCATAATTTCACCAATACCACCAGGACAATTGGTACTCACAATCGGTGTATTACAAATCAAAGATTCAACCAATACATTGCCTAAACCTTCGCTGTCAGAGCTTAAAACAACCGCTTTTGCATCATTAATAACAGCAAATGGGTTTGATAAAAAACCAATTAAACTCACCTTATCTTCTAAATTAAGCTCTGCTATTTTATTTTTAATTTTAGTTGTAACTTCAGAAGAGCCTTGTCCTGCAATAAATAATTTACAAGGTAAATCCGCTAACGCAAATGCTTCTAATAATCTGTCATGTCGTTTAACTTCATGAAAACGACCAATATGTAGTAAATAATCTTGCCCTTGATAAGAATTACTTTCTAAAGCTAAATTTCTAATTTCTTGAATATCAAACGGATTATAAATTGTTTTTAATTGTTGTGGTGATATCCCCACGTTTTGGATCAAATCCTGCCCAGCCGCATTGGAAACCGTAATAATATTTTTCCCTTGATATACTTTTTGGATCTTCTTTTGTTTTAACCAACGAGAAAAACCGGTTTTATTACCTAAATAAGATTGGGAAAATATACCATGAATGCAATACCACGTATTTTTATCTGCCAGCTCTTTAGATAAAGCAACAATCCTATCTGTCTTATGCAAATTCGAAACAACAAGTGATGGAATACCTTTACGTGCAAATAACGATTTTAGCGTATTATCCATTGATTTTGCCCGACGTTTCAGTTCAGTTTGTCGATGAAACAACCCACGGTAACTATCTGCATCAATCAATAATTCAATATTAGCGGGAATAGAATAATCACATTTTTCAGCTAAAGAGAGTAACGTAACGGTATAACCACGTTGGCTTAAACCATGACATAACCTGATAGTGACATTTTCAGCACCACCACCTGGTAATCCATCAATAATAAAAAGGATATGTTCCTTCATAAACTAAGAACCTTTTGGTAAAGCCCAATCAGTTGTTGAGATAAATGCTCTGGCGTATAAGGCAATATCTTATTTCGGGCGGCTTTAGACATTCTATTATCAAGATTATCGGCAGAAATTGTCTCTATTGCACTGACCATTGCCGAAATATCTAGTGCATCAGTGACAAAACCGTTAACACCTTGCTCAATAAATTCAGAGCCACCGCAAGTATAACTAGTGATCACTGGTAAACCACATGCCATTGCTTCTAAAACAACATTAGGAAAAGGATCATATAAAGTGGGTAACAATAAACCATCTGCCATTTGATATAAAGGTAAGGTGTCTTTTTGCACACCTAAAAAATGAACTCGATCATGACTTTTTAATTGATGAGCAAGTTGCTGATATTTTTTCTGCTCTTTATCTTGTCCAACCACAATCAAATGTGCACTTGTACAACTGATTGCTTCTATAGCCGCTTTTAAGCCTTTACGTTCAAACCCAGAACCCACATAAATAAAACATTTTGCTTCAACAGGAATATGGTATTGCTGGCGTAATTGCTCACGATAAAGTGTTGTTGCTGGAAAAAATCGCTGATTATCAATCGCATTATAAATTACACTAATGCGCTCACTTTCAATTCCAAAGTCTTCCATCACTTCACGTTTTACCATCTCTGAATTACATATAACGCGTTTTAGTTCTGGTGAATGATACATCTCTTTTTCAGCCTTCATTACATAGCGGTGATAACAACTATTAAGCAATAATTGACTACGTAATGGGCTTAAAACACGCGAACGTTGTAATAACCAGCGGTGATGAACACCATCTCCTGCACGATAAATATCGCATCCTGCGATACGTTCATGGCTTTGTACTAAATCGAACTTTTCTTTTTGCCAACACTGTCTTGCTGCTCGAGCAAAGCCTTTTTCACGGCTAATTCGCCCCCATTTCATTGGGTTGACAATATGAATATGCCACTGAGGTTGTACTGCACCAATCCATGAACGCGTGATCACATTAAGTTCTACAGCTTGATTATCTAATGCTTCAAGTGCTCGAGAAACAAATCGTTCAGCGCCTCCATCAGGTCGGTATTTTTGACGCACTATAGCCAATCGGAATGAATTCATTTTAGTTGTCCCCTTACGGCATTCAGTACATCTTCGACAGGTATTAAACTGAGATAACGCGTTTGTGTGTTGGTATTGACATCATCAGGATCGGGGAGTTCACCATAATTTCCCGCCCATAACACTTCGCCAATATGTTCCCATGGTGACCAATGAAATAATTTTGATGGCCCAAAGAGTGCAATAAGGGGGGTTTTAAGTGCTGCGGCCATATGCATGGGAACGGAATCAACCCCAATAAATAAACGAGCATGATCAATTAACGCAGCAAGTTGCGGTAAAGAGAGTTGTCCTGATAATGAAACCACACTATTTGAAGTACACCCTTTAATTATAGTTTCAACCATCTCTTGCTCTCTTGGATCGGGGCCAGATGTTAAAACAATTTGATTTCCTTCTTGTTCTAAAGCATCAATTAATTTCGACCATTTATTTTCATCCCAACATTTAAAAAACCATCGAGATGTAGGTTGAATAACAATATAACTACTCAATACTTTATGTACTTTTAATTTTTCGGTAACAATATATTTATCTTGTTCACTGTACGCCATTGATACTTGAGTATCTATTTTAGGTAACTGTAATGGTTGCAAGAGCGCTAAATTTTGCTCAACAATATGTTTTTCATCTACAGAGCCTAGCGGGATCAAATGGGTAAAACATTTTTTCCAGATAGGGCTTTGACGTTTATAAATATCATATCCAACACGAATTTTAGCCCCCGTAAAACGGGTTATTATTGCACTGTTCCATTGATCAGCTAAGTTTATAACAACATCATATTGTTGATTTCTTAAATCGGTTATTAACTTCCATTCATGGCGTAACCTTGCCAGCTTCCCTTCATTTTTCCATGCTTTGTCTAGTACAAAGATATGATGAATAGAGGAAAAATGCTCGATCATTGGCATCGTTTCTTTATTGATTAAGATATCAACGTCAGCATTTGGAAAGTTAGCTTTTAATGTATTAATAACAGGGGTAATCAACAAAGTATCACCATGATGTCGTAACTTAATAATAAGAACCCTTTGTATTAACTTCATTTTTTCACTCATAACATTCCAAATGGACTTGAATAATTAGCAATGTGATTTGATTATAAAAAAAATTCTATCAAGTTTCTTGAATAAAGCCTGTTAAAATTAATAAAAAAGCATTATACCGCGTTGTTTAATGCCACAACGTTTGTTTTTACACACTTTCTACTACACAGTGTGATACTATAAGCGTTCGTCCAGATAAGTGAATTTGATAGCATGTTGTTGCGTTTATATCAGGTACTTCTTTACCTTATTCAACCTCTGATTTGGTTGCGTCTTTTATTACGCAGCCGTAAAGCACCCGCCTACCGAAAACGGTGGAGTGAGCGCTATGGCTTTTGCAAAGGCAAAGTCGTGCCTCAAGGGATATTATTGCATTCCGTCTCTGTGGGTGAAACTCTCGCCGCAGTACCGCTTGTTCGTGCCCTTCGCCATCATTATCCTGATTTACCTATAACAGTCACTACCATGACTCCGACAGGTTCAGAGCGTGTGCGTTCTGCGTTTGGTGATGATGTTTACCATGTCTATCTTCCTTATGATTTACCAGGCTCAGTTAATCGTTTTCTTAAAACGGTCGATCCCAAATTGGTTATCATTATGGAAACAGAATTGTGGCCTAATCTGATTTCAAAACTGCATCAACGAAAAATTCCGTTGATTATTGCCAATGCTCGTTTATCAGAACGCTCTGCTGCCGGTTATCAAAAATTAGGTAATTTTGTCAAAACAATGCTCCAAAAAATCACCTTAATCGCGGCTCAAAACCAAGAAGATGGTGAGCGTTTTATCGAATTAGGACTCAAACGTTCACATTTACATGTAACGGGTAGCCTAAAATTTGATATTTCTGTCACCCCAGAATTAGCCGCAAGAGCCGTTGCTTTGCGTCGCCAATGGGCTGCTCATCGCCCTGTTTGGATTGCAACCAGTACCCATGAAGGTGAAGAAACAATTATTTTAGAGACACATAAAAAGCTACTGACACAATTTCCACAGCTTTTGTTGATCTTAGTTCCTCGACACCCAGAGCGTTTTCCTAAAGCTGAGCAATTAACACGCGAAGCAGGGTTAAAGTATACATTAAGAAGCACTGATGCTGTTCCTGATGCACAAACTCAAGTCGTCATTGGCGACACCATGGGCGAACTGATGTTGCTCTATGGTATTGCTGATCTGGCTTTTGTGGGGGGGAGTTTAGTCGAGCGTGGTGGTCATAATCCTTTAGAGGCCGCCGCTCATGCTATCCCGGTTATTATGGGACCTCATACTTTTAATTTTAAAAATATCTGTGCCAAGCTCGATCAAGCTGAAGGATTAATTACGGTTACAGACAGTCAATCAATGGCAACCGCGATCGCCTCACTACTTAATGATGAAGATTATCGTCGTTATTATGGTCGCCATGCTGTTGAAGTGCTTCATGAAAATCAAGGTGCATTACTACGTTTACTCACCTTACTTTCACCCTATCTTCCCCCTCGGAGTCACTAATGAGCCAGAGTAAGCGCCTTTCTGTGGTGATGATCAGTAAAAATGTTGCTGATGTCATTGGTGAATGCTTAGACTCCATACAATGGGCGGATGAAATCATTGTGTTAGATTCGGGAAGTCAAGATGATACCTGTCGTATTGCGACAGAAAAAAGAGCTAAAGTCTTTGTCAACAGTGAATGGCCAGGATTTGGTAAACAGCGTCAATTAGCACAACAATATGCCACGGGTGATTATATTTTTATGATCGATAGTGACGAACGTGTCACTCCTGAGCTAAAAAACAGTATCCTCGCGATACTGCAACAACCTGAAGAAAATGTGGTTTATAACTGTGCTCGCCGTAACTTGTTTATGGGGCGGTTTATGAAACACAGCGGTTGGTATCCCGATAAAGTCACACGTTTATATGCTCGTGAACATTATCAATACAACAATAATTTAGTTCATGAATCGTTAGAAACTCAAGGCGCAACAGTCAAAACATTGCAAGGTGATCTTTTACATCTAACTTGCCGTGATTTAATGGAGTTTCAGCAAAAACAGCTAAAATATGCCACCGAATGGGCAAAACAGCGTTATCAACAAGGTAAAAGAACCCGCTATGGCGCTATCTTAGGTCATACATTAGGTGCTTTTTTTAAGACTTGGTTGTTAAGAATGGGGTTTTTAGATGGAAAACAAGGTTTGATATTGGCATTTGTTAATGCACAGTATACCTTTAATAAATACGCTTCTTTATGGGAACTCAGCCAGAAGACGGTAAATCATGAAAAATAAAGCTATCTACCCCGGAACCTTTGATCCTATCACTTATGGTCATATCGATATATTAACTCGTGCAGCAGGTATGTTTGATACCGTGTTATTAGCTATTGCAGATAGCGCCCGTAAAAACCCAATGTTTACCTTAGAAGAACGCGTTGATTTAGCCAGAGAAGTCACAGATCATTTACCCAATGTTGAAGTGGTCGGTTTTAGTGAGCTAATGGCAAATTTTGCTAAACAGCAACAAGCAACGATTTTAATTCGTGGTGTTCGTAGCGTTTCTGACTTTGAATATGAATGGCAACTGGCGAATATGAACCGTCATTTTGCACCTGATCTTGATAGTGTATTTTTACTACCATCTCAAAACCTTTCTTTTGTCTCTTCATCTTTAATTAAAGATGTGGCACGCCATGACGGTGATGTTTCTACGTTTTTACCTGAAGTTGTCACCACTGCAATGCTAAAAAAACTCGGCAAAATTTAACGCTCGTTGTCACCATGTTGGCAATGTCGGCAGAAAAATGTGCTACGTTGCCCTTGCTTTATACTTTCAATCTGTTGCCCACAAATCAAACAAGGTTTGTCTTTACGCCCATAAACAAAGAGTTCTTGTGCAAAATAACCGGGCTTACCATCAGACTGCAGAAAATCTTTAAGTGTTGTGCCACCTTGCTCAATTGAGCGAGTTAATACCCGTTTGATCGCCGTAACAAGAACCTCACACTCTTCTTGCGTTAAGCTATTAGCTTTTCTATCAGGCATAATGCCCGATGAAAATAGCGCCTCATTAGCATAAATATTGCCGACACCAACAACTAATTTATTATCCATTAACCACGGTTTAATAGCTGTTTTTTTATTTTTCGACTGTTGATATAGGTATTCGGCATTAAATCCATCAGAAAGCGGTTCAGGTCCTAAATGGGCTAATACTGCGCTGGTTGTCAAATCTTCACACCATAACCAAGCACCAAAGCGTCGTGGATCGGTATAACGCAATACTTTACCATCCCGAAAAACCAAATCGATATGATCGTGTTTTTCCTCAGGCTGTTCCTCTAATAAAATACGCACACTTCCTGACATCCCCAAATGGATTATGATCCACCCAGTATTAAGTTCTATTAGCAAGTACTTAGCACGACGCTTCACACTTAAAATAGGTTCATCCAGTAACGTTTTTATTTTCTCTGAAACAGGCCAGCGTAATTTACTATTACGCACAATGGCATAGTGCAATACATTGCCCACAATGTGAGGTTCAATACCTCGGCGACTGGTTTCGACTTCTGGCAATTCAGGCACAGGTGGCTCCATTATTATCAGATAAGAGATACAGCGATAACATCATTTTTATTGTATGATCAGTTTCCCTAAAAGTAGAAAGGACGATAGCAGATTATTATGATGTTGTTTAAAGACTATAGTAAAAAATCCCTTTGGAATTTATCCATTATCGGGCTTTACATTATATTGATCTACTTACCAGATATCACCCGTTATAAAAATATTGTGATGGGATTAATTGGTGCAACAGCACTGTGGTATTTGGTACGTGATTTTAAGGCTATCTGTAAAATATTTAAAAATAATCTGTCATTCTCACTGCTATTTTTATTGCTGGTGATTGGTTATTCCATACTAATTTCTGTCGAGCCCAGCATTAGTATAAAAGAGATTAATAAGCCGATACTCAATGGATTACTGCTTTTTGCCGTTACCTTTCCGATTGTGCTGTACAAAGAGAAACCTGCTGATATTGCCAAGATGGTGATGGTGGCTTTTGCGATTGGGTTATTGGTAATTATGGCAAAGGAGTTAGTGCAGTATTATTTGGAATATCCTCAAGTAAAACCATTTACATGGCAAAGTCAACGACTGCACCGAGAAATAACCTATGCATTATTATTTTTTTTTCCTGTAAGCTTAATTTATTGGACATATAAAAAGAGACCAAGTATTTATGAGTGGTTGCTTTTTATAGTATTCAATTGCCTAATTATATTTATTATGCTTGGAACATTAGCAAGAGGAGCTTGGGTTACATTAATAGTAATTGTATTATCAATAATAATTATTGAAAAGAATTGGTTACTTGTAAAAACAAGTATAATTACAACTATAATTTTATATATAGTCATCATACAATCATCACCGAATATTATTATTAAAGCTAAGCTGAAGCAAAAACTAACTCAAACAAGTAGTGGCCTACGCTTTGATAATGGAAGTAATAGCTCAGCATTAAACCTTATTTTAGAACACCCCATAAAAGGTTATGGTTATGGTAACCAACTCTACCATAACGTCTATAATGAAAAAGTTAAAGATCACCCAAATTGGATATTTAAAAAATCCATTGGCCCTCATAATATCTTTTTAGCTTTCTGGTTTGCCGGTGGTGTGTTAGGACTATTTGGTATTCTTTATTTTTGCTCTTCGATTATTGTCCAAGGTATCCAGCTAATAAGAAAAAATCACGGGATTATTCGCCAAGTTTCCTTGGTGCTACTGATGTCTTTTTTAGGGGTCTATGTATTGCGAGGGTTATTTGAAAATGCCTATATCAATCAAGTGGGTATTTTGGTGGGATTAATGCTGGCATTGCGTCATGCCTTACTCAATAATCAATCAGTCTCACCATCAGATAAACAACAATAGGTTACTTAATTAACTTCTCTATTGTTTTTAATATAATCTCTGCCCGCTTATCCCAGTTGTAATAGTTTTCAACTAGAGAGCGGGCATGAGTTGTTTTTTCTTTAGCTCGTTGCGGGTTTTCTCTTAGCTGTATTATCTGTTTTGCAAAACTCTGCGCATCACCACTATCGGCAAAACTCACCGCTTTCTCATCCACAACATCACGAATTGAAGGAAAATCCGAAATTACTACAGGTTTTTCCATCGCCATATATTCAAATAACTTAAGAGGTGAAGTGTAACGACTTCCAATGCTAGTTAATGTAAGCGGAAGTACACAGATATCGTGTTGACCAATTGCTTCAAAGCGTTTTTTGGGATCAATAAATCCCAAGAAATTCACTTTATCTTTTACATCCATTTCTTGAGCTAATAAAGTTAATCCTTCAATCTGTTCTGGTGTACCACCCGCAATATTAAGTCGTGCATTATCAAGATATTTCATTGCTCGCATCATGGTTGGAATGCCTTTCCATTTATGCAAACTCCCTAAATACAATACCTCAGTAAAGTTTTTCTCAGAAATTAACGGCTTGACCTGATAATCAGCCACAGCATGTAAATCAACTCCATCAGGAACCACTGTTATTGGCGTAGTAACTTGATACTGCGAAACAATATCATCTCTTAACAATGAAGTAAGAACAAAAATACCCGTCGCTCGGTTGTAAACTAATTTCTCCATTTTTAATAGCTTATGATATTTAGCACGATTCTTTTTTTTCTCAAATGAATGAGACTCTGCAAAAGATTGAGCGAAAATTTCATGGCTTTCAAAAAAGAGAGGAGTTTCTGGATAATTTTCACAAAGATAACAAGCTAGTTTTAAATTACGGGTAAACAACGCATCAACGTTATTTTGCTTTACCCAGCGAGTGATCTGTAATGAGAAAAGTTTTTGTGAATTAAATGGAAAATACCATTTACGGCGAATATCTCTTAAAGAAACTAAACTCGCATTAGTATGAATTGAACGACCTAATATATCACTATCTCGATATTGCCCTTTAGGTGTGACTAATGTCACTTGAGCACCGGCTCGAGCAAATGCATCCACATTTTGTAAAATTTGTAATGAAGCCACACGTAAGTCAGGCACTGGATAAGGATCAAGATAGGCAATTTTCATAATTATGACGCCAATGCCTGCAATAAACGTTGCGCAGAGTGTTGCCAAGTATAACGTGATTCAATGCGTAGACGAGCCAGCTCTCCCATGCTTTTACCTCTATCTGGTAATGTGCGCAGATGATTAATCGCCATCACAATTTCATCGGCATTACCTGGTGCGACGAGAACTCCAGCGGTACCTTCATTACCTACCACCTCAGGAATACCCCCGATATGGCTTGCAATAACAGGTTTTGCACACGCCATCGCTTCTGCAATCGTAATACCGAAAGCTTCATCTCCTGTACTCGGAAAAATACCTGCGTCACTTGCTGCATAAAATTCTGGTAATACGTTATGTTCGACAGGTTGATGAAAAATAACTTGTTCTGCAATGCCTTTAGAAATTGCTTTCTTTTTTAATCGTTCAAGATCATCACCAGCACCGATAATCAGAAGTTTAACATCTTCACCTTTTAACTGCTCGATGGCATCAATTGCGACACTCAAGCCCTTCCAACCCACTAACCGTCCTGCAAATGAGAGTAAAAAAGTAGACTCATTGATCCCTAATTGCTCACGCAATGACGTGGTCATAGGTTTAAACTTTTCAATATCCACACCATTATAAATCACGTTTGGAAACTGCTTAAAATGATGTTGGATTTGCCAAGCATTAAAATGGCTACATGCAACCCATGCTGAAATCTTTTTACCTAACCTGCGATCGCCTTTAAAAAAACTGGTTCCCCCACTCATATAACAAAAGCGAGTTGATGATGATTTAGGCATCATAGAAGGCCAAAAAAAATCAAAAGGCTTCGTTAAAATCACCCAATCAAAATGTTGGCTGATCACCTCTTTTTTGGCATGTCGCGCAAAAGTATAACGCTCAACAATACGACGAAAACGCCCACCAAGATCAATCACTTTATCTCTTGGGGTATAAGGGTAAGTGTGAACCTGTATTTGGCGTCCTGCCAGATTGTGTCGAATATCGCCATTGCCACCATAAAGATGAACTTCATGACCAGCATCATGCAATTGCTTAGCCAGTTCCCAAACCGCTGTTTGGATCCCGCCATAAGACATGGTGATTGTGACATCAATTATACCGATCTTCATGAATTACTTTTTCACCTTCATTCCATCAATGATATTACGCACTGCATTCCACACTTCTTCAACTGATATTTCAGCCATATTGTCTTCGCGACGAGCATTTTCCAACGAGGTTGGGTGTTGGATAACCTGACAACAAGAATGTTGTAATGGCGCTAAATAGCATCCTGGGTGATAGCTATGGTATAACGCCACCATTGGGATATCTAAAGCCCCGGCTAAATGTGTAGGCCCTGTATCTACCCCTACATAAAGCGATAAATTCGCCATAATTGCCGCATTTTGTCGCATTGAAACTTGACCAGCTAAGGCTAAACAGCGCTCTTCACCCATTTTTTTAGCTAAATCAATGGAGAGTTGTTCACTTTCCTTACTACCTAATAGCAAGAAATACGTACTCGCGTCATGGGAAATTATCTGCTTTGCTAATTGTAGAAAATTTTCCACCGGCCAATCTCTATAGGCCTTAGCCGGAAAGCTCTGTAATTGAAAACCAATAATATTCTTATTAATTAATGAATTATCTTTTAAAAATTGTTGTGCAAAACTCGCTTCTTCATCACTGATAAAGTAACGTAACTGCCAACAACTCGGATAAATCCCTAACACATTAATTAATAAGGCACGTTCTTTTTGTGCAACCAGCGGCAATTTGGGACGTTCAACCCAAGTCACATCAGTTTGCTGTTGCGACTTATCAGAAAAAGCCACAGTATGGTGAGATTGACGACGTGCATAGTTCACCAACTCACTATCATTGCCATATACTAGCGCTAAATCATAAGGCTTATGAGGTAACCAGCCTGCCCAAATAGCTCTTTTTTTAGAAAAATGTCTAATACAATCAATATCAGGATTATGCTCAAGAATGCATGCACTACGTTTATGTGCAAGCACATGAATATGAGCATTAGGCCAACGCTGTTTTAATGCATGGATAACCGGTGTGATAAGTAATGTATCACCGAAACGGGCTATCGCTATAACCAATATATTATTTGGATCCATATGCTTTTTATTTGGCTTAAATGATACATTTACTTCTCAGACTATACACTAAAAAGTATTACAAATATTCATCAATAAGATGAATACACTAAGTTATAATAGAGACTCTAAGTCATTCAAGGTGTACCTAGTACGAATAAATGTAGTCAACCATACGACAACTTAAAGTATGATGAGTAGAGATAATCGTTTCACGACTTTATTATCAACATTAATCATACTGATTTATTTTTATCGTTAATTGCCTGAATAAAGATCCTTTCCATCTTATCTAGCATATTATCCAAGCCAAATCGTGAAACAGCATGTTCAAGCGCGGCTTTTCCCATCTGTTCACGTAATTGTTCTGAGCCCATTAATTTAGCTAAATGGCTTGTTAGTGCTTCTTGTTCTTGCGGCGCCAATGTAAAACCCGTTTTACCATCAATAACAGCTTCGCTAATAGCTCCCACCGTTGTAGAAACAACCGGTAAACCACAGGCCATTGCTTGCATAATGCCTTGAGGTACACCTTCATTACCAAAAGAAGGTAATGCAAAGAGATCCATTGCATTTAAACAATCAGGCACATCATTACGATTACCTAAAAAGAAAATACTTTGCGCTAATCCCGCATTTTTAACCATTGGCTCTAAATTTTTACGCTGAGGTCCATCACCGACAAAAATTAATTGCCAATCGGGAAACTGCTGATGTAATGATTTCCATGCTTCAACTAAATATTTATGCCCTTTCCACACTCGCATAGTCGCCACTATCCCTAATGTTGGTTTATTAGGGATACCTATTTTCGCTCTGGCATGCTGTTTATCCTGTGGAAAAAAACGTTGCAAATCAATACCAGTAGGTACTGATGTCATTTTTTCTAACGGAAATCGATTATGTTGATGCAGTGTATGACGTAATTTCTCACCTGTTGTCACAATGTGAGCACTAGATGAAAGATAGAGCCAGCGAGTAGGTAGTGAACGAGAAACATCAGTAGAAACATGTCGCGTACGGACAACAACGGGTGAATGGCGTAATGTGGCACAAGAAACAGCTACTAGCCATGCATCGGTAGAGCTGTGAGTATTAATAACATCAAATTGTTGATGATGTAATTTCAGCCACTGACGGAGTGCTTTTAATGCAGAGAGACGTTTTTTTTCAATAGGTAATGTAAAAACATCAATGCCATAATCAGGTGCTGCTTTAGCAATTTTAGATGTTGGGCAGCACACCAGTGCAACTTTATGCCCTCTACGGATCATGCCTTGAGCTTCTGTCAGTATACGAATTTCCTGACCACCCCACCCACAAGATGATTCTGTATGTAATATTGATAACACTGACTTACTCATCCGCAATCCATTCACCTGATGATTCAAAAAGAGCCACAGTATAACTAAAGAGCGAGCGAAGATCACAATAGCTTTACTTTGTTATACTTAGCAGGCTTCAGATAACAAAAAACCCGACACTAAGGTCGGGTTTTTTAAGAAAACTAAAATTATTTAATTTTAGCTTCTTTATAAAGCACATGTTGACGAACAACTGGATCGAATTTTTTCATTTCCAGTTTTTCTGGCATAGTGCGTTTGTTCTTCGTAGTGGTATAGAAGTGACCTGTACCAGCAGAAGAGACGAGTTTAATTTTCTCGCGAATACCTTTAGCCATTTTTCAGCTCCTTAGAACTTCTCACCACGGGCACGTAAATCTGCTAATACAGATTCGATGCCTTTCTTATCAATCACACGCATACCTTTAGCAGATACACGCAGAGTTACGAAACGTTTCTCAGACTCAACCCAGAAACGGTGAGAGTGCAGGTTTGGCAGAAAACGGCGTTTAGTCGCGTTTAATGCGTGAGAGCGGTTGTTTCCACTCACAGGACGCTTGCCGGTAACTTGGCAGACTCGGGACATGTCTATTCTCCAAAAATCTAATCAGCTCGAGCTTTAATATCAGGTTTGACCGCCTCGTCAGGCTTTGGAGCCCATCTCAGCAACTTTTAACGATTGAAAAACTGTGTAAACACCTCAGAAAAAACTTGCTGAGATAGGCTCTTCTCGCCAAACCCAAGATCCTCAAAGGTGGCGTAGTATACGCCCAATGGCCTCAACGCTCAAGACCCGTACAAATAAAGATTGACAATAATTACAAAAATATTTGCTACAACCAACCTCGTTCTGCGAAAGAAACACAATTATCATGCCCTATCACAAGGTGATCCAGTACATTTACACCCACTAATTGACAAGCAACAAAAATTTTTTCTGTTATTTCTTTATCTGCGAGACTTGGTTCGCAAATACCAGAAGGGTGATTATGAGCAAGAATAATAGATGTTGCATTCTTTTTTATTGATTGACGAACAATTTCTCTGGGATGAACTTCTACTCGATTAATTGTACCTTTAAACATCTCTTCAAATGCAATCAATTGATTTTGATTATCAAGAAACAGTACCACAAACACTTCTCTGTCTCGCCAATGCAATAATTTTTGTAAGTAATGCTTTGTATCTTCTGAAGAAGATAATACATTTTTATACATAAATTGTGTTGTGGAAAAGCGCTGTGCCATCTCATTAATCGCTTGTAGCTGGGTAAATTTACCGATCCCTACACCTTTAAAGCGCCCTAACGTTTCATAATCAGCATTAATAACATGATAAAGAGAACCACACTCTTTAAGTAAAAAAGCCGCCAATTCTAATACAGATTTTTCATAAGTGCCGGTGCGTAAAAAAAGCGCAAGTAACTCAATATCCGAAAGGGATCCCACGCCATAAAGTAACAATTTCTCTCTGGGTAAAAGCGCACTAACCGATTGATTTTCCATCCTTGGGCTCCTTATTAAGTAAAGGTTTTAGGGTTAGTAATTGATTTTATTTACATTAATCGCATTATTGTTTTTTCATTGCACATCATAAAACGCCAATCATAAAACAACTGTTGTTTTATACAGTCAATTTACTATAAACTGCTTATATTGTATGAAAAAGACACATATCAAAATTGTGCGAGATGACCCACAAAAATTTAATCAATAAAACATGAAGTTACATAGAATTCCGAATTCACGGATACCTTGTGGTAAAATTGCGGACAATTATTTATGTACTTAGGCATTTCATCATGACTACACTTCACAACAAAAAGATTATTCTTGGTATTAGTGGTGGTATTGCGGCCTATAAAGCACCTGAACTTGTCCGCCGTTTACGTGATAAAGGTGCTATTGTCCGTGTTGTAATGACACCTGCGGCACATGCTTTTGTCACACCATTATCATTACAAGCCGTTTCTGGCTTCCCTGTAGCAGATGACTTACTTGATCCTGCAGCAGAAGCCGCTATGGGGCATATTGAATTAGGCAAATGGGCTGATTTAATTCTACTTGCACCCGCTACTGCCGATCTTATTGCACGTTTGCGAGTGGGTATGGCAAATGATTTACTCACCACACTCTGTTTAGCGAGTAGCGCACCGATTGCCATTGCTCCAGCAATGAACCAGCAAATGTACAGAGCCACAATTACACAAGAAAATTTATCCGCTTTAGAGCAACGTGGCTGTTTAATTTGGGGGCCTGACTCTGGTAGTCAAGCTTGTGGTGATGTAGGGCCGGGACGAATGCTCGATCCTTTAGAGCTCGTCGCATTAGCTGAAAAACAACTTACTTTACAGCAACAAGATTTGGCGGGTAAAAAAATTACAATCACCGCAGGGCCTACTCGTGAAGCGCTAGATCCGGTACGTTTTATCAGCAACCATAGCTCTGGAAAAATGGGCTTTGCAATTGCACAAGCAGCCGCACTACGTGGAGCTGATGTCACACTTATCGCAGGCCCTGTCACATTACCGACACCCGCTTGTGTTAAACGTATCGACGTTGAAAGCGCACAAGACATGTATGAACAAGTGATGATGCTAGCGCCTTCACAAGATATTTTTATTGGTTGTGCAGCCGTTGCAGATTATCGCGCTAAACTTATTGCGACTGAAAAAATTAAAAAACAAGGTGATGAAGTCACCATCACTATGGTAAAAAACCCCGATATTGTCGCCAGTGTCGGAAAAATGATTGAGCACCGTCCTTTTGTTGTTGGATTTGCAGCCGAAACCCAGAATGTGGAAGAATATGCCCGCAAAAAACGAGAACAGAAACAGCTCGATTTAATCTGTGCCAATGATGTTTCATTAGAAAATCAAGGCTTTAACAGTGACAACAATGCATTACACCTTATTTGGGCTAATGGAGAAACGCGTTTACCACACAGTAGTAAAGCACAACTTAGCCATCGCCTACTTGACGAGATAGCCAAACACTATGATGAAAAAAATTGATGTTAAAATTCTTGATGCTCGTATTGGTCAAGAATATCCACTTCCTGCTTATGCCACAACAGGCTCTGCTGGTTTAGATTTACGTGCTTGCCTTGATGCACCATTGGTACTTGAACCAGGGCAAACTGAATTATTACCGACAGGTCTCGCTGTACATATTGCCGATGAAGGTTTAGCAGCAATGGTGCTTCCTCGTTCAGGCTTGGGCCATAAACACGGTGTTGTATTAGGTAACTTAGTTGGACTGATTGATTCTGACTACCAAGGTCAATTGATGGTGTCAGTTTGGAATCGTGGGCAGAAGGCGTTCACCATCGAACCAGGCGAGCGTATTGCTCAGATGGTTATCGTACCTGTCGTTCAAGCTGAATTTAATATTGTTGAAGATTTTACCGCAACGGAACGTGGTAGCGGTGGCTTTGGTCACTCCGGCCGCCAATAATAACGACGTCTTGCATTCATTATATCAATGACGATATCACTCCCTTTGCACTTAAAATTTGAGTGCAAAGGTTTACTGATTTGTTTTGCTTTTAGCAGGGGCCTTATCAGTCATGGCAGAAGAAAAAGAAACCAAAAAGAAAAGAAATAGACGGGATGAAATCTTACAATCACTTGCTCAAATGTTAGAGTCAAGTGATGGTAGCCAACGCATTACAACGGCAAAACTAGCTGCAACTGTCGGCGTATCTGAAGCGGCACTCTATCGACATTTCCCAAGTAAGACAAAAATGTTTGATAGTTTGATTGAGTTTATCGAAGATAGCTTAGTTTCTCGTATTAATTTGATCTTAAAAGATGAAAAAGAAACAATAGCCAGAATTCGCTTAATTCTCATCTTGATCCTCGGTTTTGCTGAAAAAAATCCAGGGCTATCCCGTATTTTAACGGGTCATGCTTTGATGTTTGAGCAAGACAGATTACAAGGCCGCATAAATCAACTTTATGAGCGTATTGAAGTTCAGCTTCGACAAGTTATCAAAGAGCGAAAAATTCGTGAAGGTAGTGCATTTTTACATGATGAAGCCTTACTTGCTTCACAACTACTCGCTTTTTGTGAAGGTATGTTAGCGCGTTTTGTGCGTACTGAATTTCGTTATCAACCGACCCTGGAATTTGAAGCTCGCTGGCCATTAATATTGGCACAATTACAATGAAATGATGGACTCGTGATTTAACTCAAGAATTTGAAATTGACATATATGCCGTTTTTTTCTTATTTGTGTTAACATGCGTCCTCTGGTACATAAGTACCTCAATGTATTTATCAGGAATGGCATTTGTGCAATTCCTACATTGTGGCATTAGCGAATCGCTTTGCCCCTGCTGTAAAAGTCCTTTTTATATTTCAATATCTGTGGTAATTATCACAGAAGATTCATTGTACTACTCACCCCGCCCATTATTGGGCGAGGGCTTTTTTTTACCTATAATCAACCATTTATTTATCGTATTTTAACTTTATTAATTAACGCCATAGCGCTCACGATAAGCTTTAACTGCAGGTAAATGCTCAGATAACGTTTCACTCTCACTTAGGTAGTTAATTAAATCATCTAGAGTAATAATCGAATACACTTGGCATTGATAGTCACGTTTTAACTCTTGTATTGCAGAAAGTTCTTCTCGCCCTTTCTCTTGTCTATCCAAGCTTAATAACACAGCAGAAAGCGTTGCATCATGCTGTTTAATAATTTCCATTGATTCACGAATAGCTGTACCTGCTGTGATAACATCATCAACAATCACAACATCACCTTTTAAAGGACTTCCTACTAATGTTCCCCCTTCACCATGATCTTTCGCTTCCTTACGATTAAAGCAATAAGGAATATCAATATCATGATGTTCAACTAATGCGACTGCCGTTGTAGTTGCAATGGGGATACCTTTATAAGCAGGCCCAAACAACACGTCACAAGGCACATTATTATCTAATAATGTTTGCGCATAGAATTGCCCCAGTAAAGCCAAATCACGCCCTGTATTAAATAAACCGGCATTAAAAAAGTAAGGACTCACTCGTCCTGATTTTAGTGTGAACTCACCAAATTTCAGCACATTTTTTGCTAATGCTAGTTCGATAAAGCGGCGTTGGTAGGCTTTCATTTTTTTCTCCTCTCTACGTTACTTGATGACAAATTTTAGGCATAAAAAAGGCGACTTTTCAGTCGCCTTAAATATAAAATCTATTGCTTAAGCGCCTCTTTTTGCGCTTCAAATATCTTCTCTAATCCCCCCTTCGCTAGGGCGAGTAAAGCAAGTAATTCTTCATGGCTAAATGGGGCGCCTTCTGCCGTACCTTGAACTTCAATCATACGACCATCATCAATCATCACCACATTCATATCAGTTTCTGCTGCAGAATCTTCAACATATTCAAGATCGCATAATGGTTCACCATCAACAATACCCACAGAAACTGCAGCTACCATTGATTTTAGAGGGCTTTTTTTCAGCTTACCTTCTTCAACCATTTTATTTAATGCATCAACTAATGCTACGCAAGCACCAGAGATAGACGCAGTACGTGTACCACCATCAGCTTGAATAACATCACAATCAACAGTGATGGTATATTCACCCAATGCTTTTAAATCAACCGCTGCACGTAATGAACGAGCAATTAAACGCTGAATTTCCATAGTACGGCCGGTTTGTTTACCGCGAGCCGCTTCGCGTGCATTACGGCTATTGGTGGCACGAGGCAACATACCGTATTCTGCGGTCACCCATCCTTGCCCTTGTCCTTTAAGAAAACGTGGTACACCGTCTTCTACAGTGGCGTTACACAAGACTTTAGTATCACCAAACTCAACTAATACAGAACCTTCAGCATGTTTTGTATAATGGCGAGTTATGGTAATAGGACGTACTTGGTCTGCTTGTCTGTCTGCTGGACGCATGGTGTTATCTCCGCTTTCTCTGACATATTGGGGGCGCATTATACGACCTAAAATGGCTTATGCCTATCCTGTATCGATGCCTAGGGTTATAATCGTATCATCTTTTACACTATTGAGACCCTATTATGATCCGTAGCATGACCGCTTTTGCTCGCCGAGACATCAAAAAAGACTGGGGTAGCGCTGCATGGGAACTGCGTTCCGTAAACCAACGTTACCTTGAAACTTATATTCGTTTACCTGAGCAATTACGTAGTTTAGAACCCGTTATTCGTGAACGTCTACGTAATCGCTTAACCCGTGGTAAAATTGAATGTAATTTACGCTTTGATCTTAACGCTCGTTTTCAAGGTGAACTTAATCTTGATGAAAATTTGGCAAAACAACTGATTGTTTCTGCCAACTGGGTAAAAAGCCACAGCCATGAAGGCACTATCAGCCCATTTGATATTTTACGTTGGCCAGGTGTTATCTCAGCACAAGAGCAAGATTTAGATGCCATTGGTACTGAGCTTTTAGCTGAATTAGATTTAGCAATTGACGCATTTATTGCTAGTCGTGAAGCCGAAGGCCAATCACTCAAGGAACTTATCGAGCAACGCTTAGATGCAGTTAGCGCAGAAGTGGTGAAAGTGAAAGCCCAAATGCCAGAAATCTTACTTTGGCAACGTGAGCGCTTAACCAGCAAATTAGAAGAAGCTCTAGTTCAAATTGATAATAATCGCTTAGAGCAAGAGTTAGTGATGTTAGCGCAACGTTTAGATGTTGCTGAAGAGCTTGATAGATTAGAAGCTCACGTTAAAGAAACACGCAAAATTCTTGTGAAAAAGGAAGCGGTAGGTCGTCGTCTTGATTTTATGATGCAAGAATTTAACCGTGAATCTAATACGTTAGCCTCAAAATCAATTAATACAGAAGTCACTAATTCAGCCATTGAATTAAAAGTTTTAATTGAACAAATGCGCGAGCAGATCCAAAACATTGAGTAAGATTTCTTAGCTGTTTACAACCCATCACCAAGCCAGTAGATACCTTGTATTTGCTGGCTTTAATCAAGAATAAAATTTAACTCTCTATTTAATAAATGAAAATCACTCACCCAATGCCTTTCTAATAAATCCTTTGTTTTGATTAAGTATCTGTGTGGCTTGCGGTGCATCTACATTTGCTAGGATCATTAAAATTGCCGTTTTACAATGACGATGACATTGTGATAACGCTTCTTCAGCGATAGTTCTTTCACACTCGGTTGCTTGCATCACAATACGAATTTGGCGTTCAACCAATTTGGCATTGGTCGCTTCAACATCCACCATTAAATTACTAAATACCTTGCCAATCTTTATCATCGCACCTGTGGTTATCATATTTAAGATAAGTTTTTGTGCTGTACCCGCTTTCATACGTGATGATCCGGTTATCACTTCAGCACCCACAACTGGTGTAATAGCAATATCAGCAAGTTTGGCAATCGGGCTTTCAGGATTACAACTAATCGCTCCCGTTATCGCCCCGAGTGATTTTGCATACTGTAAAGCGCCCATCACATAAGGTGTTCTACCACTTGCAGCAATACCCACTAAAACATCTTTCTCGTTAAAATTAAGCTGGCGTAAATCTTGTTCGCCTAATTGAATATTGTCTTCTGCATTCTCGACAGCTTGTAAAATAGCCTTGTGTCCACCCGCAATTAATCCAATCACCATTTCATGAGGAGTACCGTAGGTTGGCGGGCATTCACTGGCATCTAAAATCCCTAATCGCCCCGACGTACCAGCGCCACAATAAATAAGACGACCACCTTGAGAAAAAGCGGTCGCAACTTTATCAACTAATTGAACAATCTCAGGTAACGTTTTTTCGACGGCTAATGGTACTTTTTTATCTTCATTATTAATGACACTTAGCATATCCAACGTTGAAAGCGTATCGATATTCTCACTGTCATGATTCCTACTTTCAGTCACTAGATTGCTAAGATCAATAGCCATTTTGGCTCTCCCAATATTATTCATATGATTAAGTCGAAGAAATTAACTGCTTTTATACCATTATTATTGGTAAGATTTTCAAAATCATTACAAACGGTACTCTACATGACATTTATTAAATATATTTCGACTCTTATCAGCCTACTTACTCTTGTTTGCTCGTTTTCTTTACATGCTAATTTTGAAGAGCAAGATAAAAGAAAATTTGAAGATACTCGCAAAGAAGCACTAAACCATAATGCACAAGCTCAATATCAATTAGCTGAAATGTATTCGATGGGAGCCGGTGTAGAAAAAAACCTTCTTAATGCACAATTGTGGGCAAATGAAGCAATAAAAAATGATTATGCCGATGCCTACGCACTGCTTGCTGATATTTACTTATTTAATGCCGACCCTTATTTTAAAAATAATTATATCGAAGCAAAAAAATTAGCTACTCTCGCAGTAAATAAAGGAAGCATAAGAGGAAAAATAAGTTTAGCAACAGCTCTTATTGCGCCATTATCTGGAGAAACAGATCACAAAAAAGCGATTGTATTATTAGAAGAAGTCGCAGCGATTCATCAACCAGAGCTTGTTTACGCTCCGATTTGGTTAGGTGTTCTTTATAGTGGGGTTGGCAATGTGCCTGTAGATACAGAAAAAGCGAATATATGGTTTGCAAAAGCTAATGAAATGACTTTTGAAGGATTCGCTCAAGCAATGGCTTCTTTTATGTTCTCTGGCCAATATCATATTATTGAGCCTAACAAGCAAAAAGCAGATGAATTAATGAAACAGGCTTGTGAAGAAGCAAAAAAAGTTGGCAATGAGTTTTATTGCCAACAAGAGTTTAATTAACCCAAAATCAAATAAATAACCCTAACTCAGAAAAGAGATGGTAAATATCGCCATCTCTTTTATACCCGGCCTGTCCTATCTAACATTCTTTTATAGCGCCATACGGTATTCAATCACACCCGGTTTTTCTGCTACCCAATTATATAAGCGCTGACCACGTAAATTAGTTTCCTGTGTATGCCAATATAGACGAGCACAATCACGCTGTTTTGCTTGTTGATGAACAAACTCAATAAGTTGCTTACCTACATGGCGACCACGTGTATCTGGTGAAACAAATAAATCTTCTAAATAACAAAAATCACTTTCAGCCCATGTTGAACGATGAAAAAGATAATGAACAAAACCCAATACCTTTTCACCTTCCATTGCTATGGCACAATAAACAGGTTCTTTTTCATCAAAAAAACGTGCCCATGTTTTTAATGTTATCTCTTCTGATAACTCAACTTTATAAAATGCTTGATAACTTAACCAATGTGGCAACCATTGAGCATAATGCTCTTGCTCAACAAACTGGATTGAAACAGTTATTGGTGTTGTGCTCATCTCTTCACTTCCTTCTACTTTCATCAATGCTATAAAAAAGTATCACCTGCCTTTAATCGTGGTCATGGTACGTTTAATTTTGGTTCTCAATAAGGTACACTTTTTGTGTTTTTATAGGATCCACTTTATGAAACAGAAAAAAACTGCGTATTTCCCTAATCTTGTTTTAGAAGAAGGACCCATTGGTTCTCAGGTTTATCACGCGATTAGAAAGGCGATTTTAGATGGGCGCTTAACATCAGGTAGCCGTCTACCATCAAGTCGCACATTAGCCGAAATGATGTCGATTTCTCGTAACTCTGTTATTGCAGGCTTTGAACGTTTAATTGATGAAGGTTATTTATTTACTCGTCGTGGTGCAGGAACTTTTGTTGCAAACACAATCCCAGATGCCATTATTTCGGATAAGTGGGCCAAAACCATCCACTCTATTTCTTCATCACACATCAAAAACCCATTAGAAACACTAAACCCCAATATGCAAAAAGCACACGCTTTTTGGCAACAGTCACAACCCAATATCAATAGCAGTCCTATATTTCATGTTGGCGTTGGCTGTGTGGATCTTTTTCCTCATGAACTTTGGGGAAGATTATTAGGGCGGGTTTGGCGACAATCAAAAAAAGCACTCGCAACATTTAATTCGCCAACAGGCTACACTCCTTTAAAAGAGATGATATGCCAATATGTTCAATCAACTCGAGGGCTCACTTGTCAGCCTGAGCAAATCATTATTGTAAATGGTACGCAGCAAGCGATAAATCTCACCACTAGAGTACTATTACAAGAGGGAGATACCGTTTGGCTAGATGATCCTGGTTATGACAGTGCTCGGGGTATCTTCACTTCTTATGGTATAAAACCACATCCAATAAGTTCAGATATTGATGGAATGGATATTTCTCAAGGAATAGCGCAGTGCCCTGAAGCAAAACTTGTTTTTACCACACCTTCTCATCAATTCCCTTTGGGTAATACGCTCTCACTTTCACGCCGTATTGCGTTGTTAGAGTGGGCATCATCCAATAATGTATGGATCTTTGAAGATGACTATAACAGTGAGTTTCGCTATCACACTAAACCTATCCAATCCCTACAAGGGTTAGATAAATATCAGCGAGTTGTCTATGCTGGAACATTTTCAAAAATGATGTATCCCGGATTTCGTTTAGGTTTTTTAGTCGTACCTCAAGCCTTAATCGAAGCCTTTAAAGTCGCTAAATACTACACCGATTCACATTCAGGTTTTCTAGAACAAGCAACATTAGCGCTATTTATGTCTCAAGGGCATTACGCCCGCCATGTAAGAAGAATAAGAAAAACCTGCTATGAACGTTATCAAGTGTTAACTAATGCTATAAAAACACATTTATCTCATGTTTTTCATGTTGAGCCCACGGATTCGGGCATCCATATTGTCTGCTGGCTAAAATCAGGTTATACAGAAGAATATGTCGTTAAAAAAGCGCGAGAAATAGGATTAGCCATACAGCCTTTGGCGCGTTACTGTATTCAAACATATCCAAAGAAAGGTGTTTTATTAGGATATGCTGCTCATAATCCAAATGAAATTGAAAAGAGTATTATCTTGCTTGCTCAAACTTTATCTAAATAAATAACATCTATTCTTATTTGTTATTTGCAATATAAAAAGCGAGCAAGCCTTGCATTTACCCTATATTATTTTTAGGCGTGCAATAATAAACCCAAGCAGGAGGAACATTAAGCAAGACTAATTTCTTTTCTAAATGAAAATAACGAGATAACGTTTTTTCATATCGAGTAGTATATTGAAATAACACAAAACAACCTTGTGTTTTTAATAACTCTTTATGCACTCGTTTTAAAATTCTTAAGCCTGTTTTCTTTGGTATAGATAAAAAAGGTAATCCTGAAATAATCATATTATAATGACTGTCTAATTTCTCCGCAGATGCAGTGTAAACCTTTAATCGATTATCATCGATTTTATCTAATTCTGTTGCAAAACTAGGTTCTATTTCAAAAACATCTAATGAGGAACTCACCGACATTCTTTTTAAAATTTGTTGGGTAATAACCCCTGTGCCAGCACCTAATTCAGCAACTTGAATGTCCTGTTGCCAATTGAGTTTATCCAGCATTTCATAACATAACCAACGAGATGAAGGCGCGATAGTACCCATCGTGGTTGGTGAAATCACAAACCGTTTTAAATACGAGTAGTACGTAGATAATGGAATGACTGTTGATATATCCATTTCGCCTCCTAACACCACTTAATAAGCGGTAAAATAAAATTCAAATAAAATGAAGAACCTTCATCATTATTTTTTATTTATGAAAATACATCATCTATTAAACAGTAGCATTTAGTATAAAGCTTGGAGTGACCTCTAAGTAAATACGTTTTTCTTATATATTACACTATTTTACATTTTTCTATTTTTACTCTATTTTCTTAAACAAGAATATATTTTTGTTTATCCAAAAAAACAAAATAAGATATAACAGAATATTCTTACATTTTTATGGCGAACCTATTTTCTTTTTTAACAACTCATTGATATTTGTTCGTTCTGTGGCTTTCTTTTGTTAACTCTACGAAGACTATAAGAAACACTTCTAATTCTTTGGTAAATAATCAATAAATTCACTTGCACCTATCTCTATATTTTGTCAGGTTAGTGTGAGGTCTCTCACTATTCCTACAGACAAAGACAGGGTAATTACAATGAAAAATGTTGGTTTTGTGGGCTGGCGTGGTATGGTCGGCTCCGTTTTAATGCAAAGAATGGTTGAAGAACGTGATTTTGATGGGATAAACCCTGTTTTCTTCACCACATCTCAATTAGGTGAAGCAGCACCTGCTTATGGTAATCACCGTAGCACTCTGCAAGATGCTTATGATATTGATACGCTAGCATCACTCGATATTATTATTAGTTGCCAAGGTGGTGACTATACCAATGAAATCTATCCAAAACTGCGCCAAGCAGGTTGGCAAGGTTACTGGATTGATGCCGCATCTGCATTACGTATGAATGATGATGCTGTGATTATTCTCGATCCTGTCAACGGTCAACATATTCAAGACAGCTTAAACAAAGGCATCAAAGCTTTTGTTGGTGGTAACTGTACGGTCAGTTTAATGCTGATGTCATTAGGGGGTTTATTTACGAACAACTTAGTGGAATGGGCAAGTGTCTCCACCTATCAAGCAGCTTCTGGGGCTGGCGCTCGTCATATGAGAGAGCTACTGTCACAAATGGGTTCTCTACATAATCAAGTAGTAAAAGAGCTTGAAAACCCAGCATCAGCAATCTTAGATATTGAACGCAAAGTCACTAACTTTACACGCAGTGGTGCGATGCCTACTGAACAATTTGGTGTTCCTCTAGCAGGTAGCTTGATCCCTTGGATTGATAAACAATTAGAAAACGGCCAGAGCCGTGAAGAGTGGAAAGGACAAGCTGAAACCAATAAGATTTTAAACACAGGTTCAAATATTATCCCTGTTGATGGTCTTTGTGTTCGTATTGGCGCATTACGCTGCCATAGCCAAGCATTTACTCTAAAACTGAAAAAAGATTTACCTGTTGCTGAAATTGAACAATTACTTGCCAGCCATAACGACTGGGTAAAAGTCATTCCTAATGATCGTGAATTGACTATTAGAGAGTTAACACCTGCCGCAGTTACAGGTACATTGAGCACACCTGTAGGCCGTATTCGTAAACTGAATATGGGCCCTGAATTTATTTCAGCCTTTACTGTCGGTGACCAATTGTTATGGGGTGCCGCAGAGCCTTTACGCCGTATGCTGAATATTCTGCGTTAATCTTTCGATAAAATATCGTCTATAAATATAAAAAAAACCAGCTAATTAAATTAGCTGGTTTTTATTTTTCGTGATGAAATCACACGTAATTAGATATCAATATTTGCCGCTTTCAGCGCATTCTCTTCGATAAAGGCACGGCGAGGTTCAACCGCATCGCCCATTAACGTAGTAAATAGCTCATCCGTTGCAATCGCATCTTTAACGGTTACTTGCATCATACGGCGTGTATCTGGGTTCATGGTGGTTTCCCATAATTGTTCTGGGTTCATTTCCCCAAGACCTTTATAACGCTGTACAGCAAGGCCACGACGAGATTCTTTCGTTAGCCACTCAAGTGCTTCTTCAAAGCTTGAAATCACCTGACGACGCTCTCCACGCTCAATAAACGCACCCTCTTCAATTAGGTTACCAATAATGTCACCTAAATGGGTAATACGTTGATATTCGCTACTGTGGATAAAGTCATAATCCAATTTGTAGTCTGTATCTACACCGTAAGTACGAATACGTAATACAGGTTCGAATAGACGATTTTCATCGTTTTGAGCAATAGTATAGCTATAAGTACTGCCTTGATCTTCCGCTTCATTTAGACGGTTAACCAAGCCACTCATCCACTCTTCGACTTTAGCTTTATCAGATAACGCATCTTCTGTTAGCGTTGAGTGATACACCAAGCTATTTAACATACTCAGTGGATAAATACGCTCCATACGACGAATAATTTTATGTGCAGCATGGTAGTCAACAACCAGTTTTTCAAGTTGCTCACCGTGCATTGCTGGCGCATGTTCACTGATATAAAGTGCTGCACCATCAAGTGCTATCGACATCAGGTATTCGTCCATCGCGTCATCATCTTTGATGTATTGCTCTTGCTTCCCTTTCTTCACTTTGTAAAGTGGTGGTTGAGCAATAAAGATATGACCACGCTCGATAATTTCTGGCATTTGACGATAGAAGAATGTCAGTAGCAGAGTACGAATGTGAGAACCATCGACGTCGGCATCCGTCATGATGATAATGCTGTGATAACGCAGTTTATCTGGGTTATATTCATCGCGACCGATACCACAACCTAATGCTGTGATTAATGTTGCTACTTCTTGAGACGCCAGCATTTTATCAAAACGCGCTTTCTCAACGTTTAGGATTTTACCTTTTAACGGCAAAATAGCCTGCGTTTTACGGTTACGCCCCTGTTTTGCAGAACCGCCCGCAGAGTCCCCTTCCACTAAATACAGTTCAGAGAAAGCAGGATCACGTTCAGAACAGTCTGCTAATTTACCTGGTAAGCCACCTAAATCTAAAGCACCTTTACGACGAGTCATCTCGCGCGCTTTACGCGCAGCTTCACGAGCACGAGCAGCATCAATAATTTTTCCAACAACGATTTTGGCGTCATTTGGATTTTCTAACAGGTATTCCACCAGCTTCTCATTCATCAGCGTTTCTACTGCTGTTTTAACTTCAGAAGAAACCAGCTTATCTTTTGTTTGTGATGAGAATTTAGGATCAGGTACTTTAACAGAGACAACCGCAATCAGACCTTCACGAGCATCATCACCCGTTGCACTGATTTTCGATTTCTTATTAAAACCTTCTTTATCCATATAGTTGTTTAACGTACGTGTCATTGCAGTACGGAAACCAACTAAGTGTGTACCACCATCACGTTGTGGAATATTGTTGGTAAAGCAGTAAACATTCTCTTGGAAACCATCATTCCACAGCATCGCAACTTCTACACCAATATTGTCTTTCTCTGTTGAGAAGTAGAATACATTTTGGTGAATTGGCGTTTTATTACGGCTTAAGTATTCAACAAATGCCTTAATACCGCCTTCGTAGTGGAAATGATCTTCACGGTTATCACGTTTATCAATTAAACGGATAGAAACGCCTGAGTTTAAGAATGACAACTCACGAAGACGTTTTGCTAAAATTTCATACTGGAATTCAGTCTCGCCCTTAAAGGTTTCAAGACTTGGCCAGAAACGAACAAATGTTCCTGATTTTTCGGTATCGCCAATCACTTTTAAGCGATCATCAGGTACACCATGACGATAAATTTGCTGATGGATTTTTCCATCGCGATGAATAGTCAGTTCGAGTTTTTCAGACAACGCATTAACAACAGAAACCCCTACACCATGAAGTCCACCAGAGACTTTATAGGAGTTATCATCGAATTTACCCCCAGCATGCAGAACTGTCATAATAACTTCTGCTGCTGAAACACCCTCTTCTTGGTGAATGCCGGTTGGAATTCCACGACCATCATCTCGAACAGAGACGGAGTTATCTGAATGGATAGTGACAATAATCTCATCACAGAAACCCGCGAGGGCTTCGTCGATTGCGTTGTCGACCACCTCGAAGACCATGTGATGCAGACCGGTTCCATCATCTGTATCCCCGATATACATCCCCGGGCGCTTACGCACCGCATCCAGCCCTTTTAATACTTTGATACTTGAGGAGTCATATGTATTCGACATCAACGTTTCTCGCTTTATTCCTATGGTTTAACCTCTATTTTGCCACGTTCTACGCTAAATAGCCTGCTATTTACATCTAGCATATCTTTCACTTGCCCTTGTGTTATCGCACTGACAAACACCTGAGCTTGCGTAGATTTTAGACGCTCGGCTAACAACTGACGCCGACTTGCATCTAATTCGGAAGCAAAATCATCGAGCAGATACAGGCATCTTTGCCCATTCTTACGAGTGAAATATTCACCTTGTGCCAGTCTCAAAGCACACATCAATAGCTTGAGCTGACCTCGTGACAACATATCTTCTACTGGCGTGCCGTTTGCTCTAATGCGTAGATCTGCCTTATGAGCACCAAGTGAGGTATAGGCTAACATTTTATCACGTTCAAATTGACGTGCTAGCAACTCACCATAATCAGTTTCTTTATCCCAGCCCCGCTGAAAACTGACTTTCAGCGAAAATTCTGGTAAAAACAGACGACACGTTTCTTCAATATCTTTAGCGATATCTTCGGTATATTGAGCTCGCCATTCACTTATCTGTTGCGTTAATAAGATAAGTTCTTTATCCCAAGGCATTAGCTGTCGATAAGACGTTGCTTGCCTTAGTGCCGCATTACGTTGCTTTAAAACACGTTTTAAATCCGACCATGCAGCGAAAAATCGAGGTTCATTATGAAAACAACCCCAATCGATAAACGCGCGACGATATTTAGGTCCACCATTCAGTAAAGTAAAACCTTCAGGTGTAATTAATTGCATGGGTAATAATTTGGCTAATTCTGCAATTTTATGACCATCGCTTCCGTCAATGCGTACCGTGCTATTACCTTCGCGATCTTTACTCAATCCAATCGCATAGCCACGGCTCTCTTCATTAAGCCCACTTAAACGCCCATGAAGAATAAATTCATTTTCATCATGTTGGATCACGCGATTTGCTTGAGAACTACGAAATGCTCGTCCATGTCCTAAGGTGTAAATCGCTTCAAGTATACTTGTTTTACCACTCCCGTTTGGTCCAACAAGAAAATTAAAGCCATCCGCTAATGGCAGATCCGCCTGTTCGATATTTCTAAAATGGCGGATCAATAAACGGGATAAAATCATGTTAGTGACTATTATAAACGCATTGGCATAACAACATAAGCAGCCGCAGAACTTGCCACATTTTCAACTTGAACACTTGAAACGGCATCAGTTAGTAACAGCTTAACTTCTTCACATTTCAATGTATTCAATACATCAAGGAGATAACTGACATTAAAGCCAATTTCCATTTCTTCACCTTGATATTGAACATCAACTATCTCTTCTGCTTCTTCTTGCTCAGGGTTATTTGCTGTAATTTTCAATTGACCGTTGGTGAGGTTTATACGCACACCACGGAATTTTTCATTGGATAAAATTGCAGCACGAGAAAATGCCTGTTTAAGAATATCACAACCCGCAGTCACTGTTTTATTTGGGTTTTTCGGTAATACACGACGATAGTCAGGGAAACGACCATCAACCAACTTCGAGGTAAAAATAAAATCACCGACATGTGCCCGTATATTATTACTACCGATTTGCAGTTGTAGTGAACTTTCACCACCACCATCCAGTAGACGCATTAATTCAATAACACCTTTACGAGGAACAATAACCGAGTGACCCGGTAAAGATTGCCCGATATCCATCGAACATACGGCTAAACGGTGCCCATCTGTTGCAACTGTGCGTAATTCTGTATTTTCAGTTTCAAACAACATACCATTGAGGTAATAACGCACATCTTGATGTGCCATTGAAAACTGAGTGGATTCAATGAGGCGTTTTAATGTTGCTTGAGGCAAGGTAAATTCAACATCACTTTGCCAATCATCTAAGTTAGGAAAATCAGATGCTGGTAAGGTTGATAATGAAAAACGGCTACGACCTGAGCGCACTAAAAGGCGATCACCATCAAGCTCAACACTAATTTCTGCGCCTTCAGGTAACCCACGCCAAATATCAAAAAACTTACGCGCAGGAACAGTTGTGGCGCCAATTTCATGAGATTGGCTGAGGTTAACTCTCGCCACCATCTCCATTTCAAGGTCAGTTCCTGTTAGTGATAAGGTGTTTTCAGTCACCTTAAGCAATAAGTTACCTAAAATAGGTAAGGTAGGACGACCACCCAAAGGGCCACTCACTTGTTGTAGCGGCTTAAGAAGCTGTTCACGTTCAATGATAAATTTCATAGCGCTAGGATGATAATGTTCTGATTAAGTTAGAAAAATCTTCTTTGATATCGTGACTTTCTTCACGCAATTGCTCTATTTTACGACAAGCATGAAGAACAGTTGTATGATCACGACCACCAAAGGCATCCCCGATTTCAGGCAAGCTGTGGTTTGTGAGTTCCTTTGCCAGCGCCATTGCCATTTGCCTCGGACGGGCAACCGATCGGGATCTCCGCTTCGACAGTAAATCGGCCACTTTAATTTTATAATATTCAGCAACTGTTTTTTGAATATTATCGATAGTGACTAATTTTTCTTGTAGAGCGAGTAAATCACGTAATGCTTCACGTACAAAGTCGATAGTAATCGCACGACCTGTAAAATTCGCGTTAGCAATCACTCGGTTTAATGCACCTTCAAGCTCACGGACGTTAGAACGAAGTCTTTTAGCAATAAAAAAGGCCACTTCGTCAGGTAACTGAATTTGATTTTCATCCGCTTTTTTCATCAAAATCGCTACTCGGGTTTCAAGTTCTGGTGGTTCAATCGCCACCGTTAATCCCCAACCAAAGCGTGATTTTAATCTATCTTCAACACCATTAATCTCTTTAGGATAACGGTCTGAGGTTAAAATAATTTGCTGATTACCCTCTAACAATGCATTAAAGGTATGAAAAAATTCTTCTTGTGAACGCTCTTTATTGGCAAAAAATTGAATATCATCAATTAATAGTGCATCCACAGAACGGTAATAGCGTTTAAAGTCTTCTATCGCATTATTTTGTAACGCTTTTACCATATCTTGTACGAAACGTTCAGAATGCATATAAACGACTTTTGCATTCGCTTTACGTTCCATAATGCTGTTACCCACTGCGTGTAACAAGTGCGTTTTACCTAGCCCTGTTCCACCATATAAAAAGAGTGGGTTATAAGCACCACCAGGATTATCAGCAACTTGTCTTGCTGCAGCTCTCGCTAACTGGTTAGACTTACCTTCAACAAAGTTATCAAACTTATGTTTTGGGTTAACGTTAGAGCGATAATTCAGCTCAGGCAGTTGAGACGCGGGTTGATTATCCCAGCTAGGGCGAACGGACTGACTATACGTAGGTGCCGTATTTACTGTCGGATGTACGACAGTTTTAGGAACACTTTCCGGTGTACGTGTCGATGCAGGTTTATTACCCACTTCAAAACGCAAAGAAGGGACTTCAGAGCCACAAAAATCCACTAATAATGCGTTGATATTATTAATGTATTTTTCTCTTACCCAATCTAAAACAAAACGATTAGGTGCATACAGCGCCAGCGTATTATCGCTTAATTCTGCCTGCAAGGGACGTATCCACATACTAAATTCAGTGGCAGGTAACTCATCCTGCAATCGGGCAAGACAATGCTGCCAAAGCGAAAGTGACAC